>JAEZFD010000059.1 GCA_023417655.1 Planctomycetota bacterium | reverse complement strand
TTCAGTGCCCTCTTTATTGGGCGGGGGTTTGAAGCATTTGAATTGACCCGTGTGGGAGTTGAACCCAGCATCATGTTTCAGTGCCCTCTTTATTGGGCGGGGGTTTGAAGCCCGCGTGCTTGGGGTTTGTTTCGATAGGTCACAGTTATGTTTCAGTGCCCTCTTTATTGGGCGGGGGTTTGAAGCTTATCCGCAACTTATGACTACAACAGGACTTAATACATGATGCAAATGGGATTTCTTCGCAACATTCAGATCTGCGTGAAAATGGCGTCGGTTTGCGAACATGGTTGAATCTTCCAGCGGTGGAAATTTTGACGGGCTATGTTTTCGAGTGCAAGTTAGGAGACATCTCCACAGAAACGCAGGTACTCGCAATCGAGGCAGCGGGCCGGTTGGGTGACGGCAGCCGGCATCTGTTCCCGTTTGATTGTTTGACGAACCGCCTGAATTGTTTGCCAGGTTAATTCACGTAATGGTCTGTCCATAGGGATCTGATCGACAGCATCGTCCGGCAGTCGTACGATAAACCCATGCGAAATTGGTATCCCAAACTCAGCTTCGAGTAACATTGCATATCCGGCAAGTTGCAGGCGATGATTCAATCTCGCAGGTCCTTGGGTGAACTTCACTTCCACAGGAAAACGATTCGCCCCGACCCGTATCAACATATCAAGTTTCCCTGAAATTCCGAGGTGCCTTGAGAAGAGGGAGACATTGTTTTCGACCTGTCCCTGTCGAAGACCGAATGCGCGTAAGGTCCGTCTCTTCTGAAGCCGCTGCAGGCGCCGTTCTTTCAGAAGACCCTGCTTCATTTTGAAAGATTCGACTTTCCCAACCGGACACACGTGCGTCCACCAGACAACGCGCGGACAATATGTCCACTGGCGGAGATCCGAAACGCGAACGACCGGAGTCGGAGCATCGACAGGGGTGATCAGCGGAAGTGTTTTCATGCTTCATCTCCTGTCACCAGCCTGAGCTCCGGCATCTCTATTGGGGGTGGCTCGACGTACACGTTAATCCAACTCTGACAGTCGGCTGCGCAAAGCGGGAAGATGGCAATTGCTCCGCCGTGGACCTCGATCAGATGTTCCAGCACGAGTGCCAGTTCCTCGCGGCGATTTTTCGAAAGAGGTCCATAAAATGCGCTGTACTGAAATCGAGTCAGTCCAAAGTCGAGGCATTTCTGGCTCACCTTGGTCCGGGTTCGGTCATGTGGAATGTCATACATCACGACGGTTCTGAATTCCGGCTGAGGCATTGACGTCACTCATATTCATGAGGCTGCTTCCCTGCCCTGAAGATTTGTGATGAAGAGGAGGCGGGTTCGCTACCAGCGGCTGGCGAATGCCCGATAGAGACGTTCGCCGCGAACCGCGACAGCCAGATGCCGGGCCTGATTCTGGATGATTGTCCCTAACGGCCAGCGTTTTCCTTCATAAGGAACCGGAGTGGAGAGCCGTTCGAGGATTCTCTGAGCGATGAGCTTTTTCGTGGCTCCCGTTAACCCGTGACTGTCGGTTTCTATCGAGGTTCCCTGATTTACAATCGCCAGTACCGAGCGATCAACAACCGGAGCGCGAAACTCTTCAACCAGATCGAGGACAAGTGCAGGCTTGCCAGGACGGTCGACATGTAGAAATCCGGCATAGAGTTCCAATCCGGCATTCACGACTGCCCCGGAGACCTGTCCATAGAGGATGCCATACCCGTAATTCAAAGCACTGTTCACCGGATCGATCGCTCCGCGAGTGACTCTTCCGGGGAAATCAATACGACCTTCGAGAAGAATGGAAACGCCTTCCCAGTAGATACGCGCCCCTGTCCCTTCATAGCCCATCAATTTGTCTCGAACGGCATCGAGCTTGTTCGCTTTGAAATCGGCTAGCTGCTTTCTCAGGGCTCCCATCGCTTTGATTTTCTTCTCCAACCTTTCATATCGGTTTGGATCAGACGCTTTTAAGTACTTCCCCGAGTACTGAAGCTGATGCTTTTGATTGCGGAGCTTGCCGCGGATGAATTCGACGGCCAGATCAACTCCGAGGGGTGTTTCATATGCGGCAAGCTGAGAGCGTCGGGTCTGCACCGTTCCGCCCAGGCCGGGAGCACTGACTTGAGCAACCGGTTGCCCTCGACCGCTGAGGAATGAAAGAGAGATTCCCCGCTCAACAAGTGCTCCAATCAGGTCACTGCTGAGTGTAACGCCGCGACCGGTGATGGTCACACTTCGAAGTCGTGACATAGGAACCGCGCGTTCGTTCCAGCCTGTGGAGTGTCGCGGAGCGGGTCGTGGTTCGGCAATTTCGTTGAGCTGTTGCTGCAGTCTTGAAGGAGAGGGAGGCAGGACTCCCTCTGAGTGAGAAGGATTTCTGGCCCAGAATTGAAGCAACTTCGCAGCGGCTGCGTCGGCCGGACAAATTTCCTCCGACGACCGGTTTACAGAATCGCTGGCATTTGATTCCGGATCGAGAACGACAGGACGCGAGAACGGGTTTTGGAGAGACTCGCAATCATTATTTCCATCTGCAGAATGTGGTCTCTGCGTCGCAGCGAGATCGTCGGTGGACTCTTGAAGAGATGGTTGTTCGCCGATATTCGGGGTTGAACCGAACGAGTCTCGCCACCGAACGACGAGCCGTTCCGATTTCTTGCCGAGGAACGTTCCAAAGACATCGATCACCAAGTCCGCCGGATGTTCGACGGGTTGCGCAGGGGGATAAAGAGGCATCGTGGTTCGCCTTTCAGTTGGAATACGATTTGGGCACTCACCTCACTTCCCTGTTGTGAACAAAAGAAATTAACCGGACGTCCCCCTTCCTCACGTGCTGTCTTCATCACGGGGCGGGTTGAGCATCAGTCCGATCTCCGAGTCATAGGAGATATTCACGATCGAAGGCGCTTTCGACGGCAGCCCGTATGACTTGGGCGATTCAATCAGTCCCCGTCGGTCAAGAGACATGTACTGCTTCCAGGTGATCGGGACAGTCAATGCGGCCGTCAGATAGGGTTCGGTCTCGATGAGCCCTTGGTATTCATCAACGAGCGACTTGGGCAGGACTTCAGTTCCGTCAAACTGTTGATAGAACATCTTTTCCAGTTCTTCACTGGTCGCAAATGGTGTGAGGGACGCCAGATTTCGTCGAAAGTCTGCACCAAACTCTTCGAGCTTGCAGTCAAGCCGTTCTCCGTGAACCCCGCTATAGAAAGTATCCAGCCATTTCTGCACATCCCGTTCGTCGATCACTTGCCCATCAGCGCCTCTGAGTTGATCAATCGCAGCGCGAACGAGGTGCTCGCTGTAGATCGGTTGTGAGTCTGCGACCGGCGTACAGACAATGACGTCGCAAGGTTCAGGTCTGCGGCTTCGATTTATTCGACCGAATCGCTGCACCAAAGCTTCTAACGGAGCCGGATCTGAGAAAAGCACATCGAAATCAACATCAAGGCTCACCTCCACAACTTGCGTTGCAACAAGCACAACCTGTTCATCGCGACTTCCATTTCGGCTCGTGCTCACAAGCTTCTGGAGGTCCTGCTCCTTCTGATTCCGGTCCCTTCCAGTGAAGCGACTGTGGAGCAGACGAACTTTGCAGGATTCCCCCAACTTCTCAGCCAGTTTTGTCTGCAGTTCTTGAGCACGACCCACAGTTGACGTGACACAAAGAACGGCCTCACGGTTGCGAACCCGCTGGGTAATTTCATCAATGGTCGAGGGTTCCATCAGGCCAGAGTTCCTGAGCCGAAGTCGGTGACGGCGGAACTGGTCGAATGTGTTCTCTTCAGCTTGAATCAAGCGGAAGTCTCCGAGAATCTGAGCGATCCGATTTCGTAGTCGGGTCGGCATCGTCGCAGTCATGACGAATGCCTTTGCTCCCAGCCTGTCAACGAAGAATCGGAGCATCTCAAGAATTCGGGCAAGCTTGTCGGGCTCATAAGCATGGATTTCATCGAAGATAAAGACACCGCCCGCCGCGTCCGTCCAAATCGCTTCATGTCCCTTCAATTGATAGCCTGCCCGCAGGAGTTGAAATGGGCTGAGAACACGAATCGGAGTTGTATGGAGTCGCGCCAGATCTCTCTGGCGTCTCACATCCTGTTGAATCTCTTTTGCAGGACGATCAGGATCCTCACTCATTAACTGATGATAGAGCACCTGCATTGCACTGGAGTGCTGTAAGGTGATGTCCGTCGCGGTCTCTTCCCTGTTGTCCGGATTCTGCGCGAGGCGGTCCTGCAGACGTAGCAGCATCGCATTCATGCTGGCTTTGAAGGGGAGGACATAGAACAGCGGGGGATTCCCCGGCTGGGATTCATATTGTTTCGCTGCCCAGCGCAGCGCGGCCTCGGTCTTTCCGCTGCCAGTCGGTGCGACCAAGATGGCATGCCCGATGGTCTTCCCTGCTTCCTCCTGATGGGGGAAATACGGATGGCCGTTTCGCGGTCTGAGTCGGGCAGCGACTTCCTCAGGCTGCGAAAGAACTGGCAGTGTCCGAAACGACTGGTGCGCTGACCCGGCGTGGTCTGCAAGGATGATGGCTCCGCGATATAGGAAACCGGGAAATTTCTCTACCGGGTCTGAGCCGATGGCTCTTGCTTTCTCCATCCAGAGTCCCCAGAGACGCAACTGGTCACGAACACTCTTAATGGCGATCTTCTGGTCTTTTTCGGAAGCGGTCCAACGTTCCGGGGGCAGCCAGTTCCCATCCAGCAGGCCGAAGGTCAGCACAGCGGGATAGATCTCATTCAGAAAAAAATCGGCGACTGTTTTGAATGTTTCAACAGGGATCGACTTGATGAGGTAGGCCACACTTGGATCCGGGGAAAATTCACCGCCGAGGACGTATTTTTGATTGATGTCAGCATAGTCGCGATGGTGTGAGGCAACTGCCATGACGACTGGAAGCCGGTCATTGCCGGGATCGTCCCCAAGCACCCAGTTCAGCCACGCCAGAGAAACGACTTCATGCCGCTGGTCGTAGGATGAGGAGGTTCCCTTGGCGCCCTTAGGCTCTCGCAGCATCGCCTGAAAGCGGGGGTCACCCTTCCCCAGATCATGGACCGCCGCAGCCAATCCGAGACGATGCCAGAATCTTGCATCGCCGATCCGTTCCCCCAGATCAGGACAACGTTCCCTGAGCTGAGCGATTCGTCGCACGACATGGATGGTATGAGCCAGAAGAGACTCACCGGGTCGCGATTCGCCCGGTGAGCTCTTTGCCCAGAAATCGAAGTCAGTTTTCATCTTCGAATTCTCGAGGGTTGACTTGATGGAACCACAGAAGCCGACGGCCACCGCGATCATCCGCCGTCGTTGGATCCGTCCACCACTGATCCGACTCCCCTTCGTAATTCAGAATCCGCTTGCTGACTTCGTCTTCGTCATAGCCAGCATACACCCTATCCCGCAGGACGATGTAAGGAGCGAACGCCGCGCGCCGCTCCGGCGCAGGTCCGATGAAACGCGGCATTAACGTCGTGACTCCCCAAGGAAGTCGGGGCCGGAAATCCCCCGGCAGGATCGTCCGCTCGAAGTAACCCTTCTCCGCAGGCAGCAGTTCGACCGACTCCACTCGTTGGATGCTCGCCAAGTCCTGAGAACGCCCCAGCACAACCGTAAAGACGGGTGACTTGAAGGCGTCGGCCAGTTCAGGCGGATCGAGATAGAGTTCCAGCCGTACATCAAACAGGAAATCCCGTTGATGCGGCTGAACCATGGCCTCGGTCGTCTTTTCCAGCAATCTCGGTTCGAGTTGCTTCTTCGTCAGCTTCTTCTTCCCGGTCTGTACCGGTGGAGTCCACAAGGGATCTCGGACGTCCCCCGGCAGTTTCCCGGAAGTGCGGCTGACGATGTGCTGATGCTCCAGATCGCTGGCTCTTCCACGTGAGTAAAAGGCATAGGCAAACTGGAACGGCGAATGGGGCCACTCTCCGATTGCACTGGCAACGTGCCCGAAAATCGTGGATGGCGGAGGAACCTCGAATGAAGGCTGTTTACCAATCAGAAAATGCGGGTAACGAAATGACACGACCGGCGCCTCAATCGTCACCTTTGCGACGCGTTTAGGCGTACCAGTCGGAGTGTTCATTCTTCGCCAGCTCCTGAGAGAGTTGCAGCAGAACAGTTCGGGGATGCGCAATTTGGGCGAAACCGTGCGGAGCCTTCAATTCCGGCATCAGCTTCTCAAACTTTTCCCGCTGATCATCCAGGAAACCCTGCGCCCAACCGATGTAGACGGGTGAAAGAAGATCCTCCGCGAACGATTCGAAGGTCTCGCGGACAGCGGCCTCATGAAGCTCCGTGCGTCCCGAACGAGTTCCATTAAACATTCGGTAGAACGGATGATTGCCGCTCTTGGTGACAGCCATCACGACGATGGCTGGCATCAGATCGGTATAGTGCAGAGTCTGCTTCGCTCCGCCGTTGAGGCTCGCGAGGCCCTTAACCAAAGCACTGACCCGTTCCGTTCGCTTCTCAAGAGGAAGTCGAACCGATTTCTGCTTGCGGACGGTCGCCTCTTCGCACCCAGCCTCCTTGGCCTTATCGCGACGATAGCTGTCGAGGTTCTTATATCCGACTCGCTCCCCATCGTAGAAAGTGCCGCAGCTCGTCAGGTCGAGAGAGACCAGTCCGCGCAGGTGGGCTCGATAGAATTCGTGTTCGTGCGGAACCGGATTCCCATCCTGACGGGCCATCGTTCCGAAGTCTGATACGATCGATGCCGGCGAGATTGAAACGAACGTGCTCACACGGAAAGGAGAAACTCGTGTGACTTCACGATCCTTCTCCAATGGCAACGCAGCCTTTGATTTCTCTTCATTGCTCTTCTTTTCATCGGCGTCCCCTTTCTTCGACTGGGCCCGCATGTAACCGAACAGGTCGTCATCCCAGTTCGTGATCGGATCCGATTCCGAGAAGGCAATCTTCTTCTCACGGAAAACCGGAGCAGCTTTCCACCCGGTCTCGCCCTGCTCAAGCGTCGTTCTCAGCCAGAACCGGAATGCCTGAGCGGAGACGTAAGGATAAACTCCGTCGGCCGAGCGGATCTTCTTCACTGCAATCGTATTATCTGTCTTCGCTCCGGGTTCTGATCCAGCGTTATTTAACGCCGACGCAGGAGCGTCCAATAAAAACATGCCCGTCAGATAAGCCATTGATACAGCCTTGCTAATTTTTCTGAAATCAAATCAGTCGATCACGCACATTTCACGATTGCGAAGAAATGGTTGCTAAACTTCGACCGGGGTTGTGGTCTCAGCTTCTTCCTCTTCGTTCGCCAGAACATCCGCGTTTCGTTTGAAGAAGCCTTTCTGATGAAGAACTTCGACGAGTCGAATCGAGATGAGGTCACGGATGAGACTCCAGCCGGCACGCTCATCCGGGTCTGCGTTCAGGAACACTTCGATATATTCATCAAAAGTGAATGGCAGCTTGTCGCGGTCAAAGGTGTATTGCCGCTGAGCCTTGGTCAGAAGTGCGCGATATTGCCATTCACCATTGGTGAAGACAAGCTGCCGAAAAAGGCGTTTGTCATTATGGTCATCAATCAGTTCTGCCAGTTTCGCGGCAAAATCCTTGATCAGTTCAATACGTTCCTTATTCATGCCAAGAACCTTTTGAAGGAAGAGCGCCGTGAGTTTCCAGTCAATCAAATCGAGTTGCTCTACCCCAAAACGGGGAGCTTGATTTAGTGCTTTCCCAGAGTCAAAGTAGTATTTCGTTGGGTCGGACAGAAGATGGCGACGAATGAATCGCGTCGCCGCCTGCCAGTCACAGGAGCCGTGAATGAAGATGGCCAACAGGTCGTTGTAGAGGTCGTTTCGAGAAAAGCCGGCGCCGCTGCGGGCGGCGGGCTTCGCGGTTTTCTTCCGCGCCTTCTTAACGGGGACATCGTCTGTCGCATCCGGCTCATCGGAATCGACGCCCCCTTTTCCAGCTCGCCATGACCGCTGCACAAGTCGGGCCCACTTCGCCCCCATTTCTGCTCCATGCAGAGTCGAAAGGAACTCCACGAATTCACCGGGAATGTTGAAAATCGCCAGCGACGGACCCTGCCCTGAGTTGCTCATGTGATAAGCAGTCACAGAAACCGAGGAGTCTGCCATTGAACCGCTTTTGCGCGCGGTAATGATCTTTACGAGATCCGACATCACGAGTGACTCCGGGCCTTTCGCGTCCGGATATTTCGCTCGCTTTTCCTTATTCAGTCCGCCCGGCATCTCTCGCGTGAGGACCTGACCGGGATCATCCATACTGGGAAGCTCCCCCGACCGAGCCATTTCAATAATGCGCCGATTGTCGGCCAGATATTGATTCGCGAATTGCAGCGTATAGGCGGGGTCGTCACAGTGGACGATCAGCAGCTTTCCTTCGCTGCGTCTCCCCCCCAGCGCTAGTGCATGAATCGCCAGTCCGAAAGCCGCAGTGAGCGGCAGACCTGCAATCCCAGCTGGATAGAAGTTGAAATATCCCTCTCCTAACAACATCGGCATCTCGGAACGCTTCAGAACCAAAGTTGCCGGGGCACCTGTGAAGGCACATCGTAATCCTTCTGCCTCGGGATCTGGCGGAACGCGATGAGGGGTAGTAAGACGAGCGACTTTCCTTGCGAACTCATCCTTCTTCATGTTTGGTTGTACATAAGGAGCGTTCATATAGACGCATGTCAAATAGCTTGTCATAACACCGTCGGTGTATGCCGCCTTGATCTCCTTCCCCGCGACATCGAGATCCTCCAGCGTCAGCTTTTCCGGATCGGTCTTGCCCACCATCGCGCAGAGCGTTGCAACACCAACGTCAGCGAGGGGATGACCAGTCCATTTCAGCAGCGGCGTTGTCATCTCAGTCACTCCCGAAACGAATAAGACCGACAGTTGTCATTAGAACCACATCATCTGGGCGAACGGAAAACTAAACTTTTCCCACAGCAATGCCTCTGACCGCGCCGTTGCCCCAGGGGGCGTTTTTGCCGACGTGGATGAGTTCGCCGATGCGGAGGAGCGGGCTCAGCGTGTCGAAAGTCGTCTGGTCAGGGAACTCGTAGGTCGTGAATCCGACGAGGCCGCTGATCTCATGTTTATGGCCGGTTCTTGAACTGTGGCGATTGCGAGTGAGCCATGTTGTTCGTGACTCAACAATCGGAACTTCATCTGCCAAGGTTCCCCAATGACTGAAATCAGGACAGTCCCAGCGTTCTCCGAAGAAGGCCGAGAGCGAACTGACCCGATCCCGGAGACGGCGAATGATGACGCCCATTGGAGGCCGCTCCCGTATTTCCTGAGCAGCCTTTCGTTCCCCGGTGGCCGTGACCCCGCTTCCCGACTTCAGTAGTAACGGCGTGATGAACCGCAACTTCAGACGAGGCCGGGCCGGATCCAGATCAGGAGCAACCGGTTCGGAAGTCGCCCGTCCCATTCTGGCGAGGACTCGTTGACGGACTTCTCGCTGATTCGGTGCCAAGGCGGCTTCGGCCGGCCAGGGAGTCGAAATCAGGTCTTGCGTGTTGATGACCTGTTTCGGCAGGGAGACGGCATTCGATCCCTCGTGATAGATCACTTCATTCCCGGCAGGGTGGCAGGCGGTAATTCGTTCGATTCGAAAGGAAACGCGATCCCGGCCCAGTCCGTCGCTGCCGAGTCGTTCCAGAGTGCTAATAAAATATGCCAGACGTTCAATCGCTGTTCCGAAGAGCATTAACCGAAAGGTTAGTCCCTCAGAAGTCACCCGGTCATCAGGATGCAGTCCCGGTGGTTCAATCACAAATGGTCTGGGAAGATCACTTTGCAATCTCAGCTGGGCCGCTCCCTCCCCGGGCGTTGGCATGAAGATGTGTCCGTACGCACATTCCGAATACAACGGGCACGGATGACATGAATTGTCATGCCAGCCCTCCGGGCAGACTAAATGTCGCAACGTCAGCCCCACGGCTCCCCGTAACAGATTCCCGAGAACCGGCCCGGGGATCATGTTGGGTCGTTGCCAACGAGTGCGGATCTCAAGCTGAACGGCTCTGATTGCCGGTAAATGCTGCGCGCCTGCCGCACTGGAATCAACGGCAGGCCGCCCACCAAATTCAATCATTCCCGTCCTCGATTCACTTAGCATTTACGGATGCGTGGCAGACCGCCTTTATCTGCCCCGCGTTTCCGAAGTTGGATCAGTCGCTTTGTAATCTCTTCGTCTTCTATCAATGCGAATTCACCGGACGAGGCCTTCACAGCGGCGCAGAACGACGAGGACAGATGCGGTTGCCGAACAATCTCATCTGCGGGCCAATCAAAGGCGACATACAGCAGCCTCAGGGCTTCATCGAGTGTGGAACTAGGCATGATATTTCTCCTTTTGAATCCACGTTACCCATCCACCGTTGCCAATTCAACAACTTTCTCTCCCTAGCAACGTCTTTTTTAAATACACGCCGAATCACCAACATTTTGATTTATCATCCGCTCAAAATCCGATACAATCTAAAAAGACGCACACGATCGATCACAACCCTATACAAATTATACACTTACACCTCGCCCGAACAAGAGGGCACTGAAACTAGCAACGTCTGTTTTAAGTGGCTTTTCCCAATAAAGAGGGAACGACAGACGCATGGCTCGGGTGAACTACTACCCCGTCTTATTAGGCTTTCGTTGCCGGCGTTGCTGACGCGACTGGTAGGCTTCCAGCGAGGAGACGCCTGAGTTCCGCTGCGGAATCTCCGTGACTCGGCGAAGTATGGCCGCGGCTTCACGTTGAATGTCTGCTCTTAATTCCGTTGGGGCAAGGACCTCGCATTCGCTTCCCCAGGACAGAATCCAGCGACGAACCTCAATCAGTGATCGGAGTGAGAGTTCGAGCACGACAGAGTCGTTCGGCAATTTCTCGAGTTTCTGAGAGACATGCCAGATTTTCTCTCGGATATATCTGGCAGCACCCGGAGCGAATTTCAAACGAACAGTCTGCAGCGGCACACTCGTATCGCTCACGACCTTAAATGTTCCGTCGAAGAAATCGCCAATCTGAAAGTCATCCGGGACCTGAAAGCTCTCTCCGGTCTCAGTCAATTCACGAATCCGGCCTGGCGAAAACATACGGGTTGCCCGCCGTGTATGGCACCAGGCCATCAGATAAAAAGTCCCGTCGATACAGGCGAGATGCCAGGGATCAATGGTGCGAGTCGTCTCTGCATCCCGTGATGCAGTCCAATAGCGCATTCGTAACTGGCGTCGATGCAAAACGGCATCCGCTAACTGACGAAAGATGTCAAGATCATGTAGCGTCGTCACCGTCTGGTGGAACGACTGAAGCTGGTCCAACGCTTGCCAGTGAACCGTAACTTCACTCGGCAGGAAGTCACTTAACTTCTCAATCGCCCGCCGCAACTCTTCTGCATAGGGAGTTCCCTGAACTTGGCGGAGGGCATGCCCTGCCAGGAACATGGCGACGAGTTCTCCCTCTGTCATGACAACGGCGGGAAGATAATAAGTTTCCTGCGTATACTCCCAACCGCGACGAGATGAGTTAAACGCAATGGGAGCGTGATGATCATTCCTAAGCGATTCAATATCGCGTCGAATAGTTTTCACGTCGACTTCAGCGAGAGCAGCCAAGTCTTCCGCTGTGGGGAATTGCCTTTTCCGAAGCTCCCGATCAATGATCCAGAACCGTCGGAGGGCCGGTCTTTTGGCGGTGAGCATATTCCCCTTTCACTGGCGCAATGAGTGAAAAACCTCGGCGTCCCTGGCTTCGTTCGCTCCTGTGAGACCACCATAGAGAGGTCTGCCGGACAAATACGGACCATTGCGTCAGGAAAGTATTAAAAAAGAGAAAATCGCAGTCGCGAGTATCGTTTCTCGTGCGATCTGACTGCCCTTCCCGAAGAGATGCCCGCTTCGAACGCGATAATCCTATAAATTTTCTCGCAAGTGTAAATCTCGCAATGCTAGATTGACATATTGCTGATGAATTACCACAGACGGAGCGCGTCTCCCGCACGGATGGCTTCTCAAACCACCGTGAGGTGCTGTTATGCCTGCCCGATCTGAATGGAAAGGTTTTCTTCGCATCAACCAGTTACAGGTCGCTGTCAAAGCATTTTCGGCGGTGAGCGCTGCTCCGGAGATCACTTTGAACCAGCTGCACCGTGACTGCGGCGAACGCATTCGGCAAAAGAAGATCTGTCCAATTCATGGCGAGATCGAACCGGATGCCATCATCCCCGGTTATCAGGTTGCCGAGGATTGCTATCTTCCGCTTGATCCTTTTAAGCTTGATCAACTTCGTCCTGTTGCTTCCAAAGCAATTGATGTTGAGTGCTTCATCGACAGTCGGGAGATCGACCCGACATATCACACAGGTCGAACGCTTTATCTCGTTCCCGACGGTCCGCCCGGGCAACGGTCATTCAATCTGCTTCGGGAAGGCATGAAGGAATCAGGACGACATGCATTCTCCCGGATTGTGATGTCTCGTCGTGAATTGCTCGTCCTGCTGCGTCCCTATGGCAGACTCATCGCTCTAACGGTCATTGAGTACCCCCATCGTGTACGATCGACCGCAGACTACGAAAGCGAAGTGGCGAGTCTGGTTCCAGGGGAACAGGAGCTGAGTTTGATTCAACAACTGATCGGAGCCATGACGGATCGGGCGTTTGAATTGTCGCGTTATCGCGATCGCCATCTGGATCAGCTCAGCGCCCTCATTGAACAAAAGGTCGCTGAAGCCGATCTGATCTCGCCGGCAGCATCCCGATCCATGGAAGTCCCGGAGACGGCCGACGACGGTGCGCTGCTGGCCGTTCTTCAAGCGAGCCTCAATGCAGCGGGAGTCAGCGCGGTCACGCTCCCAGATCGAGCCCAGAGAGTTTCCCCTTATCCTGCAGAGAACGGGCAGAGTCTTTCCAAGCTGGCTTAATCTTCCAATGGAGGGAAAGCCGAGGCGAACATAAAAAAGTGTTCGGAAGAAACGAAAAATGCCGCGGGACCTGAGAACAGGTAGCGCGGCAGGAGCTCATCAAATTTGTTCGTCCCAGAGCGCCGCCTCAGGTGAGGAAGCGATGTACTGGAACGAATCTGTCAAACTGCGATTGATTTCAGCACTGGTTACAGCGGTGACTGTGGTCCGGCGACGCGGATCAGATAGTCGTGGTCGATGTAGACCACTTCTTCGACCTGATCGACATGCGTGAATGGAACAGGCCAGCTCGATCGCATGGTCTTCTCGAAGTAGACCGTGCATTTGTAGTGGCAGTGATGCAGTCGTGCTGGACCGACCTGGGGGAAGAACCGAGGTTCGTCGATTCGGTCCACGATCTTCTCGACAACAATCCGCACATTGTTGCGGAAGGTTTCGGCAAGGAATGGGACCCCACCGGAGACGTCGTCGGGAAGTGCCCGCATGACTTCGTCCGGCTTCGGTGGATCCAGACAGAACAGCGGTGCATTCTCTCCCTCGACGGGATCAAGAATGGGAACGCGTTTGTACCGCTCTTCTTCCCAGTAAGTATCTTCAATTTTCTGACTGAAGTAAGGCGTCACCGGAATGGGAAGAGTGGTTCCATAGAACCAGCCGCCAATCACCGCGTCCTTTAACAGATAGAGGTAAGTGCCGTAGCAACCACTGCTCGGCACTGTGGCCAGCAGTACGATGCCCGTGAGGGCCCATCGCTTGATACGACGTGTCCAGGTTGCCATCCGATCGCCTCCAAGGTGCTGCGATGTCACTGCGGATTTGGGTCAGGCACAAAGTCTTCTCGTGCCATTGCAAATGGTTCCAATCCGTCACACTCACTTATCGATCAGGAGGCGGCTCCAACTTGTGAAAATATTCCGGATTTATCGGATTCAACGATGCCCCGGATCATTCGGGCGGAGCGGTCTCCAGAGAAAAGAACGGCTTTTGCCCCCTTTTTTCCTGTGATTCCGTCGAAGGCGAACGAATCAGAGCGCTGCAGGAAAAAGTTCAGAGACTTTTCGACGCAGTTGCGGGGGACAAAGATCCCACTTAAAGAAGTGGCGACGCGTTGAAAGAAGTCGCGACTGATACAACGCTAATTACGGCAGATTTCGCCGGTCGCTGACTCGTTATTTGTCGCCGTTATTTGTCGCACAGTTCCAAAGCATCATGAGCCGACTGTTCGAGAATTTCGGCTGATTCCGCTAGAAGGATGTCTCGCGCCCGAGGCAGGTCCTGATCGGCGAGAACATCGAGGAAAGGGTTCTCTGCCGGGTCATAGCCATCGGATGTGGCGTACTTTTGGACGTAGTTCGCCATGTCGTCCGCCACAGAAATCAGGGCGACGAGTTGCCGATGCGCTCGAGGAGCCCGAATCGGGTAATGGTGATAACGAATCGCGGAGACCAGGCACGACGGAAGACGATTCTTGCCTCCAAACCACGCTCCCACTTCAGTATGCGTCGTTCCCCAGTACTGTTGCTCCTGCTTGAGCAACGGCTGGTTGCGCTCCTGAAAATCGACCGGATCGGCATCGAGAAAGTGCTCAGGCAAAATGGTGGCTACGACAATGCGTCCAATGTCGTGAACGAGACCAGCAGTGAACTCTTCTCCCTGAAAATTCACATTCAGAGCTTTGCTGAGATTGGAAGCAAGGACGGCGGTCACGAGGCCGTGCCGCCAGAGCTGTTCGCGGATCCAAAGCTCCTCGAGCGAGAATCCCTCAATCAGACTGGCGAAGCTCGATGTCAGAATGAGGTTCCGACACTGGTGAAGGCCGAGCCGTGTGGCAGCGTCGTGTAACGTGGCGATTGAGTGCCCGCGAGAATAAATGGCACTATTAGCCATCCGCAGCATCTCAGTCGCCAGTTTGATGTCCTGCTCCACGAGCTTCGAAAACTGGCGAATTGAGCAATCCGGGTCGCGCAGGATTTCCAGTGCCTGCTGGGCAATCGCAGGCAGCATCTGCATTTTGCCAAGCCGCCTTCCGATCAGCTCCATCAACGTCGCCGGGATGGCAATTGCTTCGTCTTCTAAATGTTCGCTGATCGCAAATGGAGACACGCAATGGTCCTCTGGAAAGCTCGTTTGCTCAATGGCGACGAGCAAGACGAGGTGGGAATGGACCTCCCAGTCGCCTGCTGTGTTTCTGATCAAAACCTAGATCATGCTTCGCACAGGGAGATAAGTGGGTCGGAAATCGGGATCATCCCGGTCCATGCGAGGGGGGAATATGCGGGATGTAACGATCGAAGACCGTAGTCCCAGGTATTCGCCTGTCACAGTTGCGAGCGAGGAACTCCCCAGTCGTCGCCGAAAGAAGCGGCAGAAATTGACCGAAGAGGACTGCAAAATGGCCAGTTCCGGCTGATTTCCGAGGCATGATCGCATTCAGTCTTGTCCGAAGAAAACCATCCGCCGTAGAGTCGCGGCCCCATCGCCAGATCTTCATTCTGGCAGACAATTCCCATCTCTGAGTACATCACACAAGCCCTGAGGGAAGCTCCTGAAGGTCCACAAAGTGTGACGTCCTGCGTGATATGACTTTCCATTCTTAATCAGACCTGATTCGACGGACTGGTAACTTGGCTCCGTACACGGAGTGGCATTTCCCTGCCGGTTCTCGATCAGAACGACTCGCGATTAATCAACTCCGATTTTGGGAGGCCGTCCCTGTGTCCACTGGTTTTCGCACCTTGACCTGCGCCGTTCTGGCCGGTCTTCTTACTCTGTCGTCCGCAGCAATTGCTCAGGACATGCGAGTCTATACAACAGTCAGCGAAATCCCCCGGGGAACCAACAACCCGCGAGTCGTTTCACACAGTCTGACACTCTTCCATGCAGGCAAAGTCTATGACTACATGGAAGAAGCCGGTGAAGTCGTGATCTTTGAGCCGATTCATCACCGGTTCGTGGTCCTGGGCAAGAACTTCGTCGCGACCGAGATCCCGTTCACAGAAATCACTCACGCGCTCGAAGCAACCCTGACGGAAACGACCAAGGCGCTTGGACAGATCCGGCAGCAGACAGATGAGACATCGATCCGCCGTGCCGCGCTAATTCAGTTTCAACTGACTCCCCAGTTCACCAAGAATCTGGATGAAAAGTCTCAGCGTTTCGAAATGACCGCTGACCCATTGAGCTACACTGTGCGAACGGCGAAGATTGAATCGCCTCACTTCGTGCGACAGTACCTCGACTATGCAGACTGGGCGGCTCGTCTGAACTTCGTGCTGCGTCCCAATGCAACGTATCCGGAATCACGCCTGCAGCTGAATGAATCCCTGCGAGACGCAGAGCTGCTGCCGGTTCAGGTTGACCTGCAGTTCTCTCAGGTCCAGCGGACAGAACCTGTCCGTCTCCGCGCAGAGCATCAGTTCGGGTGGGAATTCCAGTCGGTTGATCGTCGGCACATCAGCCACTGGGAACGTCAGCTTCGCTCCAATGACATTCGCTGGATTACATTCCAGGAATACCAGCAGCAGCTCGTCGCGAACCGCTCGCGGTAATAGCGTGATGCTTTACTGAAGCCCTGCCTGCTCTTCGCGAAAGAACCTTCGGCCCTTCATTTCAAAGCGGGGAAGATTCGAAGCGAGGACAATCTCGGCCTGAAAGTTCAGGCGGTCTTTGATCGCCCGACCGACACGCCTCAAGAGATCCTCTGCTCCGCCTACTTTCGGTGACACTACTTGGGCGTTTGAAGCGGGTTCAATTTCAATGACGAGATGCGGCATCGAACGCCGGGTGACAACGGTGATTCGGTATTCAACGATCTCCTGAAACTGTCGCAACAGGGCATCAACGCTCGTCGGGAAGACATTGTTTCCACGAATCGTGACCATATCGTCGGCCCGACTGAGAATGCCGTTCTGCAGCCGGAGCAGTTCGATGCCTTCTGCACTCGCAGTCGTCACCGCCCGAACAAGGTCGCCTGTCCGATAACGGATGACCGGCTGTCCCCATCGTCCGAGATTCGTGATGACCAGTTCTCCCATCTCACCGGGTGAAACCGGTTCCGTTCCATCCTGCTGAATAATCTCCGCGATGCATTCAGTCTCGAGGATGATCAACTCGCCGGGTGAATGCTCTGATTCGATTCCCAGCGATCCGATATCCGTCATCCCCCAGTGGTCGATGACGCGGGCGTTCCAACTCGATTGAATTCGTTCTCGAATCGCCGGAATCGCTGCCCCGGGTTCGCCTGCAAGAATGAGCATTCTGACGGAGTTGTCTTTCAGCGAGATCCCCATCTGCTCGGCGACATCAATGAGCCGCAGGGCATAGGTCGGCGTGCAGCAGATGATCGTGGCCTGCAGTTCCTCGATCATCTTGAGACGGGCTTCGCTGCTCATGCCGCCCATCGTCAATGAAAGATTGCCGCACCGCTGGGCCCCTTCAAAAGCAGCCCAGAACCCGATGAATGGTCCAAATGAAAACGGGAAGGCGAAGCGATCGTCAGGCCGAATGCCGACCAGGCGATAAATCTGTCCCCAGAGATCCAGCATCCATGACCAGCTCTCAGGTGTGTCGAGCCAGCGCAGTGGTTTACCGGTGGTGCCGGATGTCTGATGAATGCGGCTGTACTGAGTGAGCGGGTAGGTCAGATTCGCCCCGAATGGCGGATGGGCAAGCTGATCCTGAACGAGGTCATTTTTCGTCAGAAACGGAAGAGTTGAGATCTCCTTGATGGATTGCAGGGGACCATTCACTCCGGTCAGCCGTTCTCGCCAGAACGGATTGCTGACTTTGAGTTCTTCAAGCAAGGCGTTCAACCGGACGAGTTGGCGCTCTTCAATTGTCTGTCGGGGAAGACGCTCCGGGAAGGACTCGGTCATAGGTCTCAACACTGCGATCTCTCGGCGGCAGGGGGCAAGCGGGACCGTGCAGCGAGAGCACGCTCCGCGGACATTGTGTCGAGTTCCGCCGTCAGAAGAAAGCGCGACGACAGCTGGTAAAGATCGCTTCCGAGTTTTTGCCTGATTCTCTGAAAGAGTCGGGCGCGAGGATCGTACGGTTCGACTGTCATGTCTTTCCGATATGCCAGTCAGCGTCACATGTTGTCCGTGAGGATGCGCAACACTGGCGGAACAGGTTGGATGGACTGTCGCCTGAACTCCCCTCTCGCAAGTAGGTTGCCTGATGTCCGTATCGAAGCCAAATGGAACCAAGATTCTTCTTCCCCGATCCGGTCCGGATCAGTTCTGGCAAATCATTCACGATCACTTTGCCGGAGAAGACAGTCGGAAGTGGAAGTATCTGGCCATGCTGGCTCTCCGTGAAAATGCTGGCTGGCCGCTAGACCGAATTGGCGCCGTCTTCGGTCACCCCAAGGGGCACGTGACGCGCTGCCTGGCCCGCATCAAGGGAGAACTCCGAGCCGGATTCCAGGCATCTCCCGAGTTCCTCGATCTCGATGAGGAACTGAGTTGGGATTCCTCCCCTGTTCCAGAACTCCACAGCGACGATGAGCCTCTGTTGATGACCGAAGATGATCACTCTCCGCGGCGACACTATTCTGAGATGTCCGCATAGGCCGCCGCAAACCTCCCGTCGCACATCCCCTCTCCAGCAGATCCTTTCCTTCAGGAATCACTCGATGCAAGTGAAGTCCCTGCCGGTCGATCAACTCCGACCCGCTCCCTACAACCCGCGTCTGACACTCAAGCCCGGCGATGCTGCCTGGAACAAACTCGAACGCTCGCTGGCTGAGTTTGAACTCGTGCAGCCAATTGTCTGGAATCAGCGGACTGGTCACGTTGTCTCCGGTCATCAACGACTCGCGGTTCTGAAGCATCATGGTGCCCAGTCGGTCGACTGCGTTGTCGTCGATCTCCCGCTTGAACGAGAAAAGGCTCTGAATGTCACGCTGAACAACGCCTCCGTCGGGAGTGACTGGGACCCTGATCGCCTCATCGATCTGGTGACAGAACTTCAGGAGTTGCCTGACTTCGATGCCACTCTCACCGGCTTCGACGCTCAACAGTTGAAGGATCTGTTGCTGATCCCTGACGACACCCCACTGCCACTCGAACCTGACCATTCGAGTCAGTCAGAGCTGCGACAGGTAACACTTGAAGTCCCGGGCGCAGCCTGGGACGAAGTCCAACGACGACTCGACGACCTTCTCGCGCACTGTGAAGGTGTCCGCCTTCATCTGCGTCAGGGATCGACGGCCTGACGTTACTCTCACGTCGTTCAACTCTCCCTCCTCGCAGCAGACCGGATCACGCGTGATGTCACAGATGACTTTGGAACTTTCAGTGGCGTATCAGTTCCTTCCCAAGACGCCGACGACCCGCTCATCAGTCATCATGGACCAGTTTGGGATTGGCTTTGAACAGGGCGAACACATCATCGCCCATGAACTCCCGCTCAAGCTCAGACGGGGAGAGATTGTTCTCTTCACGGGCGAAAGTGGGTCGGGAAAGTCATCGCTCCTTCGTGCGGCGGCCCGCGAGCTGTCCGCAAGTGGTGAAAAGGTGGTTTCGCTGCTGGAACTGGAGTTTGGATCAGGGTGCCTGGTTGATCAGATTCCCGGCGAACCAGATGACGCACTGGCCCTGCTGGCGATGTGCGGACTGGGAGAAGCCCAACTGCTGTTGCGAACACCGCAGGAACTCTCAGACGGACAGCGTTTCCGATTCGCACTCGCCTATGCAATCGCTCAACAGCCTGACTGGATTCTCGCGGACGAATTCACAGCGGCCCTTGATCGACGGGTGGCGCGTGTCATCTCAGCCAACCTCCGCCGACTCTCGAAGAAATCCGGCACTGGCTTTCTCCTGGCGACGACGCATGAGTCGATCATCAGGGATGTCGCCGCTGATCATCATCTGCATTGCGAACTGGACGGAACGGTCACCCGAAACGGTGTGGAGGAGGCGGGAGACTTCACTGGAGCAGATTCCGCATCCGACCTTAAAAAAAAACGTCCCTCCTCGACGAATGCTGGATCTCCCCTGCGTCCAAGGCCGACTGGACGTACTTCGCTCGGTGGCATTATCGCAGCCACCACATCGGGTTGATTCGACATGCTTATCTGCTCTGGCATGGAGATGAACCGATCGGCATCAGCGTCTTCATCGCTCCGCCGAAGACCCTGTCGCAGAGAAACCGGTTCTTTGGACACAGCGGCCGCTGGAACAGAACGACCCTGCGGACAATGAATCGGCAGTTGGTGACATTGTCACGTGTGGTGCTGCACCCGACCTATCGAGGGGCCGGTATCGGTCATGCGTTCATACGCCGCTGTTGTGAACTTTGCCCTGCTCCGTGGATCGAGACCCTGACCCAGATGGGACATGCAAACCCTGTCTTCGAGCGGGCAGGCTTCCAGAAACTTGGAGCAAGCCAGGTTCAGCATCGCTCGATTCAGTCTCATTCAGCCCTTTACAGCCGGAAGCCGTCGCATGGCAAAAAAAAGCTCCTCCTCACCACAGAAACGTTCGAAAAAAGTCGCTTCTCAAGTCCCGTCTATTACCTCTTCGACAACCGCGCCCAGGCGGGAAGACACCTCAGCGACAACGCCAGCATCAGGCAACCTGAAACCGGAAACACCGAGTCTCACTGAGCGTCCAGCCTCGCGACTGTTCCTGTCGTCGCCTCAAGGAACCCTGTTGTCTGACAGTGAGCAGGAAGCCTATTTGCTTCTGCTGTCGAAGGGGGCGTCTCCCGCGGCGGCCTGCCAGCAGTTGGGGCTCAATCTCGTTGCTGTCGCCGACACCATCGAGAACTGTGATCCCTTTCGCTCGCTGCTCGAACGCGTCAATGCATTACTCAGTCAGAACGTTGCCGCTGCGCTATATCGCTCGGCGATGGAAGGGAGTGTTTCCGCCCAGACTTTCTACTTGAAGAATCGCCCGCCACCGGAGTGGCCGGACGAGAACCACAGCGCTCTCCCCCCTCAGGAGGAACTCACGGATGAAGAACTCATTGCCCAATTCAGACAGGCAGCTCCTGCGCTCCTTGCTCGACTCCCATCGCAGAATTCTTAATCAGCAAGCACGACTCAGACCGGACTTGTTCCGGGAACTTTTGCGGCTTCCGAATGATCCTGACCGATTGTTATCTGAAGTGCTGCAGTCATGGCAGCAAAATGACCTCGCGGCGCTCGACTCTGCCTGGCAGGATCTCGCCGGAACACTGACCAGCAAAGTTCCGCTCATTCGCCGGGCCTATCTCGAACGTCCACGAGGACACTCCAAAACCTCAGACATGGCCGTGCAGGTTGCCTGGATTCTCCTCGCAGCGCGGCATCCGGTGAACGGACTTGCCGCAGCGGCCGATCGGGATCAGGCGATCTTTCTTCACGACTCCCTCCGCCGTCTGGCGAGTGCCAACCCTGACCTCCTCAACTCGCTGCAGTTCCTTGAGCACCTCGTCCGTAACCGCGAAACCGGCAGCCGCATCGAGTTCATTTCGTCGGACGTGAAAAGCTCCTTCGGCGCGCTCCCTGATTTCGTGGTCTGTGACGAGCTCAGTCACTGGCCGAAACCAGACCTCTGGTACTCACTCATTTCTTCCGCAGCGAAGAAGCCCACTTGCGTTCTGACGATTCTGACGAATGCCGGAATCGGACGGGGCTGGCAGTGGGACGTTCGCGAGAGTGCGCGACTCGACCCACGCTGGTACTTCTCGTCACTTGATGGTCCACATGCTCCATGGATCACGGCCGAGTCACTGGACGAACAGAAGAAGCTGCTACCGCAACCGGTCTACGAACGACTCTGGCTCAATAAATGGCAGCATGCAGAAGGAAACTTCCTGTCACTGCCGGAAGTCGAAGCCTGCCGGGACGCGACGCTCTCTCCACGATCTCAGGGAGAACCTGCGATCAACTATGTCGCCGCAATCGACTATGCCGAGAAGCATGACTTCACCGTCGGGTGCGTCTGTCATCGGGAAGGTGAAGTGATCTTCATCGACCGCATGGACGTCGCAAAGCCGACTCCCAATGAGCCGACGCAAGTCAGCTGGGTTGAGAAGTGGATTCAGGAGGTCGCGACCCGATTCCCACGCATCCGCTTCGTGGTCGATGAGTATCAGCTGATCGGAACTATTCAGCGGCTCGAAGGTTGCTTCCCGATTCAGCGGTTTTCCTTCTCAGGCGGAGAGGGCAATCACCGTCTCGCGATCACACTGCGTCAGCTGATTCTGCATCAGCGGCTGCGCTGGTATGAGGGCTGCGGAACAGTTCCCGGCATGCATCGTGATGATCTGGAAACCGAACTCGCTTCGCTCATTCTCCGGCAGTCGGCCAGTGGTCGCGTGCGGATTGATCACCGGCAGGATGGTCTCCATCACGACGATCGGGCCTTCGCACTCGGCGTCGCTTGCCTTGCGCTGAATGAAAACCCTGCCAATGATTTCCTTCATCTCACCCCGTCACTGCAATTCGGAGAATTCAATTTGTAGGGCCCGACCGGGGCGACTTACAGGCATCAGTGACGTTCGCGGAAAGAACTCCTTTGAAAATTCCAATCGCGCGGAAGAATTTCAACTCTTGACCTTGGAGCGTTGCCGATCTAGCATCATCTCATTGATAACAGGACTTCGCACGTGAATCGCAACACCCTTAATTCCGACCTGTACGCCGATCTGCCTTCGCAGTTCGCGGTCGGTGGTTATTGGTTTGGATTCTATTTTACCAACCCGGGTTTCCGGGCACGGTAGCGGAGTCCATTTGAATTTAATGTGATCCGATCCGGCCTTGAAACCCTGTGGTTTCAAGGCCGTTTTTCGTTTCCAGAGCTTGTTTCCTGCGGAATTCACATTCACACACTGCTGCACATTTCGCCATTGAATCCCTGCGAATAGCGGAATCGCGATGAACGGGGATTGGGGCAGCACGCCATTCCATTTAATGACGCCAACCGCATCCATGCGGAACGATGGTTTTCAGACTGAACTGACCGGGAAGAGACAGATGATCGTAGTTATGAAACGCGGGGTCTCAGAAGAGGCCATTAAACGAATTGCGACGCAAGTCGAAGGCATGGGACTGAAGGCCCATGTCATCTACGGAACGGAGCGGACTGTTATCGCGGCTGTTGGCGATAAGCGGAATCAGGAGCGTGAAACGCTGGAGTCCTTCGACGAGGTCGAGAAGGTTGTTCCGATTCTCGCTCCTTACAAGGTTGCGAGTCGCGAAACGAAACCGGAACCGACCGTCATTCGGGTGCTTGATCTCGTTCTCGGAGGCGGGAACGTCGGTGTGATCGCTGGCCCCTGTTCAGTCGAAAGTGAAGAACAGATTCTCGATTCCGCCCGCAAGGTGAAAGCGGCCGGGGCGAAGGCACTCCGCGGCGGAGCGTTCAAGCCTCGCACCAGTCCCTACGCGTTTCAAGGGATGAAAGAAGAAGGTCTGAAGTTGCTCGCTGCCGCCCGTGAAGAGACCGGCCTCGCAGTCGTGACGGAAGTCATGACGCCTCATCACGTGGAACTGGTCGCTAAGTATGCCGATATTCTCCAGATCGGTGCCCGAAACATGCAGAACTACCATCTGCTGCAGGCAGTGGGCGAAGTCCGCAAGCCCGTCCTGCTCAAGCGTGGCCCTAGCGCGACGATCGAAGAGTTCCTGCTCGCCGCCGAGTACATTCTCGACCAGGGAAATCAGGACGTCATCCTGTGTGAACGGGGCATCCGCACCTTCGAAACGCATACACGCTTCACGCTGCCACTGGCAACAGTTCCTTACCTCCGCGAACGGACTCACTTGCCGATTGTGGTCGACCCGAGCCATGGCACTGGCATTGCTTCGCTGGTCCCACCAATGTGTGCCGCATCGGTCGCAGCAGGTGCCGACGGCCTGATCATCGAAGTCCATCCGGATCCCAAGAAGGCGATGAGCGACGGTGCCCAGTCACTTTCACCCGAAGCCTTCGAGTTCGCCATGGAGCAGTCCCGGAAAGTGGCAACCGCTCTGGGCATGACGATGTCGTGATGCAATGATGCGGCGATCACGCAGTCGCAGTCAAAGTCATGATCGCTCAGAAGGGTGTCTCGCATGTCAGTCGAACAGTCGGCGGAACCGCAGATCCGGGTCCTCATCCCGGCCGAAGTCATTTCGGACGCAGTGCGTCATCTCGGCGAGCAACTGACAGAACGCTTTGAAGGAAAAGATCTGACGGTTCTTGGAATCCTCACCGGGAGCATTGTGCTGGTGACGGACCTGATCCGGCAGATCTCGGCACCCCACCAGTTGGGATTTGTTCAGGCGAGCAGTTACCGGGGGACAGCGACTTCCCCCGGGACACTGCATGTCGATCTGAACCTGTTGCCAGAAATTCGCGGTCGCGACATTCTGCTGGTCGACGACATCTTCGATACTGGACGAACACTGGCAACGGTCCGGGACCAGTTGCTGGAGCTGCAGCCCCGTTCTGTGACGACGGCTGTTCTGCTCTGGAAGACTGCACGGCGGGAAGTCGATTCCGTCCCGGATTATTTCTGTTTTGAGATCCCGGATGAGTTCGTGGTCGGGTACGGGCTGGACTATAATCACCACTACCGTCATCTCCCATTTCTCGGTGTTCTCGAGCAGCCTCGCCCCGCAGATTCATGAACAACAGTCGACGCATTTCTGCCCGGCATCGTCGGACCCGACAGGACCACGCGACAGAGACGGCCGAAGACTATGTCGAAGCGGTGGCCGAAATCACCCGTCAGCATGGAGTCTGCCGCGTCGTTGACTTGGCCGCACGGTTCGACGTCAGCCATGTGACAGTGACGCGGATCGTCGGGCGTCTCAAAAAGGCCGGTTTCCTCGACAGCGAACCGTACCGCCCGATTGAACTCACCCTGAAGGGGGCGAAGCTCGCAGAAGAATCTCAGCGCCGACATGATCTCGTCTTCCGCTTTCTGGTCGCATTAGGAGTCTCGGAAAAGACCGCGGCGATCGACGCGGAAGGCATTGAACATCACGTCAGCCCTGAAACGCTTGAGAAATTTCGGCAAATCACCGAAGAGCGTACAAACTCCTCTTCCTGATCAAAGGTGCTCGAGGCGGCCATCTTTCCTCTTCGCCCGATCCGCTGACCTTTCTAAAATTCACCGGCTGGCGAAATTGGGCGAGTGAAATCACAGTTCCTCTGTTCAAAAGGGACTGTGGTTGACAGCGACGCCCGTCAGTCACGAATGTTCTCAGGAAGGCGCATCGGGCTGAACGGTCAAAATCGGTTCCTGCGCCGGATTCGCATCTCTGTCGGGACGAAATATGGCCACGCAATCGCCACTGCTGCAGATCAAGGAACTGACGACCGAATTCGGGTCGGGCACTGCTCTCGTCAAAGCGGTCGATCAGCTTTCTCTCGATATTGGCGCAGGCGAGACCGTTGGTCTGGTCGGAGAGTCGGGCTCTGGAAAGTCAGTCACCTCGCTTTCCATTATGCGACTGCTCCCTGCCGTCTCTTCGCGTCTGTCCCATGGGTCCATCAGCTATCTCGGACGTGACCTCGTCAAGCTTCCGGAACCGCAGATGCGCTCCATTCGCGGCCGGGAAATCAGCATGATCTTTCAGGAGCCGGGAACGAGCTTGAATCCCGTCTTCCGTGTCGGTCGCCAAGTCGCAGAAGCGATCCGACTGCATGAGAAGGTCGGCAAGCAGGAAGCAAAAGCGAGGACGATTGCGCTCTTTAAAGAAGTCGGAATCCCGGAACCGGAACGGCGCTTTGACAGTTTTCCGCACGAGATGTCAGGAGGTCAGAAGCAGCGGGTCATGATCGCATTGGCGCTCTCATGCAATCCGAAGCTCCTGATTGCCGATGAACCGACGACAGCGCTCGATGTCACGATTCAGAAGCAGATTCTGCAGTTGCTGCAGCGTTTGAAGAACGAACGGGGCATGTCGATGTTGTTCATCACTCACGACCTGGGAGTGATCGCTGAAATCGCAGACCGAGTGGCGGTCATGTTTCGCGGCAAACTGGTCGAACAAGGACCCGCTGAGCAAATTTTCAAGTCGCCACAGCATCCTTACACGAAGGGATTGCTCGCCTGTCGGCCCCGGCTGAACACAACATATCGCCGGCTTCCGACCGTCAACGACTTCATGACCACGATGAAGGATCAGGACGGTTCGCTGCAAATCATCGAACGCGAGATGACTCCGGAACGCCTGACTGTGCTCGAATCCACCGGACGGGATCGCCTGCTGCATCCCCGATCCGAGTTGAAAAAGATGGGACATCCGGCAGAGGAACTCGAGACGCGGATGAAATTCAAGGTTGTCCCTGAAGGACAACGCCCCCTCCTCAGCATTGATGACCTCAAGGTATTCTTCCCGATTCGAAAAGGGCTGCTGCGTAAAACGGTGGGGTTTGTGAAAGCCGTCAACGGCATTGACCTGAAGGTCTACCGAGGGCAGACACTCGGCCTCGTCGGTGAGTCGGGATGCGGTAAAACGACGACCGGCCGGGCCATTGTGAAATTAATGCCTGTCACATCTGGACGCATCGCCTTCGATGGAGTCGATATCAGCTCCTATCGAGGGGAAGATCTGATGCAGTACCGGCGACGCATGCAGATCATTTTTCAGGATCCATACAGCTCGTTGAACCCGCGAATGACAGTGGAAACGATGCTCACAGAGGCGATGCAAATCCATCATCTCGGTTCCTCTTCCCGAGACCGTCGTGATCGGGCGGCCGCCCTGTTACAGGAGGTCGGACTGGAAACATTGCATCTGCGCCGCTACCCCCATGAGTTTTCCGGAGGACAACGGCAGCGCATCTCGATCGCCCGTGCCCTCGCAGTCGAACCGCAGTTCCTGATCTGCGACGAATCGGTCTCGGCTCTCGACGTCTCCGTTCAGGCTCAGGTGCTGAATCTGTTGAAGAACCTGCAGGAGCAGCGGAATCTCACCTACATTTTCATCAGTCACGACCTCAGCGTCGTGAAGTACATGTCTGACATGATGGCCGTGATGAACGAAGGCAAGATCGTGGAATTCGGTCCCAGCGATGCGATCTATGCCCATCCTCGACATGAATACACCCAGAAACTGATCTCATCGATTCCCGATATCGGAGAGGTCAAAGTCGTCTAAAACAGTTTGCTCTCCCTCGTGCCCGCGCGCATTAATGCGTTTCATCGGCCGAGAAATTCATCCATCGAGCTCCTTTTCTCTGCTTCCGATCAGAGGGAAAATCTGCCTTCGATCAGTCAGGTTGCCTTCAACATTTGTGCCGAATAATCCCGTCCCCCCAGTCGCCACGAAAGCACTGGTCAGAGCGATTGTTACAGACTGAACGACAGGAGACGTTCTGATCCCATAAAGGTCGACGATTCCAGTTGCATTTCGAAGCGCACGTTAACAATTCTCAGCCCTAACTGGTTTATTTTGAATCAGCCCGGCGGAGAAGTATGGGACTCGCCGAACTCCCCCCGTCGTTCTTTATCTGGCGATAAATGATGAGAGAGTGCCGACGTGATGACCGCAACACGCAGCTCCCTGTTGATGGAATTGAGATCTGAGAATGGGAATGCCGCGTGGAGTGAATTCCTACGGATCTATCGACCGTTGATCGCAGGGGCCGTCCGTAAAGCGGGAATCACCGGCCAGGATCATGACGACGTCGTGCAGGAAGTCCTCGTTCAACTCCTGAAAGTTCTCCCGACATTTTCTTATCAGAAAAGAAGAGGCTTCTTTCGACACTGGCTTCGGCAGGTCACCACCAACAAGGCAATTGATTTTCATCGCCGCCGTGTCGGGCAACCTGTTCCCTCAGGCGAGCTGGCGACCTTCTCCACACGCGAAAGCGCAGCCGCCTGGACGCGTGAATTTCAACTGGGTGTGTTGCAGGCCGCGATGACCAGCGTCGAACCGGAGTTTCGTCCTCGAACCTGGCAATGCTTTCTCCTCCATGCCATTGAACATGGAGCAGCTCATGACGTCGCCTCGCGAGTTGGGGTCTCCATCAATGCCGTATACGTCAACACGAGTCGCGTTCTGACCAGAATTCGCGAGTTCTGTGAATTCCATGGAGAAGACCTGATCGACGAAGGTGCCTCGGGACTTCCTTGTGACACGAGACTGTTGAAGTCGCAGTGTTCATCTTAGAGCAGTTTGCTCTCCCGTCTGCCCGCGCGGTGCGAGTTTCGCTTGATGAAAGACTCAATTCCGCGTGGCAAGATCGGGCAGATCAAAAGCAAAACAGTCTAATAGTCCAGTTGCCGAGCGAGTTTCCGCGGTCTGGCTGGATCCGCGACACAGGCAACTTCCACGCCGACAAGCTGCTCCGGATGCTTTGTCGACGCCTGCCGACAACCGAACCACTCCGCTTGCGCCACCGAGTCAATTTGCAGGTCGCGGGAAGATTTGATGAGCATGTATCTCACAGCAGCACTGAACTTGTACCAATGCAGCGCTTCCTCCAAATCAAGCGGATTGGAAAAGACAGGCAGCAGAGTCGTCTACGACAGCTTTTTTGGTCCCTGGCAAACTGACGATCCTCCTGACGATGAAATCAGCGGGCTATTACTTCCCGATCCGGGAACTGGTTCCAGTCGCGCTCCTCCGGCTCGTCGATTTGTCGTTGGTCGATATGAGCTGCGAGAACGGCTGGCTCAAGGGGGACAGGCGATCGTGCATCGCGCCTGGGATCCGCAACTCCAGCGGGAAGTGGTCCTGAAAGTCTCGCGACGCCCGCTCGGCTCCGGCACTGCCTCATGCTGCCGAACCGCACAGGAAGGAGCGATTCTGGCCCAGCTCGACGATCCCCATATTGTTCGCGTGCTCGATTTCGGCATGCATCACGGATATCCCTATCTGGTGCTGGAGCGGATCTGCGGAACCACTCTTCGCGAAGCATTCGCTCATCGGCCGGCATCAACGTCAGAGGCTCGACAGATCCTGACTCAGGTCGCAACAGCGGTCGCGGCCGCACATAGGAACGGGATTCTGCATCTGGATCTGAAACCTGAAAACGTCATGATCGATTCGCAGGGAACGTGCACACTGATCGATTTCGGGATGAGTTGGCTGCTCAATAAGAAACAAGGTCCACGTCTGACCTTTGCCGTGGGGACGCGCAACTATATGGCACCTGAACAACGTCAGGGCGAAACCGAACTCTGGTGCCCTGCGACAGATGTTTTCGGGCTAGGATGCCTGCTTCATTTTTTGAAGACAGGCAGTCCACCGGGATCTGAACCATTCAGTCCAAAGGATGGAATGTTTCCCATCCGCGAATCAGTCCCGCTCCCCTTCCTGCAACGCAGCCTCACGAATATCGGACGCAAGGCGCTCTCGCCGGAGATTGAAAACCGGTACGGAGACGCCGCCGAATTTCTTCAGGCTTTGCGCTGGTGGTAAGACTGAGACTGGCAGGTCGGTCAATCTTCAAAAAGAAATGACAGAACCGACGTCGCACACTGCAGCTTTGCGATATGCAAATGTGCAATGTGCGACGAGCATTTTGCCAGACAGGAGCGCTCAGGCAGCGTCAACTTCCTGTCGGCGCACCGGTCCCCCACTTGTCAGCGCGGCCTGAATCAACAGTCCTCGTGCGACGGAGTACGGATCAAATGAAGCGACCCGAATCCCCTGCACTTCCAGTGGAATTCCGCTTAGTTCGATGGATTCGCGGACGACATCAGTGAAGCCAGTCAATTGCGTGACGGCCCCTGAAATCACAATCGGCAATGGACGGCTGAGGAGCGTCTCATGGCAGGAGGCAATCTTCCGCTTCAACGCGAACCAGGCCGACAGCAGCGTTTCTTCGAACGCAGACCGGAGCCAGAGTTCGTCTTCAGACTGCGGAGAGACCAGCGAGAGGTCCCCTGACTGCAACCAGCGCTGTAGCTTGGACAGATCGAGATAAGAGTTGCCGGCTCCATCCCAGAGATACTTCTTCCGGGCGTGGGCGAACTGTTCCAGAACTGGCCGCACTCCCTTCTTCAAGCGAGCCTCAACGACAGGTCGCGACTGAAACGTCAGCGAGAACGTGATGGACTCTGCTCCGATCGTCAGACACCCACCTGTGAATTCGTCGTCTTCAAGTTCCGCGAGAGAGAGTGCCGTCGCAGAATTCATGACCATCGAGTCATAACCCTGCAGTTGAACCACATGCTGCAGGAACTGGCAGGTCCAATGATTCGATGAATCTGTTGACGTTGCCCCCGCAGGGAGCGTAATGGCGCAGAGGTTGCCTGACGTATGTGACGCAGGCAGCAGCAGACTGATCATCTGAGCGCAGACCTGACGCCCAATGGGATCGTCGGCTCCTAGCTCGCCTCCATGCAGAAGCGGCACCACTGGCCGGGAGAGCAGACGCGAAGTCTCATACGCCGCCTCACCGATCACCACTATGGATCCTGCGGCGAGCGAATAAGCTGTGCGGGTCTGTTCCAGCAGTCGCCGATGTTCCGGCAGGTCATCCAGCACTGTGTAGATCGCTGGCATCCGCCGGGCAATTAATCTTTGATCTTCACGTCGCAGCGAGCGGAATTCACTGCTGCCGAGGTCGAGAGCGGCGCTCATCCACTTTTCTCCGAAGCAAGGGTCCGCAGTGCTCGTTCCAGCGGGCTTCTCGCGGGGGACTGTGATAACTCAGGCTGAACAATGTCGTATTCGGTCGGACCTGCGGCACCGGTCCGCAATGCAGACTTCAGGTGGGGAGCAGGAACCGGCGCGGATGGCTGAACGGGAACGGCTGGCTGAAGCAATTCAGGCAGCACCGGATTCTCCAGCGCTGGTGCTGTCGCGGTGCGTTCCGTGACAGTGGCGTCTCCGCTTCGAGACGAACCCGAGCCGCGATCGATTCGGTCATGATTCGCAACGTTCTCCGTCGGAACACGGTCTGTCGGCGGGCTCTCAGCGAGATCTTCGGTCACGTCTGACACATCCTGCCGGGTCGGGCGGAATGCATCTTTCAACCGGGTTCGCAGTTCCCGCTCAGAACTTGGATTCTGTCGATGACCAGATTGCGTCGATGCAGCATCGACCTTGATCGCGAAATGCGGAACGGGAACGACTTCCTCGTGAGCTTGATGCAACACGATGCGACGATGGCCGACGACCTGACCATGCAGCTGCCAGTTGCCAGGAATCCGCACACTCTCTTCGACAAGCGGAACCGTTCGCTGAACGATCGCTTCAACATCGTCCTGAATGGACGATTTCATTGATGCCGAACGTGGGGCCGGTGTCGCAGTTGGAGCCACTGACTCAGTTGCAGCATCAGTCTGTGGGGCTGCCATCGCGGCCGCCTGTAACGTCACGACAGGTTCTGTCGGCGTTCGGGGTTTCGCCTTCATCACGATATTTGAAGGGGACTGCAACTGGGAAAGCACATACCCAATGGCGACGATAATCGCGAGCAGACCACTGAGACCGCCAATCAGCGACGGCAACTTAAAGACCGACCGTGCCTTCGTCTGATTCGAAGCAGGCACCTCACCGGCAGCTGGAGTTTGTTCAGCTGTCGCCTCTCCTGTCGCAGTTTCGGTGTCATTGAACAACGAGGCATAGCGGTTCGACTGGGCCTGCATTGCAGCAGGTAGACCATGATTCATCTCGTCTGAACTGAACGGAGAAATCAGCGGACCGTTCGCTCCCGGCGACAGCTCCGATTGTTCATGAAGCGGCATCGTCTGCTCGGCAAGAACAAGAGGCATCTCACTTGCCTCGCCTGGCATCAGTTGGGCAGAAGTTCCGACAATGCGTGAGACCGTAACGCCATCGACCTCCGGAGCCGCAAACAGATGCTGGCTCGGAGCACCAGAGTCATGTTGCAGTCGCGCGGAATCCAGGAATAGAGACGGAGTTTCTGCCGCGACTCTCAAAACGGGAGGCGAATGAGAGTGCATCGACGATTGCAGGTCTGATGCGGGCTCAGGCGCTTCACCGGGCAGCGTCAATTCGAGTGTCGGTTCTGAGATCGTCTGCGTAACGGGCTGGCTTAAGGTGCGTGAAGGCTCCGAAACCGGAATCACAGTGTGAGGAACCGCGTGAGGGACTGCTGTTGAACTGAGATGGAACTTTTTCAGTTCGAGTGACTCAGGCAGAGCACCGGGCTGCATCAGCGGGTAGCGGTCGATCGACCCTGGCGAGAAGATCACCACGGTCCCCGGCGTGAGGCGTCCCTGAATGTCTCCTTGTGGAGAAACGACCGCTGCCATGCGCGCAGCCTCGGGTGACTGCAGAAGGCGATGAGTCAGTTCATTCACGGTCTGGATCGTCGGATCCAGCGGGAGAACGACAGGTCGGTCCAACAAACCAAGGCACGCAACTGGAATCGTTGAAGGCACCCCGCCTGTTGCGGTCACGATAACAACATCGCCGGGTTGCAGCCGATTGGCGGGATCTGGTTGCCGCGGATCAAAAAGAATCTGAAAGCGAATCTGCTGATTGCGGAGCACTTTGAGAGTCGGCGAGGCATTCGGACTAAGTCCACCTGCCGCATTGAGTAACTGCTCAAGTGATACCGACGATTCATTCGAGTGGAAGGCACCGGAACGAGCGACCGCACCGATGATGGTGTAATGGTATGTCGCGCCAGCAGGACGCTGCGAATCAATCACGCCCATGCGCTGTCCGCCAGGATTTGACGGCATGCGAACAGAGGATGTCCCTTGAGCAAGTACCAACTGTCCGGAAGCAAATCCTCCCGTCAGCAGTGCTGCAATTAACAGGCAGAAAGACCTGAATGGCGATGAGAACTGAGTCATGGTCAGGATGCCTTTCCATGTGCACAGCACCTGCTGCCGATACTGGTGAATTGCAAGAGTATTCATGGTCCGAAACATCTCTGCTGTCTTCGCGTTGGACTTCCGTCCTCTGTTTCTCAAGCGAACGGCCATCCGGATCGGAGCAGCAACGAGTTGCTGTTCGCTGAGGACGCTTCGGCATGATCGACAGAACCGGAAGTCCGGCATGACCGAACTTCCGGTTGTTTGCAAAGTCTTCTCAGATGGCGAGGCAACCCTCGGCCCTGGTTTAACGTTCGCCGTAGAACTTGGTCAGTTCTTCAGCAGTCAGCGGTTCAGCAATCGATTCGCTGGAAAGATGAGCTTTGAATCGCATGCTGCCTGGGACAGAAGCGGAAACACTCACTTTGAAGGTCACCGTCTCGCCTGCGGCCACTTCTGGCAGCGATCGGAACAGGATCATCGAGCCTTCCTGCATGAATTTCGCTGGCCCTTCTGCACTCTGGAAGGTCATACCAGCAGGCAGTTCACAGGACAGTCCGACACCCTTTGCAGCGGCCGAGCCTTCGTTACGTACGCGGATCTCGTAAGTCATCTTTCCGCCGACTTCGACCGGATCTTCCAAGTCACGGACGGCGATCGACAATGATGAGGTTCCTTCGATGGACGTCACACATTCAGCGTCAGAAACGGTTCCCTGCTCAGAGGTCGCCCGCACGATGTGGCGACATTCGCCGAGCTTACGAGCCATCAGAGTCACACGGATTTCTGAAATCTGATTCTGTTCCAGACGACCGACGAAGCAGGTCAGCAGTCCGGTCGCGGCGTCAAACTGGGCTCCTCGATCGGCAGAGACGAATTCAAAGCCTTCGGGAATCTTGTATCGAACCTGAACGTTGTCGGTCGCGGCAGCTCCTTCGTTCTTCACTGCAACGGTATAGACGCCCTGCCGACCAACGTATCGAAGACTTGGACCTTGAACCCCTGCAACAATCTGCGGAGCAATCACGTTCACCATGGCGTCCGCGACACAGGTCAGTCCTCCATCTGATTTCGCCTGAACGGAGAGCTGGTGCTGACCACCTCGAGTCGCTGCCAATGCCAGTCGAACGGTGCGGGTTTCACCGGGATTCAAACTTCCCAGTTCCATCAGCAGACGGCGTCCGCGAGCATGCTCGAGGCCTTCTGGCAGAACGGCTTCAATCTGAACCCGATCTGCGATACCGGTCCCGGGATTGGAGATAGTCACGACATGAGCAGCCGGTTCCCCAACAAGAACTTGCTTCGGTCCTTCCACCTGAATATCGAGCAGTGGCTCGGCAACGGCGAACACGCCGTCAGCGGAACCTGAAAAGCGAACTTCAGCACGAGTGTTGATCGCTCCCCGTTCCTGCGGAATCAGAGAAATGACGAGAGTTCGGGTTTCGCCTGGCTTGAGTTCATCAAAGGTCCAGCCGAGGAACTTCTGGCTTTCGGCTGGCGCCGGTTCGGCTTTCACCAGACGAATTGATGTCGGGAAGGTGGCGCGAACTTCAACGTCCCGAGCGGTCGTCTGGCTGACGTTGCTCACAACGAGTTCGCAGGTACATTCCTGACCGACGTTGATATCGGACTGCTTTTTCCACTCCAGTTTCACTGAAGGAGCTGCAGCGGCCATCGATGCACCGACGCCGGAATCCGACAGAACGGTGGTCGGTGTGGAAATCTTTGACATCGAACCTGAAGTCGGCCGGGCTGTCGAGTCTGCGGGACGACCGCGGCTGAAGGTCACGGTTCCCTTCGTGCTGGATGGGACCGCAGTTGGCGGGCTCATCGCAGTCGCGCCGAACGGATGTCCGGGAGCAGGTTCACGTGTCGATTCGATTAGAGCCGACTTTGTCTCGGTCAATGTCTGAGTGGCGGCAGGCATTCTCAGACTGGCGGCTGATGGGGTGGCAGTTGGCGATGGTGTGGCAGCAACTGGTGCTGATGTGGCTGCTGAAGGGGCTGTCGAAGGGACAGCGGCGGTTTGAGGAGCACCGCCGGACAGGCCAGGAAAAGGCCGTGCGGAAAAGCGGTCTCCGCCGACCTGTTCAATCGCACCGGCGGCTTTCTGGGTCCCACGATATTCCGCGTGAATAATCTCTTTCTCGACAGCTGCTTCTGCGGCAGGCTTTGGCAGTGCGAGTGAGGACGATCCGGGGCGCTGGGCTCCGTCCGTCGGATTTACATTCCCGAGCGATACGGCACTCGTCGGTTGCAGCGTCGTATTCGACGGCAATCCTGACTGCGGAAGCGACGTCGGAGCCGCTTCGCCGAAGAGTTCTTTATAGTAGTTCGCCAGCTCTCCGCTGCCGGAGTTGGCTGGGGAACGCGTAAATTTCTGCGGCGCCGCCTTAGTGGCGTCGGCTGCCGGTGCAGCTGAAGCAGAATTTAATCGAGCGGTTCCGACTCCGGGTTGGTCAGCGGCCGCAGCATTTTGCACGGTCAATCCCAGTAATGCCAGCAGGCATGCTCCACGTCGCATCGATCACTCCTTACGCTTCAGTCGCGGACCTTGCCTCACTTCCGTTGCTCGGCAGGTAAAAAATTTCCGCTGTCATCGAGATCGGTCTCTGCGAACAAGCAACATGAGACGATTCTGCGGCCTTTTCTGGAAATGCGGCACAATTCGTAAAAGCGGGTCAGCGAAAGCTTGATTCGTGTTACTAGCGATTCAAGTTGAGGCGCCATTGGGGCTTCTTCACCCCGCTGCGAAACCCGCCTCCGGCCGGAATTGCCGCTTCCCCCACTCCCTGAGTGAGTCGAGAGAAAGACTCGCCAGAAAGGATCGAAAGAGTCATCCCCGCAGAGCCTCGTCGACCAGGTGCCTGCCATCGCGAGAATTGTTATGGTGAACGGCATTCCTGACCCGTCCCGCACCGGGAGTAAAGATCACAGATGTATCAGTTTCTGAAGACGCTCGATCGGCGGTGGATCTTTCTGCTCATGGCGTTGGCCGTGGGCATCCCGATCCTGTTCGGCCTGCAGTTTGCCGAAACGCCGACACAGATGACTCAGAATGTCTTCGATGCCATCTCGGTGCTTCCACCCGGCTCCAAAATCCTGATGGCCTGGGATTTCGATCCCGGTTCAGAAGGCGAACTGGGACCAATGGCCACTTCGTTCACGCGTCATTGCTGTGAAAAGGGCCACAAGATGTACTTCCTGACACTCATCCCGGTCGGGCCGCAGATGATTGAGAAGTCAATCGATACCGTCATTCGGGCGGATTACCCCGACCTCACTTATGGCAATGACTATGTGAATCTCGGCTTCAAGTCAGGGTACGAAGGGGTGATCAAGGTCATCGTGACCAATCTTCGCGGTCTGTATACGACCGACGCCCGCGGAACGAATATTGATCAGATCCCCATGTGCCAGCAGGTTCGCAGCGTGCAGGACATGGACCTTATTATCAATGTCAGCGGGCATTACCCCGGCACGAAGGAATGGGTCCAATATGCGGTCACACCGTATCAGGACAAAATCCGGATGGTCGCCGGCGTGACCGGTGTTCAGGCACCCATGTATTATCCATATGTTCCGCGGCAGCTCATCGGAATGCTGTCTGCGATCAAAGGGGCCGCAGAGTACGAAACCCTGTTGCACAGGGCCTTCGATAAGGGACCCCCTGTCAAAAAGTATATGGAAGCAAATCGGCGAATGGGCCCCCAGCTTGTCGCCCACCTGTTGATGATCAGTTTGATTCTTGTCGGGAACTGGGTCTACTTCATGCAGCGGAGACTCGAACGCAAAGGACTCTGATGTCCAGTCGGCCCGGTGCAACCGCCTGAACTGTTCCCTCTTCCTGCCCATTGATCCTGCTTGCCGAGTCCTCAATTTTCCATGTCCGAGATCCCGTCCCCAACCGTGAATGCTCCGGTGAACATTCAGAGCCGATCTGTCTGGCAGAAGCTTGCCGATCTGCTCAGTCTGATCCGGTTTAGCCACACGGTCTTCGCACTCCCGTTCGCACTTCTGTCTGCTTTGCTGGCATGGCAATCGGTTCCATTTCAGTGGACGCATCTTCTCGGAATTGTTCTGTGCATGGTCTTTGCCCGATCGGCAGCGATGGCATTTAATCGTCTGGTTGATCGGGACTATGACGCACGCAATCCGCGCACCGCCGGTCGCCATCTTCCGGCCGGGATTCTGTCAGTCAGACTGACGGTCGGATTCACTTTGATCTGCGTTGTCGCATTCGTCGCATCCACACTGCTGTTCCTGCCGAATCCCTGGCCGCTTCGACTCTCGCTGCCAGTGCTGCTGTTCCTGCTCGGTTATTCCTATACGAAGCGGTGGACGGCACTCTGTCACTACTGGTTGAGCGCTGCTCTCATGCTCTCTCCGATTGCGGCCTGGATCGCGATCACAGGGGAAATCGCCGCCCCGCCGTTGTGGTTGGCGTTTACGATTTTCTTCTGGGTCGGGGGCTTCGACATTCTCTATGCCACGCAAGACGCCGAGTTTGATCGGGCCGCGAAATTGCATTCACTTCCGTCACGACTCGGCGTTCCAAACGCGTTACGAGTCGCGTTTCTCAGCCATCTCCTGACGATCATCGGCCTGTTTGGATTCTGGTGGTCCAGCGGACTGGGACTGGTGTTCCTTGGCGGGGTCGCAATGGTGTCTCTGCTGCTGATTTACGAACACCGTCTCGTTCGTCCCGGTGATCTCAGCCGGATCAACATGGCATTCTTCAATCTGAACGCCATCATCAGCATCGGCCTGCTCTTAGCCGCCATCGTCGACCTGCTTTTATTCCGTTGACCCTCTTCCTGCGCGATCGGTCATCTTGTTGAAGTCAGAGTGAGGCCATGCCTGAAGAACAGTTCGATATCTGCGACGAGAACGACAACGTTATCGGTCAGGCCGCGCGGAGTGTCGTCCACGCCGAGAACCTGCTGCATCGCGCCGTCCACATCTGGGTGTTCAACAGTCGGGGAGAACTCATGATTCATCTCCGGTCCCAGTGGAAAGACCAGTTCCCGCTGATCTATACGTCTTCTGCTTCCGGTCACGTCGACGCAGGGGAAACCTATGAAGTCGCCGCGATTCGCGAATTACGGGAAGAACTCCAGCTGACCGGGACACTTGAGTTCCTGACAAAGTTGCCTGCATCTCCCGCGACGGCTTACGAGCATACCGTCTTGTTCCGTCTGACGTCCGACGAAACTCCGACGCCCGATCCCGCGGAGATTCAGTCGATTCACTACGAACGTCCAGAGAAGATCTGGCAGATGTTGCAGGAGTCTCCGGAACAGTTCACCCCGCCATTTCAGCAGCTGATGCACTGGTGGCATTCCGTACAGATCACCGGCCATTCCAGCTGAATGGCAGAGCTTAATTCCCCTGTCCAGTCCTGTTCTCCCGGGCAAAATCGTGTCCTCCAATTCGACGAATTAGCGGACGTCGCACGATTGGACATGGACCGGACGCCTGGAATCGACCGATTCAGAGTAAGGTCACGGGAGCAAATGGCGAGAATTCAGGGAAGATGCAAAACCCTGGCAACATTTAACTGCAGTCGTATCCCCGGGCGATCGGAAGCCATCTTGTTGGAATTTTGCCGGTTCAGGTAGGATTCCGCTGGGACTTTCCCGACCATTTTTGTGCCGAAGCGGACAGTCCGCTGATTCATGGAAGAACACGGCACCCCCCATGATTCGTACGCTCCTGAGGAGTGTTCTCTGTTTTTGCGCGGCAGTGATCCTGCTTGGGCTGGGGGTGTGCGCTCTGGAGTTCGGCTGTCGACTGTACGCACTTGCGTCCAGCTTTAATTCCAAGCCGGAAGTGGTTCTGCCTGACGAGCTGACGGTACCGAGCCCGACGTCATGGCGCGAGGTTCGCCCACTGCTGTCTGTCGAGAACCAGTTGCCCGACGGTGTGAGACAACACATTCGCACCAACGAACTCGGCATTCGCGGTCCATCATTCGCGATTCCCAAACCGGCCGAGACTCTGCGAGTCCTCTGCCTGGGCGGAAGCGGAATTTTTGGCTGTGATGTCGCCGAGCAGGAGACGCTGCCTGCCTGCCTCCAACAGATCCTCGCTCCTTACAGCCATCGTCCGATCGAAGTGATTAACGCCGGCTGCCCAGAGGCAGGTCCGTTAGCTCACGTCCTGAGATACCGTTCGAAACTGGCCGCACTCCAACCCGACATTGTCATTCTGTGCGTCGGCCTTGATGACCTCATTCACGATGTCGACGTGCGTGGGGCGCTGCGTCTTGATGAACGTCGTCAGCCCGCCTTCGCTGCTCATCCGGGGTCTCTGAAAACAGGTGGAAACGCCGCGGACGAAGTCTGTAAAGATTTCCTGTGTGCCTCCTGGGCGAAGGACTGGTTCTGGACCACGATCGGCGGCCGCAGCCTTCCTCCGGCCGTGTTGACTCCTCAGGAAGGCGGTTACGGACGTCGCGAGCTCGGCCCGATTGCTTCCCTCGCGCAGATGGTCACTGCCAACGGTGGCCGTTTGCTGATCTCAACGACTCCGAGTGCCTGGGGCTTTGAGCAGGCTCGATCAGCTGCAGTCCATCAGAGGCCTTCGTTTGCCGACGACATTCGTCGCGTGCTTGTGGATCTCCAGCTTTCCGATCGGGTGACGGTTCATGATGTCTTGCCGGAACTCTGTCAGCAATCCGATCCAAAGCTGTTGTTCTCGATCCGTCGCGGCTGTCTCACTGGTCCCGGCAACCAGCAGTATGCCTCGTCACTCGCCCGGTTTCTGTTGCAGAATGCCCCGGAACTGACACAGCGGGTCCCAGGAATTCCGCGTTCCAACATGGGTCCCAACACACACACCGTGACCGGCGCCGCGGATGTTATCCCAGCCGGCTCGCGTCGAACTTTCTAGCTCCCCAGGCTCTTCAAAAGGATTCAGACATCCGATGGTCGATCCGGAACTTGAACCCGGTCCCCGGTGGGCAGGATCTCCGCCTTCTGCCGAAAAACCGTTTCAGGTGACCGTCCGCGCTGCCGAACTGACGCAGCTGCCGCGACAGGAAGAAATCGAGTTCGAGGAAGAAGAAGTTCCGTTGTCACTCGAGGAGATTGAGGCAGCCTACCTCGCTGCTCTCGAGACCGCTGAACTCGTCGACCATGCTGTCACCGAGGCAGTCAGCGGCGCCGTGACGGAGTCGCCAGACGAAGAACCTCTCGATGATTCTGGAGAGATCGAACTGGCCGACCCGGAGCACGGCTCAGCAGAACTCCAACTCGAAAACGACATATCGGAATCGGAACCTGAATCCGCACTGATTCAGCCAAAGCACTTCACGACCGAGGAGCATTCCGCATCGGCTGGTGAACTCAAGGAACTTCCGGCGCACGACGAATCCAACTCCGACGCAGAAGATCGCCTCTCGGCACAGGAAGAAGTCCCAATTCAGGAGGACTCCCCTCCAGGCAAAGCGGCCTCCGCAGAGCGGTCGCCAGACTATCTGGCGGCAGATGACGACGAAGAACGTCCGATTACAACTCGTGAAGTCGTCGAAGCTCTCCTCTTCGTGGGCGGAGAACCACTGCCGACGAAGAAGATTCTCGATCTGGTGGGCGGAAGCCTGAAGACCGAACAACTCGAAAACATTCTCGCGGAGATGAACGCCACGTATCTGAACGAAGGACGGCCGTACGAAGTTCGATTGCAGACCGGAGGCTATGTGCTTTCGCTGCGTGAAGAATTTGAGTCCGTCCGGAGCCGCGCCTTCGGGCAAGGCCCCAAGGAAGTCAAGCTGGCACAGGACGCACTCGAAGTTCTCGCGCTGGTGGCCTATCAGCAGCCTGCCACACGCGAGGCTCTGGAAGAAATGGGGCGACCGAATCTCAGCCCGATCCTCCGCCAGCTCTTGCGGAGGCAGCTGATCTGTCTGGAGCGCCACGAAGGGGAAGCCGAAGCACAGTACCGGACCACTCCGCGTTTCCTGTCACTGTTCGGACTGCAGTCACTCGACGATCTTCCGCAGGCCGGTGACTTCAACTTCAAGTAGTGTCACACGCTGCCTGCAGGACAGAGAGTAACACCATTTGGTGATCGATGGTGGCAATGGTTTGACTGACCTCCTCCAGACTGTTGCAGCTCGGGTCCGTCACGCTAGCATGAACATCCACTTGTGGGTGCTGACTCACCATGTTCACTTGAAGCAGGAATGCAGCTGATGAAATTGAGACTCTCACTGGCCTGTCTGGCGCTTTCCGGAGCAATGTTCTTCGGAAGCAGTACACTCTCCGCTCAGGACCAGGGGCCCTTGATTCTCGCCCACCGCGGCGGCGCTCACGAGTATGAAGAAAACACGATGGAGGCGTTCCGTGCCAGCTATGAGCGCGGCATCCGCGCCTTCGAGACCGATATCCGGATGACGAAGGACGGCGTGCTGGTCGTGCTGCATGACGACAGCTTGGACCGCACCCATCACGGGAGCGGGGCGATTGAATCTCAAAACGCCGCCGACATCAAAGATGTCGTCACAAAGAAGGGCGAAAAGCTGCTCTTTCTGGAAGACCTGCTGAACTACTTCGCTGACAAGCCTGGCGTGTACATCGAGCTCGAAATGAAGACAAGCAACAAGAATCTCTATCCAGACAGCCGGATCGATGAATACACCAAGAAGCTGCATGCCCTCGCCACGCCCAAGAAGCCGGAAGGCTCTCAGTACCTCTTCACCTCATTCGACAAGCGCCCGCTCGAAGCGATCCGGAAGCTCGATGCGAAGGCCCCGATGGCCTTCATCAAGGGGCAGCCGTTGACACCGGAGTTCATTGCCGAAGCCAAGGCCGTCGGAGCGACTCACATTGCCTGCAAGCTGAGCGGCACGACTCGCGACGCCGTGATCGAAGCACACAAGCAAGGTCTGAAGGTCAACGTCTGGCCGGGTCGCACAATTGACGATTACTATCTCGCCCGCGGTCTGGGAGTCGACGTTCACTGCACCGACGTTCCAAACTACATCATCTCGGTGAAGGAATACCTGGATGGGGTTCCGCAGAAGAAGTAGCCCGGACGGTCAAGGGGTGCGGAGTTTTTACGCCCATCTTGCTGGAGGAAATTCGAAATACGAAATTTCAAATTCAAAACGAATGTCGATGCTTAAAGTTCGCCCCCCTCAAGCCAGCCGTTTGGTTTGGCATTGGACTTTCGCATCTGTTTCGAATTTGATGCTTCGAATTTCCGATTCCATCGGAAGAAATCGGCGGCAACTGTCCGCACCCCGTCGCGAATCCCGATTCTGCCGAACAGTGATTTACTCCTGTGCCTGCAGGATCGGGATTCCTGCTTTCAGGATCTCTGCGACATACGGAGCCGCGACGCTGCCTCCGAACTGATCGTGCCCTTGAGGTTCATCCACTGAGACCAGCACAATCAGCTTTGGTCGGTCTGCCGGAGCTCCGCCGACGAACGAACTGAAGTGCCGATCGTTGACATAGACCCCGGTCGCAGCGTCGGTCTTCTGCGCCGTTCCTGTCTTCCCGAAGATCTGCAACTCCGGTCGAAACGCTTGCCGTCCTGTGCCTCGTTGAACCACTTCAACCAGCGGCCCGGTGACCATCCAATCCGCCGCTTCCGGGTGCAGGATGGGCGATGAGATCACCGGAATCGATCGGGGGCCTTCTTTCCCTGTTCTCAGCAACAGGTGAGGACTGATCCGCCGACCGTGATTCGCGAGAATGGCGTAAGCCGTCGCCATCTGCAGCGGCGTCGCGGTCAGCTCATGTCCCATCGGAATCGAACCGGTCGAATATCGGGTCCATTCCTTTTCTGGCCGCAGAAATCCTGTCACTTCTCCCGGCAGTTCAATCCCCGTTTTGCTGCCGAAACCGAATGCCTGAGCAAGCTGATGCAGACGGACATTCCCTAACCGCTCGCCGATCTTGGCCATTCCGATGTTGCTCGACTTCACGAGCACATCTGTCAACGAAAGCAGACCATAGGGGTGATGGTCATGCAGAAGTCGCTTGCCCATCCGGTAGACACCGTTCTCGCAGTCAAACTGATCGTTGGTATTCAACAGGCCCAAGTGCAGACCATACGCCGCGACAAACGGCTTGAAGGTGGATCCCGGCTCGAAGGTCGCCGAAGTCACCATATTCCGCCAGTCTTCCGGAGCGGCCCGTTCCGGTCGGTTCGGATCAAACGTCGGCCGACTCGCAAGTGCCAGCACATCACCCGTCGCCGGATCAATTGCGATCGCGCAGGCTCCCTTGGCCTGATGCCGCTGCATGAGTTCATCGAGTTGTCGCTCCACATGCAGCTGCAGGACGATATCGATGGTCAACGTCAGAGCCGTTCCATGCTGCGGCGGCTCCATCACCTCATCGAGAATATCGAGGACATAACCTCGGGCATCACGAACGAATCGACGCCGCCCATCAATTCCCTTTAGCTGGTCATCGAAGAACTCTTCGATACCTCCGCGGCCCTGACCATCGATGTTTCGTAGGCCCAGCAAGTGAGCGGCCAGCGTTCCTTGAGGATAGACACGCTGAAATTCGCGACGCGTTCCAATGTATCGGCTCGGGAGCCCGAGTTCGCGAATCGCATCTGCCTCCCGGTCAGTGAGCCGGCGTTTAATCCAGACGAACTGACGTTGAGGTTCCCCTTCAAACTTTTGCAGCAGCGATTCCGAACTCATGTTGAGCGCGGCCCCGAGCCGCGAGGCAAGGAGCAACCGCTCCTCCAGGGGAATCAGTTTCGGATTCGCATAAAGGCTCGGAACCGTGATCGTCGTCGCCAAGAGCCGCTGGTTCCGGTCGACAATGTCACCGGGCCGGGCCAGAATCACTTCTTCGCTCATCTGCTGCCGCAGCGCCCGGGAAGCAAAGGTTCTGCTCGCAATGACCTGCAGACAGATCAGGCGGATGCAGAGAGCGACTCCCAGCATCGCTATAAACAGATGCACCGCCGAAGACCGGGGGAGTTTCGAGAAGCGAATCCCGAACGGAGCCATCTCACGCACCGGCTCCGGATCGAGTGGCTGCTGAATTGCGTGACCACGAGACAGGGGTCCAACCTGCTTATCGACTGAAGAGGTCTCCACATCCGGCCTCGACTTTCCGTTCAACGAACGGTGTTCCGGTTGGAGGTCTTGTCAGCCCGTTCTAGTTCAGGCAGCAGCCGCGTCGGACTGCTCAACTGCTGCGTCTCCAGCACAAGACGGCAATGCTGTTCCTGCATCGCTTCCAGCTGATAGTGCTGCAGCGAGATCGCCCGTTTCAGCGACAGATTCTGTTTTTCCACGGCGATCGCCGCCAGCGCAATCGCTGTCAGCAGGCCGATCGCTGCGGCAAAACGCAAGAACATCTGATCACTCAGCTGCAGAGGAACTCAGGGGAAGCAGTTCCCGAACACATTTCGGAATCGCATTCCCCATCATCACCTTATCGGACAGGCGGTGCGTCCGGGGCGAGCGTGACCTGAGCGGCGTCCGGTGGAAGACGGAGAACCGATCCAATTTTGAGTGTCTTCCCGTCTGGGATCTTGTCTTTGTTTAATCCGTAAATCTGAACCCATCGGGATGTCCGGCCCAGATAGTTCTGAGCGATTCCCCCGAGAGTGTCTCCCTTGTCGACGCGGTAGTACGGCTGACCATCAGCACCGACAAAGAATCCCATCGGAAGTGACTCGTTCGGATCGCGAGGTCCCCCTCCAGTCAGATGAGGATACTGCCGGTGTAGTGCTTCAACGGGAGGAACCAGGACATACATCCCCGGCCGCATCTTGCTTGGATCCGAAATCCGGTGCTTGTTGTATTCAGCCAGTGCCGAGAAGAACCGGGCGGTTCCATAGAACCGGCGAGAGATTGTCCAGTAATTGTCCCCGTTGCTGACCTGATAAACCTCGTCATTAACTTCCGGATCCTGCACCTTGGCAGTCTGACGGCCGGTCGCATCCATCTGCGTCGGTATCATGCCCGCATCAGAAGACATCCGTGGCGGCGGCGACTGCTTGGGAGGCAACGCCGACGGAATCGGCTGCGGGTCCGGCAGTGACATGGAATTCGCCCGGGCAGGAGTCGGCTCCGGCTGCAGAGACGGCAACTGCTTGCGAGGCGGTGCCTGCGGAATTCCCTGCATCGGGGAATCAATCGGCGGCAATCCCGAGGGCGGCAGCATCTTCGGCTCCACCGGAGGGAGTGCCTGCGGAAGTGACTGCAGCGGGGTCTGAGTCTGCACAGGCGGCAGCGACTGAACCTGCGGTAAAGACTGGACAGGGGGGAGTGACTGCACTGGCGGCAAGGCACTCGGTTCGAGCGGATCAATCGCCGGTAGTCCTGCCGACGGCATGGCAGGCGTTTCGCCTCCGAGTTGCTGAATCAAACGATCGTTGGGAGACTGTTGACGCACTTGCGAGGCAGAGCCGGCAGCAGAACCAGAAAATGGGTCCTGATCGATCCCTGATGGCTCCATGTGTCGCGGAGCCAAGTGTTCCATCTGTCGTGGTGCATGAGCGGACGGCACTGCATCGAGATCATGCGGCGCCTGCAGGCTCCGCCCCGACACTGAGGAGGGGGCCGCAGCCGGGGTTTCATCCAGTGGATCCATCGCAAACAGCGAACGTGGTGCATCGGCTTCCGACTGCTGAGTTCGCACGTCTGCCAAAGTCCTGTCGCTGACTTGTTGGATCCCCTGTCGCGCGGCCCGATTGGTGTGCTGCTGCTCCAGTTCGATCAGCTCTGCATCTGTGAGGTCACCCAGTCGACGAACACCTCCGCGCGGGGCATTCCGGTCAAACTTCTGAGTCGTACGAGCTTCAGCAATCGGCTTGGCTGCAGTCGACGACGACCACAACGGGGGGACGCTGCTGGCTGATTCTGCGGAGGCAGTGCTTGACGGAGCGGGACTCTGTCCGAGAACAACGTCATTGCTGACGGTCAGGACATTCCAGTTCGCCCAGGGACGATTTGCGCTCGTCGCCTTATGAACAACGACCACTCCCACGACGGCCGACAGCCCGAGGACGAGCATCACGCCGCGCTTCCACGATCCGGTCGATTCCGTCTGGAATTCCATCACGGGGACGCCGTTCCGTCCGACGTCGGGAGTCGCTGCACGACGCGGAGCTTGGCGGACCGAGAACGTGGATTCCAGCGCACCTCGGACGGGGTCGCGACGATCGGTTTGCGAGTGATGTTGTCCCATAGATCCGATTCCCGAAACGCCTGTTTCACCAGGCGGTCCTCGAGGGAGTGAAACGTGATAATGAGCGCTCGGCCTCCCGGGCGAAGTCGCGCCGGAAGAATGTCACGCAAGAAGGTTTCCAGTTGCTCCAGTTCGCGATTGACCGCGATCCGCAGCGCCTGAAATACCCGAGTTGCCGGATGTGATTTCCCTTTGGAAACCCCGACAATCTTTTCGACGAGTCCCTTCAACTGGCTCGCGAGTTCGATCGGCTGCGTCTTTCTGGCAGCGACGATCTCCTTGCTCAGTCGATGAGCTTCCGTCTCTTCACCGTACTCACGAAAAATGCGAGTCAATTCTTCAGGGTCAGCCGTTGCCATCAGTTCCCAGGCAGGGATTCCCTGTGACTGGTCGAACCGCATGTCGAGCCGCCCGGTTGTTTCAAATCCGAAACCGCGTTCCCGATCTGCCAGCTGATCTGAGGAAAGCCCGAGATCGAGCAGCACGGCGTCGACTTGTTCGATTTCAAGTTCTGCGAGCACGCGATCGAGTTCCGCATAACTCGCCTGACGCAAGGTGACTCGTGGGTCATCAAGAACCTGAGCCGCCCGCGCAATCATGGTTTCATCACGATCAAGCCCGATCAGTTGGCTTGTCGCATCGAGCTTTTTGAGAATCTGCTGGCTATGGCCACCGGCACCAACAGTTCCATCAACGATCGTCAGCCCTGGCTCAAACTGGAGATGAGACAGAACTTCACGAACCATGACGGGAACATGGACCGTCCGTGGCGTTGCCATTGGGAAATACCGAAGGGGGAAAAGCGTCCCGAATGGGACACATTAGGTTGGAAACTGCGGGAAAAACCAGCCCGAAAGGAGGGGGCCGGATTTCAGGAGGGGATTCTTGAGCGGTTTTTACGGGAATCGACCATTTTTCGGAAGATCAGTTTTCCCGCAGAATTTGCCATTCTGATTACAGTTTCATCCCTGAAGAGCTGCTCGGGAATTCCGACCAGCGTCGAGTGCAGCACGGCATTCCTGCTGTACGGTCGAGTCCGTTTCGTTCTCCAAGTGAGCACTCAGAGCCGAAAGAGCTTCCGGCGCTCCAAACTGCCCCAATGCCCAGGCGACTGCCCCGCGGACGATAGGACTCGAGGATTGCAGAGCGCCGATCAACGGAGCGACGGCATTCGCGTCTTTGAGGTTCCCCAGCACGATTGCCGCATTGCGTTGCATGTTCTCATGCCCCGGACGGGAAAGCGGTGACTTCCGAAAATCGCCACGAAATGTTTCTTCATCCAGTGAGAGAAACTCGATGGCCGTCCGTGCGGTGACCCCTGCAGGCTGGAACTCTGGCACCGCCGTCGGAGTTGCCTTGCGATTCCACGGGCAGACCTGCTGGCAGACATCACAGCCAAACATCCAGTCCCCGACGCCGGGGCGGAGTTCGACCGGGATCGGTTCTCCCCGCATTTCGATCGTCAGATAGGAAATGCATTTCCGCGCATCCAGCACATGGGGGGCGACAAACGCGTCGGTCGGGCAGGCATCCAGACACCGGGTGCAGGTTCCACAGTGACTCGCCTCATGCACTGCGTCGGGCGGCAGCGAACAGTCGGTCAGGATCCCCCCAAGGAAAAAGTAGCTCCCCTGATGCTTGTTGATCAGCATCGTGTTCTTGCCGAACCACCCCAGTCCGGCCCGCCGGGCGACATCCCGTTCCAGCAGTGGAGCCGTATCGATGGTCACCCGACTGTGTGAATCCGGGCGAGCCTGATGCAGAACTTTTGCGAGTTCCTTCAACTTCTTCCGCAGAACATCGTGATAGTCGGCGGTTCCCTGTGCATAGGCCGCGATGCGCCCGGCTCCCGGCTCGGCGTCTCGTCCCGGCCCATAGTTCATGGCAGTCACGATGACAGAACGGACACCCGGCATCACACCGGAGGGATGTTCATATGCCCCATCCCGGGTGACGAGATAGTTCATCGAACCATGATGCCCCTGACTCGTCCATGCTCGAAAGAGATCGAGCGTGTCAGGCCGCACAGCCGGAGCGATGCCGATGAGTGAGAACCCGAGTTCCCGCCCACGTTCTTTCACCTGAGCAGCGAGTTCGGTGTCAGAAATAGCTGGGGAAGGGAAACTCACGAGAAACCGCTAAAAGAAGATTGAATCGCCGTCTGAGGAATGACAGAAATTCAAAATGAATCAGAAATTCAAAACCGCCCGATTTTACGTCAGACCTGATGATTCACGTTTCGAATTTCATAATTTCGAATTTGAGATTTTCACCCTCAACTGCTCGCACTCCGATAGTGCTTCAACGAATAATTGAAGATCCAGCGAGACGCGAACAGACAGACCAGCGTCGCGGCCGGTGCGACAAACAGCACGATGGCATTGGGCTCCAGTGTCTTCTGCAGCAACACTCGGGCGGGCACCGTCACGACGAGCAGAATCGGCAGCATAAAGGAGAACGCGAACCACAGGATCTCGCCGCCCCAGGCCTGTCGATAAAAGTTCTGCGGATATCGGGCGAACACCGTCACATAGAACCAGAACTCATACAGGCTCTGATTCCGTCCCATCCAGATACTCGTGCTCGCCAGTGCAATCATGAGCGAATAGAACAGCGTCACCCCAACCACGATCAGCAGCAGGTACATCACGACGTTGATGAACGTCAGCGTGACTCCGAGTTTCCACAGCGAGAAGCCAAGGATTCCCAGCGAGATGATGACCTGATTCACCATCGCGAAATCAACCGTCTCGAAGGAAATCAGGAACTGCGTGTCAATCGGCTTGAGCATGGCAAAGTCCATGTTCCCCGTCCGGATCTTCTCACTCAGATTCGCACAGTTCGGCATGAAGAAGGCTTCAACCAGCCCGTTGATGAGCATCCCGGTCGCGAGGAACGCGAAATACTCATACTGCGACCAGTCCTGAATCTGACTCACCTTGCCGTAGATGATCTGAAACAGAATGAGCTGGGCGGCAATCCAGAATGTCTGCGTCACCATTTCGATCAGAAAGTGACCGCGAAACATCATCGACCGCACGAGTGAGTTCCGCAGGAACATCAACCAGACACGGGCGTAATTCGGACGAAATTGGGCAGGCGAATCCATGCTCAGATGATAGTCAAAAAGCAGAAAAGGTGCTTCCGCCGACGCTCAAATTTCCGAGCCCGGTTCCCTCACAATCAGACGAACAAATTACTCTCCCCCACATTCTCAGGCGGTCGCAGGTGCTGCGTCCTCACCGTTTCCTTCATCCGACTGGATGAATGTCTGACCGCGATAGAACGGAGCCCAGAAGAGATAAAGCACCGCCGTGACCAGCATGCAGCCGGTGAAGAACCAGTAATAGTTGGCTCCCTGCAGGAAGACCTGACCTGATTTTTCGGCCGTTTCAATAATGTGATTGACCTGCGCAGTAAACAGGTTTCCGAAGGCGACTGAGAGATAGAACATCCCCATGATGACCGACTTCATCGCATTCGGAGCCTGCGTGTAGGAAAATTCGAGCGCGGTAATCGAGATCAGAATCTCGGCAAATGTCAGCACAACATAGCCCAGCAGCTGCCATCCGATATGCGGCGTCTGACCGGCCTGGATCCAAGTCTCGATCATCCCTGAGATGGCGAACGCCGGAACCGTGACGAACAATCCGATCCCCACTTTGCGAAGTGGGGTCAGGGTGTAGACCTTGTTGATGGCCGGATAAATCACGTAGCTCGTCAACGGCACCAGAATCATGACGAGGATGGAGTTCGCGGCGAGCAGCTGTTCCGCTGACGGAGTGAATAGCCACAAGTTCCGGTCCATGTCTTCCGCCTGCATCACCCAGCGGGAGAACGTCTGGTCAAACAGGGCCCAGAACATCGCGATGAACACATACAGCGGGATCAGGTTGAAAATCGCTCGCCGCCCCGGCTTGCTGAAGGTGACTTTCAGTAGTTCTCGGCCAGCCGGAGGCACGTGAACGAACTTGTTTCTCCCGAGCCAGAAGACAAAGGTCGCAATGGCCATCAGGATTCCCGGCACGCCGAAGGCCCAGCCGACTCCCAGCTTCTCGCGGATCACCGGAATCAGCAGCATCGACACGGTGGCGCCGATGTTGATCGCGAAATAGAACCAGCCAAACACGATCGGCAGCAGGTGTTCATTTCGACGGCTGAACTGGTCACCGACATGCGACGCCACGCAGGGCTTAATCCCGCCGGAACCGATCGCAATCATGGCGAGTCCCCAGAAGAGCAACGTTCTCTGATCGACGCCCAGATTCACGTCCATCAGCGCCAGAGTTCCGTGCCCGAGGCAGTACATCAGTGACAGATAAAGAATCGTCCGGTACTTCCCGAGGAAGCCGTCCGCGAGCACCGCCCCCAGAATCGGAAAGAAGTAGTTCGCCATCGCGAACAGGCTGATCCACTTCGTCGCCTCGGCGTCCGACATCAGATCCGGCTGACCAGACGCATCCAGCATGAACTTCGTCATGAAGACCGCGAGAATCGCCTTCATGCCATAGAAGCTGAACCGTTCGGCTGCTTCGTTCCCCACGATGTAGGGAATGCCCGACGGCATTTTGTCCTGGTCAATTGGCTTCGTCAGATAAGTCTTGCTGGCCATAGAGAGATCTGTTTCCGCAGGAAGGGGGCGACATCAAACCTGACCCCGGGATCCTAACGGTTTTTTCTCCTCTCAGGATACGTGAACAGCACGACTTTCATGTGATCCAGTGCGGTCTTGGGGACTTCTCTCAGCTGTTTGCAGCCACCTGTCTCGCTGTCGCAGCAACATGTGGAGGCTTCGCCTCACGTTGCCAAAAATCACCAGTGCAGTAACCCCGAACTAAGTCACGCCTTACAGCGACCAGCGATCTCGGCCCTCCATCTGATGTTGCGGCCGGGCAACATTGCTCAATATTCCAAATCCGGCGTGTCGTACGCTCCCTGAAATCTTTCACATTTCCATAACCACTTACATAACCAAGTTTTACAAACCAAGACACGGACCGGGCGTTACGATTTCTTGACACTCCGTCAAACTTCCGGCACACCCCCTGCTTATGTCCTTGAACATCAAAGTCACCCCCATCAAGGAAATAAGTAATGTCTGCTCTCAACGCCCTGCTGAACGACGAAGCTGGTTTCATTGTCTCTGCTGAACTGGTTCTGATCTCGACGATCGCTGTGCTCGGAATGATCGTCGGCCTGAGCGAAGTCTCCCTGAATGTGAACAATGAGCTTGAAGACGTGGGATCCGCTTTCGCCAGCGTGAAGCAGGACTTCCGGATTCACTGCACAAACGGCCACAAGGCCAGCATGGCCGGCAGCAGCTTCCATGACTGTCCAGACTTCTGTGACGGACAGTACGACATCCAGTAAAACATTCAGAGCCGGCACCGCTCTTTGAAGCAAAGTTCGACAGGAATCTCTCACCCTGTCGTTCTGACCGCCGGAAAGATTGTTGAACGTTTCTCTCTTCAAGCCGTCGATGTTCACTTCGAACATTGACGGCTTTTCTCGTTTCGACATCGCAGTCTGAGCAGGCGAAATCGCATGTGGGACCGTACGGCGCGATCGGGACGTGCTCCCCTTGTCAGTAGTCTCGCCACTGGTCAACGGGCGCCTTCTTAGGGCGAATGCCTTACAGCTGGGTGCGATCGTACATCTGTGCCAGCGTCAGCCCTAGCAGGCGGACAAAGCCTTCATCGAAACGCAGGGTCAGCCGTACTCCCGATTCTGAAGGACGAACTTCCACACGCAACGCATCGGAATCCGATTTCATAGCACTCTGAACGAGTTCACGCCGCTCTGCGGCACGCTTCCCTCCCCGTTCCGACTGAGGCAATCCCAGCCATGGGACAGCCCGAAACATCAACTCGAATGGAGCGGTAGATGAAACAAGGTCGCGTGAAACGGGATCCGCGAGAACATCGATCGCCTTGTCAATCTCCGGGATGACCCCTGCCCCACCGAGAGCCAGCCAGAAGACCTGATCTCCGACGCCGTAGTACAAATCCGGCGGTCCCCCATAGGTCCGCTGAATCTCCGGATTGGAACGAATCCCTCGCAACCGACTCAGCTTCACACCTTCATACTCGTGCATGTCGAGATCAATCTGAATATCAGAACTTGCGGCAGAGAGCTCGCGAGAAACGTTATGCAGAGCGTCATCCAGTGATTCGGTCCCCAGCACTTTCACCCCGGCAAGCAGAACAAATTCTTTCTGCTGATAGGGAATGAACTGGAAGATCGCGTCGATATGCCCGGCATTGACCGTTGCCTGGAGTGTCTCGACAAGTTGGTCGATCGAGGCCTGTCCGCTCTCCGGAATTCGTGAACGCAGTGCCAGCTTCATCGACTCCAGATAACCGAGCAGCGCGGTCTTTTCTCGGGGATCGGCGTTCCATGACATCGACAACTGGAAGGGATGTCTCTCCTGCAGCAGCGGAGTAAAGATTGAAGGCGCCCCGGCGATTCCGGTCAGGCATTTGGCGAATGTTGTGTTCTCTTCCGCATCGACTGAGACTTCGAGGACAGCCCGTTTCCCGTCTGTCGACGAGTCGAGCCCGATGGTCAGTTCCTGTCCGTCGCGGATCAGCTGCTCCACCCACTGCAATGCACTCAGCCCATTGGCCCGACGCAACTGATAGGAGGCGTCTGACTCATGGTCGCGCTGCTGCATCTGAGCCGCAGACTGCTGGGTAAAGAACGTGGCGAAGACTTGCTTCATCAAAGGGGGAATGCCACGCAAATTGACCGATGCGGCAACGTCATACCGGGCGACCAGTCGGGCAGCAGATTCCTCGGGATGTGGAATTCGGCCGTGCTTCAAGAACTCATTGCCTCCCGGTGAAGCCGTGAAGGCATATCCGTCACGAAAATGAAGTTCAGGGGAATTCTTTTCTGAGGTCCCGATCTGATAGACCCCTTCCCTTTTGAGTGTCACAGGTTGACCGGACTTTTTGGTCAGTTCCACGAGCTTCGCTTCGTCCGAAACAGGGATATAGGTCACGAAGACAGGCCGCGGAGGCAAGTCAGTTCCAATGAAGACCATCATCCCCAGCGGGCGGTCACGGTCGATTCCCTGCAAATCGAGAAACTGCCCACCCGCCAGCGTGGAATGCATCACCTCAATCATGTCCGGCCGACCAGAGAGTTCGAAGACCTGCCCGAACTCTTTCAGCACCCGATCGACGCTGGAAATGCTGACCACTCCAATCGGCTGAATCACTTGTTCTGGCAGATCATCCTGCGCAGAGACGGAGCGGTCACTCGCGACAAGCTGACTGATAAGAATCGCCAAACCTGCAATGAGACGAAAAGAGAATCGCATAGAACGCACTTCTTGATCGTGGTCTGACCGGAACAACTGCATGATGACCGCCAGAGAAAATCACACGGAGCCCCCCAAGGCGACGCGCACTCTGTCCTGAGTCTACGCAGAAGCGGCGGTCCATGTGAGAGCGTCTTCAAAATTACTGAAGAACAACACCGGAGATTCTGTCTGGAAATACCCTGCCGGGGACCCATCGGTGTCAGGCGAACTGACGAGGGTCCTGGATTCCGGTTAAATCAATCTCAAGCGACTCAATCGGCCAAATTGAAGGAGGCATTTGGCCTCAAGGAAGCGGCGCGGAATTCCGGAATCAGCTCGAACGACGATCGATTTGACAAACCGGTAACCTGGCGATCAGTAATTGGCACAACCACTGGCACAGCAACTGACACAGTCACCGGGACGTCGACGGGGACGTTGAACAGCAGTTCAAACGATTTCCAGCTGATTGGCGGGAAGGCAAGCCATCGCGGCCATCAGCCCTTGTGATTCACAATGCGCCTGATAATCGGCAGGTAGAGAGGCCTGCGTTGCTTCGTCCCATTCGAGGACGACTTTCAGCTTCGCACCGGAACCCGTCGTCTCCATCACCGTCCCTGTCCAGCCTGCGATCGACAGGTCCGGAAACTCAGGCATGGTCACGCCGTCAATCACTTTGACGCGAAGTCCGGGGGCAGGTTTCGTGCTTTTTCCCCTGGCCATTCTCAATCCTGCGGCAACCTGGCCGCCACATTCAATGGGGTCCTGTTCTTAGAATTTCCGCCTGCAGACGACATTCGCGGCAGCATCGCCCCGCGGATCAATTGACCCGAGACACCCTGCACGAGCGAAGTCGACCGAGTTCGGTTCCGACGGGCGAGGTCAAATTCTTCCAGCCAGCAACAAAACACGCGCGGGCCAGTCGACACAATCCCTGCCAACTCTTCAGGACAGGGCGAATCAGAATCGAAACCTCACACAAGTGAGCACGTTAGCGTTAACCGGAAGTCTGCGTCAAATCCAAGTGCCGGATTCCGCTGCCTGCGGTCAACGCTCAGGGATGACTGGAGCAACAACTGCGGCAGTGGTCTTCTGGCGTAGCGAGTCATTTTGTTCGGCAGCCAGAATCTTCGACTGGCGTTCCCGGAACGTGGTCAGCATGCTGGCATCGACCACACCGCGAAACCCGTTGTGGTAACTGCTGGAAGCCACATCTCCTCGTCCCCGCGCCTGAGTTCGGTACCCGGTACAGTTATTGAAATTGCAGAGAAATGAGCCTCCACGCTGCACTCGCGAAACTGCCCCGGGATTCAAGGGGTCGAAACTGACTTGCGGCCCCTTCGGATTGCGGCGGGGAGAGTGCTGATAATAGTCGGCGGCATACAGATCCGAGCACCATTCCCAGACGTTCCCGGCAAGGTCATAGAGACCTAATTCATTGGGCGGGAACGCTTTTACCGGAGAGGTCGTGAGGTAACCGTCTTCATTCAGGCGTTCCGTCGGAAACTCCCCCTGCCAGAAGTTCGCCAGATAGCGATTGCCGGGCGTCAGTTCATCTCCCCAGGGATACTTCAGGTTCTTCCCACCAGACCGCGAGGCATATTCAAACTCGGCTTCGGTCGGCAGCCGCTTGCCCGCCCAGCGGAGATAGGCTTCGGCATCTTCCCAGGCGACATGAACGACCGGGTGATCCATGCGGTCTTCGATCGTCGACTCTGGTCCGTCCGGGTGACGCCAGTCGGCTCCATCCACGATCTTCCAGACCTGATGCTCCCAACCGGGGATCGATTTGGCGAGATGCGACCGGTCAAACGCATTGTTGAAGCACATTGAGCCCGGCGGAATCACATTCTGCTTGAAATGCGAAACATCGACACCGCGCAGTTCGAAGTCCTGCTTGGTCAGCTCGCGTTCGGCGAAGGTTTTGTACCCGGTCTGCTCCACGAATTTCGCAAACTGGCGATTTGTGACCGGGGTCTCATCCATCCAGAATCCGTCGAGTTCGACGTCATGAGGAGGGAATTCGTCCTGTTTGATCCGGTCAGGATTCGGATCAGTCTCCAGCAATGGCGTTTCGGTTCCCATGCGGAAGATGCCTCCCGGGACCCAAACCATTCCTTCGGGACGCTCGGCCGGCTCGCGGACAATCAAATCACTCCCGGCCTGGGGAACCGCAGGGGGAAGCAGCACCGCAGCCAGCAGGATGCCGCAGACGAGAAAACTGGTGATGAACAGAAGGTAATGTCGCTTCGTCATGTTCGCGGGATCTGGCTGATCTCTCAGGAAAGCCCGAGGCAACACCCCGAGACAATACAGAATCATACCTCTTCAGCCGCGATTCGTCTTCTCTCCCCTGCTCCCCTCCTCCCTGCCATTAGCAATGACATGACGCCGATACCAAAGAAAAAGCCGGAAGCAGATGCTCCCGGCTTTCCCCCTTTTTCAAGTCATTTTCAACTTAGAACGTTCCCCATCCGAACGGCAGTTCTCCGAAGAGGTTGACTCCGGTGAAGCCCCACCCGCTCGCTTCCCCGTTTGCATCCACATGATTCGGGTTGTTCGCAAACTGAGGATTATCGAGGTTGAACAGGACTGCTGGAGCAGCAATGACACTGCCGCCGATGGTGTTTGCACTCGTGTACTGTACGCGGAACGTGCTGTCACCCATTCCATCATATCGCCAGGCATAACCGTTGTCTGGGAAGTTTGGAGGCAAGGTCCCCGTCGTCGGATCCATCGGATCTGTTGGCCAGTCCGATGCCAAACGGGTTGCATTTCTACGACGGCTCGTGCTGGTGAACGGACCAGTAGGAGTAGGTGCGCCCGTTGTCCCAAGTCGGGACTTGAATGGATCCGCATTGTCGTAGAATGCTCCAACCTGATTGTCTGGCGTCACGTTCGAGCTTGTGTTGAAGTTATTAGCCGTCATTGAATCCATCACGTTTCCACCAAAGAACAAGTCCAGTCTTGCCAGTGGATCTGGCGTGTAGGAAGTGATTCCGTACTGTGTTGTTGACCATGTTCCGGTCGTAACCGCTGGATCGACAGTTGATGTGAATGAGTGGACATAGAAATCATCGCCCTGATTACCCGAGAAGGTGTTGTCCAGGACATTTGCCACGACGCCGGAGTAGCCTCCGCTCGCAAACTCGATTCCTGTGCCAGTGAAGTAGTTCACCCCTTGAGTTGTTCCGATTCGAAGAACTAATCCCGTCGCAGGGAACTCGGTCACGGCATTCCCATTTCCGTTAATCTGGTTGCCGACTACATCCAGGTAGAGCATATAACTTGCATTGGTCGCACCGGTTTGTTCAAGAATTGTACTGCTAATGACAGCCGCACTTTGGTTGCCGGAGTTCGTCGCCACCAAGTAAACACCTTCCTGCTGATTCCCTGTCACCTGGTTCTGCCGAATCACGACTTCTCCGCGAACGTAGCCAATATTCCCAAAGTTTCGTGATGGCGGAACCCCAATAATTCCTGTGATCCGTCCCACATCCGGGTCTGTGTTATCGGAATCGGTAGTATCAGTGTCCAGTGTCGGCCGAATCAGCATATCAATCCCGCGGCCATTATTGTTGTTAATAGCATTCATCTCGAGGACAAGACGAGAATCCGTAGTGTAGGAGTTGGAATCAAAGCTTGGCTCTGCGATCCACTGAACTCCGTCACCATTGTTGCTCATGATATTATTGTTGTAGGCAGTCACATTCTGGTAGATGGACGTGACCGTCGACAGAGGTCCGGAGCTTGATGGCTGACCACCTGTCTCAAAGAGGCTCCCTGAAATATTGATCCCGGCCATTGCCAGATAGTTAAATGCTGTGTCCTGTCCGTTGTAAGCGATTGTATTATGGGCAATCGTGTACAAGCCTCCGCCAGTGATGTCGATCCCGTCACGACCGTTGTAGGCGATGATGTTGGTATTGACTGCATTTGACCCGTACAAGGTGCCATCGAGAGCTCCGGCCCCGATAATCAGTCCCCCATTCAGACCTCGAATAGGATCTCCTGCATTGGTCCGGAAATCGATTCCGTCATCCCCGTTGTAGCGAATGACATTGTTCGTCCACTGGCCGCTGATGGATCGCGAATCCGAGGTCGTATTTGCTCGTTCCCACGCGAGAATCCCGTTCATCGCGTTATTCTCGATGTAATTTCGCTGTTGCACTGTGGCATTGATTGCTGGCGTTCCTGCAGAGAAGCCCAGGTTGGCGACCATGTCAGCGTCAGCCATGACTTTGAGCTCAATCCCATTACGGTTGTTGGAGAAGATGTTCCCCCAAGCGTAGAAGGTATCATAGCCCACGTCGGACGCGTCGGCGTTTGCAGTCGTGACCGCAAGACCAGCTCCTGCGGATCCGTCCGCAGCCCCGGCGTTCCCTTGGACGTTGTTGCGGGAGACGGTCAGGTTATTGATGACACCTCGGATGTCTCGCGAGATGAAGATCCCGTTCAACCCGTTGCCCTCACCTGCAGTAGTTGTCCCGACAACGTTGCTGTCGATGATAAAGTTATCCAGCCGGGCAAAGTTAGTCAGAGCCGGATTGGAATTTGCCCCACCCAGGTGGATCTTAATACCGTCACCAGAGTTGCTAGTGAACAAGCTGTTTCGAATGCTCCCTGTCAGTACCGAAGTATCCTGTCCAATCAGAGCAACACCATCCCCGTTAAAGTTGTCTGCCGTGTCCGCATCGGCCAGGGCACCTGTGAAGACGCCGTTGGTGATGTTGACAGTGCTGTTCGCGTCACCCTGGAAGATGATCCCGACGTGAGCACCGACGTTGTTCGAGAACACGTTCCGGTCAGCATTGTTCGGGGTCACCAGTGCCATGTTCAGACCACCGCCATTGACAACTCCCCCGATCCCGAAGGCCGTGTTAGCATTGCCGCCGATGAACTGATTGCGGAGCAGGTTTGTCAGAGTGATGTCAACGTTGTGAGTGTTGAACAGGATACCGCTTGTTCCGGAGGTCGTCCGGTTGAACAGGTTGTCGACAGCCGAGTCAATTGCGACTGTCGAATCCACCGGATCAATCAGACCGGGAAGGCTGCCGATTTGCAGGCCAGCTCCGACGTTGTCGTTGAAGGAGTTGCCGTTCATGAAGGGGATGAACACATTCCCGCCATTGCTGGCCAGGATTGACATGCCGTTGAGTCCGTTGCCGTTGAAGGTCTGGGACCGCGTGGCTCCTGAAACGCTTCCCACAACCCCGTTCGATGCCCAGATCGAGCCGTCGGTCTGGGTGAAGGCTCGTCCTGTCATGTCGATTGAACCACCAGTCTGGGTATCAAGCAGCACCCCGTTGCCGGCGTTGTTATTAAAAGTATTCCCCACCAGAGCGGTGTTAATCGTCCCGTTGTTGGTCGCACGCAGGACCAGGCCGTTTCCGTTCTCAGGATTTGTCGCGGTTCCGTTGTTGGAGAAGTTGTTGCCGCTGGTGATGCCTCCGGACTGATAGCCGAAGAACATATTGACGACGGCACCGTTGTCGGCAGAGACCACCAGACCGTTACCGCTGTTGCCAGTGATGATGGCACCAGTGATTGGATTCAGGACAGTCAGCTCTCCAGTCGGACCGCTGACGTTGATGGCCAGACCGTCTCCGCTGTTGCCGGTGATATTCAGCCCGCTCAGGCTGTCGATCTCGATCTGAGAATCCACAATATTGAACAGCAACCCGGTTCCGGCGTTACCTGTCAGTGTGTTGTTCAGAAAGGTTGGAGTGCCGAGGAAGTTCAGATTTCCGTTAGCGATCGTTTCCAGAACCAGACCATGTCCGGCGTTGGCTGACGTGGTGTTATTGTGGAAGGAGTACAGGTTCATCACAGCACTGACGCCATCAGTATTGTCAGAGGTGATTCGGAAGGCCGCTCCACCGTCAGCAACAGGTGCTGTCAGGTTCGAGACGGTATTGCCGTTCATTGCCAGATCCATCGAGGCACTCAGGCCCGGTCCTGGCCGAACGATGGCTTCGATCCCGTTAGCACTCGACAGCACTGTATTGTTCAGGATGCCTGTCAGGCTGCCGTCGGTCCGTGGGAAGTTCGCATTGATGCGACCCTGTTCGGCGACCACACGGATCCCGATGCCATCTCGAAGTCCGTTGCCGTTCAGGTCTTCATCAGCATCAATGACGCCATCGAAGTCCTGGTCGACTCCAGCAGTCGTTTCATCATTCAGCGTGCCGTTCTGGTTGGCATCCTCGTCAATATTGCGGACGGTATTCCCCGAGATCAGCAGATCAAGAGTTCCGGTTCCGGCATGGACGACACTGATCCCCGACAGCGACGGATAGAAGTTATCGATGTTGGTATTTCCATCGATCGTGTTGTTCTGAATGATGCCGTATGAGCTTCCAGAGTCCGTGTTCGTGGTGATATTGATACCGTTGATCACGTTCTCAATGACGTTGTCGTGAATGTTGAACGACTGAATGGCGTTCCCTGAGATCCCGTCTGCGGTGTTCCCACCGTCGATTCGGAATCCGACAACCTCGTTGTTGTTCGCCAGTGTGATGACTGGCGCGAATGGATCAACAGCTCCACTGTTGCTCAGGATCGGTGCTGGTCCGCTGCTCGAAGGCAGGGCCACAGGTCCCTGATCGGTCGAAATGGAACGATCGAGTCCCTGTCCGACGAGGATCTGGTTATCCACCAGACTGATGCCGGTGTTCAGGTTGATGTCCGTGTCATCTGTGCGGCTCAACACATAGATGAGCTGGTAATCAGCCTTGTTCGCGGCATTGTCGAAGTCGAAGACCGAGTCAAACGAAGAAGGATCGATGTTCGCGTTCGGATCGATGAACGCGACGTTGATCACGACACCATTTTTGGTTGCCAGCACCGTCTGGGTGCCAGTCGTTTTCTGTACCGGGACCCGGTAGCGACGTTGCACCGACTGAGTCATGTAAGACTGCACCGGAGCACGGCGGAACCATCGGGCGGCGCGGCCATTCGGCATCGTAACTTCGAAGTTCAGCGAGAAGTTCGACTGGAAGATATGGTCATAGGTGTAAATCCCGTTGATCCAGAAGTTCTCATTCATCTGGGCCTGCGTTCGGACGCTGGCCCCGGTCGCAGAACCGGATTCAGGATTGTTGAGAACATATGCCCCGAGGCCGAGGTCGAATCCGGCCCGGCCGATCACCGGCATCGGGATCGCGGCTTCGATGTCATACTGCTCCATCGCGACTTCGCGTTGGAACGACTGCAGGATCGAGATGTTGCTGCCGACGAAGTTCGTTCCGCCTGCGACGTTCTGAATCCCGAACTTGTTTTCCTTCGTCCCCACGGGGAGCGTGAAGTTCCCTCGCAGACTGAAGTAGTTGCCGATCGATTCGAAGCTACCGCCCATCTGGCTGAATGAGCGACTGTGACCGTCGTCGTAATCCCACCAGAAAGAGGCACCGTAGACACGATCGCGGACAGGATCGTATTTACGGAGACCGCCCCCGACGTTGGCACCGGCCATCCCATAATCGGTGACGTTCAGGCGGGGATTAATAAAGCCCAGGATATCGTTCGGAGATCCAAACAGCGGCACGAACGCATTGAAGTTCGTATAGCCCCCGTTGTATCCGTACTGGTCCAGGTTCACTCGGCCCAAACGCCAGTAAATCTGGTTCACCGCATTCATGCTGGCGAAGCCGACACCCCCATCCACAGGGACGTCCATGTTCTCATACATCGGCGGCACCGGGCCCAAGACACCCGCTGGTGTCATTCCGGCGGCCGTGGTCGGCGGTGGGGGAAATTCCGCCTGCGCCTGACGCACACTGCCGGAGGCACTTTCTCCCAGGCGGATTGCGCCGGTGTCATCCGTGAATTCGAAATGACTATCGCTGCCAAACTGGCTTTCGTCAGGGACGACGACCAGCTCTGACCGGGCTGGGGATGCCAGACCCAGACATACTGCAACCATGGCCAGCCAGCGCTTACGTGCGTATTTCATCGATTGCTCCAGCATCCTGCTGACAATCTCGCTCTCGAGGTGGGAAATCCAAAAATGTCACTCAGGTCCGCCGGGTGACATCTGTCCGCTCGTTCAGCTCGAAGTCTGAACGTGACGGTCCTAACGACAATGACAGCTATTCTGATCAATCGGCCTGCGCGGACTCCGGAGTTCAAGCGAAAACGGAACTGCGCGAAGATTTATCGGTTATTCGTGATTTGCCGAAGATGCCGACGCTGTCAGAGTGTCCCCAGATTTCCCAATGCGGAGAGGAGTGGGAGGGGAGGCGGAATTTCGGCAAGAACTGCCGGACCAAGTACGGTTCCATCAGTTACAATTTGCCAGACAATGGAATATGTTGTCTGACATGAAGATAACTCCGAGCGTGAGAGTTGGGTTTTTCTCGCGCCCGGTGATTTTTTCGCCCCCCCCGATTGGAGAGTATCTCGATGAAGAATTTGCTTGCTGTCATGTGCGTCGCTTTCGTGAGCAGCCTGACTCTGGGATGCAGCGAACCTGCCCCAGCTCCAGCTCCAGCCCCAACGACCGAAACCGCTCCTGCTCAGCCAGCAGAAAGTGGCGAAAAGGCTGCTGAAACTCCAGCTGAAACTCCAGCCGCAAAGCCAGAAGGCGGCAGCACAGCCAACTAATTAAGTAGCCCACTGGAGCAGCTCGCTCCGGAAGATGCCTGCGCAGCGCGAATCACGACAACGTCGTTCAGATTCGCGCCGCGCGGGCAGTGCGGCCTGCCGACCCAGCATTTCTCAAGCGGGTCTAACACTTCTAGATGCAGGCCCTCCACAACAGAAGTTCCAATCTTAATTGAACTTCCGTCACCCTCAGGTCTTCCGCTACCAGAACGGACCGGCCCCAAGTGAGGGTCTCTGCGGATTCTCAGGCGGGAATCATTCATCTCGGGATGAGAGAACAGTCAAACCCGGCCCAAAAGGAAACTGCCGGCGTCAATCCACAGTTGCGCCCAAATCCAGCTTATCGCCCGTGAGCTGACGTTTCGCATTGAGGCTGCTCGCGGCGATTGCCAGTCGACTCTCTTCGCGGAAACTGGTTCCGGTAGAGAATGGCCTCCCACCAGCTCGGAACTCTCAGATTCATGTCATTTGGGGACAGAATGTGCGTCTTTCCCCGACGGGTCCTCAGCTGTAGCTGGCCGTTATCAAGCACTTTCTCGACGACCCAGAACTTGTCGACCTGATATTTGTACTCGTCGCCGTTCGGGGAGGGGGCGACCGCTTTCGCCCGAGGTCCTGGACAATCGCTGTGTTTCGTAACGCGATAAATCACCTGATCCCCAGGATTGAAAATGCTCGTCATTTTCATGTCCGCCCATTCCTCTATTTGCCGTACCCGTTTGCCGAGTCGTAGTCCTTCTGGTGATCCTGAGAAACACTTCACTGGAACTGTTATCTGGCCCAATAAATGGCCGAAAAATGCAGTGATTCTCACGTTTCTAGGAGAATTGATGATTTAAAACAAGATCAACTGGGGGTTTTCCCCGGATCCTTGTTTCTGAGTCGCAACGGACTCCATGACAAATCATCGCCGTGACGTGTCGCATATGGCCATGTCGTTTCCCGATTTTAACGGAGTGTTCCGGGCGCACAGACCTAAATCGATATTTTTGTGAACATCGTCCCCGGCCCCTGAACGGTGATCCTCTCTGCGGCCAACGGCAGCCAGATTCCCGGATTTCGGCCGGTTGTCTCTTGTCAGCGACAGAATCCGAATTCTATTGGATTAAGACGACTTCACAGACCTGATGACTCCCAAGACCGGAGCCTGATCGATGACCAGTTCCAGTTCACTCAAATCGAAGCACTGTGTTCCCTGCGAGGGAGGTGTCCCCCGAGTTGATGCCGAACAAGCTCGCAAACTGGCTGGACAGTTAGATGGCTGGTCTGTCAGCGACGACGGCATCCTGATTCATCGGGAGTGGAAGCTCAAAGACTTCGCCAGTGCAGTTGAGTTTCTCAACGCCATAGGAGACCTCGCCGAGGCCGAACAACATCATCCTGATCTCCATTTGACTGGTTACCGAAACATAAAGATTGAACTGACGACGCACGCGATCGGCGGTCTGTCGGAGAACGACTTCATTCTGGCCGCTAAAATCGACGAACTTCCCATCAAACTTAAGAAGTAGTTTCGTGAGACGGGCCCAGTTCCTGACTTGCGACTCTATTGCAGTCAGCGGTCAGACCGACGAAAACATCTCCTCAGAATGAACGCCCTCATCGCTCAACGAGGAGAAGTGCCGGACAGTCTGTATGACCCTGTACTTAACCATGTTTGTAACACTCAGTTCAACTCATCCCGTTCCACACATCAATTCTCCGTTCCCCTTTGGTCTCCCGCGTTGAAATTTTCCCCCTCACTGCTGCGAACATGCTTCTTTCTCGCCGGACCAACAGCCACAGGGAAAAGTGACCTTTCACTCAGGCTTGCCGAGGCTCTGAATGCAGAGATCCTGTCACTCGACTCGATGGCTGTCTTCCGGAGAATGGACATCGGAACGGCAAAGCCGGATGTTGAGGCTCGGCAAAAGATCCCCCACCACCTGATTGATCTGGTGGATCCCCATGAAGAGTTTTCGACAGCCGAATACATGGCCGCCGCGATCTCGTGCGTAGAAGAGGTCATCGGTCGCGGAAAAACCCCGATGTTTGTCGGTGGAACTGGGCTCTACCTTCGGGCGCTCCTGAGAGGCGTCTTTGAAGGACCGCCAGCAGACTGGGACTTTCGGAATCAAATGACGGAGACCGCGAAGCAATCTCCACCTGGCTGGCTGCATCACGAACTCCGGAAGGTCGATCCTGCTTCGGCCGACCGACTCCATCCGAATGACGAACGCCGGGTGCTGCGAGCCCTGGAGATCTTCCACGCGACAGGACAGACCGCGTCGGAATTGCAGCAGGAAGCACCGTTGCCTGTGGACGTACGTCCGCAACAGGTTTTCTGGCTTCACCCCCCGCGCGAGTGGTTAAGCGAGCGCATCAACCTTCGTGTGGACCTGATGATGGAGCGTGGTCTGGAATCAGAAGCCCGACAGCTTCTGGTGGAATCCCCGCCTCCCGGGCGAACAGCCCGACAGGCACTCGGTTACCGGGAACTTTTCGACTGGATCGAAGGCCGAATCCCGACGCGGGAATCCGCAATCGAGCTGATCAAGACCCGAACCCGGCAATTCGCAAAACGCCAGCATACGTGGTTTCGCAATCTTCAAGAGTGCCGGGAAATCCGAGTGACAGGCAATGAATCAGCGGAGGAACTCGCAAGTCGGGTGCTGAACGCCTCACGCGAATCCACTCTTCCCGCATGACGCCTGAGTCCTCTTGCACCTCCAAAAAGAGTCGGATCTCCCTTTTCAGGCTGAAACCGGAGCCAGGGATTCGCCGGAAATTCAGCATTGGTCTGGAGAAGACACAACGATTATGATGCCCAAGGGAGTGACGATCTAAGTCAGAGAGGCACCAACAACCTTTTCTGAAGACGCTGCACTTGGACGCAGCCGGCGCCAACGTCCTCCCCTGCTGAACAACTCGCCACAGGGAGATCGGTGAATGTTTTTGACGCTTGAGTTACTGCGGACTGTCCTGAACCGTTCCTGCTGGCGTTCGGAATCACCCTCTCAAATCCCGCAGGGATGGCGAACCTGCAAAAAAGCCTGCGTACTGGGGGTCATCGCCGCCAGCCTGTCACTCGCCTCCACCGCTCCGGCGCAGGAAGCTCCTCCGCAAAAGAAAGCATCAGAACGACTGAAGGGCTTGCAGCTTCAACCGGGCGACGAACCTCTCAAGGCATTTGAACCCGCAAATCCTCCAACTGAGAACCAGCAGTCGAAGAATAAAGCCAAAGCCCTCTACATGCAGGGCCGCATCGAGCAGGAACATGGGCGTTTCGGCGATGCGCTCGAAGCTTACCAGGCAGCGATCGATGCCGATCCAACCGCAATCGATGCCTATAAAGGAGCCCTGCCGATTCTTTTGCAGAGACAGGAGATTGATCGGGCTCGCAAATTGGCCCTGAGTTCCGCGAAGCACACGATGCAGGGCTATGATCTTGTGGTGGCCATGGCCGCAGTTTTCGCACGTCAGAGTCAGTTGTCCGAGAGCATTCAGCTGCTCGAAGCAGCGGCAAAATCAGAAAACCTGAAGCCGAAGTCGCTGCAGGAACTGATGCTGCGACGCGATCTGGGACTCTACTACCGGCTTCAGGGGAACAATAAGAAGGCCGCTGAAGAATACCGCTATGTCTTTCAGGAGATCCGGAAACCCGACCTCAGCGACGAACTCCGTGAAAAGTTCCTGAAGGACCCAGGCCCCCTCTTTGACGAGTTCGGGGACGTCTTCCTGAAAGCAGAACTTCCCGAGCTCGCGCTGGAGGCTTTCGATCATGCGAACCAGTACCGCGAGGCGAAACCCGGATTGAACAGTTTCAATCTCGCCACAGTCTTCCGCCAGACAGGGAACCCTGAGAAGGCCCTGGCCGAACTGCAGCACTACTTCAATGCCCAGCTGCAGACACGCGGTCGCGCTGCCTACGAACTGCTCCAGGAACTTCTGACGGATCTCAATCGCAAAGACGAACTGATCCCCCGTCTTCAGGAAATGTATGGCGAAGACGAGCACAATGATTCACTGCGATTCTTCCTCGCCGATCAACTCCTCGCGAAGGAAGATCTCGACCAGGCCGAAAATCTTTATATGAATGGTCGCGATAAAGTGACCGATCCGCGGGCATTAGTCGGCATGCTGTCGATTCATCGTCAGAAGAAGCAGTTCGATAAATTACTGACAGTACTCACTCGGGCGTTCTCTTCCATCCCTCGTGCGGATGACGAAACGCTGCTGCAGCAGATGGCTCCCGACGTGCGTGACCTCTCACGCCGGTTCGAAGCTGAACTGCAGGCGCTGCTGAAAGAGGAAGGGGCATTCGCCGCGCTGACTGAACATGCCCGAACACTCGAAGCCGGTGACGAACCGAAGCTGGAGTTTGTGCAGGCTTACCTCCTCGGCAAACTGGCCGCAGAAATCGACCGGACCGAAGACGCACTGCACTTTTATAAGTTCGCCATCTCCATGCGGAACGATCCGCCGGCGATGCTGTACACCGAGTTATGCAGCCAGCTGATTGACTCCAAGCATTATGACGCCGCAGTCGAGATGCTAAACGAGGCCGTCAAACATTCCTCCACCGGGATGCAGCGTGAAAAATGGCGGTTCCTGTATCTGCTGAGCTATGCCCTTGAATTCCAAGGAAAAACCGCTGAAGCACTCGACGTGATTCGGGAGGCTCAGAAAATCCAGCCAATCCCGGCGATGCAGTATCAGGAGGCATGGATCGTCTATCACGCCCGCCGTTATGAAGACGCCCTCGCTCTCTTCGAACAGATTATCAAGAACCATCCTGACGATAAGGAGATGGTCAATAAGTGCCGTTTCCACATCTCCAACATATACGTCGAGATGGGTGACATGGCTCGTGGTGAGAAGGTCCTCGAAGAGATCCTGGCCGAGAACCCTGACAACACCCAGGCAAACAACGATTTAGGTTACCTCTTCGCCGATCAGGGAAAGAATCTCGAACGGGCAGAGTCGATGATTCGGAAGGCCCTCACGGCCGAACCAGATAACAACGCATATCTCGACAGTCTCGGCTGGGTCCTTTACAAGCAAGGGAAATACCCCGAGGCACTGGAGCAACTTCAGAAAGCCGCATCTCACAAGAATGGGGATGACAGTACCATCACCGACCATCTGGGCGACTGCCTCGAGAAGCTCGGTCGACACGACGAGGCCAAGACTCACTGGGAAAAAGCCCTGAAGCAGGAAGAAGCGAAAGCTGCTCCCAGCAAGAAAATTGTCGATTCCCTGCGGGAGAAGTTGAAACTTCCGCCTGCAACAGCTGACTCAAAGACGGACGCAAAACCAGAGGCGAAGACCGAGGCGAAAACAGAGGCCCCTGCCACCTCTGAAAAGAAAGATGCCACGGCCCCGGCGAACGAGTCGACCGAGAAGAAGTAACTTCGAATCACAGAACTTGGTTCAGTGAAGCCAAAAGCAGCCCTCCGAATAGGAGGGCTGCTTCATTTTCTCATTCGAAAATTCCGGTGAGAAAGTCCAGTTGTATTCAGCGGCATGTTCGGTCGGATCTTCTGGACCAACCACAGTCGCATCAGGCACCTGACACAGTTGAAACGACGCTTAGTCGTAAAGCGATTTCACCCTGGTTAATTAGGCTCTGCTCGCTACGGAATGGTCTATTCAAAGCGGACGATAATTCCCAGAAACTTGGTTTGATCCACATCATCAAACGGGATCTTTCCGGCACAGAGTTTCGGAGACTGCACATAAATTTCCGAGAGTCGTCCTGTCTTAAAATACTGCGCAAGATCCGCATCATTGGAAACTTCCGAAATCGGATAATCGACAGATGTTAATCCACGTTCCCGGCAATAATTCAGGAAGCATCTTCCATTCGTATCTGCAATATCCAGTTGAAGCCCATGCAATCCGACATTTGCAGTGACGACATCGAGGACAGGCTCAAGATCACACTCAAGGAGCGTGCCCCCCGCCGGTTCTTCTGGCGAGTTCCGTGCTGCAACCGCAAGAGCAAAGACCTGACCATGCGGGTCCGAAACCTTACTGAGGATGCCTGTCGTCGGAGCCTCTGTTATTTCTCCATCGAGCCTTTGCCTCGAGATCCCCAGGACGATCTGCTCGTTGCTGTTCAAGTCGCCCTTTGAGAATTCTTTCTGGAAGAAGTGCTTCCAGTCTCTACCCCCGGTGCGAGATGTCACATTGAATCGTTCGACTCGAAGATGTTCAGTTCCGCGTTCTGGATGGTCAGACCACTGAGTTACCGCCACATAGTGCGGATTCACCTGCAACAAGCCTTGATAGAATTTCTCAGTCTGGGCCTTCCGGTTTAAAGGGCTCCCTGCATTCGTGCTTTCCTCTTCCGGATTCGACTGCGGAATCAGTGGGAGTGCTGTGAGATATTTCGCAGTCTTCCAGAGTGCTTCAACCTCATGGGCGACGCGTCCTCGAATCCGACGCGTTTCATCTGTGACAGTTTGAATCCGCCGCTGGTTATCAAGCATCGCGGCGCGATAGGCTTCGAAAGTCCGAAAGGCACAGAACACCGTGATTGCCGCGGCTGTCAGGAAAATCGCCTTCGAAAGCCGTGAATTCTTCTTGATCCAACGCTGAATCCGCTTTATCAGGTTGTCCTGTCTCGCGGAAATCGGTTCATCCGCCAGCCAACGCTGAAGGTCATCCGAGAGATCAGCAGCACTTGCATAGCGCAGGTAACGATGCTTCGCCATTGCCTTCATACAGATGGCATCAAGGGCAGGCGGAACTGTTGGATTCAGGTTTATTGGGGATGCCGTCGGTAATTCCACGATGAGATCGAGCAATGACGCGACGGAGGTGCCTGCCATCAGTGATTCATGGCTGCGCTCATGGGGAGCATAACCAGTCAAGATGGCAAACAGGATCGCCCCGAGACCATAGATATCGGTCTGCTCGTCGATTTCATCAATCCTGCCAGCGGCCTGTTCCGGCGCCATATACATCGGTGTTCCGATCACCTGTCCGGCAAGCGTGACATCGAGTTGATCCAGCTGACGGCAATCGTCCGCCCGGTTCAAAACGCAGTCCGGGTCTTCCATCCCCAGGATCTTCGCAAGCCCCCAATCAAGCACGATGACCTGACCGAAGCTGTCGAGTGCGATGTTCTGCGGCTTCAGATCCCGGTGGATCACTCGATGAGAATGTGCATAGGCAATCGCCTGGCAGACACTCACGAATGCGGTCAGGAGTCGATGGAATACCATCGGGTTGTTTTGCCCGAGATGCAGCCGTTCATGGTACTCACGAATCGCGTCATCCAGGGTCTGATTCCCAAGGAATCGCATCACATAAAAAACTCGCCCATCGGCTTCATTCTCTGCCAGCAAATGAATTGGCACGATACTCGGATGATCGAGTCGTCCTGTAATCTCAGCTTCGCGTTTGAAGCGCGCAATCGCCACAGGATGCTGCTCCGCAGCCCCGGAGATTTCCTTCACTGCCACATAGCGATTCAAACTTTCATCGATCGCCAACCAGACAATCCCCAAGCCCCCCTGTCCCAGTTTACGGATCAACCGATAACGAGCCCGGAAGGCGCGAGTTTCGAGTCCGACAACTCCTTTCGGAACCAGCGAGAGTCCAAAGATTTTTGCGATGCAGCCAGAAGCATCGATATTCTCGAGAAGATTCGAAGTCCGCTGCGCGACGGTGACCGCGTCCTGCCAGGGGGACCGTCGCTGCAGGTCCCGGATTGACTCTTCAGCAAGGCGGTCCAGTCGCGCGAGGGCCTCGTCGTCGACCAGTTGTCTTGCGGCGATCAGGTCGCGAAGACGGACATCCCCAAAAGGCGTCCAGTTCTTCAGTTCGCGGCGCAATGTCCGCTCATTCAGATAGCGGCCCCTTAAGAGCAACGAGGCGTAAAGGAAATCCTGCTCCTGTTTCGAAATCGCCTTCCAAGACTCGGCCTGATGACTCAAATCCTCAATATGTTCACGAGGGATTCCTTCAAAGAACGGTTCCTCTTCCATTCCGCGCGTCTTGGCGGCAATGAAATCAGCATCGGGCGGCAGAGCTCCGATTTCAGTCTGATTGAGAGGTGGGCGACCCTGCGACATCATCCAACGCTTTAGTAGTAAGATTGAGTAATGGCACAGACCGTCCGAGTTGTCCGGAGGTCCTGAATGTCTTTAAAGGGCAAAACTCCGTCACTCCCGCGGAACGTCCGATCCACTGCGGCAGATTGAGAGAATTCATTAGACTGCGAACTCACGGGCTGCATACAGCAAGCGGTCTGCAACGGGATCACTGACCATATGATGTTCTCACCCTGAGTACTGTTACCGTAGGTCTCGAAACCTGAAGGAACGGCCCGTTGATGCGAGACTCTTCCGAACGATGCCAGGTCTTCAACGCTGCTGCCTGTTGAAGCAGCAGAGTGATGTGAACTTCGCGGGAGAACGCGTGTTTCCTGCTCACCAACAGATGCCGACTCCTTCGAATAGCGGGGGACCAACGGAGCAGTTCTGATGCCATCCCCTCGGCGCAGGACTCGAACAGTCTCCCCTGCAATTGGCGTGAAATCCGAGATTTCAGGGGTTGCGTTCAATGTTTTGCTCAAAAGGTTTCTGGACGAAGGTTGCCGGAAGGGAGAGAGCACCTTCCGGCAACGTCCGGTCCAGGCGTGTGAGTTCGAGGAGGAATCGCATCGCAGGTGGGAACGCTGGGATCCCTGCAATGAGTCCTGCCGCGCTCTCCCTGAGCGTTTGTCTCAGGATGAACTGAGCAGGAGTCAAGCGAAAGATCGCTGAAGAGGCTCGATGATCAATCTTTATCCGACGCCTTTTCGTGAGTCGCTCACCGTTGTTTCAGCGGCTGCGGCTGACAGAATTGCCAGGCGATCTTTCGAGCCATGACATAATGCAGACGTGGAACAGAGAGATTCCACACACGCATTGATTAAATAGCGACGACGAGGAGCAGGCACTGAGTTCAATGTCGACTCCCGTTCTCGAGGAAGAGGAACATGGATTCTCCGGAATAGTCCGACTGGGATCGGCTGACAGCTCAGCAGGGTCCCAATCCCCTCATGGCCCTAACTCAAACGATTTTCGTGCCCGCCCGACTCTCGTCTGGCCATGTTTGACTTCGTAGTGGCATTTGCAGCTGTCGACCCGATCTGAGGTCTCCCGTTTAGACCCCGGGAATCTCATCATGCAGTTCGAATTCTGCCCATTGAGCCTACAACCGGAAAATTATCCATGCGTCAGAATGGATCGGAACTGCCACGAATCAATTCAATTTCGTCGACTGACTGTGCAGGTTTTGCGGGTTGATCGGATCTTTCCGCCCCGGGATTCGTAACAACGAGAGCTTTCTCCGCAAAAAATCACCTCTTTAGCCTCGGATCGACGGAGTCACCCCATGGGACAGGTTGTTCTTGTGATGCGAAATGGGTCAGATTTCCCCGGGCGAGACGATGGCACCAACCGCCATAACCGGTATCATCGGAAACCGCTTGTCCGTCCCCACTCCTCTACAAAGGCCTCCCATGTTTCGAAGAAGTTTCTTCAGCCTGCTGCTGCTGACGGCCCTGGCTGGTCATGTCGCAATCGCACAGGAAACCGCACCGGCCACGACTTACCCGGCTCCACTGGCCAAGGTCGAACTTCAGGATGGCGACTCGATCGTCTTTCTGGGAGACAGCATCACCCACCAGCGCCTGTACACGCAGTATGTGGAAGACTTCTTTTACACCCGATTCCCTCACATCCGACTGAAAATTCACAATGCCGGCGTCGGAGGAGCCAGAGCAATTGACGCTCTGGATCGCTTCGAGAAGGACGTGGTCGCTTACAAGCCGAAGTACGTCACCATCCTGCTGGGGATGAACGACGGGACCTATCAGGCATACAACGAAGAAGTCTTTCGGACCTACGAAAGGGACATGACCACACTGCTCGACAAGATCGCCGAATCAGGGGCCAAAGCCATCCCGATGACGCCGACAATGTTCGACTATCGTGCGGTCCTCCTGAAGCCAGGCCGTCGAGACCCCGCCAAACTCCAACTCTATAATTCCGTCTTGGCCTACTACGGAATGTTTCTGCAGGAGAAGGCCTATGAGCGCGGGCTCGGCTTTGTCGACATGTACACCCCGTTGAACCACATCACATGGGAACAGCGAAAGACGGATCCCAACTTCACCCTGATTGCCGACGCTGTGCATCCCGGTGCAAATGGACAAGTCGTCATGGCGACAGCTTTGATTGAGGGAATCGGTCTGAAAGGGCCTCTCTCGTCTGCAACGATTCGGCAGACCCCCAAAGGAAAGTGGGCTGCCACGAGCAAAGGAACCAAGGTCTCCGAGATCACTGGCGACGAACAGAACCTGTCCTTCACGCTGACCGCTGACGCACTTCCATGGGTTCTGCCTGCTGAAGCCAAACTCGGGTCAGAACTGACCCATCTTGGACAGCAGTTCTCACGCGAATCCTTGTCCGTCGTCGGGCTCCCTCCCGGAACGTACCGTCTGACGATCGACGACATTGAAGTGGGGACCTATGGGGCTCGCCAGCTCGCAACGGGGATTCAACTGCAGAACAATGAAAAGACTCCTCAGTATCAACAGGCGTTGAAAGTTGCTGAACTCAACAAGAAGCGCAATGAAGGTCCGATCGGAAATCTGCGTGGGGAATGGGCGCGATTCCAAGGGTATGCTCGGGCGAAGCGGGACAACAATCAGGAGAACATCGCCAAGATTGAGCCGCTGATCCAGACAATGGACGAACGGGTCGCCGCAGCAAACGCCCAGGCGAAAGAAATCGAAGACCAGATCTTTCAGATCAATCAGCCGCAGCCTCACAAGTATGTACTGACTCTCGTTCCTGCCGAGAAGAAGTAAGGTCTTCGCGACTCCCTCGCTGCTGACGATTTCTCCCCCGGATGGTGTTCCATGAACGAACCATCCCGGGGGATTCCTTTTTGGACACCTGAACCAAGAAGAGAGGGAGCTCTCCCTCCGGCACTTCCCAGCCGCGCGAGTCGGTTCTGAGAGCGTTCTCATGGAATCCTCCGGATGACTCAGGCAATCACCTCCCCGACTCTATCCGGCGGAATGGAAAAGAGATGTCACCTCCGGGAACAGGGAAACCTTTCAGAGATCTCTCGGAATGAGCCCGTTTCGAAGTCCCTTAGTCAGCCTCTCCCACCCGAAGACGCAGCAACAAAAGCGACGCATCCGGACACCAAATAACGACTTACATCTAACCATCAACAGAAAGCCACCTTTGGTCCTTCCTCAGGTAATTTCAAGTCATCTTGCGAGTCGGGGTCCGATTCTCGTAAAGTTTGGTTTGCCTCAGGACGAGGTCCCCTATCTGTTACAGGAGAATGAGTTCATGGAAGAACCCGCGAAACGCAGCAGTTCCCGTCTTGAATCAGTGGGACTGGTCGGAGTCGCCCTCCTTCCGCTGGTGCTGGCACTCATGGCCACATCAAAGTTGTCCAGCGGCCGACCGCTCGACAGCACGAAGCAAATTCCGTCGCTGGCATTCCGTCAGTATGCCGTCAACCTGCATGAGATCCCTGCCACAGGCAAGATCTCGGTTCCGTTCTCGTTCTGGAATCGCGGGCGGCAACCGATTGAGATCACCAAACTGGAACCAAGTTGCGGCTGTCTCGCTCCCAAGTTGCTGGGTGACCGCAAAAACTACGCATCCGGCGGACAGGGGATTTTCGAAGTTCAGGTGGAAACCGCTCGCGAGGCACCGGGGCCTCACACTTATTCCATCCGCGTACACTATCAGGATGAAATTCCACGCGAGGAAATTGTCACGTTCCGCGTGACCGTTCCTGAGCGGAGCGTGCAGATTACCCCTCCAGAGCTTTATCTCTACCAGTTGTCGGACCAAGCTCTGACGACTGAGATCCAGGTGACTGATAGCCGCGGTAAAAAGCTGAACGTTGTCGAAGCCAAACCGAGCAGTCGGCATCTTGAGACTGAAATTCTGCCGATGTCAGCATCCGGCGAGTCATCCGTGACGCCGATTCGCGTCAATGTGAAAGGGAAACTTCCCTCGGGATCTCAAGTCGCCTCGGTCGCGATTCGGACAGACGATCCTGACTTTCCCGTGATTCGAGTCCCTGTCTTTCTGCATGGTCGCCCAAACGAAATCGAGCTGACGACCGCGACGGTCCCTGCGGAACCTGTGAAGGGAAAAGAGAAGAAGCCGGCCGAACGTCGACCTGACGCCGAAAACAGCCCTTCTCCCTCGGTCGAATCGCGCTGATCTCTCCTGCCCCTGGGATGGAAATCCAGACTAGGGAAAGTCGCTCATGAATCACCCTCCACACGTTTCGCCGTGCGATGACTGGCGATCAAACTGCGGACAGTCCCCTTTGGCGAAGGGACTGCATGGGGAGCGGGTTCAGACAGAGAAGCAGGGTCTGAACCGGAATAAGACGAAGAACTTCAATTCGAAGTTCGATCCCGTCAGCGAAATCGAACTCTATGACGCGGAACCGAAGTCACCGGGTTCCATTTCATCAAGTCTCGCACGCAATGCATCGCGTTCTTCTCGCGTCACCTCAAGATCGAACATCAAATATTTGACGTCCAGTCGAAGCTGCGACAAAGCTTCCTGCACAAGATTCAGAATTCGGCGACGGCGGCGGACGCAATCAACAACCTGCGTGTATGGTTGTTCCAGCTGGTTGAAGTGCACCTCAGGAAGGTTCGCAATCCGTTTGCCTAATTCCACGAGTTCCCGGGGCAACTCATCGGAGGAGGCTTCAGGAAATCGGATGGCATTCTGCATGAGATTGACCTCGGCTCCACAGCTGCGGCAGTCGACGCGACAGGATCTGCTCAAACCTGGGCGGCATTCGGTGATTGTAAATCGAAATCTGATTCCAACCGGAAACATCGCACTCACTGAAATATGTTGCCAAATGCCAACAAGAGATCGCAAGGGACTTGAGTCAAAGTTCCAAACGATCGCAGAATGTTTCAATTCGACTTCCGGTCGTAACGCTTATAACTGCTCGCCAGTATCAATCCGCTACACACCGGGGTTGAGTCGCTCCGGCCGCATCATTTGTGCGATTTTTGCGCTAATGATGAGTTTCGGGATCACTGTTCAGGCGGAAACCCCTTCTCACATTCGACGTCATGGATTTGAAAATCTGCCGATGATTTGTGCGCTCGACGGACCCCGTCTGCAGGCGGCGTTGAAGACCCATGAGATTGCGAGCAATGATTTTCATTCCGGGCAGCGGTGCGAACGCCTTATTTTCGAATCCCCCGAAGCCTCAAACGACGTTGAGCGACTAGTCCTTCCTCTTCCCCGGGCGCGCGTCCTGTCGGAGTTAAAGGCATCGCTCTGGGTCCGGTCCAATTGTCCGAACCTGAGAATTTCGATCCGAATTCGTTTCCCTCACCAGATCGATCCGCGTACTGGCCAACCGCTGGCGATCGAGTTGAATGGGGACAGCTATACCACCCTCGGAGAATGGCAGCAGCTCAACTGTCAGACGACCGATGAAGCACTGAAGAGTCGGCTGCTGCGACTGCGGAATCAGCTTTCGGACGGAATCAATCCACTGCAATTGAATGAGCGCGAGACTTACGTTGATCAATTGATCATTTCTCTGCAGATCCCCCGGGGAGCGTCAGTCGTCCAGTTCGATGATCTGGAGCTTGGTCCAATTGTCGAACCGCAGACTGTGGTTCCTGAGCCCATCCAGCAGTCGCAACCTTCGAAACTGAGCATTGTCGATGACAGGATCCGCAAGAACGGCGAACCATTCTTCCCGATCTTCACGCTCTATCACGGCGAAAGTCTTGATCTGATCACGCGGATGGGCGTGAACATGCTTTGGATCCGGAACTACGAAGACCGTCCGCTCCTCGCGGCCCTGTCGAGTCTGGACATCGGAGGGATCGCCTCTCCGCCTCAACCGTCACCGGAAGATGCGATTCTCAAGTCATCAGGATTGATGACGATTCCTGAATGGACCTCTCCCATCTGGGCATGGATGCTGGGAATCAAGATTCCGGCCGAAGACCGCAAGTACATCAACGGCTGGGCCGATCAGGTCCGGGATGCCGACCGACAGATCCGGCGCCCCATTCTCGCGGACGTCGCCAGTGACGAACGTCAATTCCATCGGCACATCGACTTTCTCGCCAGCAGCCGGTTTGCGATTCACACTGACGTCTCGAGTCCCGATCACTTCGTAGAACTGCGTGGACGACGCGATCACGCGTTGCCGGGCAAGCCGATGTTCACCTTTCTTCAGACCGAAGCATCGGGACCGATTCTCGACTACTTCGCCCCGCGGGGGATCATCCCGATCGTCGAACCTGAGCAGATCCTGCATCAGGGATATGAGGCCATTGCAGCCGGCTATAAGGGAGTCGGCTTCTGGAAGCAGATTCCCTTCAACAATGACACGCCTGGTCTCGACGAGCGCATGGATGCGATCCGGATATTCAGCATCCATTGCCGAACGCTCGAACCATTTCTCGCGACAGGTCGGATCATCGATGACATCTCTGTTCAGGTGGGCAGCCATCAGGGCGACAGCAAACTGAGCTCTCCGCTGTCATCACGATGGGACCGGGCTGTGACTCCGACAGGTCAGGTCGTCAAAGCCAAAGGACCTGAAGCCGAGATCCGAGCGACGGTGTTCCAGACAGAGAAGGGATTGCTCATCCTGCTCGTCTGGCATGAACCCGGCAGCCAGTGCGTCCCGGGACCGCAGACGGCACAGCACGTCAGAGTTCTCATCCGCGGCATCGATGTGGCCGACGCATGGGAAGTGACCCCGACCGGAGTAGGGCAGTCAAATCTCGACATGGATCGAGTCTCAGGCGGAACGGAGATCACGCTGCGGGAATTCGATCAGGTCGCCGCCGTAATCGTTCCAACCAAACCGAGCGAAGGCGAGGCCCTGCGGAACTTTGCGAGGCAGTCACGAAAGTCTGCGGCTGAAGCCTTCATCAATCTCGCCAATGCAAAGTACAAACGGGTCCGCAGCGTCACAGAGGAGCTGAATCAGGCGGGAGCCCCATCGCTCGTCGGAGTCGATGTTGCACTCTCACGGGCCGCGGCCTCACTCGATCAGGCCAATCTGGAGTATCAAGCCGACCGCGCGGACGATGCCCGAATCCATAGTCAGCGGGCGATGCAGCAGCTGCGCATGGTCCAGCGTGCTCATTGGGAGGCCGCTGTCGATCCAATGACATCAGCGACGTCTGCCCTCGAAGCAACCAGCTTCCAGACACTGCCGGAATACTGGCGGCTGCTGGCAGTCCTCGGCCGCCAGTCAGGACTCGGCCCAAATCTTCTCCCGTCCGGGGAGTTCGATGACGAACAGCAGTTGATCTCTCCGTCCGCGGAGAACCGAACCGGTTGGTCCGAGGGTTCGACGAGCTCTCAATGGACTTCACTTCGACTGGAGCGGGGCGGAACGTCGACCAGCAGTTATCTCTCCATGATCGTGAAGCCGAATGCTCCGCATGGGGAATCCGCGATTCTCGCCAGCCCGAAAATCGACGTCGCCCCCGGTGATCTGGTGGTCATCACCGGTGACGTGAATATTCCCTACCCGTTACATGGGCCCGGTCACCAGTTTGCGATCTTCGACACGCTGACCGGACGTGACGGCGCCTGCATCTATAAAGAGAAGACGGAAGGCTGGAAGCCGTTTCGCATCATTCGAAAGGTTCCAACTGCCGGGGCGTTGCGACTGCGATTTGAGCTCGCCGGTCCCGGCATTGCCCAACTGGACCGCATTCGGGTGCACGTCATCAAAGCCCAGTGAATGCCCAGTGAATGCCCAGTGAATGCCCAGTAAAGTGCCCCCGTCGAAGTGCTGCATGGCGGAAGGGGGCTGTCTCCGAAATTACTTCTGGTCAGCAAGAGTCTTCTTTAACCACGCAATCATCTGAGCCTGGTAGTCGGAATTCAGTTTCGACCAGCCACCCATCCCGTGGCCGCCGCCGGGAATCGTGATCAGTTCGCAGTGATTCCCGAGTTCCTGCATCCGCTTCTGGAAGCGGACCGACTGTTCCAGCGGCACCTGCGGATCCTGATCTCCATGAATCAAAAGGCAGGAAGGCATTCCCGCATGCAGATGGGTCGTCGAAGAAGTCTCACGCAGGAGATTCCAGGCCTCATTATTGAGCTCAGTGATCCCGAACAGGGCCTTGGTCGACTCACCGAGCTTATTGAAGTGAGTCGTCTGAAACGCGCGATCGTGAGCCCCATAAAACGGAACGATGGCGTTTACTCGCGTGTCGTCTTTCGCTGTCGCGGCGGCATAAGTGACAAGAAAGCCTCCCGCTGATTCGCCAATCAACGCGATCCGATCGGGATCGACTTTATACTCGGCTGCATGAGTTTTAACCCAGCGAATCGCCGTATCAACATCTTCAGCGCAGGCCGGCCAGCGATGCTCGGGAGCCAGACGATAGTTGATGGAAAACCAGGTCATCCCGGCCTGACTGACCGGTTTGAACAGCGGCTTGATGTATGACTGTTTGTCTCCCTTGGTGAAGCCGCCACCATGGACAAAGATGACCGTCAGGAATGGGCCTTTCCCCTCTGGGACGAAGGCATCAAGCGTCAGGCTGACGTCGCCGACTTTGGCGAATTCAATATCGGTGTGCAGTCCCGCAGCGACAGTCTCTGCAGCAGAGACTGAGGTGGCAGCAGCGATGAACAGTAGGAGCGACGCGAGAACTGTGAACTTCACCCGGATCTTCATCGTGATTCCTTCAGCAGTCAGCATTGCAGGACTTCAAACCTGAATGAACAGACTACGGAATCACAGATCGCGCCGGCAAGTCGCGGACCGTTAAGCAAAGATTGGCAGCAGTTGGCTTGAGCCGGACTGAATCTCGCGTGTGACGATCTCGCCGAGCAATGTCGTCTGTGTCACGTCATCGATTTCAATTTCAGCAATCGTCCCTGCGAGTCGCGGGTTCCCCTGAAAGACGACGATGCGATCACAGCGTGTCCGTCCGACCAACTGAATCGGCCCACTCCGCTCTTCGACCTGCGGAGCCGGGTTCACTCGCTCAGGGACGCCAATCAATGGAACGTCATCATAGATCGGCTTTTCGCCATCCGCGCTGGCAGGCTGAGTCTTCGGGGCTGACAGCGAGACCAGATCCTGCGGAGCAGCATGTGACTGTGGATAATTCACGGGCTCAGGTCCGCTGTGCCAACCCGGCAGTGCATTCGCCGGAGCGAAGTCTGCAGCCTGTCGATCGTCGGACGATTTCGCGGCCTTCTTGCTCGGGCCTTCGACGAGGACTTCAACGCGGCGTCCGATGAACTTTGCGTTGTCTTCTTCGCTGATCTCGTTCTGCACCCGAAGCAGCTCGTTGTTTCGCTGCTTCTTCACGTCTTCCGGAACGTCATCCGCAAAGAGTTCGTAGGCCTTCGTGCCGGGGCGCGGGCTGTATTTGAAAATGAAGCTGTTCTTGAAACGAAACTCGCGGACCGTATCGATGTTTTTCTGGAACGCCTCGTCTGTTTCACCGCAGAATCCGACGATGTAGTCGCTGCTGACGGAAGCATCTGGAACAATGTCCCGAATGCGGCCCATCATCTCGCGATAATCTTCGACGGTATAGCCGCGCTTCATCCGCTTGAGCTGTTCGTTGCACCCATGCTGCAACGGCACATGAAGGTAGCGTGAGCACTTTGGCAAATCGCGAATGGCATACAGCAGGTCGTTCGTCATATCCTTTGGATAGCTGGTGACGAACTTGATACGAGTGATGCCCGGGGTATCGTGCACCATTGCGATGAGGTCGCTCAGGCGATGCTGCTTCCCGTTCTCTGTGACCTTGTATGAGTTGACGGTCTGCCCGAGGAAGGTGATTTCTTTCACTCCTTGCGCGGCCAGCGCCTGTGTTTCCCGCAGAATTTCACTCGGGAGACGTGACTGTTCCGGACCGCGTGTGGTCGGCACGACGCAATAGGTGCAGAACTTGTCACAGCCAATCATGATCCGGACATAAGCCTGCCAAGGGCTGGGCCGCATCGTCGGATCACGCAGTGGGTCATAGCTTTCGAAGCTGGCGGCCACGTCATGACGGGAACCGTCTTTGCGCCCCAGAGAGACGGCGAGCCGTTTTTTGCGAGTCCGCCGGACCTCGTCGACGAGGTCTGGAATCTCGGCCAGCTGCCCGGTACCGACGATCAGATCGACATGCGGGGCTTTCTCGAAGATCTGCTGCTGGTCCTTCTGAGCCATGCAGCCGATGACACCGATGACCAACTCCGGATTCTTCCGCTTACCGTACTTGAACCGTCCGACAGAACTATAGGTCTTGTGTTCTGCGTGTTCGCGCACACTGCAGGTGTTGAACAGAATCGTATCCGCGCCGTGCGGATCGTTCGTGAGTTCATACCCGCGCTGGCGAAGAGCCGCGACAACCAGTTCGCTGTCCAGCACGTTCATCTGGCAGCCGACAGTTTCAATATACAGACGATGCATTTTGGAAAGAGGCCATCACAAAAGTGGACGAATTCTGCAGAGAATCGAGCGGAAATCCTAACAGATTCCCCCCGGCAGAGACAGACGCTCGCCCGTCGGATTCCCTTCAATTTCCGCCGTGCAGAACGGGGTTCTCCAGCACATCGAGAAGCGGTTGCAGGTGCTCCCGGTAGTTTTCCCAACGTCGGCAGGCAGATCCGGGACAGGCGTACCGGTGCCGCTCAAAAGGCCCTGTTTCCGCAGGGAGTCCGCAGGCCACGAGCAGCCGTTGGATCTCGGCGTCCGGCTGATCGACCAGCATCTCGTAAGAGACATCGATAATCCGGCCCGGCAGGACGGTGCGCCAGTGAGCCATGAGCCGCTCAGCTTCGAGGGCATACCGGCCGAGCGTCCTCAGGTCACCGCTAAAAGGCAACGGGTCTCGAGAATGCTGAAAATAGCAGCTCAGCACGACATCCCGCAGGTCCCGCTGGCAGTGAACGATCTTCGCCTGCGGAAAGCAGAGAGCGATCCATCCAAGATGCAGAAAATTCGTCGCCATCTTGTCAGTGAAATGAGCTCGGGCGTCCTGATTCGAACTCGAAAGATATCGACCCGTCACTTCATGAATGTCCGCTTCGGTGCAACGTCGGGCCGTCGCGAGAAGATCGGTTTCACTGCCGAGCGATCGCCCTAGCGCGACGATCTGATCCCAGATGGCCGGCCGTTGTCCGGGTCCCTGAACCTGTGAGTGGGCGGACAAAATCCGCTCGACTAAAGAGGTCCCTGACCCTGGCATGCCAACGATGAAGATTGGGGCCTCAGTCGGGTCCCCCCAGCGACGCCGTGAATGCAGGAATTCCGGAGTCCACAGTGCCATTGTTTCGTCGACCCAACGGCAGTGTGCTTCGATATCGAAACTCACCGGCACGAGCGAATTTGCGGTGCGGAAGTGTTCAAATGCCTGAGAGAAGTTCTGCTGTTCGTCCGCAAGCTTTCCCAGTTTGAAATGCAGGTGCCCCATCGCAACCCGGCCGTTAACATGTTCACTCTCCAGCAGCAGTGCCTGCTTCAGACAATCATGGGCGGCAGTCAGGTCCTGAAGATCGATGAGAACTTCTGCTATGGCGACCCAAAGGTCGGGCTCCATCGGCGACGCGCGGAGAGCCTGTTCCAGCATTTGCAGCGCCTGCTGAGGTTGCGCTGCCGCCTGGATTTTTCGGGCGGTGATCAGCACTGCTTCGACTGCTGGAGTGTCAGGCGTGAGGGAGTCTGACTGGCCAGGTTCTCGTAGAGCGGATGATGTGATCGGGAACTGCGGTACGGTCGTGACCATGGGTGGCTCCTCGAGCTCACTCTCCCGAACTGCCGGAACAGAGACTGGCCGGCGAATCCGAAAGAGACGGACTCACTTGGGTCAGAGAATGGAAGGTTGCATCCCGGTGCGGAAATGGACAACTTGCATGAGACGAAGACAGGGAACAGACTCAGCAATCGCGATTGGCTGGAGTGTTAATTTGGGAATCATATTCCTGATGTATCGGTCATCCTGCCGCCCGTCATGACCTTCATCGGGGAATTCCCGCGAGTTATCTCCCTGTTCAAATGGCGCTGTTCAAATGGCAGATTCTTAAACGACAAAAGCCGGCCCCTCGAAGGAGGAACCGGCTTAAGGGTCGGCTTAAGGCTCGGCTTAAGGCTCGGCTTAAGGCTCAATTGTCAGATGTTCTGTGACTCAGGGATCAGCCTGTCCCCAGCTTCTGGTCGTACGCATCGAGATCCCGCATGAAGACCGACAGCGTCGACTGCAGCGTATCCCGCTGGATCTTCCAGGTCGGATTATCTTCGGTGTACTTGGAGCAATGCTCGATAAACAACCGGTACAGGAACTTAAAGAGATGTCGCGGAGCCCGCAGCCGATCAAAGACCGCGATCAATTCCTGTTCGGTGATTGATGGATCGAACAGGTCCTTGATCGAAATCGGCTTCTCGGAAAGCTTTGCACAGGCGCGAATTCGGTCGTTGGCGACATCATAGAGCCCCTGTCCCGTCCAGCTGAGAGACAGAATCAGGTTCTGCTTGTCGAGACGTGACCGCTCGTAGAAGTCTTTTTCCTGCCGGTTCAGATACGGCACAACTGTCGACGGCAGCAGGAGTTTGAACGCGATGCCCGGGTGTTTCAGGAACTTGTTGTCAAACAACGGCCAGACGAGATCTTTGATCCGCTCGGGTGAGCCATGCACGAGGTGCGGTTCATCCACCCGGTCGATCAGAACGACGATGCTAGAGAAGCCGAGCGTGTTTAACACGTTCTGCAGCCGAGACATCAGTTCATAACGGTCCTCACCACGCGGACGGCCGGGAAACGGTTGCCCCATCAACTCGGCCTGCTCGAACTGAGTCAGGATTTTTCGGAGGTCACCGGCATGATGGTCGATCACACGCACTTGCCGCTGGACGCGATAGGCCATCCACCAGCATTTGAGTTGACGCCAGATCAGGGGTGACCAGAACCCCAAAACAATCAGCCAGATCCACCAGTAGACGAATAATGCTCTCACGCTGGCGCCGAGCCAGATCGTCAATGCAATCGTCGCAACTGTTCCGACGACACCTAAGGCAATATCCCAGTGGGCTTTCCAGTTCGAATACCGGAGTTTTCGACGAAGGGACGCCCAGCGGTGCGGCAGCGAGACATCCCGATTCTGATCATAGAACGCTGCAAGCAGCTGAATGTCGCGCCGCTGTGGACGGGAGAGCTTCGACATTGCGTCGAGCGAGATGTTATGGGTCTCGTCTTTCAGATCCCGGCCGTCATTCCGCAGAGTCTCGGCCAGGCGGGTGACGGCCAGGGTCAGGATCGCATCAATGTGATCCCAGAGCCGCCAGTTCTGAAGTGCGCGCTCAGGTTTCCGCTGGCGCGACGAAAGACGGTCGCGAAAGTTATCGAGGAACGGGTTGAAGTCCTCGTACTGAATCACGAACGCCCGATTATTCGGGTGCTCTTGATTGTACTTCTGGAGCTTGCCGACGATCTGCAGGCGGAGAGCTGTTTTCCCGCTTCCCTGTTCTCCAAAAACGACCGAAGTCGAAGGAGTGCCGGGATCACCATAAATCTTGTCCCATGCGGGATGGTGCGTGCCGTTCAGACAGTGTTCACGAAAAACCTGATCCGAAGAGGCGTCTTCCTGGGCAAACGGATTCTCGGTGATTCCGTAATGATCAAGAAGCTGATGAACTTTCATAGGTCGGGCTGTTTCTCGGCAGGCGCCAGGCGGCGGAACCACACACTCAATATCAGCGAACTGGCAATATCAGCAAACTGGGTGAGCTCAATCGGTCGCCGATGAGCTTTTTCGATAGGCTTGGCCTGCACTCGACAGAACCAGCCCTTCGAGACCCAAGTCTAAAATAGGTAATCTATCACGGGTTTAACGCATCACCGAGCGATCTGCAACCAGTCTCCTCTCCACTCCGGCAAGTTGCAAACAGATTCTCTTTTTTGAATCTGTTCCCCAATCGTGGCAATAACCAATTTATCAGTCACGATTTGCGCTGTGCTGACGCGTTAAGGGCGTCACTCCCTTATGGAAGGCATATGACGCCGACCGTCACGCAAGCGGCGATCACGGCAGCGAGCCTCAGCAGTCTCAATGCCGTTCGACGGTCTCGAATTCGACACTCAGCCAGTTCATCAGTGTCCTGTTCGCCGTGGGATTTCCTCACATTTGGAATTCCCAGAAAGCCGTAGAGGACACAGAATCTGGAAAACGCTTGGACAAACCCGAGAGTCCCGACCATCGCGAGGAGGAAAACGATAACTCTCCAAATAACAACCACTTCCGAACGAAGCAGGATGAATGTCAGCAGAGCCGTCAGCAGGACACCGACAACTCCGATCAGAAATCGAGTCCTGATCTCCCCTGAATCGAGATTACAAATGCCGGGGACGTATTCGGAGACTTGATCTTTCATGTCGCTGTGCAATCCTGAACGTGTTCCGTGGAATCAATCTGCTGGAGCATTATCAGGAATTGATTCGCGACGGCACGAAGGATCACTCCTCTTTGCCCGCAGAAAGAGGAACTGACACATTTGCGGAAGCAGGATGTTTCGATCCGTTAACTCTGACGGTTCTTCCTGTCCTCGCTAGACTATTTTCGTCGAACTCGATGTCATGGACGACTCGGCATTTTTGGCCGTGAGAGAAGTGAGCGCCTGACGGACACTGTTCAGACTCAGCCGCTTCCTGTCCGCATGTCCAGATTTTGCAGCAATCAGCTCCGGGAATTCGGTCGGATGATCACGTTTCCCAGATCGACATCGCCATAATATGACGAAATAGCCTTCGGCGATTCCCTCTGAGGGAGCGACAAAAGAGGATCCCGGTGAAGACTTCTGTTTCTCCCGGTCGATTCGGTAAAATGGATGGTTTAGTCGAGTGGATAGTCTCATGCGAAGACGAGTTGTGATTACCGGATTAGGCTGCATCACGCCGGTGGGCCATAGCCCCGAGGCGGCATGGCAAGCCGTGCGCGAAGGTCAATCTGGCGTCGGACCGATAACCTGCTTCGATCCAACCGGATTCCCGACTCAGTTCGGCGCGGAAGTTCGCAATTTCGATCCACTCAACTGGCTGGACCCCGACGTTGTCGAGTCATTGAACGGAACCAGCCGGAATGTCCGTTATGGAATGGCCGCTGCAGTGCAGGCCGTTCGTGATTCAGGTCTGAACATTCGGGCTCATGATGATCCAACGCGGGTTGGTGTTTATCTCGGTTGCGGTGAGGGAAACCAGAGCTTCGACATCATGATGAAACTGGTGTCGTCCAATGCCGGCACCTGCGGTGGCGAATGGGATTCTGCTCAGTTCACCCGTGAGGCCCTCATCGAGATGCCAAGGGAATCTGAAGGATTCCTTGAACCGAATTTGCTGACGGGCCGCGTGGCTGGTTTGTTCGGCGCGGCAGGCCCTTGCGGAAACTCTCTGACCGCGTGCGCTGCCTCTGCCCAGGCCATTGGCGAAGCAAGTGAGCTGATTCGTGCCAACATGGCCGACGTCATGATCACCGGTGGCGCTCATAGCATGATCAATCCTTATGGAGTCACCGGCTTCAGTCTGTTGACCGCACTCTCACGGCGGAACGATGCACCTCAGCAGGCGTCTCGCCCATTCGACAATGAGCGGGACGGATTCGTCATGGCCGAAGGGTCCGCAATGATGATTCTGGAAGAATACGAACATGCCCGCGCTCGCGGAGCCCGAATCTATGGCGAAATCAGAGGCTATGGCGTGGCCTGCGATGCCTATCGCATTACCGATATTCCGCCGGACGGAAACGGGATGACGCGTGCGATTCAGATGGCTCTGAAGTCTGCGGAAATGAACACCGACGACATCACCTATGTGAACGCACACGGAACGAGCACCGGAGCCAACGACCGAACTGAGACTTTCGCTTTGAAAGGGGCGTTCGGCGAACGGGCTTACAAGATCCCGGTGTCGAGCACCAAAAGCATGACCGGTCACCTGGTCGCCGCCTGTGGAGCACTTGAAGCCATCTTCTGTCTGAACGCTCTCGCCGAGAACGCCGTTCCTCCGACGATCAATTATGAATTTCCTGACCCGGAGTGCGATCTGGACTATGTCCCGAATGTGACTCGCGCCGTGCCGTTGAAGGCGGTCATGACGAACAATTCCGGGTTCGGCGGTCAGAATGTCTCTCTCATCCTGACTCGGGTGTAACGCCGGACGCAGACCCGGAAGGGAATGAAAGCCGCCGTCCGAAAAGAAAATCTGGCGAAAGCAGGGCGTTTCTGATAAAGTTCAGATCTGGAACTCCCCTGCTTCCCACCTTTTCAACGAGGGATTCAATGCGTCGAAGTCATCTTATCGGGTCGGTCGTAGCCGCATTCATCTTTTCGCTTTCCGCTCTGCCCGTTGCTTCCGCAGACGAAGTGAAAGTCGAGGGAGTTCATCTCTGCTGCGGCGCCTGCGTCAAAGGGGTCAACAAAGCCCTGACTGGCGTTGAAGGGGTCTCCGATGTGAAGGTCGAGCGGGACGAAGAACTCGTCACGTTCCAGGCAAAAGACGAAGCCGCCGTTAAAGCCGGCCTGACCGCTCTGGCCAAGGGTGGCTTTTATGGCAAGACTTCTCATCCAGGCCCGGACTTCACCATTGATCCGAGCCTGAAGAAAAACACGATTGAAATCACCGGAATGCATCTCTGCTGTCCGGGTTGCACAAACTCGGCCAAAGCAGCTTTGAAAGAGGTCAAAGGGGTTCAGGGGATCGCTCCGGAATCCAAGCAGGGCAAGATCACGATCACCGGATCTGACATCAGCCTCGCTGACACTCTGAAAGCACTTCACACCTATGGCTTCCACGGAACCGTGAAATAGAGTGAGCCCGTGACGCTGAGCAAAAGTCACTGTTGTGATCGGTGACCTGCTGTGTCCTGGCCGAAATGGTGATGTCACTCGTAACGGAATCTCCGTTCAACTTCGGCCGTGGAATCGCTTCCACGGCCGAATGCATTTCTCAGGCATGACGGCCAGAACCGGCTTGATCTGCATCCCCGATGGGATGCTTCGGTTCGCGCTCCAAAATTGTCAGCAAGGATGTGACTGTCAATGAGTACCCCGTGGTATCGCGTGGAACTCGAACTGTTCACTGGTCCGCTGGACCTGCTGCTCTACCTTGTCCGCAAGGATGAGCTGGAGATCGTTGACCTCCCCATCGCGCGAATCACCCGGCAATTTCAGGAATTTCTGGAAGTGCTGCAGGTCCTGGATCTCGATCTCGTCGGCGATTTCGTCGTCATGGCGAGCACTCTTGTCGAAATCAAAAGCCGGAACGTGCTCCCTGTTCCGCAGGAGAAAGAAGAAGCACCCCTCCCCGGTGCCCTTCAGGGTGATCCTCGCTCGGACCTCATTCAACAACTGCTGGAGTACAAGCAGTTCAAGGATGCTGCACAGGCACTGGACGTTCGGGCTCAGCAGTGGCAGGAGCGGTACCCGCGGCTTTCAAGTGATCGTCCGTCGTCTGGGAAAGATCCGGCCGCTGATCGCATCAAAGAAGTCGAGCTCTGGGATCTCGTCAGCGCCCTCGGCCGAATCCTGAAACGGAAAGACGTCGAGTCGAATAACACGATCCGGTACGACGAGACTCCGATTCAGACCTACGTTGAACAGATGGGCCCTGCAATTCGGGCAGCAGGCGAGCTTCCGTTCTCATCGCTCTTCGAGAAAGAGACAATCCGCAGCAAGATCGTCGGCATGTTCCTCGCCGTCCTGGAACTGGTGCGGCATCACGGGTTCCGGTGTCGACAGGACGACAACTTCGGGGAGATCGTCCTGCTTCCCCCGTTGCCGTCCAGTGAGGCTTCCGGTGAAACTTCAGCTGAAGACAGCGAGGGGACTGAACCTAACGTGAAGCCTGCAGGAGATGAGACCCCACCGACCGCCCCCCCGCAGCGAACCCGTGAGAATTCTCACTGGTCGCCGCGAGTGAGGCGAATCGCGGAAGAATAATGCTCCCGCCGCTCTCGCCTGGACAGGAGACGGCAGTCACGAGCAAACCATTCAGTGCTCTTCAAGCGTGCTTCTACGCTTACGACTGAGCAGCAGCCAGCACAGCGTCATAGTCAGGATGCGCGCCGATTTCGGAGCAGTACTCGACGTATTTCACCTTGTCATCAGCTCCGACGACGAAGATGGCGCGCGTCAGGCAGCGATCAAGTGGTCCGCCCTCAATCAGCACCCCGTATGACTTGCCGAATCCGGCGGTCCGGTGATCGCTGAGAGTCACGACTTTGTCGACCCCTTCAGCCCCGCACCACCGCTTCTGTCCGAATGGCAGGTCGGTGCTAACAACGAGAATCGAAACGCCTGAGAGCTTCGCGGCCTCTTCGTTGAAGCGTTTGGTTTCCAGATGGCAGACGCTGGTATCAAGAGAGGGAATCGTCGCAATAATCCGGGTCTGCCCCGCCGTTGTGGCGAGCGTCACATCCTCAAGTGCGTTGTTCTGAAGCTGAAAATCAGGAGCACTGTCGCCCACTTTCAGTTCCGCTCCGGACAGTTGAACGGGGTTGCCTTTTAATGTGACCTGCGGCATTGATTTCTTCCTGCTGAAGTGGCGTCATTCAGATGATGACTGGTTCGCCTCGCAGTATCGAACATTTCACTGCTGTTGCAACCGAGGGGATCGTCGGTCGAGCCGAAGGGCATTGGGAGATTCTCCCTGGCAGGCCAATTGAATGCTCCGGCAGGATCGATTCCAATGCAGGAAGCAAGACCGTTCGACAAGGGACAGGTCCGTGCCGTGCGAGTCAGGTTCCATTGTTGTTCTGAATGCCGTCGGAGAGGTTGCAGCGTGTCTGAGGACCTGCCGATTCTGGATTCATGCGAAGGCTGCGGGGCCTGCTGCTACACCGTGAGTGTTCCCCCGTTCCGTATCGATTCCGTTTGCAACGAACCCGAGCAAAGACAGGTTCCCGCCGCACTCATCGAGGAGTTCCTTCCCCGTTGGGAAGTCCGGTTATTTGTCGAAGAGTCCCCTTGTTTATGGTTCGATACTCAAAGCTTACGCTGTCGTCATTATCATCTTCGTCCGCAAGCCTGCCGCGACTTTGAGATCAACAGCCCGTCGTGCATCGAGGTTCGGCATCAGTTCAATCATGGAAAGGAGCCGAATTCTCGTTGAATTGGTTACGTTCCTGCGAGTTTTCCATGCTGAAACAGAGGAATCGTCTAAGTCACTCGTCAACCTGCCAATTGACGCAGTAAGATCATGGTGTGAGGTTTGCGCGCCTCACCCCGGCGTTGCGGACGCCGTTCTTAATCATGTTCTCCAAACTTCGGCGCACCGCCCCATCACCGAGGACTCACGTTCCATGGCAAATCATTTCCTGCGAGCAATAGCTCTGACATTGTCTGTTGGGACAGGTTTCTTCTCTTCAGGGACTCAAGACTGCTTCGCTCAGGGAGTCCCGGGAACCTATCACCGGAATTATGGCTATATCACCCCTTATTCGGGATATGGCGGCTGGGGTGGATATGGCGGCTGGGGCGGTGGAATGACAGCAGCAATGGGCCAAGGGATCGGCATCGGCGCTGCCGCCCAGGGACTGGGTCAGGAAGCCAAAGATATCGGCGCAGCGAGAATTGAACAGCAGCAGGCAAATCTGACCTACTACCAGGCCTTTCAGGAATACCTGAAGACTGTCGGCCTGGAACACGATGCAATTCAGAAGCTCATTAAAGAACATGATTCTGAAGTGCAGGCCAAGGTCGCCGCCGCACGGGAGCAAGTCGAAGCTTATAAGCAAGACATGGCCAACAAAGCCGCTCCCCATCGCCTGACCTCAGATCAGTTTGACCGTTCCAGCAATGTCATTTATTGGCCGATGGTCCTGAGGAAATCCATTTTCGATGATTATCGCTTCCGGCTGGATCAGCTGTTTCATCAGCGGACCGCAGAGAACAGCGGCGTTGGCTCTGATAACGATGCCGAGATCCAGAAGGCCTGCGATGACTTCCTGAAAGCGGTCGGCAAGGATATTAACAACCTGAACATCGATCAGTTCATCACGGCCCGTCACTTCCTCACCAGCCTGCAATATGAAGGCCGGTTTACGGTGAAGTAAGGGCACTTCGGACGGAATTTCACTTCGCCTTCATGACCGCCGAAATGGCGACTGTCAGGGCTGATTGAAACGCGTTTCCAGCGTCTCCCCGTTCAGAGCAATCTGAATGGGGAGACGCTTTTTTGATGCCTGCCTCCCGGCTCAATTCCGTGCCGCGTCACTCCGGATCGTATGAATGCGGAGGAGCTGACGAATTCTGCGAACCAGTGCCGTCACGACTCCCCCCACCACGGCCAGCATCCCGACGACGATAAACGGATAGTGCACTGGCTGCGGATCGAACCGCACCGTCAGCAAAGCGACATAGGTCGCGATCGAGGCAATTGTCATCAGAATCACAGGGGCCTCTTCGTACCACATCGCGCTGGCCACGATCAGCAGCGAATAACCTACCAGCAGCGAGCCGGATGGTCCCTCTGCATAGGCCACGGCGATGGTGAAGAGAATTGCATCGACGGGAATCCAGATCATCTTCGCCGACTCGATCCCCCGGAGCAGCAGCTTCTGGAGAACCACGCTCAACGCGGTCCAGACGACGAGCACCGACATGACGGGGACGTACGGCGCTCGATGCCCCGGGGCGAACCAGTCGGCAGCCTGCACAATGACGGCCATGGTCAGAAACCCTGCCAGATGCGAGACCAGCGGGGATTCTCGTCGAACCCAGCGACGAAACGCGTTCCAGTACCCAATCGGGCGCAAGGCGATTGGTTCACCGTCCCGATAGCGTTCCAGATCCGCCGCGAGAGCCGCCGCACTGGGGTAGCGGTCATGTGGCTGCTTCTCCAGACACCGCTGACAAATCTGCTGCAGTTCAATCGGAATGGCAGGATTGATCCGCGCCAACGGGACTGGTTCCGAATCTCTCAATCTCAAAATCTGGTCTAATGGGTTCGATTCAGGAAACGGTGGCTTTCCTGTCAGGAGTTCATACAGAATGGCGCCCAGGCTATAGACGTCGCTGAGTGGTCCAACTGCCTCCTGCTTTCCCCAAGCCTGTTCAGGGGACATGTAAGCAGGCGTTCCAATCAACGCCCCGCTGACGGTGCGCTCACCATCCAGTTCAAAGAGTTTTGCGAGTCCAAAGTCGGTGACATACGGTGTGAGATGCGCGTCCAGCAGAATATTCGCCGGCTTGAGATCCCGGTGCACAATCTGGTTCTGATGCAGCACGTCGACCGCATTTGCTACCGCGATCAGCCAGCGGACCGACTCATCCAGGTCAGGCCACTTCGATTTGAGCCGTTCCGCCAGAGACATTCCCTGCACGTACTGCATGACGAGATAGGGAGTCCCGTCTACATCTCCTGCATCATGAACACTAATGATGTGCGGGTGACGAACCTGCGATGCGGCCCGGCCTTCCTGATGGAATCGCCTGATTTCCTCTGATGAGGCGAACTCACTCGCACGAATCACCTTTAAAGCACAAAGTGAACCGAGCACACGATGCCGTGCGAGGTACACAACGCCCATCCCGCCGCGTCCCAGTTCCTGCTGCAATTCATAAGGACCGAAGGATCGAGGAAACGTCGTGATCGTTCCGGGACACGAAACTGGATCGGGGGGCGACCGTTCCGCTGGGGCAAGCGAATCCAGCATCCGCACGCACTTGAGCAGATTGGGGAGATTCGGATGCTTCGCGAGGAGTGAGGCAGGTGGAACTGAATCATGCAGTCCGAGAGTGACACCTTCCAGCCAGGCGAACAAAGCCTGATCATCTGCATCGGCAGACTCGTTGGCAGGCAGAAGATCATCAGCTGGAGTCGTCATCCTCCCTCAGCCTGATTCATCAGTTCCTCGAGCTTCTGAACGGCACGCATCCACAGCATCTGCACGGCCGGTCGGGAACGGATCATCCGTTCGGCCACCTCTTCGAACGGAAGCCGCTGCAGGCTGCGGAGCTGCAAGACGGTCTGATGATCTTCCGACAGCTGAGCGATTGCATTCGCGAGGGCAAGTTCTCGCTCATGAGCCATCAACACCTGACTCGGAGTCGACATGCTCCCGGTCGCCAGATGAGCGAGGGGGTTGAACGATTCTGCTTCCGGCTGACGGACTTCGAGTGCCGCCTGACGCTTGCCAGCGCGATAATGCCGGATGAAGTCTTTGGCATTGTGATCGAGGATCTGCTTCAGCCAGGCGAGCCATTCGCCCTCATTTTTTCCCTGAAAGTTATCGAATCCGCGATGCGCTTCGAGCAGAGTCTGCTGCACGAGATCCGAGGCATCGACTTTCGCTCGCATCCAGCTTTCCATCTGGGCACGAGCCACGACGGCGACATAATTCCGGCAGCGTTCAAACAACTGATCACGGGCTCTGGCGTCGCCTGCCCGAGCCTGTTCAAGAAGCATTCGCAGAGAGTTCGTCGCGTCACTCATACGTGAGTTCATCCGCGCTGTGAATGTTCGCGGAGCTTCTTCGGTTCCTTGATGTACAACGTCAGAATCGCAAGGTCCGCCGGCGTGATGCCGCTGATTCGTCCTGCCTGTCCGAGATCCGCAGGCCGAACCCGAGCAAACTTTTCACGGGCTTCTGATCGCAGCTGAGGGACCGATTTGAAATCAAATGTCCCGGGAATCTTGAGTGACTGTGTCTTTGCCTGACGCTCGACGTCGAGCTGCTGACGCTTCACATAGCCACTGTATTTGGTTTCGATCCGGACCTGCTCTTGCGCCCGCCGGGAGATCCCGAGATTCGCGACGTCCGGCGACATTTCGCAGATCTGTTCCCACTCAATCTCAGGTCGGCGCAACCACTCTTCGAGCGTCGTTCCCTGAAAGCGAGTCTTTGAAATCAACGCAGTCGCCCGGGCAACTTCCGCTTCATAGTGCTCCCATTGTGCGATGCGAGTGGTATCCGCGAGTCCAATGCGGGCGCCGATTCCGGTCAGTCGTCGGTCAGCGTTGTCCTGTCGCAACAGCAGTCGATACTCCGCGCGGGAAGTAAACATCCGGTACGGCTCGTCGACGCCCTTGGTGACAAGATCATCGACCATCACCCCGAGATAAGCCTGCGAGCGGTCGAGGACGAATGGCTCGGCCCCCTTCAGTTTCAGCGCGGCGTTGACTCCGGCGATGAGACCCTGTCCAGCCGCCTCTTCGTATCCGGTTGTTCCATTGATCTGACCAGCGAAGTACAACCCGGAGACCCGTTTGGTCTCCAGTGTGTTCTTCAGCTGCGTTGGTGGTGCGAAGTCATACTCCACCGCATACCCATACCGCATGATCTGGGCGTTCTCGAGTCCCTTGATCGAGTGGATCATCTTCTCCTGAACGTCGCGCGGCAGACTGGTCGAGATGCCGTTGCAGTAATATTCGAGCGTCTGCCGTCCCTCAGGCTCGAGAAATATCTGGTGCGATGACTTTTCGGCGAACCGTACGACCTTGTCTTCGATCGACGGACAATAACGCGGTCCTGTCGATTCAATCTGACCGCTGTACATCGGAGCGCGGTGCAAGTTCGCACGGATCGCGTCATGCACAGACGGATTTGTTTCCGTCAGCCAGCAGGGAAGCTGTTCCTGTTCAATCCGCTCATTCATGAATGAGAACGGCGTCGGATCAGGATCGCCCGGCTGAATCTGCAATTCGGTGAAATCGATTGTCCGGCCGTTCAGTCGAGCCGGCGTCCCGGTCTTGAATCGCTGCAGTTCAAATCCGAGTTTACGGAAGCAGTCGGAGATGGTCCCGGTTGTCCCTTCGCCAGCACGACCGCCAACGGTCTTAGCTTCGCCGGTATGCATGATCGCCTGGAGGAACGTTCCTGTCGTGACGATCACGGCACTGGCACGATACACGGCATCCCCACGAACTCGGACCCCCACGATTCGCGGGCAGTCCTGCGACTCCGGATCGCGGACATCGACCGAGACAGAGTCACCTTCGACCAGAAGTTCTTCCACCATCTCCTGCGCGAGGGTGAGGTTGTTCTGCTGCTCGACCGTCAGCTTCATGAGGAATTGATACGCCTTCTTGTCAGCCTGAGCCCGAGGGCTCCACATTGCAGGACCTTTTCCGCTGTTCAGCATGCGGAACTGAATCCCGGTGGCGTCGATACACTTTCCCATCTCGCCACCGAGAGCATCGATCTCCCGCACGATCTGACCTTTGGCGACTCCCCCGATCGCCGGGTTACAGCTCATCGCTCCGACCATGTCGCAGTTCATGGTGAGCAGTGCGGTTTTGGCTCCCAGTCGAGCCGATGCAAGCGCGGCTTCGATGCCTGCATGCCCGGCGCCGATCACAACGACATCAAATTGATAAACAGAGGGCATCAGCGCTAATTCAGAAGAATGTTAATTTGCATCAGATTCCGCGGCCTGAGCCCTGATTCGGGGGATCTCTGTTGCCGGAGCGGACAATCGGCGGATGAGCAGGCAGTGAGATTTAAGTTTATCCGGCAGCGAAATTCATCGCAACGAGGCTCCCTGAGGGCCGAGACAGGCTGACTTTTCATATTCAGTTTGTTCTAATCGTGTTCGCGTCATCTTCTCCGTCACTCACGGGAGGCGTCATTGGAACCTTTCGGGACGAGCAGTTCCACGATCAGCTCCATGATTAGTTCCATTGTGCTGGGTAATCCCGGCTGGAGCGTCGGAGTCGCCGTTATCCTGACGCTCTTTCTGCTCCTGCTTGCTGCAGGAACTCTGCGATTGCCTGTGCCGCCCCGCTGGAAATGGGGCCTGTTTCTGCTGAAGGCAACGGCTGTCATCCTTCTGGGGCTCTGTCTTCTGGAACCGATGCAGACCCGGCGGCACAGCAAACCCGGTGAGAATATTTTCGTCCTTCTCGCGGATCAGAGTGCAAGCCTGCAGGTAAAAAGTGCGACCGACGAGAGTGCCTCACGCGGTGACGCCTACAAAGCATTATTGACAGATCCGGCGTCGACCTGGATTCCCCGACTGTCTCAGGATTTTGATGTCCGCCGATATCGCTTCGGAGCATCGATCGAGAATCTCGAGAACTTTCAGTCACTGACTTTTAATGACTCTTCCAGTCAGCTGGCCAATGCGATTGATTCCCTGCATCAGCGTTTTCGCGGGCAGGCATTGGCTGGAGTATTTCTGTTCACCGACGGAAACAGCACCGATGAGCTGGAATCCGTGAAGTCGGAAGGGGTCCGCTTCTTCCCTGTCATTCCGGATCACGTTCATGATCTGCCGGACATTGCAATCGACTCGGTTTCTGTGACGCAGACCAACTTCGAAGATGCACCGGTCACAGTCAAAGCGAAACTCTCAACAACCGGATTCGCTTCCGAAAAACTCCCCGAAGCATTGACGGTGACTCTGACGCAGCACGGGGCAGATACTCCCACAAAGGAGACCAGGACTGTCCACAGAACAGTCCACAAAACCGGCCAGACGAACGGCAACGGGGAACTCGTCGCCACCTTTCAGGTCCGCCCCCCTGTGCCGGGTGTATTGTTTTATCAGCTCAGCGTCGCCTCCGGGAAATCTCCCCCGGTGGAAGGAGCAGGTTCCCCGTCAGGATTCGATGCCACCGATAAAAACAATCAGCAGTTGATCGCCGTCAATCGTGACCCGCATGTCTCCCGGATCCTGTATGTCGGCGGACGCCCGAACTGGGAGCACAAGTTCCTTGGTCGCGCTCTCTCCGAAGACCCGCAGCTCCACCTCGTCAGTCTGGTCCGCATCGCAAAGAAGGAAGCCAAGTTCGACTTTCGCGGCCGCGTCGGAGAATCGAGCAATCCCCTGTTCCGAGGTTTCAAAGACGGCAGCGATGAGGAGACAGACGACTACAGCCAGCCAGTTCTGGTCCGCGTGAACACCCGCGACGCAAAGGAACTGAGCGACGGTTTTCCCAAAACGAAAGCGGAACTCTATCAATATGACGCGCTGATCATTGACGACACGGAGGCAGCCTTCTTCACCCGCGATCAGTTGGCGCTGGTGGAACGGTTCGTGTCGGAGCGAGGTGGCGGGCTCCTGATGCTCGGAGGCCGCGACACCTATCAGCATGGAAAATGGGATCACACACCCGTGGCCGATGCACTGCCGGTCTATCTCGGGCGAAGGGTGACTCCCCTCTCCGGAAAACTGAAATGGTCACTGACGCGCGACGGCTGGCTCGAACCCTGGACACGGAGCCGCGATCAGGAGGAGTCGGAAAAGCAGCGGCTTGCCGTGGCCCCTCCGTTACAGATTCTGACTGGCACATCTGATATCAAGCCGGGCGCGCGAATTCTGGCGTCGGTGCAAAACGAAGAAGGAGCAACCGCTCCGTCACTGGTCGTTCAGACTTATGGGCAGGGTCGCGTTGGTGCGCTGCTCATCGGGGATTTGTGGAAGTGGTCATTGCAGTCACCCGACCCGAAGCAGGACGATGCCGGAAAGTTCTGGCGGCAACTGTCGCGATGGCTGACAGGCGACGTTCCACAGCGGCTCTCTGTCAGTCTTGAAAAGACAGAGATGGAAGGCCTCCCGGCCAATACGCTGCTCATCAAACTGCGAGACCAGGAATTTCAGCCCCGGGACGGCGATCGGGTGTTGGTCACCGTCAAACAACCTGACGGGAATGAAATCAAACTCGATGCGCAACCCAGCTTGAACGCCCCCGGGACATATGAAGCCGTGTATGTCTCCCGACAGCCGGGCTCCTATATTGCGACGGTCGAGGCCTCCGTTGCCGCGAACGAACCACAGGCAGAACCGCTGACCACTCAGATCGGCTGGACGAGCGATCCCGCGGCCACCGAGTTCCGCAAAACATCCTTCAATCTGCCGGCACTGGAGTCTCTGGCTAAAAACTCTGGGGGCGAAGTCGTCCGGTTCAGCGATCTGGAACGGCTGACGAAAGACCTTCCCTCTCGCGAACTCGCGGTGATGGAGACGGAGACAATTCCGCTCTGGCATCGGCCATGGATCATCCTGATTGCAGTGTCCCTGCTCGCTCTCGAATGGGGACTACGCCGCTGGAAAGGACTCGCATGACGGCACGATCGCCTTCCAGCACCGACGAGCGTCACGGTCTCCGTGCGAGCCTGTTCCTTCTTGGAATACTCGTGACATTCTTCGGCTCGTGTGATCACTCATTTGGCGAAGATCCAGTTCGGCCGGGGACGCGGGGAGATTTTCTTCTCATCGTCGGCTCGCCGGGGGAGCCGGTTTATGAGTCGCAATTCAACTCCTGGGCCGACGACTGGAAACAGGTCGTTATTCAGGGGGGCCTCCACTTCCGGCAGATTGGCCCGGCGCCGACTTCCGACCCGTCAGGCACACTGACGGAAATTGATTCCGCACTGAAAGAGCTGTCGACCGGGAAGGAACGCCCGCTCTGGATCGTGTTGATCGGACATGGAACGTTCGATGGTCGTACCGCAAAGTTCAATCTTCCCGGCCCTGATCTGGAACCCGCTCAACTGGCGAAGTGGCTGAACCCGATCCAGCGGCCGATCGCGATTGTGAACTGCTTCTCCTGCAGTGCTCCGTTTTTGCCTGCTCTCTCAAAACCGGGGCGAGTGGTCATCACGTCGACGATGAATGGCAATGAGGTCAACTTCTCGCGATTCGGTGGCGAACTCGTTAAGGCGATCAGCAGCCCGGATGCCGACCTCGATAAGGATGGTCAGGTCTCTCTGCTGGAAGCTTTCCTGAAAGCCGCGACCGCGACGGAAGAGTTCTACGCCGGGGACGGTCGACTGGCGACGGAGCATGCGGTACTCGACGACAACGGGGACGGACGTTCCGTCCCACTGGCTGGATTCGATGGCCTACGGGCGAAGAACCGCACCGACTCCGGAGCTTCCCTTCCCGATGGATTGCGTGCCCATCAATGGAACGTGATCGTGAATCCGGCTGATCTCGCACTTTCGCCCGAGGTCTTGGCCCGTCGCAACGAGCTGGAAATCCAGATCTTCGAACTGACCCAACGAAAGCTCGAGTTCTCTCCGGTCGAATACGATTCCCGTCTCGAGGAATTACTCCTCGAACTGGCCGCACTCATCCTGCCGAACCCGGCACGGGATCCGCCCCCGGCAGGAGACACATCCCCGGAACGCACCGAGAAGTGAGCCCGCAAATTCCTCGCGCAATCACACCCAGCGGATTCCGATGGAGAACGATTGCCGTTAAGAGTTGATTCCGCGACACTGCACGGCATCAATGAAACGGGTCTCGCACGTCAGATGTTTTCATGAGCACTGAACCTGTCAATCTGAGAAAAATCGGTCCCTTCGTACTCGACAGCCAACTGGGTGTCGGAGGGATGGGGATCGTCTATGCAGCGACGTATGAGAAGAACGGGTTGAAGTGCGCAGTCAAAGTGCTCTCGCCGGATTTGAGCGGGAACGAGGCGGTCAACCAGAGGTTCCTCCGCGAGACTGAAATTCTCAAGAAGCTGCAGCATCCGAACATCATCAAATACTACGGAGCAGGCTCGAATCGGACGCAGCGTTTCTATGCAATGGAAATGCTGGAAGGGGGCGGCCTTGATCATGTGATCAAAGCAGAAGGCCGGTTGGGCTGGGAACGGACGATTGAATATAGCCTGCAGATCGCCCGAGCCCTCGAACATGCCCACAATGCCGGAATCGTCCATCGCGATCTGAAGCCTGCCAATCTGCTGCTCACAAAAGACGGAACGCTGAAACTGAGCGACTTCGGGATCGCACGTGATACACAGGCAACTGCACTGACGCAGGCCGGCAAGACCGTCGGCACCATGAACTACATGGCTCCCGAACAGATCAGCGGCAAGTACCCCGTCACGAAGCATACAGACCTCTATGCACTCGGCTGCGTCATGTTCGAAATGCTCACCGGACGGGTTCCCTTCCAGTCCGAGACGCAGGCCGAACTTCTGTTTAAGCATCTCGACGAAGCGCCCCCTTCCGTCCGGGAATTCAATCAGAACACTCCGCTCCCACTCGCCAAGCTGATTGGAGAGTTGCTGGCGAAAGAGCCCAAAGATCGACCTTTCGATGCCTTGGCTGTTCAAGTCCGACTGGAAGAAATCCGGGAGAAACTGAAGCAGCAGGAAGAACGCCGGAAAGCCGCAACCGTCGGCGGAATCACCGAAGCGGGCGTGCAGAAAACGGCCGTCCAGAAGAAGAAAAAGAAGAAGAAAAGCAATTCCGACTCGGAACAGACGCCGCCGTTTTACGAACGTGCCTGGTTCTTGGGAACAGTGCTGGCCGTGCTAATTCTGTTCATTAGCATCTACGTGATCCGCAGTCGCAGCGAAGGGACGTTCTATGCACGAGCAGAACGTTACATGCTGAAAGACGCTGGAGAGTGGATCCTCGCTGAACAGGATCTCAAGACGATGCTTCGTCTCTATCCAGAGGGGGCTCACGCCAAGCAGGGTCGCGAATGGCTGGACCAGATCGAAATGTATCGGGCGGAACGCCGCATCGAGACAAATCTGAAAGTGGGCAAAGAGCCGAGTAACGAAGCCGAACGCCTGTACCTCGCCGCAGGGCAGTATGAGCGGTTTGGTGACCGTATCACTGCTCTCGAAAAGTATGAAGCGATCCCGAAAGTGATCGCGATGAACGACGAGAACCGACCCTATCTGAATCTCGCCCGACGACAGGCAGAGAAGATCAAGACCAGTGTTTCCGGCGACACCGACCGTACGACGTTCATCAAGAACCAGCTGGACGAAGCAGACCAACTCTTCACTGATGGCAAGAAGCTGCAGGCCCGCGAGAAATGGCAAGCTGTGGTGCGGCTCTACGGTGACAACGCCGAATTCGAAGTCTTCACCAAACGGGCGACCGAGAGTCTGGTGAGCACCGCGGCCTCGAACTGAGATCGTCGTGAGCCCCCCGCAGTCGCTGTCATTCCCAGAGAAACAGGACTTTCAACCGGCTCACGGTGACGCATGGCAGCAGGCGAGATTCTGCAGACGATTCCCGTTCTTCGAATCTTTGACGCCGAGAAAGCGCGGGAGTTCTATCTCGGCTTTCTTGGTTTTCAGATCAACTGGGAACATCGATTCGGTCCTGAGTTTCCGGTCTATCTGCAGGTGTCGGTTCGGTCTCTGATCCTGCACCATTTCAGAAATCATTCAGACACGATAGAGAAGCCATGACTTCAGAACAGATCGAGCTGGCGAAGAAATGTGTGGACGGATCGCTGTCCGGAGAATTCACCTTTCCTGAAATTGTCGGCATGCTGGCCGCGAGCGGGGTTGAGCGGTATCACGCCGACTTTTGCCGACAGGAAATCACCTATTACTGGCAGAACGGGGACTCGGTTGTGGTTCCTGTCCCGCATGCCGCACATGAGATTGGAATGGAATTCCAGTCGTCTGCCGTGGCCGAGGCGATCCAACAGAGCCAGCGAAATGAGCATACCTATCCGGAGTTCATTCGCAAAACGATGACGGCGGGATGCGTCGGCTACTTCGTGCAGATCACAGGTCGGCGCTGCATCTACTTCGGACGCTGTGGAGAAAGCCACGTCGAACTTTTTCCCACGGCTCCGCCGGAATCTCCGTGAGCAAACAAGTTGAGATCCAGTTCAACGACTCGGGGGGCGACTTGCCCCCCGAGTGTCGAAATCTTCCGGACAATCGATGATGATTGATCCTTACGCACGGCCGAGGTATTCGCCGGTTTCAGCAGCGATGCGGATCTTTTCGCCTGTCGTAATGAATGACGGAACGAACACTTCGGCGCCAGTCTCGACCGTGGCAGGCTTGTTGACGTTGGTCGCCGTATTTCCGCGGGCAGCCGGCTCGGTGTAGGTCACTTCCAGAATGACATGCTTCGGCGGTGTCACCCCGATCAGCTGATCGTTCCAGTACATCAGGCCGCAGGGTTCTCCTTCTTTCACGTACTTCATTTGGTCAGCGCAGACCTCAGCGGACAATTGAACCTGCTCGAAACTCTCATTGTCCATGAAGACATAGTCGGTTCCGTTGAAATAGGAATACATGCCGTCGGCGTTTCGGACGTCGGCTTCTTCCAGGCTGTCACCACTGCGATAGGTGATGTCGAGACTGGTCCCCGTCAGGAGATTGCGAATGCGGGTCTTGTACAAAGCCTGGCCCTTCCCTGGCTTCACAAAGTTGCATTCGATCATCTCATAGGGTGAGCCTTCGTTGATGATTTTGATTCCCTTACGAAAGTCCCCGGCGTTGATCTGTGGCATTGGTCTTTTTTCCAGCGAGTCGCTAAGTTGACTGTTCTGATTATTGAGTTCTGGGAAACTGCTGTGGCCTGGTACGGGCTCCCTCCGTAACGGGCTGCTGCCCCGATGGGACGCGGCCTGATTCGTCCTGACCCTGTTGTCCCGGCATGATCGCGCGGTGAATCCACCACAATTATCTCGGATGCCTGACGGAATTGCGACGAAAGAATAGCAAATGCCTGGGATGCAGGAAATCTTGTCCTCGGAGAGCGGTGGAAAGGCGACTTTTTTTCCCCGCGAAACCGACTGGCAGCGTGCTCTGGCGCAGGCAATTCGCGACCTCCCGACACTGCTCTCACGGCTGAATCTCCCCTTAGATCTCCTCGGCACAATCACCCCTGAGCAGTCTGGTTTTCCGCTGCTGGTGCCTGAGAGTTACATGCGTCGAATCCGCCCCGGGGACCCGCAGGACCCGTTGCTGCTGCAGGTTCTTCCCGTCACGGCAGAACACATCAACCTGCCTGAATTCGTCGATGATCCGGTGGGCGACGAGCAGGCGAAATCTGCTCCCGGTCTCTTACAGAAATATCACGGCCGGGCTCTGCTCATCACGCATGGTTCGTGTGCGGTCAATTGCCGATATTGTTTCCGCAGACATTATCCCTATGGGGAACAGCCCAAATCACTGGAGGATTGGGAACCCGCGCTTCAGACGATCAGCGAGGACCCGACTGTCAGCGAGGTCATCCTGAGCGGAGGGGATCCATTGATTCTTTCTGATCGGAAGCTGAAAGTTCTGCTTTCCCGTCTGGAGGAGATTCCTCACCTGCGGCGTCTGCGTATCCACTCCCGAATTCCGATTGTGTTGCCGGAGCGCATGACTGAGGAACTGCTCACCATGCTCACGTCACAGCGCCTGCAGACGGTCATGGTGGTCCATGCCAATCATCCCCGTGAACTGACAGGTGACTGTGCAGACGCACTTGAACAGATGAAAAAAGCCGGGCTGATGATGTTGAATCAGGCCGTTCTGCTTCGTGGCGTTAATGACAGCGTCGATGTCCTCGCGGAACTGTGCGAACGCTGCATTGATGTCGGTGTCCTGCCCTATTATCTGCATCAGCTCGATCGGGTTCGCGGGGCCTCTCATTTCGAGGTGCCGCTTGAGACCGGACGGGAACTGGTCATGCAGTTACGTGCCCGGCTGCCGGGTTATGCGGTTCCCCGATATGTCGCTGAAATCCCGGGGAGCTCGTCGAAAACGGCTCTGCTTTAGCCATTCTCCACTCATTCGGTCAGTTCATATTTCTCGCTGCCTGCCTCGGCCCCGTTCCTGATTTCCAAGTCCGGTTAATTGATGTCCACTTCGACGGAATCCCGTTCCTCCCGCGCTTTTCAACCGATGACACTGGGGTCCGTCGCCCTTGCGCTCCTGACGACTGTCTTCTGGGGCGGGACCGCTGTCTCCAACCAGTTTGTCATGGATGTCTTCCCGCCGCTGCTGGTCGGCGGAATGCGGTTCGCGCTCGCCGCGATCTTCATGTTGTTCTGGTGCCTGTATGACCGCACGCCGCTGCGTGTCGGACGCTCGCAGCTAGGCATGGTCTGGTGGATGGGCGTCCTGTTGTTCCTGCAGATCGGAACCTTCAATCTCGGCTCCGCTGAATCCACGACCTCACATGCGTCGATTCTGGTGAACTCTTACATCTTCTGGGTCGCGATCTGGGAACATTTTATTTCCCGTTCGCTTTATCTGGTGGGCTACCAGTGGCTCGGCCTGTTTCTGTCTGCGTTTGGCTGCTGCTGGGTCTTTCTGGAGACCGGCCCGGGTCAATCCGGAGCGGTGGACACCCCGACACTGCAAGGCGACTTGATTCTCGCTCTCAGTGGTCTGATCCTGGCGGTGAAGATTATCTATACGAAATCCTGCGTGCGGCATATGCCGCCCAGTTCTCTGATCCTGTGGCATGATGTTGTCGGAGCCGGACTGTTCTTTATCACCAGTCCGCTTCTCGAGACCCACAACTACGGGCAAATGACGGCGGCCTCGTGGATCGCCCTGCTGTTCGCGGGCTTTATCGTGTCAGGCTTTTGCTTCGGGGCGAATGCCGTTCTGCTACAGAAACACGGGGCGTCACAGGTTTCGGTCTTCAGCTTCGGCACCCCGATTGTCGGCGTCGCTCTCGGAGTCTGGCTCCGGGGTGATGCTCTCTCGCTCGGACTGCTGGGAGGCGGCCTGCTCGTCGCGATTGGCATCTTCCTCGTCAACAAGTCCCCACCAGCGAGTCGTGTGATTCACCCTGCTCCCCCAGCGGACGACAGCTGAACCGGGCGAGGCATCAAGTCACGCACCGTGACCGCTATTCGCCAGCTCGTTCGAGGACATAGAGCGCGCTGTGGGCTCGCAGATTCGCGAATGCCGCTCGATCGACGGCCCGATCCCCAATGAGGGGGATTTCTTTGACGATGTGAAAATTGCCGCGTCGGGCCAACTCGCGGAAGTCGACCATCGACAGAAAGTGAACGTTGGGCGATTCGTACCATTCGTAGGGAAGGTCATCCGTCACAGGAGCCCGCCCCTGCAGACTGACCTGCAGCCGGATTCTCCAATGCCCGAAGTTGGGAACCACGACCAGAATGCGCCGGGCGATCCGAAACAGATCATGCAACAGTTCGAGCGGTCGCCCGATTTGCTGCAAGGTCTGGATCAGCACCGCATAATCGAAGCTGTGTTCCGGGAGAGTATCGAGCCCGCCGCGATTCAGGTCGGCCTTCAGAATGGGAATGCCGCGGTCGATGGCCTGCAGAAATGCCTCTTCGTCCTTTTCGACGCCCAACACCTGACAGGCATTATCGTCGCGGAGCTTCTCCAGCAGAGTTCCGTCGCCACACCCGAGATCGAGGACACGAGAACCACGCTCGATCTGCTCGGCAATCACGTCGTTGGTGACCGCCGCACGAGGATCAGGGAAAGAGATTCGCTTCGCACACATCAGAGATTCCGGCAAATTCCCAGCCAGCACGATTCAGGATCAACGGCAACCCGAGTCGCCTACCGCGCGAGGCAATTCTTTCAGATGTCCCCATCAGGAACAAGCGGCCGCCGTGACTTCGACGACCAGTATTGAATCCTCGTCCTCGTCATGTTCCTCGTGACGAGTGAAAGAAAAAGTGAAAGAGAAAGAGCCACATGCAGGACGAAGTTTGGTCCGGCACATGGCTCCTGATCATTCGAGTCGCTCACGACTGCGAGAGGACTCGGTCTAGTTGTTGGACGTATTCAAGGCCAGTCGCTCCAAGAAGCCCTGCAGCTGCTTTGCCCGGGCTGGGTGTTGCAGCTTACGGACCGCCTTGGCTTCGATCTGCCGCACGCGTTCGCGAGTCACCTTGAAGATGCGTCCGACCTCTTCCAGTGTGTAGGTGTAACCGTCACCGAGGCCGTAGCGGAGCTTGATGATTTCGCGTTCACGATAGGTCAGGGTTTTCAGGACCTGATCGATCTTGTCCTTGAGCATCTCCTGAGCCGCCTGGCTGACAGGGTTGTACTCGCTGGTGTCTTCGAGGAAGTCCCCGAACAGACTGTCGTCGTTCTCACCAACTGGCTTGTCGAGACTGACAGGAGCCCGAGCCATGCGGAGGACGCGACGTGCTTCTTCAACATTGACGTCAGCGGCTTCTGCGACTTCCTCGATCGTCGGTTCACGACCGAGTTCCTGAACGAGTGCCTTGCTGACGCGACGCAGACGCGACATCGTTTCGATCATGTGGACCGGAATACGAATGGTTCGAGCCTGATCCGCGATGGCTCGCGTGATGGCCTGTCGAATCCACCAGGTGGCGTAGGTCGAGAACTTGTAACCGCGACGGTGTTCGTACTTGTCGACCGCACGCATCAGGCCGGTGTTCCCTTCCTGAATCAGGTCGAGAAAACTCAGCCCGCGATTGCGGTACTTCTTGGCGATCGAAACAACGAGGCGCAGGTTTCCGGCCGACAGGTCACGCATCGCCTGATCATAGGCGGAGTATCGACCATGGATTTCGCGCAACCGCTCAGTGAGCGACTCAGGCGATTCCAGAGTCAGCCGTGACAGGTCTCGCAGTTCCTGCTCGTAATTGGCGCGATGCTCTTTCAGCAGGCGATCGCCAGCGATGCGGTTGATTTCGGCCTGCAGTTCCCGCATGCGGCGGGCGATCTGGTCGAGTCGACGAATCATCGGCTGCAGACGCTGGGTCCGCAGACTCATCTCCTCCAGCAGAGTGGCCACCTTCCGGCGACGCTGACTCAGCCGTGACTGAAGATGCTCCATCGAAGCTTCTGATGGCTTCTCGCAGCACTGCTGAAACTCTTCTTCATTTTTGTCCATCAACTGCTTGATGGTCCGCAGATTGTAAGGCATGCGGCCTTGCACCTGCTCACGCTCCGTACACTCAGTGAGCGAGATCTTGATCGTGCGGTCGAAAGGAAGTTCTCCTCGCTCGACCTTCAGCAGCGTCTCATAGGCTTCGCGGGAGATAAAGTGACATTCCAGCAATGTGCGGCGGAACCGCTTGCGGGTCACTTCGATCTTCTTCGCGAGCGAGATTTCTTCTTCGCGGGTCAACAGCGGGATTTCACCCATCTGTGACAGATACATCCGCACGGGGTCGTCAATGGCGCGGCCGCCGCCTGACTCTTCGAGAATCCCGTTCAGATTCACCGTCTGCATTTTGCGGACGGGAGTTTTACGGGCTTTTCCGGTCGGCTTTTTGATTTCCCGGACGGGAATGGGCTGCTGCTCATCGCGAATGGTCAGCCCGAGTTCTTCCAGAGAGAGCAGCAACGCGTCGATCTTCTCGGGATTGACGTCTTCATCGGGGAGATACGAGTTGACCTGAGTAAAGGTCAGATACCCCTGTTCCTGTCCGAGTTCGGTCAGCTCCCGAAGATTATCATCCTTACAATACATGCTCTGGTCTCTCCCCTGACAGGTTGTCGCAACCGGTCTATACGGACGTCCGTTGATTTGCGCGTTTTCGATGAAACTCGGCGGCCTGAGCCAACAATGCTTCTTCCGTGGCATCGTCCAGCCGGCCTGACCCGCTTGTTTTCAGTGCCAGTTGTCCGGCGATGAGAGACTGGTTCTGCTCCTCCCGACACCATTGCAGGCGTTTGAATGCCTGTGTCAGCAAGTGCGGACATCCCTCTTCGTCAGATCCCCCGTCACGCAACTTCTCAGCGAGACCTTTCGCTACAGCCTGTTCATCCATCCAGACGAGCAGACTTTTCAATTCCGGGTCTTCCACCCGCCCCAGCAATCCAGCCAGGTTCAGTTCTCCATGCTCTTCTGCTTCCCACAAACACAGGTCCAGAATTGATCGGAGGACTTCATTCTTCAAAGCCGTATCGAACAGGGCACGGGAGACCAGATGAACGGTCTCTGGTGCTGCCAGGACATGCTCTAGCAAGTCGTATTCCACTCGTTCGAGGCGAGTGAAGTCCTGCTTCAGGATACGGCTGATTTCACGTGACTTTTCTTCGTTTTCCCACGTCATTCCTTCAGAACTCAGTCGAGGCTCACTGTCGCCGCGAGCTGCTTGAAGGACTTCCCAGACGGCCGTGTCTGGAACTTGCAATCGAAGTGCAAGATTTGCAACCAGCATTCCTTCCCGCAGAGTCCCCTCAATCCCCGGGACCTTCGCCAACAGACTGACCATCTCTTCCAGAATCCGCTGGCGAGAAGTGACGGTCATTCCTCCGTTTCGGGCGCGGGTAGCTCGAAAATAAAACTCCCATGCTTCAGGTGCTTCACTCACCCTTCTCAAGAACTCTTCGGCATTGTATGCCTGCAGAAATTCGGCGGGGTCGAGATTTTCCGGAAGTGACAGGATCCGCAGCTCAACGTCCTGTGCAAGAAAGCGTTCGACTGCTTTTTTCGCCGCGTCTTGCCCGGCACGATCGCCATCAAATACCAGGACCACCTGCTTTGCGTAACGCTTTAAGGCGGTGACGTGGGAATCAGTTAACGCGGTCCCCAGCGTGGCGACGACATTGCCGATTCCGTACTGATGACAGGTCAGGCAATCCGTATAGCCTTCGACGACAATCACCTGCTCATTCGCGCGTTTGATGAAGTCCCGGGCGTAGTCAATTGCGTAAAGCAACCGGCTCTTGTGGAAGACGGTGCTTTCCGGACCGTTCCAGTACTTGGCAGAGTCCTGACTTCCCGGAAGTACACGGCCTCCAAACGAGACCGGCTGGCCACGTTCATTGTGAATCGGAAACAGCACCCGGTTCACGAAGTAATCATAGAACCGGCCCTCTTTCTGACCGATGAGCTTAGCATCCAGCAGCAGCTTGGTTGGATAGCGCGATTCCGCCCGCTTGACCAGCCAGGTCCAGTCGTCGGGATGAAAACCCAGCTTGTACCTTTTGATGATGTCTTCGGTGAAGCCCCGGCCTGTCAGATACTTCCTCGCTTCAGCAGCAGCAGGCTGAGTCATCAGGAAGTGATGGAACTCATTTTCGGCCCACTGCAAAACTTCGAAAATTTTTGCCCTCGACATGTCCTGTTCAGGAGTCGAACGAGCGAATGTCTGCGGAATAGGCACGTTTGCCCGGCGAGCCAGCAACTCGAGGGCTTCAGGGAATGTGACCTTCTCACGTTTCATCAGGAATGTGAAACAGTCGCCCCCGGTTTGGCACGACCAGCACCGGAACGTCTGACGATCAGGGTAGACGTTCAGAGAAGGGTTACTGTCATCATGGAAGGGACACAGCCCGACAAAGAGGCGCCCACCGTTACGTGGCTGCAGCGAAATCGATTCCCCGATCAGACTCACGAGATCCGTCTGAGAACGGACAGTTTCTCGGAATTCTTGTGAGGAAGGTGCTGCCACTGTCATCCCGATGATGTGAGCGAAGTTCAACACGTTGCAGGGAACGGAAAAACGGTTCCCAAGGCGCGGTGTTGCCTTCCGATTTGTTTCATCCGAAGGAAGTCCGGACAAGTGGACAAACGTTTCGATCCCAAAGTCGGCTGGAACCTCGCATTCGCCCCGGCAACTCTACACCGCAGTCAAGCGCAGTCAAATTTCCCGAAGCGAGTTCGCGAGAACTCTGAACGTCGCAACCAATTGAGCGGAAATAACTTGAATGTCTGCCAAGACCGCAGGGTTTGCAGGGACGACCTTCACGACAGGATCGTACATGTCGCCCTGACAGTCCTGACCCGCTCCCTCAGCATAGCCCCCCTAAAACAACCTGGACAGTTGGTATTTGGGACTTTTCTGAAGTCGGCGAGCCGGTGATCCAGCGAACTTTCCGGCTCCGAAAGCCCATTGCTTTTGTTTGCCCGGTTCCGTCACGCGGAATGGAGGTTTTCATCCGTCGAGATGCGTATCGCACGAACATGGGGGAGTGCGAATTGCGTTTAAACGAGTGCCGCCTCCGAATTTCAGCGGGGTGCTCGTCAGGCGCAGCGACGACATTCCGGATCTCTCCGATCCAGTGAACATGATTGAGAGAGAGAGTAGAGAGACGGAATCAGGAAATGGTTCGCCCGGAGAGACGCTCAAACGCCTCGATGTACTTCTCCCGGGTCTTGGAAACGATCTCTTCAGGAGGGACAGGCGGAGGACTGTTCTTGTCCCAGTCCGTCGTTTCCAACCAATCGCGGACGAACTGCTTGTCGAAGGAGGGCTGGTTCCGCCCCGGGGCATACAGGTCGGCCGGCCAGAAGCGTGAGCTGTCAGGAGTGAGCACTTCGTCGATCAGCACGATCTCATTGCCGACCAGCCCAAACTCGAACTTCGTATCAGCAATGATGATTCCCCGTTCGCGGGCAGCTGCTGCGGCACGTTCATAGATACCAAGGCTCAGTGTCTGCAGATCGTCAGCCAGTTCGGCTCCAACCAGATTTTCCATTTCCGCAATGGAAATGTTTTCATCGTGTCCCGATTCCGCTTTGGTAGCCGGAGTGAACTGGGGCGCAGGGAGCTGATCGCATTCACGCAGCCCTGAAGGGAGACGTTCGCCAGCCAGTGTCCCTTCGCTGCGGTATTCCTTCCACCCGGAACCCGCGAGATAGCCACGGACGACACACTCAATCGGGACCACTTCAGTCTTACGAACAACCATCGATCGCCCCTGCAGTGCAGCGACATCAGCATCAGCAGGAAGCGGCAATGTCGTCACGTCGAGACTCAGCAAGTGATCATTCACCTGCAGGAAGTCGAACCAGAACTGACTGATCTGGGTGAGAATGCGTCCCTTGTCAGGGATGCCAACCGGGAGAATCCAGTCGAATGCGCTGATCCGATCTGTGGCAACCAGCAGCAGACGATCGCCAAAATCGTACACATCGCGTACTTTCCCACGTTTGACAGGAATTCCGGTGAGTGTCGATTCAAGCAAGGCAGCCATGACGCAGGTTTCCAGCAGATGCGGTGACGGTGTATAGACAATGTCTTTACAAATCAGGTGAGCCGCAGTGTAACACTCTCTGGTGAACTCGTCTTTCCTGCAGCACTCTGCGCCGTCCTGCCCCTCTAAAGAGAATCATGCTCTCCCGCCTGAGACTTTCCTGAAAAATTCAGATTCCATCCTTTCCGAACGTGGCCGGTTTGGAAACAATGCTCGATTCTGATTTGGACCCGGTTTCTGAATTTACAAGAAGTTGCCGCTGCGATGATTGAACCTGCCAGCTCGTGGACATTGGCCGACTCAGTCGATCTGTACGAAGTTGATCGCTGGGGGAACGGATTCTTTTCCGTTTCGAAAGATGGTCATGTGGTCGTGCGGCCGAACCGGGATCCGAACCAGGCGATCGACCTGAAAGAACTCGTTGATCGCCTGCAGGCCCGCGGACTCGATCTGCCGGTGCTGATCCGTTTCAACGGCATCCTGAAAGAACGCCTGCGCGACATGCACGATGCATTCGCGAAGGCCATCAAAGACCACGACTACAAAGGAAAGTACTCCTGCGTTTACCCCATCAAGGTGAACCAGCAGCGAGAAGTCGTAGAAAAGATCATCGAGTATGGTCGGGATTACGGCTTTGGGCTCGAGGCCGGTAGCAAGCCGGAACTCCTCGCAGTAATTGCGATGGCAGAGCCGCACATGCCGATCATCTGCAACGGCTTCAAGGATGACGAATTCATCGAGATGGCAATGCTGGCCACCAAAATCGGCCGCACCGTGATCCCGGTGGTTGAAAAGTATTCCGAACTGGAACGGGTCATCGCGTTCGCCAGCAAAGTGGGTGTGCGTCCCATGATCGGGATGCGGGTGAAGCTCGCTGCCCGCGGAGCCGGTCGTTGGCAGTCTTCAGGCGGATATCGCTCGAAGTTCGGTCTGACCGTCAGCGAGATCCTCAAGGGAATCGAGCTGCTCGAAAGCAAAGGCATGTCCGATTGCTTCAAGCTGCTTCACTTCCACCTCGGCAGCCAGATTACCAACATCCGTCAGGTCAAAGCCGCCATCAACGAAGCTGTTCGGGTCTATGTCGACCTGCGCCGCCGCGGTGCCGGTCTGGAGTACATGGACGTCGGCGGCGGGCTGGGAGTCGACTATGACGGCTCTCAGACGAACTTCCAGTCCAGCATGAACTACACGCTGCAGGAATATGCCAACGACGTCGTACACCACACTCAGACTGTGTGTGATGAGGCAGGCGTCCCGCATCCCACCATCATTTCCGAGAGCGGACGAGCCGTCGCAGCGTTCCACAGTGTGCTGGTCTTCGGCACGCTGGGAGTGACCCACCAGGGTGAACTCTCCGAGCTGCCATCCAGCATTCCGGAAACACACGAGCAGCCGCTGCATGACCTCTGGGGAACCTACCAGGGGGTGACGCCGCGAACAGCGCTTGAAAGCTATCACGACGCCCAGCAGGCGCTCGATATGGCAATGAATCTGTTCAGCACAGGTTACCTTCCGCTTGAACAGCGGGTCCTCGCAGAGAACCTGTTCTTTGCGATCTGCCACAAGATCCACAAGCTGACCGCCGAGATGGAATACGTTCCGGACGACCTTCAGGGGCTCGACCGGATGCTGTCAGATCTCTTCTTCTGCAACTTCTCACTGTTCCAGTCCATGCCCGACAGCTGGGCGATTAAACAGCTCTTTCCAGTGATGCCGATTCATCGCCTGAAGGAGCAGCCGACGCGCCATGCGGTGCTCTGCGATATCACCTGCGATTCCGACGGAAAGATCGACACCTTCATTGACCGCCGTGATGTGAAGAAAACACTCATTCTGCATGAGTACAAGCACGAGCCTTATTACCTCGCAGCCTTCCTCATCGGAGCCTATCAGGAAATCCTTGGCGACCTGCACAACCTCTTCGGGGACACCAACACTGTCCACGTGGATATCCGTGATGGCGAAGTCGTTCTCGAAACGATCATCAAGGGTGAAACGATCTACGAAGTGCTGGACTATGTGCAGTACAAAGGGAAGGACCTGATGGACAAAGTTCAGGTCCACGTCGAAAACGCTGTCCGCCAAGGTCGTATCGACAATCAGCAGGCGGGACATTTCGTGCGAACATATGAAGAAAGCCTGATGGGATACACCTATCTGGAAGGAGCCCGGGAGGTCTGATCCTTCTCGGTATGGCCAGTCGAGATTTGTCGGACAGGTGGAATGAGATTTCCACCTGTCCGTTTGCGTTTCAGGTGTCGTCGAACCGAATGCACCAACGTGAGTTATGTTCACTCACGCACAGAGAAGGAGATCCCCGCAAATCAGTGTGCCAGCGGGATGTGAAGTTGTGCACTTTCCCAAAGAATGCAAGGGCGCTGTGAAATCCTTCCGTTGACAGCCACCCATCGGCGAATTCTAATCAAGTGTCAACGACGGTGCCTTAACAGGGACTGTGCCAAATTGTCGAAGTGATCCACCTGAACCGTCCAGAGGGAAGCCCAATTCTCCATCGGTTGGGTGAAGAAAAAGTGTTCGCTCGGCATTTCGCCGGGTTTGAACTCGGTTCGCCCCCCCACCAGTGAGCTTCGTTTCCCCCCGCCAGGCAGACATTCCGCCGTCCCCCCACTGATGTCGTCAACTGCGATTTTGGAGAAGTCGAATGAAGAAACTGGGTTCTGTGATGGCGCTCTGCGCTGTGGCATCGCTGATGTGCGTCGCTGCACCACGTGAGGCTTCAGCTCGTCCTGACTACCTGAAGGCGTTTACGGCCAAGTACGGCGAAAACGAACAGATCAAGGCTCAGGCGACTGAGCTGAAGTGCGGTGTCTGCCACGGCGAAGGTGGCAAGAACAAGAAGGTTGTCAGCGACTACGGCAAGGCTCTGGGTTCAGCCCTGGGTGCCAAGAACGTCAAAGACTCCGAGAAGATCACCGAAGCTTACGGCAAGATCGAATCCAAGAAGGATGCCGGAAGCGACAAGACCTACGGCGAACTGCTGAAGGAAGGCAAACTGCCAAAGGCTGCACCGTAATTTCAAAGGGTGAATCTGCCCGATCACTCGGCGGTAAATTCACTCCAAGAAACGGCTGAATGTCCTGCGCGTGTCAGAATCCCAGATTCTGACACGCGTTTTTGTTGGGGAACTTCCTCTCTTCCGTTCGAATCGGGTTGAGACACCTCTTGCATGTTGTTTAACCTGTGTTCGGTTCTTCAGCCCCGAGACTGAAGACAGAGGACGGAAGCTGTGCAGCGCTGCGCTCTTTCGATGTCAGCATGTCGTCCGGAAAGGCGAGAACGCCGGGCGAAGTTTCATTGAGGAATTTGATGTCCACTTCCGAGACGAGACAGGAACTTCGCAAAGACCCCATCGTTGGACGCTGGGTCATCATCGCTCCTGAACGGCTGAGCCGTCCCCAAACCCTCGTCGATAACGGCGAAATCGATCTCGATTCATTCGACCCGTTCCTGGCCGGAAACGAAGACGCGACAACACCGGAAATTCTCGCTTATCGCGATGGCGGGGCTCCCAACGGTCCCGGCTGGCGCGTTCGTGTCATTCCGAACAAGTTTCCTGCTGTACGGGTTGAAGGCTCTCTCGAGAAACGCGGAGAAGGGATCTATGACAAAATGAACGCTGTCGGCGCTCATGAAGTCATTGTCGAGTGCCCCCACCGCGAAACGAATATGTCGCGGCTGTCCGTTGAGAACATTCGTGAAGTTCTTTGGGTATACCGTGACCGTCTTGTGGACCTGAAGCGGGATCACCGCCTGGTTCATGGACTGATTTTCAAGAACAAGGGAACTCGTGCGGGGGCTTCGCTCGACCACAGCCATTCCCAGCTGATTGTCACCCCGATTGTTCCGATCACCATTCAGGAAGAACTCGAAGGAGCCCGTGAATTCTACGACTATCGCGGTCGCTGCATCTTCGAGGACATGATCCAGCAAGAGCTCGCCACCGAAAAGCGAATCGTGCTGGAGACGGATCACTTCGTCGTGTTCTGTCCTTATGCCAGCCGCTTCCCGTTTGAAACGTGGATTCTCCCCCGACATCACTCGAGCCACTACGAAAACATCACGAAGCAGATGATCGAGGATCTCGGGAGCGTGATGAAAACAGTCCTTTCCAAACTGGAAATCGGACTTGACGATCCCCCGTACAACTACGTCCTGCACTCGGCCCCATTCTCTCATCAGGATCTGCCGCATTACCGCTGGCATATCGAGATTTTCCCGCGACTGAGCCGAATTGCCGGCTTCGAATGGGGAAGCGGGTTTTACATCAACCCGGTTCCTCCCGAAGATGCCGCCAAATTTCTGCGGGAAATCGAAGTCGACGAAATCTAGAGGAGATTGCTCGGCTGAGCGCCAGCGCAGCGGGTTGAGGGAAGCAGAATCGCTGTGCGTGGCAGGGATGAAATGCCATTCTTCCACGTGGCTCTCAAGCTCGGAGCAGTGTCGCAATCCAGTGAACCGCGTTTTTCGGTAAGGAAAACGCGGTTCATTGCGTTGACGGAGCGGTTGTTTTGCAGCGGTACCCACTGCAATCGATCTCTCCATTCCATCAAGACATGGCAGTCGGAGAATTTCATTCTGCGCACGCCTCATCTCGGCATTGGAGGTGACTTCCGTCACTGTCCATCTTGGAGAGACTGATTCTGCGTTGAGGTTATGACTGAGTTTGTGATCGCGGCGAGTCGCGAGACGCCGTGTATTCGCTAGAATCAAGATCGTCTCTCGCCTGACAGGGAAACCACCTCCACCAGGCGGACGAGTGATCTTCAACTTGACTGTCAGGACGGAACACTTGTTCCGGTTTCGCTCATGATTTGTGTCACGCTGGGCCGCACCCGCCATAAACAGATGCTGGCCGAACACGCGAATCTCGCTCAACGCGGGGCGGAGCTGGTCGAATTGAGACTCGACTGGATTTCCCGCACTCCCCGAATCGGTGAACTGCTGCGCAATCGTCCGACGCCGACAGTTGTGACCATCCGCCTTCCCGCCGACGGCGGCCGCTACTCGGGCACCGAAGAACAACGTCAAACGCTTCTCCGTGAGGCCATCGCTTCCGGAGTGGAATACGTTGACCTCGAAGAAGCACTTGCTTCCAAGATTCGTCGGTACGGGAAGACCAAACGAATCATCAGCTACCACAACATGGAGGAGACACCGGACGATCTCGAAGAAATCCATGAGCGGATGTGCGGGCTCGACGCCGACGTGGTCAAAGTGGTCACAATGGCAAACTCGCCACTGGACAATGTCAGGCTGCTGAACCTCGTCAAGAATGCCAAAGTTCCGACCGTGGCATTCTGCATGGGGGAATATGGAATCATCAGCCGCCTGCTGTGCGGCAAGTTCGGTTCTCCGTTCACATATTGCACGTTCAGCAAAGAACGGGTGATGGCGCCCGGTCAGCTCCCCTTCGACGAAATGAAGAAGCTGTATCGCTTCGATCAGATCAATGCCGACACGGCCGTATTTGGAGTCCTCGGAGATCCCGTCGGACATAGCTGGAGTCCGCTGCTTCACAATGCGGCCTTTAAGCGACAGCGATTGAATGCCGTCTATATTCCAATCCGTGTCTCCCCTGAAGACTTTGAGCAGACCCTGAAAGCGTTCGATTCCATCGGAGTCCGCGGCTACAGCGTGACGATTCCGCATAAAGAGGCCGCACTTGCCTTTGCAGAGCGAAGTGATGAATCCGCAAAGAAAATCGGCGCAGCGAACACTCTCTTCAAAGATTCCAAGGGACGTTGGTGTGCGGTCAACACGGACCTGCCTGCGGCCATGGAGAGCCTCCAACTCGGCCTGACCGCAAAAGGACAGCCGGACCTGAATGGACAGCGTGTCCTCATTCTGGGAGCCGGCGGAGCAGCCCGTGCAATTGGCCTGGGAGTCATTCAGGCAGGGGGAGTCCTCCTCATTTCAAACAGGTCCAAAGAACGGGGAATGAAGCTGTCTGAAGAGCTGGGATGCCAATTCGTCACCTGGGCAAACCGCGGGGCTCAGAACGTCGATGTCATCATCAACTGCACGCCAATCGGCATGTTCCCGGAAATGGCGCAGAGTCCTTACGAACAGTACTGGTTCAAGGACGGCATGATCGTGTTTGATACGATCTACAACCCCGAGAACACGATGTTTCTCAGGGAAGCCCGCGAACACCGCTGCCACACTGTTAGTGGGATTGAAATGTTCGTCCGACAAGCAGCCGCGCAGTTCAAATATTTCACTCGCCACGAAGTTCCACTGGAAGAAATGCGAACCACGCTCCGGCGAGGCATCTCTCCTGTTCGAGTGAAAACCGAAACAGGGCACGCGGCCCCATCAGAAGCCAGCTCGACTGAGTCGACAGAACCGGCAGCCGAAACCGGTGATCAGGAATAAGTGGATGCAGCTTCCTCCGATTGAAAATCTGAAACAGGACTGGCTCGACAAGTACGTTGTCGTCAAGCCGGACTCGCTTGCGCCCCGACGTTTCCATGGGAAAACCGGACTCGTCAAAGCCGTGAATATGAACGGACTCCCTCTGGTCCAGTTTCTTGAGGGAGTGGATATCGGTTGGTATGACATCCCGGCAAGTTTTCTGACGGTTGTCAGCGCTCCTGTTCCTGATGACAAACAGTTTGCGAAAGAAGCTGTCGGTCAGCCTCGAAACGCCCCCGTAAGCGCGAACTCGCCTCCGGTCACACCCAGCGACAAGAAACTTTCGCCGCTCGAACTTGCCAGACATCAAGGCGCAGCCAAATCGCCTAGCGACGCTGCTTCGCCCCCCGAGAAGACGCTCTCACCACTCGAACTTGCCAGACAACAAGGGGCTGCAAAGACAGCGCCTAGTTCTTCGGGAGAGCCTGAGAAGAAACTTTCACCGCTGGAACTTGCACGACAGCAAGGGGCCGCAAAGCCAGCGGCTCTTCCTGCAACTGAACCTGAAAAGAAGCTCTCACCGCTGGAGCTCGCACGGCAGCAGGGAGCAGCAAAAGCCGATGCTCCTGCACCAGCAGGGCAGGAAAAGAAGCTCTCGCCGCTTGAACTTGCCAGACAACAAGGGGCTGCAAAGACAGCGCCTCTTTCTTCGGGAGAGCCCGAGAAGAAACTCTCGCCGCTCGAACTCGCCCGGCAACAGGGAGCAGCAAAGCCAGCGACTCCTCCGGCAGTTGAACCGGAGAAGAAACTCTCTCCGCTCGAACTCGCCCGGCAACAGGGAGCCGCGAAACGAGATCTCTCATCAGATCCGCCAGCGAAATAGCGGCGCCTCCGTCAGCAGTGAAATCTTCAGCTTGCGGACCGCCCCCTCAACTGACCGAAACTGGAAGTGCGATGACTGAAGTCCCGATGGATTGGTTCGATTACCCCGTTCGTGTTCGCTACTCAGAAACCGATGCGATGGGGTTCCTGCATCATGCCAATTACATCATCTACTTCGAAATCGTCCGGACCGAATTGCTTCGAGTCACAGGCGGAAACTATCGCGCGATGGAAGAGCGTGGGTATCTGCTCGTCGTCGTCAGTGTGGAATGCAAGTACAAACGCCCGGCCCGATATGACGATGAACTGACACTTCGGGTTCGACTCTCTCGCTGGACCGGGGCGAAGTTGATCCATGAGTACGAAGTCCGCCGCGGCGAAGAACTGCTCGCCACTGGGGAATCGGTTCTTGCCTGTATCAATCGCGCCGGCGAGGTCCAGCGCATGTCTCTGGAGCTGTTGTATCCAGATGGGATGACACCAATACCAGGCACAGTTCCACCGCCTGGATTGGGTGGCTCGAAGGTCTGAGCGAGCCCCAACTCCCCCAGTTCATCTGAAGCATCAAAGAGGCTGCGGTGAAGTGACGCAAGCTCTTCATTCCCGCTCAAGTTCCCGAAAACTTGGATGACAAACTCTCAGAGATTGCGATAGGATGACCGCATCGGACGGAGTCTGAGTGAATCCAGGGAGGGAGATTCTCATGCCGCAGGAAGTGTACCATCCCGGCTTGCAAGGGGTGGTTGCAGGTGAGACAGAGATCTGCAAAGTCGATGGTGGTCTGCAATATCGCGGCTACTGCCTCCATGATCTCGCGGAAGACGCCACCTTTCTGGAAGTCGCACATCTGCTCCTGTTTGAGGAGCTACCAGACGAGGAACAGTTCGCTGATTTTCTAAGCGTGCTGGTCGAAGAGCAGACGCTTCCCGAATCGATTACTTCGATCTATGAGCAGTTGCCCGTCCATAGTTCTTCGCTGGAAGTGCTGCGACTGGGACTCAGCCTGCTCAGTCTGCATGATCCTCAACAGGGCGAGTCACTGCTGCAGTCAGGTCATGCACAGACAATCCGTCTGCTGGCTCGCATGCCGCTGCTGATTGCCGCATGGCATCGGATTCGACAGGGACTTCCGGTTCTCGAACCACGCCTCGAACTGGGCTATGTCGCAAATCTGTACTACGTCCTGACCGGTGTCGTGCCGAGCGCGTTATACGAGCGGGCACTTGAGATCGCGATGATCGTCGCCGCAGAACATGAGTTCTCGCCTGCGACGTATGTTTCCCGGATCGTCGGTTCCGTCAGAGGATCCCAGTATGGTCCCGTGCTGGCGGCACTGGAAGCATTCATGGGAACCGCACATGGCGGCGGCGATGAAAGTCCGCTGGATCTTCTGGATTTCGTAGGAGAGCCCGAGAACGCACCGGATTGGATAGCATCAGTCGCGGAGGGGACGAAAATCCCTGGATTCGGACATCCTGTTTATCGTGACTATGATCCTCGCGCGGCGATTGTTGAAGTGGAATGCGAGCGTCTGGCCAAAGCCTGTGGTCGGACCGACCTCGAACAGCTGGCCGACGCGATTGAACGAGCAGTCTGGCAGCATCGCCGTCTGCCTCCGAACGTCGACTGGGCACTCGCGAGGCTGTTCACCTATCTGGAAATCGACCGGGATCTTTTCCGGCCCCTCTTCGCCGCTGCGAGACTCGTCGGGTGGAGCGCTCACGCGCTCGAACAATGTGAATCCGGTGAAGCGATTCGTCCCCGGGGACGCTATCGCGGGGCAGAAGACTGCGAGTTCGAATCGATGAGACATCGTTCAGAGATATAGAACCGCAACGTCAGGCCTGAAACAAAGCGAGCCCGCAAGAATGTCATTCCTGCGGGCTCATTTTCATTCAAGATTCATCCGCATGGACGAATTAACTTTCCGTCCCGCGTAGGCACTCTGTCGAGCGACCTGCTCTAGATTGCTCGCAGGATTGCGGCGGCGCTCTGGCCCATCGCAGTCCGATTCACACTCATCGCGAGCGAAGACCGGATTCGGCGTGGCTCACGAGAGACGTTCAACGGGCACAGCGGATCCGGGTGCTTGTAGTTGAGTGTCGCCGGCAGCTCTCCATTCTTCAGGGAGAGGATGCTCCCAGCGAGCTCCACAGCACCTGAACCGGCGTCAAAGTTTCCGAAGTAACTCTTCAGGGCGACGACTGGAATCCGAGGAGCATCGTCCCCGAACGTATTGCGGTAAGCACGGGCTTCCACCAAGTCGTCGTTTCGGGTGCTCTTTCCGTGAGCGTTGATGTGTCCGAGCTGAACCGGGTTGATTCCTGCCTGCCGGATTGCAGAACTCATTGCACTGGAAAGTCCCCGTCCGCCAGCGACGTTCTCATCACCGCGTCCGTCACATCCCGCACCAACTCCCAACACTTCGCAGTAGATCTCGGCGCCTCGAGCGACGGCGTGGCTGTAACGTTCAACGATGAACACTGCCGCACCTTCTCCGACGATTGTCCCGTCCCGATCCCGATCGAATGGGCGGCAACCCTGCTCCGGATCATTCTGAGGGGAAAGTGTGTCGAACAGGCTGATTCGAGCAATGTCGACTGGATTAATACTCGAACTCGCGGCGCCGACGATCATCGCGTCGGCAGTTCCACGGTTAATACAGCGAATGGCTTCCTGCAGCGCCAGCAGAGCCGATGCATCCGAACTCGTGATGGTATTGTTCGGTCCGCGAGCCCCGTGCTCAATGGCGACATGGCAGGCCGGCATGTTTGGGCACTGACGCAGCAACCACAGCGGAGCGATCTTATCCAGTGCTTCGCTGCCCCACCGACGAGCGATTTCCTCTTCGGTACAACCAGCAAAACTTCGGGCCGCTTCTTTTAACTCATCAGGGGTGAACGAGATATGTCCGGCACCGAACTCGACACCGAGGCGGTCAGGTTCTACTTCCCCGGGAGAGAGACCGGCGTCCTGCATTGCCAGCGTCGCAGCGGAGACGCCCAGCTGGATGTCGCGGGACATCACTTTCAGGAATTTGCGCTCGTAAATGTATTGGAGCGGATCGAAGTCACGAATCTCCGCCGCCAGTTTACACGGCAGATTCCGGCTCAGGAATTCGCCCAACGGAGCAATCCCTGAGTGTCCAGATTTCAAATTTGACCAGAATGCTTTCTGGCCGATCCCCACGGGTGACACAACACCGACACCGGTGATCACCACGCGAGATCGCTGACTTCCAGCAACCATTGCTAGACCTTATGACTTGCGGAGCTTGCCCAGTTTTGGATTTCCAACTGTTCCGGAACGACTCATTCGTTGCAGACTCAGGGATTCAAATCTGGCACACTGTCCATTGCCTGTCTTCTGGTATCGGAAGGCGGGCGCCCCGGTAATGACTTCACCGGCACAATTTTCCGCATTTCGACTGAGAAGACTCTTCGCCCACGAACTGCTGACAAAATCAGCCTGAACCCGGGCTCTCATCCAGATGAATCATCTGGACAACCTCTTACGGAACAGTCACTCCATTTATTCCGAGCCGTAAAGCACACACTTTTTTTGAACTGATCTGCTGACCCCTCAGCGAATCAGTTCCGCTTTCGAGTCCCGTCAAACCTGACCTTTAACGAGACCGTTTCCGCACAGAGATTAAAACGACAACGCTCGAATTGTCAATCGCAAAACCTCGCAGGGGAACGTTAATCGCCACCAGTCGAATGGCAGCATCCTATTATCAATTCGTGAGTTACGACAGAACAATGGAAATTTCGCATCAGAGCTGAAAATCCGTCCTGAACTGCCCATTTTGCCGGTTTCGAACTGCAAAATCATGAACGCCTAAGGAACTGCGTAACTGATGGAATAGCTCGTCGACTGTTACGGGGGACTCAACGATCTCCCGGCCGTCGGCGCTGGTGACCCCGAGGCAGCTCCCCTGTTGAACCCCCGCACCTGCCAACAGGACGGCAAAGTTCTTTGCCCAGTGATCGCGACCCACCCCCGGAGTTCGTGTGTTCACCGCGGGACTTCGTCCGAATTCACCCAGGCAGACAATTGTCGTCTGCTCCAGCAGTCCCGTTGTCCGCAGATCGCTGATCAATGCGGAGAGTCCCTGGTCAACTTCAGCGGCCATGGCCGGGAGCTTCTGCCAGAGCCCGTCGTGGTGATCCCATCCGTCATGCACTATCTCGACGAAGGAAACACCGGACGACACAAGTTGACTGGCGAGCAAGCACTCTCCCGCAAAGCGGGAGTTTCCGTAAGCCGCCTGCCCCGCTGTGTTTGCCTTGAGTCGCTTCAAGCCAGCGGCCAATCGCATTCTTTCATCAAATCGTTGCCGGGTCTCGATTCTCCCCGTCACCAGTTCCTGCCCTGTCACGACAAGTGGAGCGGCAGCGGGTCCGAGATCGCCGGGGCCGGTCGTCCTTCCAAAACTGACGAATGCCGGCAGTTCAGAACTGAACCCGGAACAGAACCGCTGTCTCTGGCTGGCCAGTAGGGAACCGAGGTGAGGAGCATTCTGAGACTCGGAGAACCGTGTTCCGGTATGCATCGCATGAAACGCCCGACGATGGTCAGTTTCTGTGCCTGTCACCGTCCGCAAAATGGAGAGCTGATCGGCGAGAGAGGCGAGCCGAGGCCAGTATTCGGCAAAGGCGACTCCGGGAATGCGGGTCGAAATCGCCTGAGTCGGCCCTCCATTCGGATGACCTGGTTTGGGATCCCAAGTCTCCAGTTGACTGGGGCCTCCCTTCAAAAAGATCATGATGCAGGCATGCGAACCCGCCTCATTTCCGAACAGGGGGCGAGTGCTTCCGGCATGTATTCGGGAAGTGCCGCCTGTTGCGAGAGCCGCCCCTGATACCTTGAGGAGTTCGCGGCGCGAAATTCGATCCAGCATCATCGGACTCCCGGAAGAGGCAGACTTTCGGAAACAGAACGGCAGAAGTCCTTCCCAATATCAAGGGCGCACGAAGGACTCCGTCATGCTGCGAATTGTGGCGAAGATCCCAGTCGATCCGCAAGATCGCTGTAGAAGACGGTGCATCCGGGAGACCCCCATCCCGTGCTTTATTTCAAGCGGGGGAGCGATTCGGGCAATCAAACGTCCACCCACAGGTCTCATCAGGCGTCGACAGCGGCGGGATAGAGTTTGTGCTGCTGGAGGTAAAGTTCGACCGATCGAGGAGTCAGATAGCGGATCGTGCGTCCTTCCCGGGTGCGCTGACGCAGATCACTTGCCGAGATCTCTGTTCCTGGCATCGAGCAGAGCACAAAGCGGTCTCGATACTGCTGTCCGAGTGCATCCAGAATCGGCTGCGGATCCAAGGGAGTTTTTCCTCGATTCACCGCGATAACTGTTGCCAGATCGAGGATCCCTGCCGGTTCTTTCCAAGTGAGGAAGTTCTGCAAGGAGTCGCCCCCAATCACCAGATACAACTCATCCTGAGGATGAGCTTCTCGTACGGTCCGCAGAGTGTCGATGGTGAAGCTAACGCCCTTGCGTTCGATCTCAACTTTGCTGACGCGGAAATGAACGTTTCCCGCAATCGCCAGTCGCACCATCTCCAAACGATGTTTGGGAAGGCTAACTGTCACGGTTTCCTTCTGCGGAGGCGAGAACGCAGGAATGAACCAGACCTCGTCCAGCTGACCTACTTCCCGCGCGGTTTCCGCCAGCATCAGATGGGCCATGTGAATCGGATCAAAAGTTCCGCCGAAGATTCCGATTCTCATAACTCTGAATTTTCAATCACCGCAGAGACTGGACCTGACTGGAGCGTGAGCCGCTCCGACAGTGCTGATTTTAGCTCGCCGACGATGCAGGGACCAGATCATCGCCCCTGTCGTCAGTCATCTCGGAATCACATGACCGGGGGGCCGATCACTGTGTTTGTCAGAACTCCCAGCCCGGTGATGGAGACCTCAACCTGATCACCCGGTTTCAGCCAGACCTGAGGCTGACGGGCCATGCCAACGCCTGGCGGAGTGCCGGTGAAAATGACGTCGCCGGGTTCCAGTGTCATGATCTGGGAAAGGTAAGAAACAACTTCGTCAATGCCGAAGATGAACTCTTTAGTGCTGCCCGACTGCATCACGTTCCCGTTCAGGCGCAATTCAATCCCGAGCTGATGCGGGTCCGGTACTTCGTCTGCTGAGACGAGCCATGGACCGATAGGAGCAAATGTGTCAGGTGTCTTCCCGAGCATCCATTGCTTGCCGGGTTTATTGATCTGCCAGTCACGAGCAGAAACGTCATTCCCGTTGCAATAGCCGGCGACATGCTCGAAAGCCTGCTCGCGGGAGATGTCATACGCTTTCTTCCCGATGATCACGACAAGTTCGGCCTCGTAGTCGACTTCGTGTGAAACCCGTGGAAGACGGATCGATTGACCGCTGCCAATGATCGTATTGCCAAACTTTCCAAAACAGATTGGCTCTGGCGGAATCGGCATCCCCGATTCGATAGCGTGATCGCGATAGTTTAACCCGATGCAGATCACCTTGCCGGGATTGGAGATCGGCGGAAGCAGAGTCCCGGAGACAGTGCGATGTTCCGACTGTCCTTTGACCATTGCCGCCCGACACCGATTCAGCGAAGGATCCTCGACAAGAATCTCTCGAATCGTTTTCGGAAGTGTGAGGTCGACCCAGTTCAGGGGAACAAAGACAGGCTGTTCATCTGTCCCATCGACGCCGACGACGATGGGCCCCTCTTGAGTCAGCAGCGATGCGAGTTTCATGTCAGTCCCTTTGTCCCCGGAAGGTGAATTCTCACCGACTTTGAGTCCCACTCAGAATTTGATCGCAATCTGACCAACGGATCGCAGCCCCGAGAGTGGCATTACTCGACGGGCATCACTCATCCTGACCCGGTGTCTTCTCAGCTTTTTCAGGCGCCGTGGCACCTTCCGTTTCGGCTCCCTCTTCCGGTGCGAGGTCGGGCAGAATGGGACGACGTTCAGGATACAGGTGATAGACGGGGAATTCCGATCCGAGTTCCCGAAGTGCGATCACCAGTCCCGTCGGAGTCGCGAGGAAGATGCGATCGGTGCGGTCATTTGCGACCTGAATGGTGAAGTCGGCGGTACGCAGTTGACCTTTGATCTGGCCTGTGGCTCGGTCGAGAATCAGGAGGTTGTTATTGAAGTCGGTCGCGTAAACACGAGTGTCCGAGGCTGCCACCATCTTCGTGGCGACGGGCTGTTCCCAGAGTTTCAGACCGGTCTTCACGTCAATTGCAGTAAGGCCCTCTCGAATGACGTTGATGAACAGCTGATTTCCGATCACCCGGGGCTGGTCACGAATCGCCGAGCCGCTGCTATAAGTCCAGATCAGGCGGCCATTGTTGATGCTCATGCACAACAGGCGGGCGCGAGCATCGGAAGCAAAGACGTAGTCGCGAGAATACGTGATCGGGGCACTGAGATTGGCACCGGCTTCGAGCTGGAAGCGCAGTTGTTTGTAAGGGCCTGAGATTCGGTAAATGTAACCGCCGTCACTTGCGAAGACGACTTCACCATCCACGGTGACGGGCTCTGCCGTTGACGCCCTCGGCATCTGGTAATTCCAAAGTTCTGATCGGTTGGCCCACTGTGGCAGCATTCCTCGATGGGCGAGATTCCGGATGACTTTCACGTCATATGCCCGCATCATGCCGTCGAACGTCGCGACGTAGAGGTACTGGTCATCTTCTTTCGGAGGGGCGGACGCAGCAGATGGCAATGGGAGAACCCAGCGCGGGGCTCCGGTGATCTTGTTGAAGGCATAAACACGCATGCCGATGCTGACCAGAACGTCGTCTTCGCCAGCGCTGGGGGGAAATCCCTGCTGATTCGGGCGACCAACGAGCTGGGACCACAATCGCTTTCCGGATTCTGCCTGAAAGGAGGTCAGAATTCCCAGGTCCGACTGGACATAGACATTCTCTTCATCGGCCGTGAAGAACAGAACGCGTTCCTGACTGGCGCTGACAGCCGCCTGTCCCCACCAGTTCAATGTCAGTCCAAGCCGATTCAGCTCCGTTTCACTCGGAATGCGGACGCGCGAGGCCTGCGCCATCGCCGATGCGGACGTGCACAAACTGAACAGTGCGATAAGCAGAATGTGGCGAAACAGCATGGCAATTCCTGAACGAAGGTGCTGCACGTTTCTGGAAACGTCGCGACTGACCCGAGAGCTCTCCCCGATTCCCCTGTTAGACAGCAGGAAGTCGGATCGCCGTCCACTTGCTCCTCAGAGAACGGCGCTGCAGAGAGTCTGCAAGGACCTTTATCAGATCGACTTTGGTAAGCATTCGCAACTGCCGACCGCAGGACAAGTTCAGGATAAATCGTTACCAGCCTGCAAACACGCTATCTGGCGCAAATTTTCAGGTTTCCCGCAGGATCTTTTATTTGATTTGTCCCGTAAATCCCGCACTGTCGTTCTGAAAGTCGTCGTTGGAAAATCGCGCCCAGTCATCCTGGAATAAAAAAACGAACCAGACATCACTGTCTGGTTCGTCGAAAGTTCAAGATCGAAGTCGGAATTATCTCTGCTCAGGCATTACGACCTCGTGCCGCTCAAAGAACTCCTGCATCCAGTTCACTGATGCAGACGAAAGGGCTCGCTGTGCAAGACTGCCATAAGCAGGCTGCATGCCTTCTTTAAGGAAGTTCTCCCGGAAGGTCGCCAGCTCTTCAGGAGTTGACGGGTTCCGGCTGAGAATCTTGACGATGTAGTACGCCGACTTGTCGGAGTTCGGAAGGACTTTCACGTCCCCAACCTTCGCGTCATCGAAAATGGCCTTGTAGAACTCTGGGCCGGGCTTCTCGACTCCGGCGATCACTGATGGAGTGACCGGAGCCGTCTGCCGGAAGCTCGTTGGCGGAACCATTGGCTGGGACATCCAAGTGAATTCCCCAGTGTTCCGCACAGTGACGAACAGGCTTCCTTCTTTCCCGGTAACCGTCGCTTCAGAAAGCGCTTCGGCCACAGGCTTGTCGCTTTCACGAACCTGTTTGGCGAGTGCTTCGGCGCGGCTCAATGCTTTTGGCTCCGCCTGCAGTCGACGCCAGGCTTCAACAACCTGTTCACGGATTTCCTTTTCGTCGTCAATTGTCTGAGGAACATAGTCCGCTTTGTCGGCCAGCTTCCAGAATGCATACCCGCTGGAAGTCGTGAAGTTCTCTGCCTGCCAGACACGGTACAGTACCTTAGGATTGCTGAAGTACAGCGTCTGGGCGACATTGGCTCCCTGGCCTGCGGTTGTCGCTGCGGAACCGATTGGGTAGTCCTCAGAATTTGCCAGCTGCTGATAGCTGAGGAGCGGAGTGACCACGTAAACGAGGTGATGAGCTTCCGCGTACTTTTCAAGTTCCTTAGTCGCCTGCTCGAGGGTCAGGTGATCGCTTTCGGTGGCGTCGCGCTGAACCTTGTAAGCGACTTCTCCGAGAAACTCGTAAGCAGCAGTTGTCCGCTTGCGGATCTCTGCTTTGGTCCGTTCCCGCAGAATCTCTTCACGCAGCGTCGCCTTGAGTGCGTCATCCAGTGGAGGAACGTCGGCTGTTGGGGACGGTGGTGGAGGAATCTCCTCGCCAGCCGGTGCGGGCATGGCTGGAGTCTTTGGAGCGTCAGACTTCGGGGCTTCCGGTGCTGCATCAGCAGGTTTGCCATCGGCTGGCTTCTCTGCTGGCTTCGCTGGAGCATCGGCCTTTGGTTCTGGCTTTGCCTCGGGCTTGGATTCTGGTTTAGCCTCTGGCTTAGGTTCTTCCTTCTTTTCGTCGGCCTTGGCCTCTGTTTCCTTCTTGGCGTCGCCGGCAGGTTCATCCTGCAGGAATGCCACGAACTGCGTTTCCGGGAAGCTCATCAGAGACGAAGTCGGCTGCTTGTCGTCAGCCTTTGGAGCGTCTTCTTTTGGAGCATCAGCCTTTTTCTCTTCGGCCGGTGCTTCCTTCTTTTCACCGTCCGCTTTCGGAGCCTCGGTCTTCGGAGCCTCGGTCTTCGGAGCCTCGGAGGCTGGTGCGTCTGCCTTCATCTCTGGCTTCTTTTCTTCAGCCGGGGCGTCCTTCTTTTCGGCATCCTTCTTTTCGCCGTCAGCTTTCGGGGCTTCTGGCTTCGCGGGCTCGCCAGCAGGAGCGTCTGCTTTTGGAGCTTCAGAATTCGGAGCGTCTACTTTCGGGGCATTCATCCCGGGCAGGACAGGCAGGTCCAGATTCAAATCGCCAGCTGCTCCCTCGGGAACGTTGCGCTTGTATCGCTCTTCGTACCGCTTCTGAATTTCTTCATCGGTCACTTCGCCAACCAGTGGTTCGATCTTGTCATAGGTTGCTTCGAGATACCCGATCTGGAACCGGCGAGGCTGCATGAACCCTGGGCGACCTGATTCCGGCTGTCCCTGAGCGGTGAAGCCAGGAGGGGTCTGCCGATACAGATTGAACAGGTCGAGCAGTTCTTTCTCAGACGGCTTGGCGTCGGCATCAATAAAGTCGCTGACAGGAATTGAAACGATGTCGGCTGTCTGGCGGACATTGAGCTGACGATAGAAGTCCCAGAACGCTTCCGGGGTCAGTTCGTTCCGTCCGACCAGCAGTTCGAGAGCCTGAACAGATTTCAGTTCATTCCGCAGAGCATTGAGCAGTTCGGATTCGGAAACCCGCAGCTGCTGACGAATTTTCGTGAACGCCTCTGCCGAGAAGGTCTTGTCCTTCATCTGGCCGAGCGCGAAGCTGAGCATCATGATGTCTTGCTGGCTCATCTGTCCGGCTGACCGCTGCACGGCATCCATGACACCTTGCTTACTGGTCAGACGCTTGATGAACTCCATGACGATCTCATTCGAAATCGTCATGCCCATCTGGTCCCCTTCGCGGCGGAGCAATTCGCCCAGCACCAGATCCCGCTCACTCATGTCGTCGCTGAGGTTGTTCCCGAACAGGAACTGATTCGCCAGCTGCGGCGGCATTGGAATGCCGAACGTTTCATGAAAGGCCAGCTGAACGAAGCGGTTAGCGATGCTTCGCTGGCGCTGCAGAGCCGAAAGATCATTGGTCGTCAGATTTCCGGAATTGGTGAGAACAGCGCTGGCTTCCCGGGTGGCGATCAGACCAACCAGTCCCAGAATCGCGCCGACCAGAGCGCCAGAAATCCCCCACTCAGCCCCTTTCCCTCGACTCAATCCCGCCAGCCAGGCAACACAGCCGAGCAGAGCGGCGATGAACAGGACGAGCAGCGGACCGGGGATGTCCTGCGGGTTCTGCACAGAGCCCAGCAGCACGAAAGAGACCATAGCGACGCCGGTGATCACGACCATCATGGTCTTTTCGTAGCGACGCATCAGCGTAAACGGCGAGCTCATCCTTGTCCCTTGCAAATTCAATGGAAAACGAAGGTTATCTCGAAGCGGCGACTGCGATCCCACAGTCGTAAACCGCAAGTTTCTGAGTCGTTAAAACCGGCTCGACTCTTGACAATCTCACAAATCATCTCTTAATGACTCTCACAGAACGCGACTGTCGCACGACAGAGCGATCTTTTCTGGCAGTTCAACAAAAGTTGTTCAGGAAGTCCACAGCGGGCGGATGAACCGCCCCGTTACAGACGACCGTGACGAACAAATGTCCTCTGCCGGTCAGGAGAAGATTGCCGGTTAGGCGAGCCGCATTTTAGCTCGGAGGCCCGTGAAGACAAGCCCACCACATCGGCGAAAGTGTCCATCTGGACTGTACTTTCGCGGATGTTCAGTGCTGTCGACTCGACATGGGCCAGAGCCTTCCGAATGACCTCACATGCCGACGGGGCAGGTCAATGGTGTGCTGATTCCATTGACCTCCATGACCCGGTCGAAGACGAGATAGACTGATCGAATGGCGACTGCGCACAACAAAAAGCGGGCACTGGTGATTGTCGAATCACCAGCCAAAGCTAAAAAAATTGCCGGCTATCTCGGAAGTGACTTCGACGTCCGTGCCAGCATGGGGCACGTGCGCGACCTCCCGGAAAAGGCTGCCGACATCCCGGAAGCCTTGAAATCCGAGGCATGGACCCGGCTGGGAGTCAACGTCGACAAGGGCTTTGAACCGCTCTATATCATCTCTCCAGAGAAGAAGAAGACGGTCAAAGAACTGAAGGACCTGCTGAAGAACGCTGACGAACTCATCGTCGCGACGGACGAAGACCGCGAAGGAGAGAGCATCGGCTGGCACCTGGTCGATACACTCAAGCCGACTGTCCCCGTCAAACGGATGACCTTTTCGGAAATCACGAAAAAGGCGATTCTTGAGGCGCTATCGCACACCCGCGACCTGAACATGAATCTGGTCGAGGCGCAGGAAACCCGGCGTATTCTCGACCGGCTCTATGGTTATACCTTGTCTCCGCTATTGTGGACAAAGATCCGTCGGGGACTTTCGGCCGGTCGCGTGCAGAGTGTCGCCGTCCGGATTCTGGTGCAGCGCGAACTCGAACGCATGGCGTTCCGGAGCGGTACGTATTGGGACCTGAAAGCCACTCTGCAGAGTGGTCGTGACGCCTCTTTCCCGGCCACACTCGCGGCCGTCGGCGGAAAACGGATCGCCACCGGGAAAGACTTCGATGAGTCGACCGGTCGCATCACCGAAGGAACAGACGTTCTCCTGCTCGCCGAAGCTGACGCCCGGGCTCTCCATGCACGACTCCAGTCTGCCGAATGGAAAGTCAGCAAGATTGAACATCGCCAGCAGGTTCGCAAACCCCCTGCTCCGTTTACGACGAGTACACTGCAGCAGGAAGCGAACCGCAAGCTGAACATGTCAGCCCGGGAGACGATGCAGACGGCTCAGCGGTTGTATGAAGACGGTTACATTACTTATATGCGTACCGACAGCGTGACGCTGTCGCAGGAGGCAATTGACTCTTCGCGGAATCGCATCGAAAGCAATTACGGCAAGAACTTTCTCAGTCCTTCCCCCCGGCAGTACACAAACAAGACGAAGAACGCACAGGAAGCGCACGAAGCAATTCGTCCTGCTGGCGAGGAGATGAAGACCGCTGATCAGCTCGGGCTCTCAGGCCGCGAAGCACGTCTTTATGACATGATCTGGAAGCGGACGATTGCCACTCAGATGGCAGATGCCCTTCTGCGGTTCGACACAGTCACCATCGAAGCCGGTGACGCAGAGTTCCGGGCAACCGGTCGCAAAGTGGAATTCCCTGGTTACTTCCGGGCATACGTCGAGGGATCTGACGATCCGGAAGCCGCACTCGAAGATCAGGATTCCGTTCTGCCAGACCTGAAGGAAGGCCAGCAGATCGACTGCAAAGAGGTCGAGACTCTGGCCCACGAAACCAAGCCGCCCGCCCGATATACGGAAGCGACGCTGGTCCGGAAACTGGAAGCGGAAGGAATCGGCCGTCCTTCAACGTACGCGAGCATTATCAGTACGGTGCAGGACCGCGGATACGTTCGCAAAGCGAGCAATCAGCTGATTCCAACCTTCACCGCTTTGGCAGTGACGCGACTGCTGGAGACCTACTTCCCGAATCTGGTCGACACGAAGTTCACCGCCCAGATGGAACAATCGCTGGACGATATCTCCAACGGGGAAGCTCAGCGCCTGCCGTACCTCGAACGGTTCTATTCCGCTGATGAAGGCCTGAGTCATCAGGTTGAAATCAACAAGGAAACCATTGATCCCCGCGATGCCTGCACGATCCAACTGAACGGACTCTCCGCCGCTGTACGTGTGGGACGATATGGTCCTTACCTGGAAGCACAGGAAAATGGGGAAACTGTTAATGCTTCTCTTCCGGAAGACATTGCACCTGCAGAACTGAATGATGAGCTGGCAGAAAAGCTCATCAAGTTGAAGAAGCAAGGCCCGATGTCACTGGGGATGCACCCCGAACTTGGTGTCCCCATCTTTGTGATGTCCGGCCCGTTCGGACCGTATCTCCAGCTGGGTGAAGTGGTCGAAGATGGTCCGAAGCCGAAGCGGGTTTCGATTCCCAAAAACATCAGCCCAACTGATGTCGACTTCGATCTGGCGATGAAACTGCTGGAGCTCCCCAAGCGTCTCGGACTGCACCCGGAAGACGGCAAGGTGGTCAATGCCGGGATCGGACGATTCGGTCCCTATGTCCAGCATGCCGGTCGCTATAAGTCACTTGGAAAAGACGACGACATTCTCACGGTTGATCTCGATCGCGCCGTCGAACTTTTCAAAGATTTCAAAGGGCGCGCCGCACAAACTCCGTTGAAGGAACTGGGCGAACACCCTGAAGACGGCAAGCCAGTTGCCATCTTCGAAGGGCGTTACGGTTCCTATGTGAAATGGGGCAAAGTCAACGCTACGATTCCCAAAGAGTCGGATGCCATGGCCGTCACGCTGGAAGAAGCCGTGAAGCTGCTTGAAACCCGCGCCGGAACCTCCAAGAAGAAGCCAAGCAAGAAGAAGGCCGCCAAAGTGGCTGCTCCTAAGAAAGCCGCCAAGAAAAAAGCGGCAAAGAAAAAGAAAGCTGCTGAGTAATCCAGAGAATTCCTCAGCCCTTAAAGTTGCATCAGAATCGCCGTCAGACACAGATCTGGCGGCGATTCTGTTTTTCAACGTGCCATTGGAGGTCGACGCTTAGAAGGAATACTTCCCGGGCTTCGCAATCTCGGCGACCGTCTTCCGGGTCGAGAAGGCTTCGCGCGCCTGCAGTTCCGGACTCAGCAGGTCGACTCGTCCAGCGACGCCAACGGCGATCATGCATTCGACGTTCACATCATCAGGCACCTGCAGCAGCAATTTAGCCCTGGTGCGGTCGAAGCCTCCCATTGGATGAGCGACGAGATCTGGCAGATGAGCCGCCTGCAGCAACAGGTTCTGCACCGCCATCCCGGTATCCAGTGAGTGGACCAGATTTGGATTCCCATTCCGGCTCAGCGTTTTCTTTGACAGAACGACGACCAGGGCTGCAGCCCGTTCGCACCAGACCTTGTTGCCGTCCATCAGCAGATTGAAAAATCCCTGCCAATCATCGCTCCCCTTCTCGGCATAGAGAAACCGCCATTCCTGCTCGTTGCTGCTAGACGGAGCCCAGCGGGCCGCCTCGAACAACTGCTGCAGCGTGCCGACCGGAAGTGGCTCGCCGGTCATTGCGCGTGAAGACCAGCGTTTCAGAAAGAGTTCGTGAATTCCAAAGTCCGACTGGCGGGAGACCGAAGGCATCGTGGGATGAGGAACGGTTGTCTGCGGCATTTTCTTCCTTCCGGGAGACTGATTTCTGCAAGAGTTCCATTGTATGATAGGCCCCTTCCTGAATTGAGTCCTACTTGCTGTGAGAAGTTCTTCCGTGATGCCAACGACGACAACCCCGTCACCCGCCGCGTCTGTCCTGCCGATCGTCAACATCGCTGCCTACAAATTTGTCACGCTTGACCACCTGCAGGAACGCCGGCAGGAACTTTCTGCGCTCTGCCGGGAACTGGAACTCAAAGGGACCATTCTGCTGACTCCAGAAGGGATCAATCTCTTCATGGCAGGGTCGCGTCCCGGAATCGACACTCTCCTCCAGACACTTCGCAGCGTTCCGGCCCTCGCTGATCTTGAGGTCAAGGAAAGCTTCAGCGCCTACCAGCCGTTCTCACGACTGCTGGTGAAGATCAAGCAGGAAATCATCGCGTTCGGACAGGAGGGGATTGCGCCTGCCGTCAAAACATCCCAGAAGATCTCCGCACAAGAGTTGCGGGATTGGTACGAGTCCGGCAAAGACTTCGTCATGCTGGATGTCCGCAACGACTATGAGGTCGGAGTCGGCACCTTTGAGAACGCCATTCCTGTTCATGTCGATCACTTCCGTGACTTCCCAGAGGCAATTGAACGCCTGCCTGAAGACCTGCGTGAGAAGCCGATTGTCATGTTCTGCACCGGGGGCATCCGTTGCGAGAAGGCTGGCCCATTCATGGAACAGGCCGGATTCAATCAGATCTATCAGCTCAATGGCGGCATCCTGAAATACTTCGAAGAGGTCGGCGGAGCACACTATCAGGGAGAGTGCTTCGTCTTCGACAAGCGCGTCGCGCTGGCTCCGAATCTGCTCGAGACCGAAACCAAGCAGTGTTATGCCTGCCAGGCACCGTTGTCGGTCGCCGATCAGGAATCTCCGCTTTACGACCCGCCGCATGCCTGTCCGCACTGCCATCAGACTCCGGAACAGCGACAGGCCGCACTGCTCGAAAAGCGGCATCAAGCCATTGCGGAAGTCACGAATCCATTGCCGGGGAGTGTTCCCTATGACAATCCCCGTCCACTGAATGTGCCCGGTCGGTTTGATGGCGAAACACTTGTGCGGTTCCTGCAGCAGGCTCATCCCCACATGGGTGATGAGTACTGGCAGCAGGCCTGCGATGACGGTCGCATTCGTCAGAACCACCAGCCGGTTACTGCTGACCGCGTCGTTCGATCAGGCGAGCAGTTCGCCCACCTTTACCCGGCGACGACGGAACCTGACGTCGATCCAGAGATCTGCATTCTTCATGAAGACGACGCATTAGTCGTTGTGCAGAAACCGGCTCCGCTCCCAATGCATCCCAGCGGACGATTCAATCGGAACACGCTGCAGTGGATTCTGAATGAAGTTTATGCACCGGTGAAGTTGCGGCCGGCTCACCGTCTGGATGCCAACACGACCGGCGTCGCTGTCTTCTGTAAGTCGCGCTATTACTCGCAGCGCGTGCAGCCGCAGTTCGAACTGCAGACAGTTAAAAAATGCTACCTCGTCCACGTTCAGGGAACGGTGTCGTGGATGGAGAAGGAATGCAACGCCCCGATCTCCCGCGAACCAGCCGACTGCGGCGGACGCACAATCAGCGAAGGGGGACTGCCGGCTCAGACACGATTCGAGAAAGTCCGCGAACTTCCGGATGGTTCGACACTGTTAAGAGCCTGGCCGCTGACAGGCCGAACGAATCAGATTCGGGTGCATCTCTGGCAGCTCGGAATTCCTGTCTGGGGAGATCCGTTGTATCTCAAGGATCAACAACTCGGTGACCAACAGACTCAGGCTGCGGGCAGTGAGATGCGTCTGCATGCGTGGTCCGTCACGTTCACCCATCCCCAGTCATCCGAGCTCGTGACCTACGAAACACCGTTCCCGACTTGGTGGGCTGCGGATTACAAATAACAATCAGAGAGCACTTCCTCAGCAATGAGAATGGAATTCCTTGCAGAGAAATCTCGGTCTTCGTGATTGGCAGAGACCGAGACCTCTTGTTAGCATCGATTCCGGTGAAGGACAAACCGGTTGAGAATGTTTAAGGCAGTCGACTCTGGGTCTCCAGAGCGAATGGCGGACGATGATCTCCCGGAAAAGCACATTCTGCGCTTCGCAAACAGCCCGCCGGCTGATCAGTCTGGCGTTGTTGCTTTCCGTCTGCTTCTCGATTGTCCCACTTCCTGTCGCGGTCAATGCTCCGACTGCTGACGCCGGGAAAGATCGCTCGGAACCGTTTCCCTGCCAGGACCGCCCATGTGGATGTCGTTCTGCGGAGCAATGCCGACAGCACTGCTGCTGCTTTAACCGCGAGCAGAAGATTGCCTGGGCCCGCAAGAACCGTATCGATGTGTCTCGCTTGGTTCCAAATGCGACTCCTGCAGAAATTCAGGTCTGCGATGTCACCACTGCGAAGCGAGGCAAGACCTGCTGTCAGAATTCAACCGGGCCAGCAGCTGACGCTCACACAACATGCAGCGCCAAGAACTCTGCTCCCCTCACGTCAGAAGCGGAAACAAGGACCAAGTTCGTCATCGGAATTTTTGCTGACAGCTGTCGCGGCCTGACGTTTGGCTGGAACACTCTCCCTTGGGGAGTTCCTGCAGAATCGGAACCGGTTCCCGTGGCTCACCTCCCGTTGATTCCACTGCAGATCGCAGAAGTGCGTCTGCCTCTCACTCCCGGCATTTCTCCTGCCGTTCCCCCACCTCGGGCAGTCTGAGAACTCGTTGTGTTTCCCGTGGGTTTGTGCACAGCACCGACGTTCTGAATGTCGCTCCTGCTGTGCTGAAAGTGACAGCGCGGCGCATGTTCGCGCGCCCCTGCGGTTGAGCGGTTTGTCCTTCACCAGTCAATTCGTGACTCCGTGCGGGGCGTGCCATCATTCGCCGCCGAACGCACTTTCTCCCTTGGGAAACGTCTGAATGTACGACCTCAAGGAGGCCTGCGCTGATCTCTGCGATCATTCCTGCGCAGGCCGGGAGTTCCTATGCCACAACATCATTCACCCCGTCGATGGATGCGATCGGGTTTCACACTGATCGAACTGCTGGTGGTGATCGCAATCATCGCCGTGTTGATTGCTCTCCTCCTGCCGGCTGTTCAGCAGGCGCGCGAGGCCGCGCGTCGATCACAGTGCAAAAACAGCCTGAAGCAACTGGGACTTGCGCTGCACAACTATGAAAGCACGTTCAGCGTCTTTCCAATGACTTCTGCGCAGAACTATCTTCCCAATACACAGGGCTTCTCGCCGCAAGCGCGTCTTCTGCCCTATCTCGAGCAGGCGAATCTTCAGAACCTGCTGAACTTCGATCTCCCAGCCTTTACGGGACCGTTTAACAGCCTCGTCCCGAATGCTCAGTTTGTGAAAGCCTTCTCGACACCTTTGCCGGTGATGCTCTGCCCGAGCGATCCGGCTCCGACGCAGCAAGCTGGCGCCGGGGGCGTTGTTTATGGAGGCAACAACTACATGCTCAGCATCGGAAGCGGCACTGGCGTCAAATATGACCTGCGAATGAAAACCGATGGCTTTGTCTCTGAGAATTCGAGTGTTCGCATTCGGGATGTCACAGATGGGCTCTCGAACTCGGTCGCCATGAGCGAATCGGTTCGCAGTGTGGGAGAAGACACCACACTTCCCGCTGGGACGTTGCCTTCGTTTCCTTATCAGATGACGATGAACGGGTCGAACGGTCTCTCTCCGACTCAAACCATGAATGGCGGTTCCCCGGTACAGGGAATACCCGGTGGGTCTCCATGGACTGCTGGTCCCAATGGCATGATCTTCAATCCTGACCTGAATAGCGTCTGGCCATCAGTCACCGCCTGGCGAGGAGCAAGCGGACAGGCGCTGCGGGGGCGAGGCGTCTCCTGGGCCGGACCGGGTGCCGTCTGCACGTTGACGAATGGCTACACGACTCCGAACAGCAAGATCCCCGATATCGTGACGCACTTCACTGGGTATTTCGGCCCGCGAAGTTTTCATACCGGCGGAGCCAACGTGCTGATGGGCGACGGGTCCGTCCGCTATCTCAGCGACAGCACTGACGCAACCTTACATCGCAATCTCCATAGCATTAACGGAGGGGAAATCGTCGGAGAGTTTTAAACAGGAATCTTCCCGAATCGCAGTCTTCGTTCGACACCAACACAACAGCGTTGACTGAAGTGTTGACTGACGCGTTCCTCTGTGGAAATTCGGGGAGCGGGACCACTCCCGTGATGTCCGGCAAGCGGGCTGCGCGGTAAGATTCTGTTCATGATCGACCCGCACTTTGCTCTTCAGCTGCTGACTCCTGGAAATACATCTGCCCCTGAGTTACTCGAGGCGTTGCAGGCAGTCGGTTTTGAAGATCTGCGTTCTGCACAGAGTCGATTTCAGGCCCTTTGCGAAAATGACGAGCAGCGCGAACTCTGTGCGATCATTATTCCTGCCTTGCTCCATGCTCTGACAGATGCGGCTTCGGCAGACAGTTCGCTCTTGAACTTTCAGCGACTTCTGGAGACGACTCCTGATCGCCGGGCACTGATTGCCTTTTTGGTTGAGAAACCACGGGCGGTCGAAATTCTCGTGAAGCTATTCGTTGGCAGTCAGTTCCTTACAGAGATCCTGCTGCGGAACACGCACTACCTGATTCAGTTGACCGAACATAAACGTCTGGCCGAATTCAAAAGCCGAGAGGAGTTCGTCGAGCAAGGCAAGAAAGAGCTTCCGTCTGGGGCCTCAATGCACGAGGTGATGAACCAGCTTCGTCGGTTCCAGCAATGGGAACTCTTACGACTCGCGGCCTGTGACACGTTCGGGCTGATGGACCTGAAAACGGTCACACTTCAGCTCGCATTGCTGGCTGACGCCCTCGTTCAGATTACACTCGAACGGGTGGCCGAACTCGAGGGGATGGACCAGCAAGACTTCGTGGTGCTTGCGCTCGGAAAACTCGGTGGCGAGGAACTCAACTACAGTTCGGATATTGACCTGGTCTTCCTGTGCGAAAAGGAAGCCGAGCGATATTGGGGCGTAGGCCAGAAGTTGATCCGGATTCTCTCCGATTCGACCGAGCTGGGATTTCTTTATCGCGTCGATATGCGATTGCGCCCTTGGGGAAACGCCGGCGCACTCGTGACGACTGCGGATTCCTGGCTGGATTATCTGAGCCGGCATGGGCAGCTGTGGGAGAAGCAGGCGTTATTGAAAGCCCGTCCGATTGCAGGGAACCTCGCATTCGGAAAGGCGGCCTTGGCACGTCTGGAGCCGATTCTGTTCGACGTCAAAGTCGACGCCGTCCGCGCTGAAGTCCGGCAGACGAAGAAGAAGATCGAAGCCCAGCTGGCGAGAAAAGGGCTGCAATGGGGCGAAGTGAAGGGAGGGCCCGGAGGAATCCGTGATGTCGAGTTCGTCACTCAGTTTCTGCAACTGACACATGGGGGCCAGTATCCTGAAATCCGCAGCATCAATACCCTCGAAGGGCTCGTCCGACTGGCAGAAAGAAAGCTGATCTTCCCGGAAGAGTTCCGAAGATTGACAGAAGGATATCTCGTTCTCAGAACGATCGAGCATGCACTCCAACTGTTGCATAACAAGCAGGAACATGCCCTCCCCCGAAATGAGCGGCGACTCGCCTACCTGGCTCGACGTCTCGATTATCCTGATACGACGACGTTCCTGGAAAAGTATGAACTCCACTCCCGCTCTGTCCGGGAAGTCTTTGAAGCTTACCTCCATCATGACCAGCACCCGCTGCTGAAGTCGGCCAGTGAGGCCACGCCGGTCAGCATTCATTTCGGTCATGCCGTCGGCACCTATCGCGAGACCTTTTCGGCATCAGACGAACAGCGTCATGTCGAACTGCTGAACGGACTGAGTGAAACTCACCAGATTCGCCTGCATGTCGAATCGGAAGAAGAAGGCCGTCAGCGAGTCACGATCGTCGGTTTTGACCGGATCGGGGAGCTCTCTGCGATCTGCGGCTTACTGTGTGCCTCAGGCATCGACATTCTTTCCGGAAATGTTTTTACCGGTGCGGATGTGGAGGGAATCGGCCCCCAGCCCGGGTCTTCCAAATCGGTCGCCTCTTCGTCCCGTGCGGCGAGCAAGCGGCGGACACGCAAATTTGTGAACGTCTTTCAGGTCCGTGCATCCGGTCTTTCGCAAGACAGCCCGCCAACAGAAGAGTTCTGGAACACATTCGAACAGCAGCTGAATGATCTGGTTCATACGGCCGATGAAATGGGCGTTCGCGAGATGCAGGGCCGTCTGGCTCATCGGGTGGCGGAAGCAATGTCCGGGAAGCGAAAACGCAATTCCGCGTTGCTCCCGGTGCAGATTGAAGTCGACAACACTGAAGAGAGTGATGCCACGATCCTCCATATCCGGGGAGAAGATACCCCCGGCTTTCTGTACGAGCTGACGAATGCCATTGCTGTCAGTGGACTGTCGATTGTTCGCATGACGATCCAGTCCACAGGGCAGGAAGTCATCGACACGCTGTACGTCGTTGATGAGCATCACCGCCGCATTCAAAGTGAGGAGCGGCTGAATGAGCTGCGCGCGGCGATCGTCCTGATCAAGCACTTCACTCATCTGCTGTCACGATCTCCGAATCCCGCTTCGGCACTTGTTCACTTTCAGCAGTTTCTTGAAAACCTGTTCCGGCAGCCCAACTGGCTGGAACAACTCAGTCCGCTGCAGAACTCTGAGGTACTCGGGGCTCTCGCGACCCTGCTCGGAATCAGTGATTTTCTCTGGGATGATTTCCTGCGTCTACAGCATGCCAACCTCTTTCCCGTTGTCACAAACGTCGAGGGACTGCAGCAACCTCGTGATCGGACATCGCTGATTACTGAAATCCAGTCGATTCTTCAGCAGACGCCTGTTGAGGCGAGGCTGCACGCGCTGAACGAATTCAAGGACCGGGAGATGATGCGGGCTGACATGCGGCACATTCTCGGGCTGCAGGACAAGTTCGGAATGTTCGGCAAGGAACTGACGTTCGTTGCTGAAGTCGTCGTCGATGCCGCACGTCAAATCTGCGAAGACGAACTGCAGGCGATACACGGTATGCCGCTCACACCAGCGGGGTCACCGGCTCTGAGCTGCTGGTGTGCATTAGGAAAGTTTGGGGGGAAAGAACTGGGCTATGCGTCCGATATCGAACTGATCTTTCTCTATGAGGTCGATGGCCAGACCGCCGGTCCCAATGTCATCAGCAACGCTGATTATTATCGAATGCTGGTGAACCATTTTCAGCGGGCGATCCGCTCGAAAAGGAAAGGGATTTTTGAAGTCGATCTGCGACTCCGGCCGTATGGCAAGGCAGGGCAGCTCGCCGTGTCGATGGAGGCCTTTCAGAACTATTTCTCACCAGGGGGAGCTGCCTGGCCATATGAACGTCAAGCCCTCGTCAAACTCAGGCCGGTCGCCGGCAGCCAGCAGCTTGGTCGAAAAGTCGTCAAACTCCGGGACCAGTTTATCTATCGTGGCGAGCCGTTCGACGTCGCTTCAATGAGAGCGATGCGGGAGAAGCAGATCCGGCAGCTGATTCGCCCCGGGACATTCAATGCCAAGCTGAGTCCGGGAGGGCTCGTTGATTGCGAATACCTCGTTCAGGCCCTGCAGATTACTTATGGGCATCTGCACAAATCGATTCGCGAACCAAATACTCGTGAAGCGATGAAGGCACTGGAGAACTACGGTCTGCTGCCGGGTCAGATTCGAGTCGAACTTCGCGATGCGTACCGCTTCTTCAGACGCGTGATCGACGGGTTGCGTGTCGTTCGCGGTGATGCCAGCGATCTGACGGTGCCCGACGCCGAGAGCGAGGAATTTGTCTTCCTGGCTCGACGATTGAATTACCGATCAGACGTCGCACGCCTCCGGCAGGATTTCGAACGTCACACGCAGAACGTGCAAGAGCTCGCAGGAGCTTTGCCTTCGCTGCTACAACAGGAACCGACTCCCCAGGCTGACCGGAGTCCCTGAAGTCTCCCATTTTCCTGATCCATAGATCTAATGCAGGTGGCTCGCACCGGCTCGTCCGCTTCTTGTCCGAGGTTCTCAGTTTCTTCGGAAGTTGTCTGCTGGGAAAGGGTTCCGTGCTATGTCAAAGCCCTTGAGCATTTTCCCCTGAGCCCACCTGTGCGGCAGATCAGAACTGACATGCAGTGCAGAATCAAAGTCTTCGAAATCGAGCTGATGATCGTGGCAATCTGACTCGAATTCGTGATAATGTGCAAAGCCAACCACGCAACTTCGGAACCGGATTCCGTTGAAATGCGGCGTCTGCGAGTTGAAACACCGTCAGTTCGGACAGTGTCCTTAACCCGCAATTCAGAACGTCGAAATCCTCCCTCTTCGCCAGCACGCCTTGATTCTGTGACACTGACTTCCGGAATCACATGCGAGACGCGGCGTTCATGAACACTTTGTCTGAAGGACCGCAGGAGTTCCATGTCCAGTCTCGAGCAAGAAACAGAAGATCAACTCGTTCTGCGTGCCCAGCAGGCGCTGAGCAGCTGTAACTGGGAGATCGGTGAATGCGCGTCTCAGTGGACGCAGCGCTATTCGCGCGGTCGAACCGATGCCGATTTCGGTCAACTGATCGGTCTGAGCGGCGATCAGGTGTATCAACGCCGCCGCGTCTGGGAAACCTTCGCAGACGTCCATCAGAACTATCCGAACCTGAAGTGGTCTCACTTCTATGTGGTCATCAACTGGGATGACGCCGCCGACTGCTTGCAGTGGGCGAATGACATGGAAGCGACTGTCGCCGAAATGAAGGCCTGGCGTCGGGCTCAGCACGGCGAGGATCTGGCAGAGGCCCCTGCGGAAGAGACAATGCTCGGGTTCCCTGGAGCATTTCTGACCGCCGACATCGGGATGGTTCAGAACCCTGAAGACTTCAGACGGGATCCACAGACCCGTTCACTCGGCGAGCCATTTGAATCGGCTCCGTTTGACGCGGACGGATCCCGGCCAGAACTCGTGGCTTCAGCGGCACGTGATTCCGGTCATGGCGAGTACACGCCATTCGCCAAGGGGGCGCGAGGCAATGCTCCCGGCGAAGGCGGTCAGAAAGAAGAACTCAGTTCCGAACAGGTGGTCAAGAAAGCAGCGATGAGCCTCGAGCGGGTTCTGGCCATGCTGACTCCAGCTGTGATCGAAGACTTCGGGGAGATCCCGGCACCCATTCAACAGCGCCTGTTGAATTCCATCGAAGAACTGCAGGCCCGCGTCGCATCGCTGGTCTGATTTTGAGGTGATTACTTCTTTGAGTTGAACCCGCTCCGTCTGGTCAGAAATCTAATCACGGAGCGGGTCTTCTTTTGTCAGGACCTCTCTCGTCAGCGGACCACTCTGGATTCCGAGGCTCCTTACCGGATACCATTCGCTCGTCCGTCCGCACGGAAAGACGGGTGACGCTTTGAACGAGTCCCGGCCTGAACATGTCATGCTCCGGGCACTGACAAGTCCGATGCGACACACCGAATAGCAGCTCCAAGGACGGAATTCGGAAGGATCCCATGAAGTTCATTCTCGCGTTGCGCGCCCCTGCGCTGCTGTCACTGGCATGTCTGGCCTTCCTGACTGCTTCGGCCGAGTCGGTATCTGCCCAGCGACTCGCCACTCCCCCCTTTGACGGCCGACGGGCATTCAAGTATCTGGAATCGATCTGTGCGATTGGTCCTCGCATCTCTGGGTCAGCAGGCATGACTCAGCAACAGGAGCTGCTGGAAAAGCATTTCTCCTCGCTCGGGGCTCGTGTTCACTGGCAGGACTTCGACGTTCCCCATCCAAAAACAGGCGAGCCTGTCCGGATGCGGAATCTTATCGTCAGCTGGAACCCTGAAGCACCGGTCAGGAAGCTCATTTCCTGTCACTACGACACACGTCCTCATCCCGATCGAGAGCCGACCGAAGAACTGCGGAGCAAGCCGTTCATCGGAGCCAACGATGGAGCGAGTGGCGTCGCGCTGATGATGGAACTGGGTCATCAGTTCGCTGCGCTGGAGACTCGTCCGGCCGTCGATTTTGTGATCTTCGACGGGGAAGAACTCGTCTACTCACCTGACGACAAGTACTTCCATGGTTCTGAATACTTCGCAAAGCGTTATGCAGCGAAAGCGGCGACTGATCCCGTTTATTCGCAGGGAGTCCTGCTGGACATGGTCGCAGGACAGAATGCCCGTTTTTATTACGAGGTGAACAGTCTGCGGTATGCTCCAGCTGTCACTCAGCAGGTTTGGGATGTCGCCCGTCGACTGGGAATCAAGGATTTCATCGCCCAAAGGAAGCACGAGGTGCTGGACGATCACATCCCGCTCAATCAAATCGCTCGCATTCCGACTTGCGATATCATCGACTTCGACTATCCCCATTGGCATCGCCGAAACGATCTACCGGCTGCCTGTTCACCCGGCACGCTCAACAAAGTGGGCGTCGTCGTTTCAGCCTGGTCGCAACTTCCGGAACCCGCCGGTTCCCGCTGATTGTGACTCGGTTCCTGTTGGATGAAATTACGATGTGACCAACAGGCCCAACGGGAAAGTGCCAAGCAGCGACTTCAGATAGATCCGCTCTGAGCAAGTATGTTCCTTCCCGGTGAACTGCTCCCGGACCTTCCCTGAGAGATCATCTGGAAGCTGTACCGAGGTCTCTTCGAGTCCCGTCAGTTCAGGGAAGCGTGCGACATCCCCTCCCACTCCGAGAAGCAGACGGCAGCACAGGCGCGGAGCAATCACAATCGCAGCTTCAGCATCGACTCGGCGCGCAAACGCACAGAAGTAGTCTGCAAGTGGCCCCTGCACCGTCAGTGGCTGATAGACTCCGGAGGTGAAGATCTCTTCGTACTTCTTCCGCACCTGCAGCGTTCGCCAAGTCACAAACAGTTTGAATCGCGGATCACAAGGATGGACGATGAGTTCCTTCAACAGGCCATCTAAATCCTGTTCGGACTGCTGGCGAACCTTTGCAAGCAACTCCTTTCGGAACCCGAAGTCTACTTTGCGACGGTTATCAGGATCGACGAGACTGTCATCAAAGACTTCCTGTCCCTGATAAAGGTCAGGCACACCTGGCGAAGTATTTTTCAGCAGGACAGCCGAAACGGAATTGAGATGGGCTCCCTGCAGAATCTGCTTCTGCAGTGATTGGATATCGCCCAGGAGCGATGTGCTGCTGTTATCGAGCAGGACTCGTTCTGTGAACTGTGTCACCGCGGATTCGTACTCGGGATGCGGAGAGATCCAGCTGGTGTTTTCTTTCTCCTCGTGAATCGCCTTCTCCATGTACTGATGAAGTCTTCCGAGGCGCTGACGGGCTTCCTCTTCTGAAATCGGTTCCGCGGGCCAGATGCCCCAGGTGATCTGATACAAAAGAAGTTCATCATTCGGACTCGGAGCCAACTCGCCCTGGATTTCGACTTTCCAGCGTCGATTTCGACGAGACTGCCGGCTCACAAGTGTCCGCCAGTGATCCGGTACTTCCGACAGGGCATTAATTCGCATCCGGACATCTTCACTCCGCTTCGTATCGTGAGTTGACGTACAGAGCATTGAGTGCGGCGTCCGCAGTTGTCGCGACAAATTCTCAGCATGAAATCGGTCGAGCGAAACTGGAGCAATGTCAGGATGGCCGCCGACTTCATTGACCGACACCAACGGGATGTGGCGATAGAAGGCCGTGTCTTCGATTCCCTTCGCCATCACAGGACTTGTCACCTGCTGGAATCGACCGATGAACAGGTGATAGGCCTCTGGGTGTTTTTCAATTCCGTTCCATTGCTGCAACAGAACCTGCGTCATCCAGGCAAAAACTTCGCGATCCATCGCTGGATTTCGCCGTCGGGCTTTGCGAATTGCCTGCTGGATGACGGCGACATCGTTGGCTGACCGAGCACCTGCTGTCAGATAGGTTCGATAGACCGGAAAGTCGATCATGATCTCAGACAGCGCTGCGAGCAGATTATTCAGAGTGAAGTCGCGGGAATGTCGGTCGCAGTTGGCAAGACGCTTCAGTCGATGCGCGAGCAGCTGAAGCTCACTGGGCATCGACACATCCAGAATCAAACGCTTCGATTCCTGAATGACACGGTTCATCGTATTCAGGGTATGGACGAACCGCTGATAATGGCGTTTGATTTTCTCATAGCCACCGGCGTCGACGAACAGGCCGTTCAGCTGATTCAGGAATTCGTATCCTGTCGTCCCCGCGACGGGCCAGTTCTCAGGCAGATGTTCATTGGCTCCGAGGATCTTCTCGACATAGACCGTGAGCGGTAACTCCGGAGTGGTCGGGGGAAGAGTGGCATCGTTCTCACCTTCCGCACGAAGTCTGCCGATCCGCAGCATCTCATCTGAGAAGAGCGAATCCGGTGACGGTCCGCCAATTTTCTCATGCAGCAAGGTGAGAATCTGTCGCCGGAGTTCCTCGCGGGAGGGGCCATTATCAGGCAGTCCACCTTCGCCGCATCGTGCCACCAGTTCTCGATCAATTATTGCCGAGATGTAGCTCCACTGCAGTCGCCAGAGGTACTGCAATGGGTCGAATAATCCGTCGACATGATCGACGCGAACGCCATCAATGTCCCCGGCCGCTAACAACTGCAGAACCAGTTGGTGACTGGCCTGAAATACGTCCAACCGCTCTGTCGAGATGGCCGCCAGTTCATTGACATCAAAGAACCGTCGGTAGTTGATTTCGTCTGATGCAGCTTTCCAGCGGGAGAGTCGATATGCCTGTTGATCCAGGAGTCGTTCAAGTCGGGCGAAACTCGCAGGGTCGGATACATCTCCATTGAGTTCCGTCAACGTGCGAGTGATTGATTCCCCAACTTCGGATGAACGATCGACCAGCTGACGGATTCGTTGCCGGATGACCCGCGACTCACGGATCCGCTCCTGTCGACGTTCGGCGTCCGTTTCATATCGCGGAGGAAGATGCCGGATCGCGGTCAGCAGACTTTGCAGTTCCAGCAGATCCTCAGAATCAACGCCGTTCTCCTGAGAAACACGAATCAATTCCTCGAAGACAAGAGCATTGCTGACGGGGTCCAGCGGAAAACGGCGTTCGTAGTACTGGAGGTAGAAACCGCCATCGGAGTAGATGAGACTCAGCTCTCCGCGCTCAAGCACGGCTCCGAACGAATCGCCTAATACCGGGAGCAGAATCCGGTTCTTCAGTGCCGACTCGACGGGATCCCAGTCGATATCGAAATACTCCGCGAAGGGAGACGATTGACCATGTTCGAGCACATCGGTCCACCACAGATTCTCACCGACAGAGGTGCTCATGTGGTTCGGAACAATATCGAGTATCTGCCCCATGCCGTGTCGATGGAGGGTCTCGATATATTCACGGTAATCTTCCGGGCTGCCGAGAGCTGGATTCAGTCGGGAGGTGTCCACGATCGCATAGCCATGGGAAACATTGCTGGCGACATGAAAACACGGGGATGCGTAAACGTGACTGATGCCTAACTCGGCGAGATAGGGCACGATCTCAATCGCGTCGCGGAATGTCAGATTCTCAGGATGAAATTCCAGGCGGCAGGTCGCCCGAGGACGACATTGCCGCCGTCGCAGCTCCTCCCAGATTGAATCGGCAATATCGTGGGCATCACTCAGCGTCTTCAGTTCTGTCATGGATGGTGCCGAAGATCAAAAGTTCAAAGGGCTCGATCGAGTGAACCTGATGCGTCAGGTCTCGCGTACCTCCGTAGATCCGCTGTTCCGTGCTAAATCGCGGCAGAGTTGATTGCAATAAATAAGTATTCAAAATCGATTCCGGAAGAGGCTCCGCACGCGGACTCAGATTAGCGATGATCATCAGTTCAGGATCATCCCCATGCTGAAGAATCAGCAGTCCTTCCTCATGCTTCTCGTGTTTCTGAGTCACAATGGAATGGGCACGAGGTGCCCGCCGATCCTGCAGTTCCCGCCAGGTACGACGAGCCTGGATCAGGTCGCGATAAAGCCGCCGCATCTGGGCGTGATGAGACTCCGTCGGCCAATTCCATGACAATTTAGCTGAATGAAATGTTTGTGGTTCCTGCGGGTCGGGAATCTCTGTTCCCCATTGAAATCCCAATGCTTCGAATTCGGAACGTCGCCCGTTTCTGACAGCCGCGATCAGATCGGAATCCTGAAACGAGCAGAAATAAGGGAAGGGTCTAGTCTCCGCATAATCTTCCCCCATGAATAACATCGGGGTACATGGTGAAACCATCAGCAGTCCACATGCGAGTCGTTGCACTGCAGGAGAGAGATAAGTCGGCGAACGATCCCCCTGAGCACGGTTACCGATCTGATCATGATTATGAATGCAGACCACAAAGCGACTGCGGTCTCGATCCCCGGCAGTTGACTTCTCAGAGTCCCGGGAAACATAGACGTCCTGATAGGCTTCGGCCAGCTGCCCTAACGTTCCATAGGCAGCAAAGTATCCTGTGTGATCGCCAGCAAGCAGGGACCTGATGCAATGATGGAACTGATCCGCCCAGACGCCGTCCAGTCCGATTCCGTCCTCCACCACCGGGTCAACGATGCGAGGATCAGTTGTTTCGCTCTCCGCGATGATATGAATCTTTCGCCCCTGCTCCTGTGCAATCTGCTCAGCGACTGCTTTGATCTCTGACAGCAGATGGGGGGAACGAGAATCCGAAATGGCGTGAACCGCGTCGAGTCTCAGTCCATCGAGCCGAAAATCTCTGAGCCACATCGCGACATTATGCAGCACATAACCCCGCACTGCTTCACAGTCAGGACCATCAAAGTTTATTGCGGCACCCCAAGGTGTCTGCTTGTCAGGATTATAATAAGGCGCAAATTGCCCGAGAACGTTTCCTTCAGGGCCGAAATGGTTATAAACCACGTCTAGCAGCACAGCGAGTCCGGCGTTATGGGCGGCGTCGATAAACTCCTGGAATGCCTGAGGTCCCCCGTAAGAGTTCTGAACCGCATAAGGAAAAACGCCATCGTAACCCCAGTTCCGTTCTCCTGAGAACTGCCCGATTGGCATGACTTCGATCGCGGTAATTCCCAGTTCTTTCAGATCAGCGAGACGCTCAATTGCTCCTGCAAATGTCCCGGCCTGCGTAAAGGTCCCGATATGCACTTCGTATATCAGCAGATCCTTTCGCTCGATTCCCTTCCAGTCTAAAGAGGACCATTGAAACTTCTCAGGGAAGAAAACCGCACTTGGTCCGAAAACGCCTTCCGGCTGCCAGCGGGTGGCCGGATCCGCGAAATCGCCTGTCGGAATCCGAAAGCGGTATCTTTCACCTGACAGCACCCCTGGCGCACGGGCCAGCCACCACCCGTCCTCATCGCGCATCTCAACGGCAACCTCCCCTTCAGGGAGATAGCGAATGAGTTTGACGGAGTCAGACTGAGGACTCCAGACCCGCCATTCCACGGTCTGATCGTCAAAGCGAATCGCACCGGGAGCAGGCCCATAATTTCTGAGCAGTTGTGAAGCCTGTGAAGGGGAAGCGGCCATAGAAGGTGAGCTTTCGAGTCTCAGCTGTCTGATTTGTCATCTGAAACCGGGACGCGACGGAAGAGTGCAAGGGAGGCCGAATTCATTAAATACTCTGAACCGGGCTCAAAGCTCGCTGATTCCAAGTCCAGATCATTCGTATCGAACAGTCGCTCCCACTGCATTAAAGTATCATCGCCCAGAATTTGTCCTTCTGGCAGAGCAAATGAAATCGGTTCCCCATGATCCGCGTTGAATAGTATCAGCAACGTATCACCGTGAACCGGATTCCCCTGCTCGTCACAGTCGACATATTCTCCCAGCAGAACGACACCTAAACACTTGGCATGATCAGTCTGCCAGGCCGAGTCCGTCATCTCGCTGCCATCGATGTTCACCCAGACGATGTCAGTCGCATTCTCCCCCTTCATCGTCGAACCATAGAAGAACCGGCGACGGCAGAGCACCGGATTCTCCTGACGGATCTGAATCAGCTTGCGGACGAATTCGACCTGCTTCTGCGCTTTCGCATCCAGCTCCCAGTCAAACCATGTCAGCTCATTATCCTGACAATAGGTATTGTTGTTCCCGTGCTGTGTGTGCCCGGCTTCATCGCCAGACAGGAGCATGGGGACTCCCTGAGAGAGAAAGAGCGTCGCGAGGAGACTCCGAATCTTGCGGTCCCGCAGCTCATTGATGGCGGGGTTATCGGTTGGTCCCTCTTCCCCGCAGTTCCAGCTGATGTTGTCGTCGGCACCATCGCGATTGCCTTCGCAGTTCGCCTCATTGTGCTTATGGTCGTATGAGACCAGATCACGCAGCGTAAAGCCGTCGTGAGCCGTAATGAAGTTAATGCTGGCTGCAGGTCGACGGCCACTCCATTCATACAGATCGCTGGAGCCACAGAGCCGTGTTGCGAATTCAGAGATAAATCCTCCGTCCCCTTTCCAGAAGTGGCGGACGCAATCTCGATAGATCCCGTTCCATTCCGACCAGAGAACTGGGAAGTTCCCGACCTGATAACCTCCTTCACCCAGATCCCAGGGCTCAGCAATCAGCTTCACTTGCGAGAGCACTGGATCCTGATGAATGATGTCGAAGAATGCTCCCAGCTTATCCACATGCATCAGCTCACGAGCGAGCGCACTCGCGAGATCGAATCTGAAACCGTCGACGTGCATCTCGGTTACCCAGTAGCGCAGGCTGTCCATAATCAGCTGCAGCACCCATGGGTTCCGAAGGTTGAACGAGTTCCCACATCCCGAGAAGTCGACGCAGTAGCGTTCATTCCCAGGGGAAAGCCGGTAATAGGCTGCGTTGTCGAGCCCACGGAAGGTCAGAGTCGGCCCCATCTGATTGCCTTCGGCGGTGTGGTTATAGACCACATCCAGAATCACCTCGATTCCGGCCGCATGAAGGTTGCGGACCATCGTCTTGAATTCCTGCACAAGGTCGAGTGATCCGAGCTTCGACTTGTAGCGTGGGTCCGGTGAGAAGTAACCGAGCGTATTGTATCCCCAATAGTTGGAGAGACCTCGCTCAGTCAAATGCCGATCATCGATCCGATATTGAACAGGCAGCAGCTCGACGGCCGTCACACCGAGATGTTTGAGGTAGCGGATCGAAGGTTCCGAAGCCAGCCCCATGTAGCTTCCGCGGAGTTCTTCCGGGAGATATGGATTCAGATGACTGAATCCTTTCACATGCATTTCATAGATGACCGACCGGTGCAGAGGAATCTCTGGGCGGCGATCATCTCCCCATGTAAACGAGTTATCGACGACCATCGCCAGTGGAGCATAATCGGCGCTGTCTCGTTCATCATACGTCAGATCATTCTCGCCAATCCGATACCCGAAGAGTGAATCATCCCATTCGAGATCGCGACCGATCGCCTTCGCATAGGGATCGAGGAGAATCTTGTTTGGATTGAAACGATGTCCTCGCTCGGGATCGTAGGGGCCGTAGACCCGATATCCATAAAGTTGGCCAGGCAAAGCGTCTGGCAAAAAAACATGCCAGGACTGATGCGTACGCTCGGTTAACGGAATACGGACTTCCTCGCTGGGCTCGTCCTGAGTTCCGAAAAGACAGAGCTCAATCCGCTCAGCATTCTCTGCATAAATAGCGAAGTTCACCCCACGTCCGTCCCAAGTGGCCCCCAATGGATAAGGTTTGCCGGGCCAGCAACGAACAGGTGAAGAAATGGCCGAAGGAGTCACCCAGACGGGAACAAGAGGTTCCTTCTCCTCTTCGGCGATTTCAAGCATGGCCTCGGTCTCAATGACCGTCTCTGTCACTGCCTCTGCCACGACCTCAGTTTCTCGGTCAGTTTCAAGTTCCAAGTCGAGTTCTAACTCGGTTGCCACCTCTGTCTCGTCCAAATCAGATGAGTCACTGATCTCGTTAGATTCTGTGAACTCATCCGAATCCTCCGTGATCTCGTCGGAATCGGGGATGAATTCGTCAGTGGGTTGCGACTCCGTTCGAAGCTGCTCGTCCGTCTGTTCCATTTCCTCTTTCGAGATCTCCGAAGCTTCCTGCCGTGACCTGTTTGAATCTTGCCTCGGAGACTGTTTCTTGGAATGTCCTTTTGAAGATTCTTGGCTTTCAGATGACTCGATTGTTTTTCTCTGCGTCTGAGAGCTGACCATGAATTCCTAACCCCGCGCGTTGGCGATGAACATTTTCGAGAGCCGCAGCAGTTCGCAACAGCATGTCACGTGCCATGACTCAAAAGGCTTCAGCTGGAATTAAAATTGCAGTGTGTAATCCTCAATGGATTCTTCTGTTTCCATTACGGGGAAACAGGTTCCATGAAAATTCCAATCCGATTCTCAACTTCAGCAGCATGGGATCAAATTGTTCATTGAGCAACCACCCTGATGTTCCGCAATCCATCAAAAAGTTCTCGACTTCTGATGTGACCCCGATCCAATAACGGAAGTTCCCCCAATTCAATTGGGGTGAAACCGGCACGGATCGGCTTCATCGACTTTCGCTTTGACCAAGAGGAATCAAGGACCAGTCATGGGATTGAAAATCGAAGAGTATGCGATGATCGGCGACTGCGAGACGGCAGCACTCGTCGGTTCAAATGGTTCAATTGACTGGTTGTGCTTTCCTCGCTTTGATTCTGCTGCTGTCTTCGCCTCTTTATTGGGAAGTCCTGAGAACGGACGCTGGCTGATCGCTCCAACTGAACCAGTCATCCGAGTGAAAAGACGGTATCAGCCAGACACGTTGATCCTCGAAACGGAGATGGAAACAGAGTCGGGGACAATCCGGCTCACCGACTTCATGCCGCTACGTGATGGAGCTGCTGATCTCGTCCGGATTGTCGAAGGAGTTGAAGGCCGTGTCTCGGTCCAGTTCGAACTGATCTTGCGATTCGACTACGGCAGCATCGTCCCCTGGGTGCGTCATACCAATCGGGGAATTCAGGCCATCGCCGGTCCCGAAACCATCGAATGCCGGTCCGATGTCGCATTGCATGGAAAAGACTTGAAGACTGTCACCGAATTCATTGTCACGCCCGGAGATCGTCGGAACTTCGTCCTTACGTGGTATCCGACTTATTCGCCGACGTGCACCGAGAAGAATCCTGCGAAGTCGTTGCAGACAACACGTGAGTGGTGGCAGAACTGGTCCAGTCAATGCACTTATCAAGGAGAGTGGAAAGAAGCCGTAAAGCGGTCTCTGATCGTCTTGAAGGCAATGACCTATCAGCCGACAGGTGGAGTTGTAGCCGCAGTCACAACATCGCTGCCAGAGCACATCGGTGGGGTCCGTAACTGGGACTACCGTTATTGCTGGCTGCGAGATGCGACCTTCACGCTTTATGCACTGATGGGTGTCGGTTATCTCGAGGAAGCCCGCGCCTGGCGTGAATGGCTGATCAATGCTGTGGCCGGGACACCAAAAGAAATCCAGATCATGTATGGCCTCGCCGGTGAACGACGCCTGCGCGAGTATCAGGTGAACTGGCTCAGTGGATATGAAAACTCAAGGCCGGTCCGTATTGGCAATGCGGCTTACAATCAGCATCAATTGGATGTCTATGGCGAAGTGGTCGATGCCCTGCATGTCGCCCGACGTGCCGGTCTGGTTCCAGACGAGAATTCCTGGCGCATCGAAAGAGAACTTGTCCGGTTCCTCGAAAACGACTGGCGGAAACCGGACGAGGGGATCTGGGAAGTACGTGGCCCTCGGCGACACTTCACTCACTCCAAGGTCATGGCATGGGTCGCACTCGACCGGGCCGTGGATGCCGTGGAAAAGTTCGCTTTGCCAGGTGATCTGAATAAGTGGAGAACTCTCCGCGACGAAATTCATGCAGAGGTCCTGAGCGCCGGTTTCAATACCAAGGTCAACTCCTTTGTTCAGCACTATGACTCAGAGGAACCGGATGCCAGTCTGCTGATGCTTCCGCTCGTCGGCTTTCTCCCGGCCTCTGATCCGCGCATGATCGGCACAGTGAAATACATCGAAAAGCGCCTGATGAGAAAAGGGTTTCTCGATCGATATCTGACCGAATCGGAGATCGACGGCTTGCCTGCCGGAGAAGGAGCCTTTCTGCTCTGCACCTTCTGGCTGGCGGACAACTATGCTTTGCAGGGGCGAACGAAAGACGCACGACAAACCTTTGAACGGTTGCTCAGCCTGAGAAACGAAGTCGGTCTCCTTTCAGAAGAGTACGACGTCGATGCAGAAAGACTCGTCGGAAACTTTCCGCAGGCCTTCTCTCACATTGGACTGATCAACACGGCGCGGAATCTCACTGCTCCCATCGGGCCAGCCGAGGAGCGGACCGGCCTTCACGCGGACTCAATCTGAGGTGTCGCCGCGTTAAGTTGGAGAATTCGGAGACTGCGGTCATCGCCTCACAGGAGGCTGGTCGACAGCCTGCTGATAAGGTTGAATCCGACCAGAGCCGTGATTCGTGGAGCGTGTTCGGTCGCGATTGACGGAATTGGCAACACTCGACTCAGGGGGCGACGGTAGCGTTAATACCATTCCCACCTGCAGATTATCAGGGCTCGAAAGAACCTCCTGATTCATCTGATAGATCTCCAGAAAACGCGCAGAGCTCCCCAGAAAACGACTGGCGATTCCAGATAACGTGTCCCCGGCCTGCACGGTGTAACGCTGTGCCGGGGCGGGTTCACGTTCTTCCATCGCGGGGGTCGGCACCAGCCTGTCGGCCGGCGCTGGGGGGACGCGCGGAATCTCCGTTAGAACATGACTCAGAGCTTGACCAACTGGCGGCGCGAATCCAGTTCTCCCGGACTCCTGTGTCGTAGGAATAAGAATTGGATCGATCGACAGGACAGGAGAAAGGGGCGGAGGAGCCAAGGGGGCAGGCAGAAGTGGATCAACCACGCTCGGCCCTGCTGGCGGCACTTCACTCTTCTCTGAGGGCGAAGCTGGAGCAGCGGGACTCGGCTGATACGCTTTGATCGGGAAGAGATGGAGGACTGAACGGTCGAGCGGATGCCGGGCGCCGGTCTGGAGCCAAGCCGTTGATGCGGGTTGACGCGGGCAGCAAAATGCCACGGCGAACCCTGTCGCCAGCATTCCGAGTGCCAGTCCAAGTTTTGCGTCATGACGCATCTGCAATGGTTACTTTGTCTTACGTATTCCAGTGCATCATCGAGGGGAACCCACACTCCATGTTGCCCTGTCGTTCCAGGCATCCATTGATTTGAATCGGCGATTTCTGCCGATCAACTCGACCTCAATTCGGCAGAAACGCAGCTCCGATCGAGAATATTTTTAGGGGGCCGGAAAATCAGCAAAATCCGCGGGGAATGCACCCTCGATCTGGAGACACGACCTGACGCGTGAGTGCGCGATCACTGATCCGTACATCCCCTTGAATCCGGAACGCACTCCGCCTTCCAAAGATTTCTCGGATACCGACGCACAACAAAAGGGCAGATACACGATGCGATCACGAAGGTTCGTCTGGCTGGCCGTTTTCTGGCAATTGGTTGCATTCCTGGGAGGCAGCGGTGCTTCATCTGGAATGGCAGCAGAGCCATCGGGGCTGAGAATTGCGACATTCAATGTTGATGCAACTCCGCCCATCGGTAGCCCCGTCGCTTACGCTCCGACCCGAAAAATCGAAGATCCCTTGTTCGCTCGCGGAATCGTGGTCCTGACCGACTCTCAACCAATCGTGTTGTGTGCTATCGACTGGATTGGAATTGGAAATGATGCACACACGTATTTTCGTGAGCAGCTCGCTCAGGCGGCAGGAACGACTCCCGACCGCGTCGCCGTCCATGCTCTCCATCAGCACGACGGCATCCGAGCAGACTTCAGGGCCGAAGAACTGATGGCTCAGGTCGGGTACGCCGGGAAGCGCTTTGACGTCCCATTTATTCGTGACGTCATCGCTCGTACGGGGAAAGCGATTCAAGCGGCAATTCCGAATGCTCAACTGATCTCTCATATCGGAGTCGGTAAAGCGAATGTCGAAAAGGTCGCCTCCAATCGCCGAATTCTGGGGCCTGACGGCAAAGTCAAGATTGTTCGCTATAGCAGCACAAAGACAAACCCGGCCGCCCGCGAGGAACCTGAAGGACTCGTTGATCCCGAACTCAAACTGATCAGCTTCTGGAACGGTGACAAGCCGGTCGCTTCGCTCACTTACTATGCAACACATCCACAAAGCTATTACGGGAAAGGTGACGTCACTTCCGAGTTCGTCGGACTTGCTCGTGCGGAACGCGAGAAGGCCGTCCCGGGTGTCGCTCACATTCACTTCAACGGAGCCTCAGGCAACATCACCGCCGGAAAGTACAACGACGGCTCACATCAGGCCCGAATCGAGCTGACGGAGCGAATGGCTGATGGCATGAAGCGGGCATGGGACGCAACCGTCAAAACACCAGTTAAAGCGAGCGATGTCTCGTGGAAGTCAGTCATTGTTCGACTGCCGGTCGCGACGCATCTCACAGCTGATGATTTGAAACAGCGGGTTAAAGAAACTCCGGTCACGGCGAACCTGGTCTTCGCGTCCGACCTCGCCTTCTTTGAACGTTCGGAAAACGGGGAAGTCCCAATCGATCTGTCATGCCTGAATGTCGGCCCCGTTTCAATCCTTCATATGCCGGGCGAGTTGTTCATCGAATATCAGCTCGCTGCACAGAAAATGCGGCCAGACCAGACCGTCTGCATGGCCGCTTATGGAGACTATGCCCCGGGCTACATCGGGACCGAGATTGCCTACTCACAGGGAGGCTATGAGACCAGCAAGACAGCCAGTCACGTCGCACCGAGCGTTGAGAAAGTGCTGATGGAAGGAATGGCAGAACTGCTAAAGAAATAGCCCCTGCCTGTCAGACATCGAAAAATTTCCGGCCATCGGGAAGTCGCACAGCGCGATTCCTGATGGCCTTTGTTCTTTTGCTGACTTCACATTCGACGCAACCACCTACTCCCCGGGAGCCATCTTTTCCCACAACTTTGATTCTCGCGCGACATCGATCACCGGGAACAGGAGGGAACGTGGGTTCAGAGTCGAGCTTTTCAGGTTCTTCGACGGCATCACGCTCGTGACGCTTTTCGTGTCTGGAGGAGGCAGCCGAAACAGGCCGTTCCCGACGTGCGTCAAAGCCTTCTGAGTCAGTGGCACCACGAGCGTAATCTGCCCAATCTGAGAGACAACTTCTTCATCGCGGATGAGGTTCACTGACCCATCGAAATGGATCCTGACGTCGTGGATGTTCTCGTCGACCTCGTCGAGACGAACTTCCGGCAACAGGGTGTACCGGACTCCTGCAATCGTCAGGCCGAGTCGATTCTCTTCATCGAGATCGAAGTTTCCATTGCGAGTGCAATAGTTCGTCCGATCTGGCCCCTGAACCAGAAAGAAGCCGGGCCCTTTGATTGCCACATCGAGTGGAAATCCGGTTTCCACCATCTTCGTCGCGACAACGTCAGGTCTGATCTGCAGGTCAAATGATTTCTCTCCGTCCGATCCTGTTTTCAACTCCCAATGGGGAATCATGGGCAGGTAGCCCGGCGTGCATTCCATCAGGGCATTCATCCGATGAACTTCCGCAACAGCCTGCCTCTGCTCGAGTGTCGGCCCGGACTCTTTGAGAGCCGGGTTTTGAACCGGGCGGGCCCCCGGCATTTCCGCGACGGGCTTTGGAGTCGACAATGCTGGCGGGGCCGCTCCGAATGGGGCGAATCCCGGCTCCCCGGAACCGACCATTCGCCACATTTTCAGAATTCCGACCACGTCCTGCTTTTCGACGTCTTTCAGGCTTTCGTACCAGGCCTGTCGCTGCTCAGGGGAGTGCTGTGACATCTCAAGATCGATGAGATCGCGAATCATCTGCCTCTGCTCCGGACTATTCCCGGCCAACGGAGCGGCTTTCGCCGGAGGCAGCTGCTGCGGTTCACTCAAGAGAGCCGGCTGACTGGCCGGGACAATCTCCTTGGGCTCTTTGAGACCTTTGGGAGAGTGATCCTTCGGATCGTGTGGATCAATGGTCGTATTAACTGCCAGTGCGTTCTGCAGGGGCTTTAATTCGACGGAGTCCCCATCTGGCCCGGGATTCCAGTGAAAATCGTACAGCGACTCATTTGTTTGCGAAATTGACAGCGACGACGGCAAGTAAGGCGAATATGCGCTCGCGAACTGAGCAGGCTTTTCACGCGACTCGCGAATCTTCGATTTGCCGAACGAGAGATGCCCCAGCAGCAGTCCGATGCCGATTCCTAAGATCACTCCCGGAATAAAGCTCGATGGGGTCTTTTCCATTCCTGCCTCCCTGCCAACCTGCAGCGCCACGATTCGTCGACCTGTTCGGAGTCACACTTTCAGAGTCACACTGAAGCAACCCTGATCCCGACAGTGGAGCAATACGACCTTTCAAACGGACGTTCTTCGTGCTCGAAAAACTCCCATTGCTCCCCGCTCAGGGCTGAGGCTCCGCAAGGATGGACGCGGACTTTCTCAACAGACGGGAACCGCCGTTCCCGGAAATTCACTCTGTTGGCAGTTTCGGCGCAGGCCCTCCCTGGTCGCGTCAAACGGCTGGAAACATAGGCCATCTGCAGATTCGTCGCAAGATGTGTCGCTCCTTTGCGGGGATCCCACAGTCCGCACCGAGATCAGGCGCGCCGAAGTTCAACTGGACCACTCGGTTCCCTCTCAAAAGATGCCCTGCCGGGAAAACGAAGTCCGGTCATTCCAACCCGTAATAATCGCTATACCTGTTGCTGTCCGAAGTGATTTCACCGCGCTCCCTGAATTAGCACGGTTCTAAAGGGGGAGGCGTAGGGAAGATGCCGAAAGATTTGCTCAGGAATACAGGATTTCCCACGGGTATTTCGTGCGCTTGTTGACAGTGCAGAAACGGCAGTCGTAGGATAAATCCATTCCCTTCATCCAGATTGCGCCGCCTTCGCCATGACAAAAATCGGCAAAATTCTCGCAGTGTTCATCGCCGCCGCCAGTCTGGCGTTTGCGGGGTTCGCGATCGCGACAGTTTTCGGCGGCCCCAACTGGGTCCAGATGACTGATGCGAGCTATCTGAAGTACTACACCTTCACACGAGGCGGCGCCCCGGATTATCTCTGGACGGCCACTCGAGTCGCTGACAATTCCCAAGTTGCCTCTTCGAAGCGTCTTCCGGAAGTGCTGACTCGGGTTCTGGACGAAGTGGCCCAGAAGAATCAGCAGGAACTTCAGGAACTCAACGATCGCGAGCCGGTCCTGCAGGCTCGCGTTGAAGCCTTGGACAAAGCAAAGGCTGCGGACCAGATCGGGCTCGAAAGCTTCGAAGCCCGTCAGCGGGAGCGACTTGCAACCGCCCGTGCTCAGGAAGCTGATCTCGCAAAGAGAATCCTCGATGCCACTGCCACGGCTCAGAAGCTCGAAGAAACGACAAAAGCACGACGCGAAGACGTGCTGCGACTCCAGCAGCAGATCGCAGAGTTGCGTGCAGATCAGTACCGATTGCAGTCAATTCAGCGTCAACTGAAAAGTTTGCTGATACAATTTCAGGGAGACAAAGCCCGGGCAGTCGACCGGGAGCGATCTCTGGAAGCTCAGTTGAAGTAACGACTCAAATGCAGCAGACAGGGTCGCGAGTGTGAAATTCGGATTGGGACGATCGTCGGGGATTTCTGGGACTCCACAGTGAGTCTCGAGGCTTGGACTCATTTCCGACGATATCCAATCATTTATCAGTCGAGGGCCAGGGACGGCATTGTTTGAATCGTGGATTGTCTTGATTACCCGCGTGGGCGGAGCAAAAAATGTCGTACGTCGGTAAAGTTCTGGTCGTCCTGCAGGTCATCTTGAGCGTGCTGTTCATGACCTTCGCAGGGGCTGTGTACACCATGCATCAGAACTGGCGTGCGAAGTATTTGCAGACAGATCAGACATTAAAGACAAGCCAGACCTCACTCGCCGAAGCCCGGGAACAGCTGGCGACCGAACGTCGCGACTTTGAAACGAAGCTGGCAGAAGAAACCCAGCGAGCCAACACTCTGGACGCTCGCGGAAAGACGCTGGATGTTCAGGTAAAGGAACTGACCAGCCGGATCGCTCAACTGCAGGAGCAGCGTGCAACGCAGACCGGTCTCGCCGAAGCGAAGGCGACAGAAGCCGCATTCCGTCAGGCAGAAGCCGAACGGCAGCGAATTGAAAACGCCAAGCAACAGACACGCTTGAACGAACTTGCTGCTGAAAACCGCGAACTGCGGGACAAGCTGTTTACCTCTGAAGAAGCCTACAAGGCGCTCAACCGCACTTATGAAAGCGGTCTGTCGCAGCTCGCCTTCCTGAAGCAGGTTGTGGCCAAAGCAGGTCTGGAAACCGACCCGGAAGTCGTCGCCAAGCAGATCGCACCGGCTCCTCCGGTGGACGGTCTGGTGACGCAGATCCGCAAGAACCGCGCGAATCGCGTTCAGTACGTGGAAATTTCTCTCGGAAGCGATGACGGACTCGTCAAAGGCAACGAGATGGACGTCGTGCGATACATTGGTAAAGAACGTTCAGAATGGCTTGGCCGGATTCGCATCGTCGATGTCGGACCCGATTGGGCCGTGGGTGAGGTCATTCTGCCGTCCAAGAACGGCATTATTCAGGAAGGCGACAATGTCACGACGAAACTCCGCATCTGAAGATCC
>JAEZFD010000029.1 GCA_023417655.1 Planctomycetota bacterium | reverse complement strand
GTCGTGAATCTTGCGGAGCAGTTTCAGGCACTGTTCTTCATTCCAGTCATGCAGAATCCGGCCCAGTGCATAAAGGTCACCCGGCGGCAATTCATTGAGGAAGAAGTCTCCTCCAATCACTTCAATCCGACTCCCAACATCGCTGGCTTCAATGATTTCTTCGGCGAGCGGAATCACCTGAGGGAGGTCGAACACAATCGCCTGCAGCTTGGGATAGGCTTCACATGCGGCAATGGCGAGGTGCCCTGTTGCCCCGCCGACATCGACCAGTGTCTTGAAGCGGGACAGATCAAATGCCCTGACCACATGCGGCGAGCTGATCCGGCCGAAGCCGTTCATTCCCATCAGGAACTCACGCTGGGCCTCGTCGTCTTTAAAGAAGTTGGAGAAGATCGGGCCGTCCCAGCCGTAGGTCTGCTTCCAGCGATGCGTTCCTTCCCGAACTGCGTCTTCGAGATGCTCCCAGAGTTTCCAGGCGACACTATTTGAATAGTTGATATACCCCGTCATCCGACGAGGACTCGAAGAGAGCAAATAAGTCTCGGCGACAGGGGTGTTCGAATACTTGTTGTCGATCCGTGCCAGCAATTGCAGTCCGACCAGTGCATCGAGAAACCGCTCCAGTGCAGAGCGATCGGCCGAGAGTCGCTGAGCCAGCTGCTCCACAGTCGCCGGGCCCTCCGCCAGAAGGTCGAAAATACCCATGTCGACGGCCGCGAACATGGTTTTTGAGCGACGGTAGCCAACCAGAAGATCCAGAACAGGAGCAGGATCAGGAATCGATGGGTCTAATGGCACGGAAGCTCCTTCGGGATCAGAATGGCTTAATCAGAATCGCAGAATCACGCAGCGGGAACTGCATGCGCAAGATACCATCACCGTTCGGGAATACCGATGCGAATCACAGACCTGACGTTTGGGAATTTTTGAATTGCGACAGGTTGAGGAACCGCGGGGACACAAGAATGTTCGACCGGCTGATCTGATCTTTCTCGCCCCCGGACAAGTGATCAGCTTTTGTTCACGACGACATCTCCGGAAGGAGCAATCTGCTGACTTAGAGATACGGGATCGCCATCCGAGAGACTCCGTCCCGAAGTCGGATCAGGAAGGGGCGGGCTTTCAGGTCAGAGAGGGTCAAACGATTACTGATCGCAATTTTGGATTCAACCAATTTAGTGAGAGCGATTGATAAGTCCCGATCGTAAAACTCCATGTTGAACTCAAAGTTCAATCGAAGACTACGAGGGTCCCAGTTACTGGAACCGATGAGTCCCCAGTCGTCGTCGATCAACAGGATCTTGGAGTGGTCGAAAGGAGGCGGAGACTGAAAGACCTCACAGCCGCGCTGCAGGACATGGCTCAACGGGTCAGAAGAGGCCCACTCAACCAGTCGGATATTATTCTCTTCCGGGATAACGATGCGGACTTTGACCCCACGCATGGCGGCGACATTCAATGCGTCGATAATGGCCAGATCTGGCAGGAAATAAGGCGTCACGATATCGATCCGACGTTCGGCGACCGCGATCGCGCCGAGAATCAGCAGCCGGATGTTGTCGAAGTCGTTGTCCGGTCCATCCGGAATCCCGCGCATTCGGACGTCGCCCTGATGCTCCGGCAGATGGAACCACAATGGTCCCTGGAGTTTTTCCCCAGCTGCGAAGGCCCAGTCGGTCACAAACATTTCCTGAATGTGACTGACTGCTGGTCCGGCAATTTGGAAATGGACGTCCTGAACGGGATGTCTGGTTTCCCAGTCCAGACAGCATCCCTCACGAATATTCATCCCACCGGTGAATCCAATCGATCCGTCAACGACCATCAGTTTGCGATGCAATCGAAGATTGGCATAGTTCGCCAGCCCCGGTCGCCAGCTGGGTAAGAATGTTTTGACTGGAACTCCCGCATTGACCAAAGCGTGAACAATCGATGGCTTTGAGTACCGGGAGCCGATGTAGTCAATCAAGACACGGACTTCGACGCCCCGTGCATGAGCTGCGGCGAGTGCTTCAAGGAACTGATGTCCGGCCCGATCGTTGTCGAAGATGTAGGAACAAAGCGAAACCGATTTCCGCGCTCCGGCAATTGCTTCCAACATGGCAGGGTAGGCTTCACTCCCCCCATGCAGGATTCGGACGGAGTTGCCTCCCAGCAGAACCCGGCCAGTGATATGAAATGCCACTGCTTCCAAACGCCCGTCGAATGCCAGATTCTTCAGGTCTGACTTTTTATCAACAAAGCGACCTTTGATCAGTTCCGCGCGGAACTGGCGATCCATCGATTTCTGAATCTGCTGTGCCTTCCGGTGAATCCGGTTGACTCCAAAGCAGAAATAAAGAATCGATCCCACGAAAGGGGAGAGCCAGATCAATCCAACCCAGCCAATCACACTCTGGGTCTCACGCTTTCGCATAACAGCATGCAATGATGCGGTCACCGCCAGACACCGCTCGAAGATGGCGATTGTGACGCCCCAGAACTGCAGAAATCCCTCCATTTGAATTGAATTCCCGTCGATGCTCTCTCGGTGAAGTTTTGGCGATGTTGGCAAAACGGAGCATCTTAGCTCTCGCAAGGAGACTTTGACAGTTTGCGAATAGAGGGGAGCTTCCGTTCTTCGTCAGTCGGGTGAAACGATCGCAATCTGGAGAAGCAACAAAAAAAGCAGAGTCTGGAAGGAACACATTCCAGACTCTGCTTTCTCTGCAACCCTGACCGGATCAGAGAGTCTTTACGATGGCACGGTACGATGCAACGATCGCCGCATCAGAAGCGGATATACAGACCTGGGCGTCCATAATTTCCGTAATAGCCCCGTCCATATCCACCATAGTATCCGCGGTTATAGGCATTACCTCGGTAGTAATCACGTCCGTAGAATCCAGGGCCGTAGTATCCGCGGTTGTAGTTACCTCGGTAATAGTTGTTTCCGTAGTAACGGCTCGTTGCCCGAGCCCCCTGTCGATAACCTCGGTTATACGAGTTCCACCCGCGTGCTTCCGAGACGTTAGACAGCCCACTGACTGACAATGTGGCTACTGCACAGATTGCAAGAAAGATGTTTCGCATTGGTCTCTCCTTCTGGTGTTGTTTCTTTGGGGAACCTTCCCCCAACCTCAATTTTCACGACAGCCAACTTGGTTTCTCGAACACTGATCGAGTCATCACATTTGTTTGATTTCGCCTCTGTTGAAATGGGCTGAGTGCAATCACGGCGCCAACCTGATCGGAACCGACCTGAAATTGCGAAGTTGGGTGGGCCTTCTGCCACAAAGTGTTGCTCAGCAAGAGCATGTGGCTTTCGGGAGATCGGAATTCAATTTGGACGATGCGGGGCGGTGGTCGCCCATCGACCAGAGAGAAAAAGTCGGTGTCAGGACCAAGACAGCGGCGGAGAAACTTCTGGGTCCTCAGAACCCGTTCACCGCTGCTCTAGGCCGCCGGGATTTTGGGCAAGCAGGCCGCCCGAGGCGACTTTCAGAAAGTCTTTCTTGAGACCCTCATGGGTTCGATGGAATCTACGTAAGTGCTTATGGAGCAATTGAATCGACCGTATTGGCAGTTCGGTGCCAGCGGGAAATCGGAGTGGGTAGCGAGCATGGGTACTCCGATTGCATTGCCCTGTTGCGATTGAGTTCGATGTTGAAGACTGCCTCAGAATTCCTCTCCCTTGATGCGTCTTGTTGACGCATTCCTTCTGACACGACGGCCCGGGACCCCGCTTCCCGGGCCGTCGTTGTTTAATGATTTCCTGCGTTCCTCCTGCGTCCCAATTATTTAGGGTCCCTGTGCACTTGGGTGTGCTCCTTGCGGACGCGGGGGAAAATGTTGTCCACCCTTTTCAGTCAGGGTGACCGGCTACAATGCCTGTTCACAGGAGAGCATTGATGGCCGGATTGTTTGACAAGCAGGAAAAATCTCATCGGGAAGCCGCGAAGCCACTCGCTGCGCGAATGCGTCCCAGAACGCTGGACGAATTTGTAGGGCAGCAGCATTTTCTGGGAGAAGGCAAGTTGCTGCGACGGATGCTCGCCGCAGACCGAATTGGATCGATGATTTTCTTTGGTCCGCCGGGGACAGGCAAAACCTCACTCGGGGTGATCATTGCCCGCCACACCCGGTCCAAGTTTACCGTTCTGAATGCGGCTTCGGCGGGGGTGAAAGAACTGCGGACTGCGCTGGACGACGCCCGGGCGAGACTGAGTACGGCCGGCGGGCGAACCATTCTCTTTGTCGACGAGTTACATCACTTCAACAAGACGCAACAGGATGTGCTGCTGCCGGATGTCGAGGCGGGTGTCGTCAGCCTCATCGCGGCGACGACGGCGAATCCCTTCTTCTCTCTCGCCTCAGCACTGATCAGCCGGAGTCAGGTCTTCGAATTTCACCTGCTCTCTCCGTTCGACATTCTTCAGCTGTTGAAACGGGCACTTGTCGACAGGGAACGCGGACTCGGACTGCCTGCTGAGACGGCTACCGAAGAGGCACTGGAGTTTCTCTCTGAGGTCTGTGATGGCGACGCCCGTCGCGCGTTGACGGCACTGGAGATCGGTGCGAAGTCGCTGAATCCATCTCAGCCGGTGCTCGACCTGCATGTGGCTCAGGAATCGATTCAGAAGAAGGCCCTGCTCTATGACGCACAGGGTGATCAGCACTACGACGTCATCAGCGCGTTCATCAAAAGTATTCGCGGGAGTGATCCTGACGCTGCGATTTACTGGCTCGCACGGATGCTGGTCGCAGGGGAAGATCCGCGATTCATCGCCCGGCGACTCGTGATTCTGGCTTCTGAAGATGTCGGAAATGCGGACCCGCAGGCACTCGTCATCGCGAACTCTGCAGCTGAAGCGACTGAACGGGTCGGGATGCCGGAGTGCCGGATCATCCTCGCTCAGGCAGTCACGTACCTTTCGGCTGCTCCGAAATCAAATGCCTCTTACATGGCGATCAACGCCGCGATGGACGATGTGAGTGCCCGACGTGTAATCCCGGTTCCCATCCACCTGAAGGATGGTCACTACGCAGGGGCCAAGCGCCTGGGGCACGGCACCGGCTATCAATACGCCCACGACAGCGACGAAGGCTGGGTTGATCAGGACTACCTCGGCGTCGAGAAGCGTTATTACGAACCCACGACTCGCGGGTATGAGCAGCAGATCAAACAAAGACTGGAAGAACTTGAGTCTCTGCGCCGTGTCGCCAGAAAACCTTCAGGCGATGCCCCGAGCTCAGACGCTTGATTGAGGCATCCATCAGTCAGGCTCTTTATGCCGCGAGATTCATTACCGGGGAGGGGGACCGTAGCGGTTGTCTCCTTCTTCGCCTGGAAAGATGGCCCAAATCACCAGGAGCAAATTCAGGATAGGAATCAGGCCGATGAACCACCACCAGCCTGACCGCCCGATGTCATGCAGCCGCCGAACAGACAGCGCGATATTCGGAATAAACGTGACGAGGGCATAGAGAAGTGCAAACAGACTGGCGAAAAGCGACAAGGGACTCTCATCGTCACCAGAGATCACTTCGGCAAATGCTGGAATCAGCAGAACAACGATCGCGGTGAAAAGTGCGAAGTTCCAGTATTCCGTCCGGCTTGACCGGCCACGGAAATCATTCCATCGCTTCAAGCTGACAAGCCACGTCCCAAATCCAACGGTTGCAGGGTGATCCGCGAGTGCTTGTGAGCGGGAATACCCTGCGTCAGAGTACCCGGCCTCGGCGGTCACTTCGTACGGGACATCGATCATATTTCCGCAGAATGAGCAATGGATGCGCATCCCGGCGTCATGTTCATTTGCTTTTGTTCTCTTTCCGCACTCGGAGCAGACGACTTGGATTGGCATGGGCGTGAATTTCTGTTTTGCTGGAGAAATCAATCAGGCGAACCCGCCTCAGAGTGCACTCAAAGTCGCGGAAAACCACATCGAATCACCGGGACTCAGGGGAACCGATTCGAATTCGGAGGGGCCAAGGCGCCAGTGACGGTTGGTCGAACGTCTCAGGAGATCCTGATACATTACCAGCGACACGACGCGTCAGCAATTTTGGATTTGACTTCCGACGCTGGTCAAACCGCATTCGCCGCCGCTATCGCATGGGATTCTGAAATGGGGTCTCCCGGACGGCAACGGCAATTTCCTCAAAGTTCACAGCCAGATTTCTTCCACAGTTCACGACTGGAGACACAGCAGCATGACCAAGCCGCTCAATATCGGGATGATCGGTTACGGCTTCATGGGCCGGACACATACCAACGGGTACAAACGGGCGAATGATTTCTTCCCTGAGCTCAAATATCGTCCGGTTCTGAAAGCCGCCTGCGCCCGGAACCGTGACAAGATCGAAGAATTTGCCAGCCAGTGGGGCTATGAGTCTGTTGAAACCGACTGGCGTGCTCTGATCGCCCGCAAGGACATCGACGCGGTTGATATCTGTGTACCGAACAATCTGCACAAGGAAATCGCCATCGCCGCCGCAGAGGCCGGCAAGATGATCCTGTGCGAGAAGCCACTCGCGTTGAACACTGCTGAGGGCGAGGAAATGGTTGCCGCGGTCGAAAAGGCCGGCGTCGCCAACACCGTCTGGTACAACTACCGACGAGTTCCTGCCGTGACGTTCGCCAAGCACATCATCGACTCCGGGCGTCTGGGACGCATCTTCCACTACCGCGCCAACTTCCTGCAGGACTGGACGATCAATGCCGACCTGCCACAGGGAGGCAATGCTCTCTGGCGTCTCGATGCCGCCGCGGCTGGTTCTGGCGTCACCGGCGACCTGTTGGCCCACTGTATCGATACGGCTGTCTGGTTGAACGGCAAGGTCACTGACGTTTCCGCGATGACCGAGACCTTCATCAAGGAACGCGTTCACACCGCGACCGGGGAAAAGCAGAAGGTCACCATCGACGACGCCTGTGCCTTCCTGTGCCACTTTGAAAACGGTTCTCTCGGGTTGTTTGAATCGACCCGCTATGCCCGCGGTCACAAGGCGCTCTATACGCTGGAAATCAACGGCGAGAAGATGTCGCTCCGCTGGGACCTGCATGACCTGCACCGTCTGGAAGTCTTCGACTACGCTGACGAAGGCCCGCTGCGCGGCTGGAAGAGCGTGCATGTCACTGATAACAGCGGCGAGCATCCCTACATGGACAAGTGGTGGGTCCCCGGCCTGCAGATCGGGTACGAACACACCTTCATCCATCAGGTCGCTGACTTCCTGAAGAGTCTGGAAGACGGCAGCCCCTGCTCTCCAACCTTCCGCGAAGCTCTGGAAACCCAGAAGATCTGCGACGCAGTGCTGGCGAGTGCCAAAGATCGCAGCTGGAAGAACGTGTAACGTTCACTCCCTTCTGTGTCTGTTCAATTGCAAACGCCGCACCCTCACCCGGTGCGGCGTTTTTTGTGAACTCAGCTTCCTTCTTCACTGTCGGTCGGGTGGAATAGAGCCCCAATGTAGAATGGTCACGGAAGGGCGAAGCTCCCGCTGAGCCGCAACGTCGGTTACGCGTTATCTCCAATTCTGCTCAGCGGAAGTGAGTTTGCATTAACCTGATCGGACTCAATGAAATGCCACTCCACCCATTTGAAATGACCGTCAGCATAGTGGGGACGATTGTCGCCGGGATTATGATTCTGGCAATCTTCTTCACCATCCTCGGGAAGTTCAGACGGCCCAAGAGCGAACTGTATTCCAGTGAGGCAATTGAAAAGGCTCTGATTAATGCTGGAGAAGTGACCATTCACATGCGGGACGGAACGACGTTCCCGGCTGGCAGCATCGCCAGCGTCTCTTCCGGCAGCATTGGCGGGGATGAAACCCCTTGGAAACTGTATCCCTTTCTGGTTCTGCAGCATCACGACGGAGCTAAGACTTTCATTCGGTTGAAGCAGATCCGAATGATTAAGGCCTCTGCGCCGACGAAATGAGCAGAACGCCTCAGAAGCCGCCTGCGGGAAGTTTTTCCGGCGAGTAACGTGGGAAATGCGTAGAAGCAATGAACGCATTTTCGTTTCAGAAGAGGGCGAACTCGGGGCTTTCGCGAAAGTGAGCCAATGAATGTCACCGGCAAGGTTCTCTGGTCGCAAATCCGGCGGCATTCGCGGCGGGTGGATTTGTGGATCATTCGCGCGTTGATCCTCTTCTGGGCGATCTGGATGTTCCAGCCGCAGCAGGTCGGGGCTCCTCCATTGTCGGTTCTCTGGCTAACTGGGTGTCTGGCGACGTCTCTGTTTCTCTCGGGTTGGCTGGCCGGTGATCTTTCGGAGACGCGCCTCCAGTCATTTCTCGACCTCCTGCGAATGACCAGAATGGGCCCGGTCTCCTGGCACATCATTAATCTGGCACTCGCCGATCTGAAGTATGTGTGGGTGGTCTCGGTCCGCTGGCCAGTCCTGTTCGCACTCTGGTATGTCGGGCGACTCACCGTCGGGCAGATTGCTTTCATCGAGGCCTGTTCCCTGCTCGCGTTCCTGATCTCCCTGAATATCTGGATGGCTTCGGTCTATCGAAGCGGCGAGTCAAAGTTTCGGACGGCCGTCCTCGCCGTCGCGCTGGCTGTGTTGTTCGATGAACTCCTTTTTCTCGGCGGCCTGGTCGGGCAGTTGCTCAATAATCATGTTCCCGCGTTTGGTACGGCACTGAGCGCGATTTTCTACAGCGTCTCATTCACGGCACACTTCGCGAGAATGTCGCCGTTGCTCGCCCTGTCCTGGTTTCCGTTCGGCCCCGTCCTGTTCTATGCGATTATCAGCGGGTTCTCGATGAGATCCCTGCAGCGCAAGTTCAGAGAGGGCTGGGACACCGGCTGGCCAGAATTTGAGAAAGTCGGGACCGAGTCCCCTTCACGAATTGTTCACAGTGGGAACCGGACTGTCTGGCCGGACGCACTCGCCTGGCAACTTGTCCACGTCTACACGTTCGGACCAGAACTGAGAATGGTGAAATGGTTCCTTTATGTCCTTGCGGCCATCGGCATCGGAAGCGCTGCTGCAGCGGGACAGGAGGAGTTGGCAAAGTCCAGCACTGTGGTTGTCGCGCTGCTGGGATCGTTGATGGCGGTACAGCCCCTTTCGCACTGCATGCTTCAAGAAATTAAGCAGCAAACTCTGCCATCACTTCTGCTGGCGACGGGCGATCCGGATGCCATCTATCACGGCTGGCGTCGGGGGGCGACGTGGATGGCGCTGCCCGACGTTGCCTTTGTCCTGCTGGCGTCAGCGTACCTCGCCATGTCATCCACAGCGGAAGCATTCCTTTTGTTGGGATGTTGCTGGGCGATCTTTCTGTGTGGGCCACTTCTGTTTATCTCCGCTCTGGTTCCTCAAACACTTGAGGGGAGTGTTATTGGAATCGGGGTTGCTTTCGGAGTGCTGGTCTCGATCGGAATCGCGACCTTCATCGGGGCGTCGACACAAAGTCTGGAAGCGGGCGGCCTGGCACTTGCAGTCATTAGCGGCTTGTATAATCAGCTGCTGAAAGCTCTGCTTTATTCTTACTGGCTGGAAAAGCGATTGAACGAGATGTGATCCGCCGCACCGAATGAGGGCCGTGAATCGAATGAATGCCGCAGGCAAAGTTCTCTGGTCTCAGATTCGACGTCATTCACGCCGGTTCGATCTGTGGATCATTCGTGGTGTCGTGCTGCTGGCGGCTATCGGCCTATATCAGACTCAGGGGCCGATTCCGCTGAGTTCCTATGCTCTTTTGGTTCCTGTCGGCGTCACGTCGTTGTTCCTGTCAGGCTGGCTGGCCGGTGACCTCGTTGAAACCCGACAGCGATCCTTCCTCGATCTGCTGCGCCTGTCGGAACTGGAGCCGCTTCCCTGGCATCTCGTGAATCTGGCGCTGGGCTATCTCAAATATTTCTGGGTGGTGTCGGTCCGCTGGCCCGTCTGGTTCGCACTGTGGTATATCGGCCGCATCACGGCATTCGACTTGCTCATCGTCGAATCCGGTGCCCTGCTCGTCTTTCTCCTGTCCTTTAACGTCTGGCTGGACAGCGGGTGGAAGTGGAATGTCCAAAGGTTCGTGCTCAGCTTTTTGGCGATCGGGTATCCAATCTCAATCGACCATTTTGCTTATCGATTTGCATCGACTTCATTTAATTTGCCTGCAGCGATTGCCCCGCTCTGGGAGGGCATTTCGGAGGTCATTCACTCCCTTTCGCTGTGTTCTCATTATCTCGGAGAGTCGCCCCTGCTCGCGTTGTCGCCGCTTCCCATCGGTCCAGCGGTCTGGTACGGAATGATCAGTTTCCTCTCCGCTCGCTCTTTGCAGCGATCACTGCGAATTGGCTGGTACGCTGGATGGCCCGATTGGGAGGCCGCCGGGCAAGCCAGCGGGCGAAAGATAACGATCGCGCTGGGGACGCCTCCTGAAAATGTTGTCTGGCCAGATGCACTCGCTTGGCATGTTGTGCATGTGCATTCGCAGAATTTGAACCGACCTGGAAGATGGGTGCTCGTCGCAGCGGTGGTTCTTGGGCTCGGGGCCGCGTACGTTTTCGCTGGAAAAGAATGGTTCTGGGATCTCGCTCCCTTCATTTGCTTGGCGGCGGCCGCTTCCCCTGCGATGACATTGGCAGCAGCGTTTACACAGGAACTCCAGGGACGCACGCTCTCTTCGCTTGTGCTCGCTGCGGGAGGCGAGAAGGCAATTTATCAGGCATGGAATCGCGGAGTGAGGTGGTTGACCGTTCCTGAAATCACGTTCTTCACGATCGTCTGTTTGATTCTTTCATGGAAATCATCGGGCCTCGGGCTGATTATGTTCTGTGTTTGTGTGAGCGTCTGGCTCTGCACCCCGACGGCGGCGGTCGGTTCACTGATCCCCTTTACTTGCGTTCGCGGTGGGATCGATGCGGCAACGATTCTCGTGCTGTTTCTGGGTCTGTTCGTGGCGGCTGCCTGGATCATCGCTGATGTCGTGAAATCCCCGCTGGCGGCGCCTGCACTGATCCCGCTGAGTTATGTGTTCAATCAGATCGTGTTGAAACTGTATTACTCACGCTGGTTTTACGAGCGAATGAACGAAGCCTGAGCTGTGTCCTGCGGTGTCATTTTGCCGACCGGAGATGACAACAGGGCGAGTCGATCCGGGATCGACTCGCCCTGTCTTTTTCTGAATCCATCGAGCCAGTGCTATGCGCCCGCTTGCTGGAATTCCTGAATCAGTGACCGCATGCGGGTCAGCTCGGTCAGAATGCGTTCGACATCCTGCAGCTTCACCTGATTGGGGCCGTCGCTTTTGGCGTTGTCTGGGTCGGGGTGTGTTTCAATGAACACTGCATCAGCACCCGCGGCGACGGCTGCCCGGGCGATGAATGGGACCATCGCTCGGTTCCCGCCGGTCGTGCTGCCGCCGGGACGCTGCACACTGTGAGTGGCATCGATGCAGACAGGGACGCCGAAGCCCTGCATCGTCGGGATGGCTGTCATGTCGTTGATCAGCCGCCCGAAGCCGAACATCGTGCCGCGATCGGTCAGCAGGATGTTGGGAGCACCTGCCTGCTCACTTTTGGTCACCGCATGAATCATGTCTTCCGGGGCCATGAACTGTGGCTTCTTGAAGTTCACGACCCCGTTGTTGTCACGGGCAGCTTCGGCGATCGCATGGACGAGATCCGTCTGACGCACCAGAAACGCGGGCACCTGTAGAATGCGACAGACCTTTCCCGCCGGGGCGGCCTGATGAGGTTCATGAATGTCGGTCGTGACTGGCAACCCGGTCTGTTCGCGAACCCGATTGAGGATCTCAAGGCCTTTTTCCAGACCCGGTCCACGGAAGCTGTTGAAGCTGGTACGGTTGGCCTTATCGAAACTCGACTTAAAGACGATCTGCCAGTTGCGTTTTGCGGCGAGGTCGGCGAGCCGCAGGGAGGTCTCGCGGATCAGCTCTTCTGACTCGATGACACAAGGGCCTACGATGAACATCAGCGGACGTCCGGTTCCGCATGAATACTGGTCGACAATTAACGGTTGAGTCGGCATCTGCAATCCTTTCAATGACGCGTCGGGGAATCTTGACGACCCGTCGAAAGGTTGTCGAGAGCGGTCCTGTCGTTGCGAAACGCCGCCTGATACGTTATTTCCAGAGCCGTGAACGAAATGCTTTGACGACGTGGTCGAAGTGTCGGTTCCGGAAAACCGCTGAACTCGAGTTCTCCAATTCCGCGGGCACGCAGTCGGGCAGTTCACTGCGCGGGAGGCAGCCTGTGTCTATGAAATCCCGTCGAGGTCTCGCAACGTGGCTGACATCCAGCCCGACCCCGCTGTTTGTTCTCGATGATCGCAACGTGGTTCTGGTCTTCAATCGCGGCTGCGAGATGCTGACCCAATGGCCTGCGGAAGAAATCATTGGGAAGACCTGTCTGTCGCAGACAATTGCCGATCCGGCACTGCCAGGCAGCCTGACCGGGTCGCTCTGTCCACCGGGTGACATTCGCGAAAATCGACCCGTCGTGAATCGAGTCGTGCTGAACCGTCGAGGCGGCGATCCCATTGAGCGCGACATCCACTTCTTCCGACTGGAAATGGAGGAGGAAGGAGAAGCCGGACACGTTCTCGGCTTCATCGTGGAGCCTGCGGCAGCGTTTCCCAGTTTCGGAGCAACACGACGACTTGATGTCGCCCGGCATACTGCGGCTCTTCACGCGAAGTATCGAGTCGATCGGCTGATTGCCAATTCTGCGGCGATGCAACGGGTTGCCAGTCAGGTGGAAGTGGCTCGGCAAACGACGGCCACAGTGCATTTCAGTGGGGGCGCAGGGACAGGGAAAGAGCACATCGCCAGACTGATTCATTATGGCAGTCCACAGCGCTTGCATCGGTTCATTCCGATTCACTGTCAGCAGTCCTCTCCATTTGAAATTGGACGGCTTCTGAATCGGCTGTATGACCCTGATGGGGGACAGGCCGCAGCAACATTGTACTTTGACGAGATTCAATCGCTCCCGCGAGATTTGCAGCAACTGGTACTCAGCGAAGTGGATCGGGGACGATTCCGGCACTTCACCGCTTCGGCATTCGCTCTGGAAGAAATTCCAGATGAGGCACTGCTGCCAGCTCTCAAGTGGAAACTCGGTGCGATTTCCATTCATCTTCCTTCGCTCTCGCAGCGACCGGAGGATCTGCCATTACTGGCGCAGCAGATTTTGGAAGAACAGAACCAGCCGCAGTCACCTCAGAGGCAAGGCTTCACCCCGGCTGTCGAACGACTGTTTCTGCAATACAACTGGCCAGGGAACGTCGACGAATTGAGTCTCGTCATTTCACAGGCAGTCAGACGAACGTCTGAGCTCATCATTGATTTGCCACATCTCCCTCCGAATCTGAGCGAAAGCTTTCAGTCACAGACGTTGCGACCGCTGCCGGTGCGTCCGAGTCTGGAAGAAGAGCTCGCAAGTCTGGAACGCACTCGAATTGAGCAGGCATTGCAGGAAGCCCGAGGAAATAAATCTGTCGCTGCTGACCTGCTGAAGATGCCCCGCGCAAAGCTCTATCGCCGCCTTGCACATTTCGGGTTGATTCCTGATGGAGATGATTCACCCCCCGAAGGAGATGGGTAATCCCTCCTTGGTTCGGAAGTGGTCAACATCCGCGACTGTTTTGCGCAATCGGTCGAGGATTTTGCGGCTCTCGTAAGAGAGAAGAGGTCTTCCCGGAAAATCTGCCTGCTGACCGGTTTTCGTTCTGAGCAAAAATGACTTACTCTGATCCTGTCAGGGTTCGGGCTGCGTACCGGACCAGCTGAATTGATTCAAAGCAGGGGACGGAACATGAGCGTGTGGCCGATTGGCGTCTTTACATCACTGGATACAGGTCTCGGCGTGCATCTGGATGTGGTGCAGGAATTGGGAATTCCCACTGTTCAGATTCATGCCCCCTCTCCGGCAAAACGGACGGCTGAAGCCGCAGCGGAGTTTCTGGAAAAGTGCCAGGCAGCCGGGATCACTGTCACGGCTGTCTTTGGCGGCTTTGAAGACGAAAGCTATGCCAGCATCGAAGAGACCGCCCGTACGGTAGGACTCGTTCCCCCTGCCACACGCGCAGCACGCACCCAGGAAATGAAGGAAATCTCTGATTTCGCCAAACACCTGGGATGTAACACTGTCGCCCTGCACATCGGGTTCGTACCTTCGGATCGCACTTCAGATGAATACAAGGCAATCGTTGAAACGACTCGCGATCTGCTCGACCACATCGCAGCCAACGGCCAGCAGCTGAATCTGGAAACCGGACAGGAAACCGCCGCTCACCTGCTCGAGTTCATTGACGACGTGGATCGTGACAACCTGTTCATCAATTTCGATCCCGCCAACATGATTCTGTACGGCACAGGCAATCCGATTGACGCCCTGCGGGCCGTCGGACATCTCGTCCGCAGTGTCCACTGCAAAGACGGCACTTGGGCTCCTGAAGATCAGCGCGGAGTCGCCTGGGGTCGCGAAGTCGCTCTGGGTACCGGTGATGTCGGTATCGAAAACTATCTGCGAACCCTGCAGTCGATCGGTTACACCGGACCACTCACCATTGAACGCGAGATCCCGCAGGAACGCGAACGTCAGCGGAACGACGTCGGCCAGGCTGTCCGCCTGCTGGAAGAACTGCGAACAAAGATTCAGGGCAGCTAGCCAAACACTGGCGAAAGTCTGTTTGCCCTTCATTTGAAAAAACGAACGCCGTCCTGTGATGACAGGACGGCGTTTATATTTAAGACGATGTGCGACTGTGGAACCTTAAACCGCTTCAAATACGGTCGAGTACGTCGATCCACAGGCCGAGTTTTGAGACCACTTCAGCCGGAATCGTATTGTCTGGCCCCTTCTCCTGCGGCACCAGCCAGGCAGGGAAGTTCATCTTACGGACGAACTCAAAGCTTCGGACCACAAGCCGGTGCTGCGGATGCTCGGACGAAGAGACAAAGGCCAGCTCCAAAGGATAATCCGGGTCAACGTCGGGAGGTCGAATCCGCAGGGGAGCATGAAGCAGGATGAGTCCGCGAATCAACTCACGATATTTGAAGGCCAGCTGAGTCGCGAAGACCGTCGAGCTCTCACGCCCCATGACCACGATTCGGGCGGGATCGATCTGATACTTCTTCTGAAACTCTTCAATGATCGCCTTGATGGATTCCTCATGCTCGGTTGACCACCCACTCACGTCAGGCGCACGGGGACCGACCAGAATGATTCCCCGTTGGCGACATTCCTCCTGCCAGGCTTTCAAGGTTTCCTGCTCTTGAGGATTGCCTGACGGATGCAGCCAGACGAGCAGTCCCCATCGGTATTGAGGATTATAGTTTTCAGGGATGTAGCTCCAGTATTTCAATCCGTCGCCAGGGAGAGAGCCGTTCAGACGTCCTGACTTGAGATCGCGGTCGGACACGGAAAAGGGAATGTCGAACGGTTCCACTTTCTCCGGCGGAGCAGATGGGCGAGGGACCAGGGTTGCCGTGATCGTCTCAGTCTCTGTGCCACGACGCCGGAGCAGCGGCAGCGTATCTTCTGGCTGAAGACGGCGAATCCAACTTTCCAGTTCCGGAGCGTTTTGAACTGGCTCGTTCACAGCCTGTTCAATGACGTCGTCCGACTGAAGTCCTGCTTCTGCAGCAGGGCTCTCTGGCAGAATGCCTCTGATCTTGAGGCCTTTCGCGTCGGCTGCCGGAATCTCGCGATCAGGGAGAATCCCTAGATAGGGAGCCACGAATGCCTGAATCTGCTCTGCCAAGGTCAGATCGCACTGGATCGTTTCGTCCTGCCGTCGGACCATGAGATGAATCACATCCTTAGCGTACAGGCTGCCGAGAACCATTTTCAGATCGTTCAGTCTATCGACCGGTTTGCCATTGATAGAGACGACGACATCGTCGACTTTCAGTCCAGCTTCATCAGCAGGAGACTTCGGACGAACTCGGATGATTTTCGCTGCTCCGCTTACGGCTCCCTGATCTTCAAAACTGACCCCCATCAGGCCGGGCTTCAAGGTTTCTCCGGCCAGCAGACGCGGCAATGCCGTCTGTAGATCCGTCAGGGGGATGGCAAACCCGATGCCGCTGTCATACCACTCGACACCAGCAGTGGTCCCCTGCTTGTCAGGCGACAAAGGAACAATGATTCCCAGACAGCGTCCCGCGAGATCAATTAACGGGCCCCCATAATTCAGAGGGGATGTCTTGGCGTCCGTCTGCAGGGCGCGTCCCCAAATCCGGTTCTGCGCACTGACGATCCCGACGGACACATTGGGAAACTGCAGATCGAATGTCCGGCCTAACGCCAATGCCGTCTGCCCGACGTGGACCTCTTCAGGAGGAGTTGGCTGCAGTGGAGTCAGCCCGGTCGCGTTGACCTTCAGGAGCGTCAGCATCCGCGACTCATCATTGGCAACAATCTCGGCGGCGAGCTTCCGGCCGTCGTACAAAGTGACGACAACACTTGAGGGGTTCGCCAGAAAGTTGAACCGGCTGGTGATGATGTAACCATCTTCACGCAGCACGCATCCGGTGGTGGGGCCGGTGCCGGTGAGAACATCGCCGACAAGGTCCTCTCCGCCGACCGTTTCGATCCGGACGATGCTGCGATCGACATGAGCGACCGCCTGCTGATAGGCATTCTGCAACTCAGCTACGGTCTGTGCCTCGACCTGACGTTCCGTCGCCGCGATGAGCATGCAGATCATCAGAAGCAGACTGCGGCGGCTGACCTGAAGGGGAGAACTCATTACTCGCATTGCGTTTCACCAGTCAAAATCAGGTGCAGTCTTCAAGTCGGATTTCAGCTGTCAGTGAAAACAGGCAGTCGCTCACAGAGAACCCGGCGACAAGGATGGCTCTGCGTTTCAGGGGCGAGGCCGCGGGACCCGGAAAGTGACAGAAATCAATTCCTGATCCCTTCTGACAATCAGCTGAAGATCGTCGCCCGGAGGCAGTTGCCGGAGGATCGCATCGAGTGCCCGAATGGAAGGAATCAGCTCTCCGTTCGCAAAGACCACCAGATCGTCTGGTTTGAGGCCGAGCTTCGCAGCCTGCGAGCCTTCAACAACGGTTTCCACATAAGCCGGAGTGCGGAAGACCACATCCGGCACGAGGATCAGCCCGAAATCAAGCGGACGGACCCCGGAATCCTTTGGTGAGGTTTCGGTGTCGGCGAGCGGATCGTTGCGACGATGGCGCCCGGCGACGATGTCTTCGATGGTCCCGACCAGTTCCGTGACCGGCACCGCGTAGTTCAACCAGACGTGGTTCTGGTCACTGCGGACTTCGCGTCCGAGGATTCCCAATAAGCGGCCATCGTAAGTGGTCAGAATGCCCCCGGCCGCACCGGGATTATTCGTGACGGCGTCAATCACATAGACCCAGCCCCGGTATGGAATCTGATAACGGCCCCGTCGTGCAGAAAGTTCGGTCTTCGCTGACACGATGCCATGCATCACACTGACTGGTTCATCCCCAACAGCGACTTTGAAGACATTGCTGAAGGCGAGAACTGGCGCGCCCGGGCCAGCGGTGGCCGCGAGTTGAAGTTCAAAGTACGGGAGATTGGTTGCGTCGATTTTCAGGACGGCCAGATCCTTCTGCGAATCGGTGCCGATCACCTTCCCGAAGAACCGGCGTCCATCACCCAGTACGACCGAGACGCCATCAGAATCAAGCAGGTGGCTCCAGACAGTGACGATGTATCCGTCCGCCGAGACGAGAAATCCGGTTCCATAGGTCGCCAGATTCTTCAGTCCACCCGCGCCATAGAGTTTGACGACCTTCGACTGAATCTCAGGGATAACGTCGCTGACATCCTGAGCCCCTGCGGCTGACACCATGCCAGCGGACAGAATGAGGAGGGTGCAGAGCAGACTCTGGAGAGCTCGCATCATGGTCTGGTTCCCTCCGATGGAACTGGGGAAGACGCGGAAGTGGCTGCTTCGACGGGAGTGATCTGCAACGATTTCACCTGAAGAGTTCCTGTGTCGGTGTCGCCGCTACGAATGTTCATCGCACTCGGAAACTTGACGTTTGCGAAGTCCTGCCAGCTTTGAAAGCGGATCTCGCAAGGATCGGCGTCTTCCTCCACGGAGAAGTCGAATCCGAGGAATTGCCCGTCATTTTCCTGGCCGGAATTCTTGCGGAAATACCAGCGACAACTGGAGAGTCCACGAGTTGTGACCAGCACGTCGACCTTTTCAGGGATGCCCGGCAAGGGCTCACTTCCGAGGTAGTACAACTCAGTGAAATAGTCATCGCGGTCAGTCAGGAAGTGTCGGAGCTGTTCAAGTGCTCCAAGCAGTCCTCCTGTTCCTGGGGGAAGATCACGGAAGTCTTCATCGAGCTTCTGCACCATGAACGCGTCGCCGATCTTCGCGGCCACGGCATCCGGGACCAGTCGAATATCGATCGGTGTCGTCTCTTTCAGCGTGCCTGCCAACTGCCAGCGATTCTGTTCGGCAGGCAGATTGGAGATCTGCGGCACATGTTTCAACAGCCGCTCCTGAGCGACCTGATTGAAGTAGTAATTTGCATACTCCATTCGCTCGATGTAAAGGTGCTTATACTGTTCCGGGGGAGCTGGACCAGCTTCCTTCTTGCCGGGCTTCGACGGTGGCTTTTCATCCGGAGATTCAGGGCTCTCTTCTTCAGGATCTTTCGGAGGCCGTTTCGGATCCTGGCGCCGGTCAGTGGGCTTCTCTTCTTCGCCGAAGAGTTCCGCCCGACGATGCAGACCCATCAGCCGGACATTGACGTCATACCGCTTGCCTTCACGCCGGTAGGAAATCGGAACGGTCCAGCCCTTCGGGTAGATCCCGAGGATGTTCTTAAACTGGTTGACGCTACGGATAGGGCGTCCTGCGAAAGACAGCACTTCATCACCCCAGCGGAGACCTCTGCGAAAGGCCGACGAGTTCTCAAGAATTCCGGCAATCACGACGGATCCGTCAGCTGTGCCTGCGACAGTGGCTCCTAAAGTCGCATGGTCGACAATGCGGCCACTTTTCAGGTGATCGAGAAAGTGCATGACCTGATTAATGGAGATGGCGTAGCCTGCTCCAACATTGACGCGTCCCCGCTTTTCCACGGAGATCCGGCCATTGATTCCGATCAGCTCTCCATCCATGTTGAACAACGGGCCGCCGGAGTTCCCTGGGTTGATGGAGGCGTCGACCTGCAGACAGTCAGTGTATTCCAGAAAGGTCCCAGCAGGTTCCTGATATCGGTGAACTCCGCTGACCATCCCGTAGGTGACCGTGGGGCGAAAGTCCATTGCGAGCAGAAATGGGTTCCCCATGGCGAACACCATGTCGCCGGCTCTGACCTCATCGCTGTCCCCGACTTTGGCCACTGGAAAATCATTGCGTCCCAGCAACTGAATCAGTGCGACATCTCCTGTCGGATCGATCCCGACGAGCACAGCGTCATACAGCTTCCCATCATTCAGGCCGCACTTCATGAAGGCGCCGGCGCCTTCCACGACGTGAAAGTTCGTCACTGCGAAGCCGGACGATTCGATAAGAACTCCGGAGCCTCCTCCTCCTCCATCGGACCCGAAGATTGCGACCACGGCCGGGGCGCACTGCTTCATCGTTTCAATACGGCGAGCTTCGGCCTGTTGCACCGAGGCTGGAATTGAAAGCGGTTCCGCGCGCACGGCCGTCGACCAGCACAGTCCGGCAAAGGCGATCAGCAGGAACGTTCCTGACTGAATCGGGCCTGACAGATTCGGGCGAAAGGTTCTGCGACTCACTGGATCACCTGAGCATCACCAAGGCCAAAATGTTCGAGAATCCCGGTCGCTTTCCCCTGAGACTCTACGCGAATGGTGAGGTCACGTACGTCCGTGAGGTCCAGATCGAGTGGCACGGGGGGATCATTCCAGTTGAACTCCTTGCGGAAGAGTTCACGCTGATCGCCCTGAATGATGAGCTGAACCTTCGGCTCGAACTGAGGCATCCGTGTGAGGTAGGTCAGCTCGAAACCAGCGGTCGTTCTCAGTCGAGTGTATTCGCGATTCAGTCGGTAATGCAGGACGGCGCCTGAGTGCAGCCAGAGCCCTCGCTTGTATTCGTTCTGTCCGATACGCAACACACCGCGTCCTCCGGAACCCGCCGGCGAATTCTTGCTGTAGAACCAGACGACCGGATGCTCGGGAGAAGGAGCCTTCGAGTCACGGGTATCGGCGGCAAGGTCACTCAAAGAGCGAATGCGGCCGCCGCCGAAATCGAGATTCAGCACCGAATTCAAAGGGATTGCTTGTTGTCCCAGCGAAGCGGTTCGCACCTGCAGTGCCTCGCCCTCCATCGCGACAGAGTCAGCCTGCAACTGGTCACCACTCGTCGTGCGGACGGCGATTTTCTTCCCGGTCAGCGGCGATTGTGACGCATAGACGATACCGAAAATGCGGTCTCTCGGGGCGGAGAGTTCCTTGCCCCTGACCAGCATCGTGACCGACTCCGGCGAAATGTTTCCCACCGACCCCGAGACATAATCGAGAACGTCCCCTTTGCGGATGATCAGCAGATCATCCCGGGTGTTGCGGGACATTAGGTCCTGCCAGCTCGCTTCCACGGCTGGCTCGAGTGCAGCGAGGCGGACGGATTGAACCTGTCGGGCGGGCAGCGTAATTGTTCCTATTCCCGATGTGGTCAGTGTCGTTGTCGTGCCGTCGCTGGTGACGGTCGAGATCTCGAGCAGTGACTGGTCTGCCAGACGCGTGGAAAGGCTTTTCGCTCCAGTCGCCAGCTGGTTCGAACTGAACTCGAGCTGCATGACATTCTCGGTCGGCAGCGTCTCTTCCGCACCTTCCGTCCGGACCTGAATCTGTTCCGCGGTCAAACTGACAAGTTCGCCGTCAACCGTGGTTCCATCGAGACGAGTGACGGTCACAGTCGGTCCCGCGATGACACAGGACGCCCAGCAGGCGATGCAGGTTGCGACCAGCAATCCAGTTCTCAATTCACTCTCCCTGCCCTTGAGGAACCCGACGGAACTCCGCGCTTCCGCAATGATCATCTCGCGACCGTTCTGCTTTGCATCAACCGGGCTGCGTAAAGCAGGCCGCGGAAGCTGTTCTATTCTACACACAGCACTGCACCCGTGGGCAACCACACGTCAGGGAGAGCCCAATTTCCAATAGAAGTCTGACCCGAATTTCTCGCGGTTCGATGACAGAATGTGACGACATGGCCCTTCACCTTCCGGGGAGCATGGTGAAAATCTTCCTGACGGCAGATCCGCGGCGGTAGAAAAAGGTGGGGTCGGATTGGCAATCTGCGGTGCGCAGGGTACGCTGAACGGCGGATTCTGCCGCTGAATTTGGATCGGATCCAATTTCATCAGCGGGGAACTGACGGGGGAACCTCATGGAGTAGATCCCCTGTTTGCGTTGCCGGATCGCCTGATCAGCATTCGGCTGGCCGCTCCACCAAGGATGGTGTCGTGAAATTTCGATTCACATCTCTTTTCAGCATCTTTATCGTCGCTTGCTGGTTCAGCCCCATTGCCTGGGGAGAGCTGCCTCACACCCGACTGAACGCGATCTCACCAGTGGGCGGCCAGGCAGGCACCTCGCTGGTCCTGTCACTGGTTGCGGGCGAGGATCTCGAAGAGGTTACCCAGCTCCGATTCTCGCATCCCGGACTGCGTGCCAGTCTTCTCCCGGCAACAGAGAATCAATCAGCAGCCGCAAAGCCGGTCCCTCTGTTCAGTGTGAGCATCGACCCGGACGTTCCCCCGGGCATTTATGATGTCGTCTGCGAAGGACGTTGGGGTGTCAGTAGTCCGCGACGCTTTGTGGTAGGTCAGCGTCCCGTTTGCCTGGAACATGAAGGCGTGAAATCTTCATCCAGCGCTCAACCGATTCAAATCGGAGAAATGATCAACGGCTGCCTGACAGTTCCACAGGAGGTCGACTGGTATCGCATTCGGGCATCCGCAGGAGACCTCGTCATTTTCGATTGCCGGGCGGCAGAAATCGATTCTCGACTGCACCCAATCATGACAGTGATGGCGAAGGACGGGCGACAGATCCTCGCTTCCTCTCGAGGGCAACATCGCGGAGATCCTGTACTCACGTTTCTCGCTCCCCAGACAGGTGAATATCTGATTAAGGTTCATGACGTCACCTATCGGGGGGGAGCGGATTATCCTTACTTGCTGGATGTGCATACAGAATCCCATCTGCTCTTTGCGGAACCATCAGTCGTCTCCATCAACGGAAGCACTCCCGTCACGCTCTTTGGGTATCACCTGCCCGGGGCGAAGAAATCCGGGCGCTTTGTGAAGGGAATCGAACTCGACGCACTCGACGTTGAAGTCGCTCCGACCGACGACTGGGAATCCCGTCTTGCTGAACAGTACGTCCCTCCCGCTGCTGCATCATTGGATGCCTTCGACTACCGATTCATTCACGGAGAGCGGTCCTCTTTTCCCATCTCGTTCGGGATCACGCCGCTGCCGGTGCGCCTGCAGGCCGATCTGACAAGCGACCTGTCCTCTGAGAAAATCACTCTTCCGGTCACGATTCAGGGACGGTTCGATCTGAAGACCAGACAACACCGGTTCCGCTTTCAGGGGGACAAAGGTGAGAGTCTGACTTTTGATGTCATTGCCGATCGCCGGGGAAGTCTGCTGGACCCCATGCTGGTGCTGGAACGCGTGCAGTTCAAAGATGACGGCCAGGAAGAACTGGTTGCCGTTGCAAGTGCCGATGACTCGGAACCGAACCTGCTTCCGCAGGGATTCGAAAGTCAGTCGACAGACCCGACGCTGACCGTCGTGCTCCCAGAGTCCGCAATCTATCAATTGACACTTCGGAATCGATTCGGCGGGACCGCCGACAGTCATCAACAGACGTATCAGCTTTCGATGGGAGAGAGTCTTCCTGATTTTCAGGTGGTCGCCATTGCTGGGAGTCCCGGGGCGATGCCCTTGCCTGTGTCTGGCATCCGCAAAGGTGATCGGGTTCAAATGACGCTTTACGCGTTCCGACAGCGCGGCTTCACTGGAGCGATTCGAGTTCGGCCTGCTCAGCTTCCCCCGGGAATGATGTGTGAAACTGCACTGATCCCTGCGAGTACCCGCGTCGGGAGCCTGATGGTCTCTACGAGTGCGGATGTCGATTCAGGCTGGCACGACCTGCAGTTGATTGCCGAAGAGGTTCTTCCGGAAGAAACTCAGGACTCCAGTCCAGTTCAACATCTCATTCGGATGGCGACGGTCGTCCGGCCGCGAGATCACATCACCCCCACGATCTGCCGTCTCACCTCGTTTCAGGGAATCGGCGTGCTTCCGGAATCTGCTCCCGCGCGACTCGACACGCCGGTGACGCAGTTCGAAGTCGGCCCCGGCGGGCAGCTCACGATTCCAATCACGATCGAACGGACTGCTGTTGCGAAGGAGGCGATCCAACTCTCCATTCCGAATTTGCCGAAACAGCTGACGATCGACGCGGAGACAGCAACGATCCCGGCCGGAGCGGTGGCTCATCAACTGCGGCTGAATGCGTCGGACGAACTTCCGGTGGGCAGCCACTTCCTCTGGATTAAGGGTGAGACCAAGGTTGAATACCGGCGCAACCCCGAAGCGGTTGACCGACTGAAACTGGAACTGGCGAAAGCGGACGAACTACTGCAAGCGACTCAGAACGCGGCTGAATCGACCAAGCAGTCTCGGCTGGCCGCCCTTCGTCAGATGGAATCGGCGTCTGTAAAGCTGCAGGAAACCCAGGCGACTCTTGGAGTCGCTCAACAGCAGGTGGAAAGTACCCGGTCTGCGCTCGAGAAAACACTTCTTGCTGAACATGAGGCGATGGATCTCCTCGCGACGGCCGAGAAAGCTCTCGCCTCCGACAACCTCCGTCTGGCTCAGGCCCAGACCTTGCTGCGGCAGCAGGACGAAGCTGTCTCCGCAGAGGAAGTGAACGTCCGACAGGCCAATCAGCGGGTGACCGACGCAATGGGCGTTGTGAGCCGTCTCAAGAATTCCCCTGAAGAATCCGCTGCTGAGAACAAGGGCGACGCGAAGCCTCAACAGGCAGACGACAAGTCCAATCTGATGATGGCTGAACAGCAGTTGATGGAAGCCGAGGCCGAACAGGCGACGGCGACGCGGCAACGCGACAGTGCAGTGCAGCAGCGGGATGCTCAGAAAAAACTGAATGAAATGATCGCGGTGACACATGCGACTTCAACCCGCCGCTACAACGAACTGTTTCAAAAACATGAGCAGGCGCGTCAGGTGACAGTGACGCAGAAGCAGCAGCTTGCCCAGTTCGAAGCCGCGCATCGCGCCGCGCTCCAGCAGGTCAACATGGCTCAGAAGGCCGTTGCGACAGCAGGGGAATCATTGAAGGCCGCGGAAGCGGTCGAGAAGGAGGCTCTGGCGGCAGTGGCGGCACAGGAAACCCGCCGAACTGAAATCGAAAAACAGATCGTGGCGGTCGAACAGAAGACTGCTCCCCAGACACTCAATTTGGCTCTGCTTTCTCCCTCGATCACAGTAGATGCGGTCAGCGTTCCGTTCAAGCTGTTGCAGCCTGCGTTGCCACAAGGAGGAATCGCAGCCGGGGGGACGCTCGGCATTCCGGTTCAGGTGCAGCGGCGAGACGGTTTCGCCGGGCTGATTTCCATTCAACTTTTCGAGGCGGACGACAGCGCCTCGATCAAGGCCGAGCCCGTGGTCCTGAAAGAGTCAGAATCCAGTGGAGTGCTTCAAGTTCTCGTGCCGGCTGACTTTGCACCGGCCCAGGCGAAAGCGTTCCGGCTGAAAGCAACTGCAATGCATGACAATCAGACCCGAGTCATTGAGCGAACCATCCACTTTGCGGTCCTGCCGCCGGTGGTCTCTCAGAATCCCTGACAGTCGCCCGCCCCGGACCAGTTCAACGTGATGGATTGACTGGGTGAACGACTCGCTTGCGTGCCGACCTGGCGACTGCGCAGGAGTGCTCTCAGACTGATAACGGAATATGGAATTGAAGATGCTCAGGTCCGGTTGTTCTTCCCTGCGAATCACCCTTCAGACATGGCTGCCTGTCGTGATGAGCTTCGCCTTCGTCAGCTCGATGAGCCTCGCGCAGGCGGACGATGCGGAAGCGCGGCCAGTCCAGTTCCACTCGGACATTGTCCCGATCCTCAAAACGAAATGTCAGGCATGTCACGGAGGGAATGTGCATGAAGCAGATCTGTGGCTCGACAACTATGAGAAAGTGATTGCCGGCGGATCTGCCGGTCCCGTGGTTGTGGCAGGGGATGCAGAGAAAAGCCTGCTCTACCGCGTGGTCGCTCATCTGGAGGAACCGCACATGCCTCCGATGCCAAATGATCTGAAGATCGCGGCCCTGACCTCTCAGGAACGCGATCTATTCAAACGGTGGATCAACAAAGGAGCCGTCGAAGGGAAGAAAACCGCATCGGAAATGACGCGATTTCGGTCTTTGTCTGGGACGCGACGTCAGATCTACAGCTTGTCACTCTCCCCGGATCAACGATGGCTCGCTGCCAGTCAGGCGAATCAGGTGCTTCTCTATGATCTCCTGACAGGAAAACGAGTGACCCAGCTGCAGGCCCCCAGCCTCGATGGTGCGGTGGATCATGATTATGTGCAGGCGGTTTCGTTCTCCCCGCAGGGAGACAGAATCGCCACGGGTGGTTACCGGAATGTGAAGTTGTGGAAGCGAGACGCTCCCCGCGCCATTGCATCGCGAAAGTTCGAACATCCGGTGAAGCGAATTCGTCTGAATTCAGAACGGACCCAGCTGGCGCTTCTGCTGGAGGACTCCGAAATCGCAATCTGGAATCTGGAGTCCCCGCAGGAGAGCGGCGTCATTCCAGCAGGCGAATCGGCAATCATTGACTTCACCTTCTCTTCGTCTGGCAATGGAATCATTCTCGCCAGATCAAACAGTCACGTCGAATGGCGAGATGCGCAGAATGGAACCCTGTCGCGAACGGTGCCGATGCCCTCGCCGGTGACAGCTTTGCAGACTCACTCAGTCGATGCGACTCTAATTACGGCCCATGAAGACAATGCCGTTCGGGTCTGGTCGCCAGAGGCATTGGACCGGGGCGAATCCAACTCTGTTCCAGAACCGATTCAAGTGCTGGCAGGTCTCTCTCAACCGGCTCATCTGCTGTCTGTTGCCCCGGATCAGTCCCGACTGTGGACCGCAAGCCCTGATGGAACAATCAAGGCCTGGGATCTGAAAAAGGGAGCGACCGTCTGGACAAAGACAGCGGCGTCGCCGGTCACATTCCTCTCCTCGACGGATGACGGGAGTCGACTGGTCTTCGCAGGGGTGGACGGCACACTTCATCTGCATGATGCCGATGGAACTTTGATTGCCAGTGTCCGCGCCGCCGCGGCCTTCGTTCGAGACGAACAGGATCAGGCCATCGCGGTTGAAGTCGCACAGCGTCGACTGAATCGGGCGAGTGAGAAACTGCAGCAGACTGAACGAGATTTGACGGATCGGAAGACTCAGTACCAGAACGCCCTGGATGAGATACGCCAGTCCGCAGAGTCCCTTGAACAGGCGGAAATGAAACTGGCGACTGCTGATCAAGCTGTCACTCAGGCGGAGAAACAACTGGAAGCCGACCCGGAGCAGGCGACGTTTAAGCTAGCACTGACCGAAGCACAGATGCGTCAGAAGAAAGAGTCCGAGGCAGTGGAAGCAGCTCGGGCGGCCCTGCAGTCGGCAAAACGCACCGCCTCGCAGGCTGAACAGTCATTGCAGTTCGGAACAGAGCAGGTGCATCGCCGTCGGTCACTTCAGGAGAAAATGCAGGCGGAACTCGAAGCGGCACAGCGTCAGGTTGCTGCGGCGATCCAGCAGCGAGAGCGGTCTGGGCAGTCCATCTCTGACCTCACCATTCAACAGTCATGCGGAGTTCTACTGGCGACAGGATCGGGAGAAGCTGTCAGAGCATGGAACCTGAAGTCAGGATCGCCGCTTGATGGGCCGGGATTCGCCGGGGCGTCGCCTCGACATCTTGTCGCGACGAAAGGCGACCACATCGTCACAATCGACCATCGAGGAACGGCGGTCCTCTGGGACACGGCTCCGGCCTGGTCCTATGAAACCACGCTCGGGCCACCAGATCATGCTCCGCAGAATCTGGACAACTCGGCCATGATTCATCGCGTGAATGCCTTGGCGTTCAGTCCCGACGGAAAGTGGATTGGGACGGCAGGGGGCGATCCGTCCCGGGCAGGTGAAGTTTTGCTCTGGGAGCTGGCTCAGCCATCCCAGCCCATCGAGTTCCCGGACGCTCATAGTGATACCGTGCTCGACATCCGGTTCTCGCGCGATGGGCAAGAACTGGTCACTGGCGGCGCCGACAAGTTCTGCAAGCTCTTCGATGTCCAGAATCGCAGTCTGGTGAAGTCCTTTGAAGGCCATACCGAGCACGTCCAGGGAGTCGCTCTGAGTGCAGATGAACTCCTGCTGGCGACGGCCGGAGCCGACCGGTTGCTGAAGATCTGGGATGTGGAAACCGGAGAGCTGATTCGGACGATTGATAACTCATCCCGTCCGCTGACGTCGGCCTCTTTCGTGGGGAGCAGTGACAGAGTGCTTTCTTCCAGCGGCGACGGGCATGTGAAAGTGCACGTCGCGCAGTCAGGTCAGAACGAACGTTCCTTTGTCGGAGCACAGGACTATGTCTATGCAGCAATGGCGAGTGCCGATGGAGCACTGGTACTGGCAGGGGGAGAAGATGGGGTCATCCGTGTCTGGAACGGAAAGACCGGGGAACAGATTTACGCAATTACAGAACCGATCGCCGGGCAGGAAGTTTCCCCCCAGTAAACATCCGAGCGGCGGGCGACTTTCCGGTTTGCAGGCGGAATGGCCACAATTCTGTTGAGACGGCAGAGGCGCGGTTTAAGATGGAGAGAGCAATTCTAATCTGCTCATCTCCGGAACATCCGTCTCCGCTGCTCGCCAGGTGAAAAATCTCTGACTTCCTCAATCTCATCGATCTGAGGAAACCGGGGAACATGACCCAGATCGCATCAGTGCTGCCGGAGGCGACTGGAGTGAAGGGATCCCCGGGAGAAGAGTCATGGAACTGGTTCCCGTTCTCGACATCATGCAGGGACGACTTGTGCGCGGCGTCGGGGGGCGACGCGAACTTTATCGTCCGAATGTCAGTTGCCTGACTCCGGGGGCGGACCCCGTCGAGACCTGTCAGGCAATCAGAAAAGCCTTCCAGCCGCAGTGGTTTTATGTTGCGGATCTGGACGCCATTCAGACAGGGGCTCCCCCTTCCCTGTTGGTAAGTGCTCTCGCAGAATGCGGGACCTCCCTCGCGGTCGATGCCGGTGTTTCGACAGTCGCCGAGGCAGAGGCGGTTCTCGCTCTCGGCGCGACGCGGGTCATCATTGGCCTGGAGTCACTGACTGATCTAAAGATGCTCGAACCGCTGGTCGACGCTATTGGGACGGACCGACTCATCTTCAGCCTGGACCTTCGGGATGGACGCCCGGTCGGACCGGCTGCTGCCAATCTTCATCCCATGCATGTGGTGGACAGCGTCCTCCGGATCGGGTTGCATCACCTGATCGTGCTGGAATTCACGAACATCGGCAGCAGTCGCGGAGTGCAGACCGCCTCATTCTGTCATTCCGTGAAAGACCGTCGGGCTGACGTCATTCTCTGGACAGGCGGCGGCGTCCGGGATGTCGCGGACCTGATGCGTCTGCAGCTGAACCGATTGGACGGGGCGATGGTCGCGAGTGCACTTCACGATGGAAAGATCACTCCAAACGACTGGCAATCCTTCCAGGCCATGGATTCCGACGCGATCCTGCAAGCGATTGATGCCTGACCCAAGCGGCTTCAGGCGGGCTCTCGAAACTCTGTAGCTGTCACGGACTCTCCCTTACAAAGCGAAGAGCCCGTGGACTGCGAAATGCAATTCTATTCGGCAGTCGTGACTTTCACAGCCTTCACGCCGTGGCGTTTGGCCTTCTTTTCAACGGTGTCGCGAAAGGTCGGGTCTTCCCCGGCAACAGCGAGATACTCAACGGCATTCCCCTGACTGGCGGACTGGAGCAGCAGTTCAGGAATCGAGGTCTGTTCTTCCATCCCCAAGATCTGAGGAGCCGTTCGCGGTTCGAATTCCATTCCCTGGAGTCGGTACTGCAGTTTGTCCGGCGAGAGCAATGACGCGTACAGTGACCAGAATGCAGCGGCTCCCTTCCCGCTCACGGTAACATTCGTGGGATTCTTCAGAGCAACCTGAATCGCAGCCAGCGCATTCGCGGTGTCGATCCCCCGTCGCTCGTCCTCAGTGGTTCCGAGCAGGTTGAAGCTACGGCGCGAATGCGGCTTCGCCTTGGAATCTTCTTCCCAGCGGGTGCTTCCTGCTCCCCGGGGAGCAAGATAAACCTGTACGGTTCCCGGCCGGTAAAGACTTTTCAACTGTTCTGTCGGCAACTGGGAATCACTCTTTCCCTGACCGATCGCATCCAACACGGGCGACTGATCCCATTCCGCCGGAGAGAGGACATGAATGTTCACAGGGACATTCGCAGGTGTGCCCACATCACTGACCACCGCGAAGTTCAGACGATACGGTTTCTCTGAATCGAATTCGAAAATGCGGACCTGAATTCCATTGGAATCCAGACTCTTCACCTCTTTCACATTCAGCTGGCGTTCCGTCAGCAGGCCGGTGCGGCTTGGCTTGAATTGCCGCAGCTCCTGTTCCTCACTCTGCGGAGACGGGAGGTTGAACCATTCCTGAGCGGTGGTGACTTTCTCATCGGCAGGCAGCGTCTCGAAGACTTTCAGTTCGCGTGGCGGGAACAGCTTCGTTGCTGCGGTCGTAATCGGATCGGTGTCTTTCTTCAAATGCAGGTTGAACCACTGGAACGCGGCGTTCTGCAGATGCTGAATGTCCTGATGTCCCCCCTTGGCAATGAAGAGCCCGTTATTCTCGTCAGCATTCAGAAGCTGATAAATTCGTCGAGTCTTAGTATGAACATCGACGACTCCGTCGAGTGGGAAAATCCGATCGCGATCTGTATTGATCAGTAACATCGGTCGCGGGGCGATCATGGCCGCGAGCAGTGGGAAGTCCCAGCCGTAGCGATTGACCATGAACATGCAGTCGCAGTGTCCATTAATGCACTTGTCGATAATGTGATTCCGCATACTGGTAATGCCGGCAACTGGGGCTGCGGCTTTCACGCGATCATCCAGCGCGGCGATATACCACGAGTAAGCTCCTCCTCCTGACCGGCCGGTGACGCCAATTCGTTCTGGATCGACTTCAGGACGCGACTGCAGGTAATCAATCGCTCGAATACCGTTCCAGGCTTCAACGCCTGCCGGGGTATAGCCCCGATTCAGCCATTCCCACATTCCCAGATGATGGGTTCCGTGATGAAGTCCGGAGATCTCTCCCAGCTGAATCGTGTCGATCGTCAGGCAGACATAACCGTTCTGCGCGAACCAGGCACCATGGTGCTGGTATCCAGCCTTATTCCCTAGAGAGACGCCCTTTTCTTTCACATTGGCATGACCACAGACGTAAAGAATGGCTGGAAGCTTCCCCTGAATTTCACGGGGACGATATAGATTCGCAGTGACGTACAAACCTGGCTGTGACTGGAAGTGCAGCTTCTCGACGATGATGTCGCCGTGTTCGAGCGTGCCGGTGATGACAGGCTGCAACGGCGTCTTCTCCGGCCAGGGTGAGAGTCGCAACATCTCACGCAGTTCAAGGTGTCGGGCGTCACGCTGACTGAGCCAGTCTTCTGCAGTCTTCACATCCGCCAGGCAACTCTCCTCAATGGCTTCTGTCCGCAGCCGGAAGTAATCCTGCAGCAGTTCTTCACCCGGCGCAGGAGTGGCAGTGGCGACCGGCTCTGCGGCGATGAGGAGGCCGGAGGTCAGACCGATCACAGCCCCCAACGTCCAGACGGCGAACCAACTGAATTGGTTGCAACACCGGCTGCGAATCCGTCGCGATGACCTCTTCGGTTCAGCAGCTGAGACACGATCAACAGGCATCGGACAAACTCCAGTGGGTGGGAGGACTCGAGGAGTCTCAGGCAGGGGACGGTGACTCTGATCTCAACAATGATGTTGCGTGAAATCAAGCTCCGCGGGCAGCTGGAAGGAAGGAGAACAGGAGATCGCTTCATCGATCTTCTGTTGATTTGCAATGAAGCGACACGTTCTGGAGATCGGTGCTTACAGCCGCCGTTCCTTTAGGGTCGTCATGTATTCCACGACGTCGACCAACTCATCAATGGTCATCAGCCGTTGAAGGTCCGCAGGCATCAGCGAAACATCCTGCTTGCGACGGACCTCAATCTCTTCGACGGGGATCTTGCGGATAATCCCTTTGTCGTCTTTCATCTGAATCTCAGTCGGCGTCTCGCTGATCATGAGCCCGGTATAGACCTGACCGGACTCGGTGACGACTGACCAATTTTCATACCCGTGGCTGATTGCCGCTGACGGGAACAGAATGGATTCATACAACGCAGGTCGGGCCAGCTTCTTGCCGATCTCGGAAAGATTGGGGCCAATCTCGACGCCGATCCCGTTCACCTGATGACATTTGTTACAGGTGCCGGTGGTGTTAAAAATGATGCGTCCCTGATCGGCGTTGCCGGTTCGCTTTGCAAGATCTGTGATCGGCGGGAGTGGAGCCGAATTCTTACCTGGAGGCGACGGGAAAATCTTCAGGGCCGCTTCGCGGATGGATGGGTTCGAGGAATTCAGCAGACTGGCCGCGAGTGCAGGGCCTAATGGACCCTGTAGGACGTTCCCTTCGGCGAATTTCAGCAATTCACTGCCGCCAGTGTTGGAAGCCCCGAGCGCTTTCACAACAGCCTGCCGCATCCACATGGGACGAGCCTCATCCGTCAGGATCGGCTGGAGCATGGCAATTCCGCGTTTGTCGCCGCAATTCCCCAGAGCAGTAATGATCGCTTCGGCTCGCTCTCGATCTCCTTTTTCGATCGCGTCGCTTAAAAGCTTTTGCTGGTTCTTCCCAAACAGCATGGTGACCGCATCGACCGCGACCTGAGATTCTGGAGCTGATTGCACAAGCGTCACGAGTTCAGGGTATCGGTCCTGTAACTGGAAGCGGCCTACCAGAGAAACGAATTGCACGGTGCCCTGGCTCTCCTTCAGAATTTGATTGACGGTTTCACGCAGCTGTGGATTCTTCGAAAGATCGGCATTCCCCAATCGGGTCAAAGCTTCCGCCTGAATCAGGCTTCGACGGTCGGGGTCTTTCACGTCTGCGTTCAACGCAAGCAGCTCGATGACCGGCTGCCGATCGGCAGGATTCTGAAAATCCAAGGCGCGGAAGTAACGGGGAATCTCATCCAGCGGCGTCACAGGACTCGTGATCAAACCCGCTAGAAGCTTTGACGTTTGCTTTGCACGCGAACGCCAGACGATATCACGGCCGGCCTTCGTGCTTTTCCAGTCCTCTCCGACGGAACTTAACCATGTCTCGAGATACAGGTCCCAGTGCTTGGTGGCTGCAATGCCCAGGGCCTCAAGATACCAGCGATCGTCGCCCTGATAACGTTCGGCGAGCTTCGCCCAGGCGCCTGCGGCATAGTGTTCTCTCAACTCAGCAGGATACCAGCTCTCTGGAATCTGACGCAGAGCGATCAGGATCTCGCGCAGGAATGCTGGCGAGGTGTCGTCTGCAGTGACCACTCCTTTCACATCGTCGAGTGACACGGTGTTCAGCTTCTGCCGCAGCAAACGAATCGCAGTGATTCGAATGTTGGGATCAGAGTGAGCGAGTCCAGCCCGCAGAGTTTCGACGATGTCAGCATGTGGCCGATCCAGTTTCCCCAGCAGCCAGAGTGCCCGGGCCTGAAGAACAGGATCCTTACTGTTCCACAGCGTATTCAGTGGAGCAACGGCCTCGGTTCCGAACTTCTGCAGGGTTGTCCATGCCAGATATCGGGTGGCCATATTGGGAGACTGCAAAGCCTTCACTGCTCCTTGCGGAGTCGAAAAATCATGCTGGGGACTCTGATAGCGTGCTCCAGCAGGCGGCGCGAGTCGGAAGATCCGGCCGTGTTCGATGTCCTGCATCCGGTGTCCGCCGACGCCGGGATCGTACCAGTCCGCGACCATCACGCTTCCGTCTGGCGCAATACAGACATCGCTCGGGCGAAACCAGCGGTTGAGCGTGCCGACCAACAGGTCAATCGGTTCGGCTGAGTACCCGGCACCATCAGCTTTGGGAACGTACGCCCGACAGCTGTTTGATCCGGCATCGCAGTGAATGATGGCTCCTCGCAACTCCGCTGGGAACAGCGTGCCTTCATAGAAGCAGATGCCGGTCGGAGCCCCTGCGCCGGTCTGAATCAGGTTTGGCACAGTACCGGGATCATTCAGGTGCCAGTGTCGCAGCGGGATCTCCGCTTCCCAGTTCGTTCGTGGAGTCTGCCAGCTGGCTCCTGACAGTTCATCGCGGTAGCCATAATTGCCATATTCCATCACGAAGTTGAGACGCACTCCCCGGTTGCCGTCGTCATCATTGTCGCTCTGCCAGATGGTGCCGAAGGAATCGACGCAGACTTCCCAATTGTTTCGGAAGTTCCAGCCGAGCGTCTCAAACTCACTGCCATCGAGATTGCAGCGAAAGACCATGCCTTCCTGATAAGGCTGGCGTGAGTCATTCACTTCGTTGCCCATCATGTCGATAATGGGCTTTCCCTCCCGGTCTTTGATCTGCTTGCCGTAGTTGCCAAAGTTGAAGTACAGCTTGCCGTCAGGACCGAAGTGGACCGCGTGAATTCCGTGATCGTGCTGAGCCCCGCTGATTCCAGTGAACAGAATCTCCTTGCGATCCGCTTTCAAATCTCCGTTGTCGTCGATGAGATAGAAGATGCTGTCGCCTGCTGAAATCAGTGCACGGGTGCCGACTCCATCAACAGTGGGCAGAATCAGCACGCCGTGTGCAGAGTCGATGTCATGGCCTTGGTAGAACACGCTCGCCTTGTCGGCGACGCCGTTGTGGTCAAGGTCTTCGAGAATGAGCAGTCTGTCTCCCGGGCGATCGGGACCGATCAGGTCTTTATTCGCGAACGCGCGGTAGTTCACTCCTTCGCAAACCCAGACTCGTCCCAGATGGTCGATATCAATCGATGTCGGGTTGGACATCATCGGCTCACTGGCGAACAGAGTGGCTTTGAGAGCCGGATGGACCTCCAGTTGTTCCAGAGCGAACGATGACTCATGGCTTGCCTGGTTGCTGGCGGCTGTTGCCTGACGAAAGACTTCGGGGCTCGGCTTTTCTGTGAAAACCAGAAACTGCACGGATGATCCGCAGCCCTGATTAGTTCCTCCTTCATCAAGGACTCCACGGGTGATGAATCGGGTGAATTCATGGCCTTCCGGCAGTGCATATTCGATGACTGAGTTGGCATGCGTTCCGATGCCATATTCCAGTTCCCGGCCGTGTGAGCGCAGAGCCTGACCGCCGCTGTTCTGGTTGACCCGAACGCCTCCGTGGCCTGCTGCTGCGGCCGTCCACTTGAGATCGGTCAGCTTCTGTTCCGAGGCATTCTTTCCATGAACGAGCCGAGGCTTTTCCCAGTCGGCCCAGTCGCAGCCAATCCCGTCTCCTCCATCAAGCACAACCAGATACAGCGCTTTGGCTCCCGTAATGTCGACATTGATATCAACACCTCCGCCGGGCGTCTGTGCGGTCACGACTCCAGATCGAAAGACAGGCTTCGCGGACGTGGCACCGGGCTTCAGATCTTTCGCTGCGCCTGCTTCTGGTGCCGCCGACTTAATCGGAGACTTGAACTGAAAGTTCTCCGGCTTCGGTTTGTCGTGATTCGCTTCCATTTCAGGGACGGTCGGTGTCCGGGTGGCGACGCCGTTCTGAGGGACTTCTCCTTGCGCGGTCCAGACGATGGCATTAAGCACCAGCCTGCGGAAATCGTCGTGCTGCCAGTTGGCGTGGAAGTGACCCCCAGTGAATCCGAATCCGCGCCCCTGTCCTTCCGGGCGATCATAAGCCCAGGCCACATGCTGAGGTTCTTTGCGCTCGAGAACAGCGGCCCGGACTTCAGGGTTTCCGGAGTGAGGGCCGTCCTTGCGATTGAGGGTCTCGCGTGGAGGCATCGCGGTCAGCAGCGGGGTCACGCCTGTCATGTTCGGCACGAACCGCATGTGGTAGTACCACTCATCATTGATCTCGAAAGGACCGACTCCTCGGGTCACCGGATGGACGGGAATCTTTTCGAAGTTCGCGACCCAGTGCGGATTCACGGACCAGAACGGTTCGAAGTAGCCACCGATCCATCTGAGAAATGCGTCGCCCTTCTCACCTTTTGTCGTTTCCACGCCATAGTGCAGACAGACGAGACCGACCTTCCGGGTCTTCACGAGTTCATCAAACTCACTCACGTGCGGATTGAGGAAATGCCGCTCTCCCCCGTCGCAATAGGCGACAACTGTGTCGGCGTTATCGAGGGCCGTTGGATCTTTCGGCCAGCCGTTCAGATAGACGGCATTGACCATCTGTAACCCCGCCGCTTCCGCTGCTTTCAGATGACTGGCAAGCAGCAGGCAGCCAGCGTTGTGTTCATGTTGCGAGTACCCGTGACTTGGAGTCCCGGCGATGAAGACGGCTTTCTTCCATCCCCCCTGCAGCGGGAGTCGTTTGAGTCGAATGTCTTTGAACTCGATCTTCATCGGTGGCCCGGTATGCAGCTGCAGTGCCAGAATGCCGCTCCGGTCCAGTCCTTTCGGGTCGTCGTCAATCACTTCCGACATGACCGCGCCGTTGATCTTCAGGGTGATGCGATTTCCCTGAGCTTTGATGGAATACTCGTTCCAGTCTCCTCGCTTGATCCCCGCCAAGAGCGTTGCAGCATCAGCAACGTTTTCAGTGCGGAGCTTTCCGTTTACCTCAACACGGGTTTTCTGTCCGCGCTTTGCCAGCGTTCCACGCGCGGCTTCGTCATAGAGTGCCCCGATCCACTCCCCGCCAAGATCAATGTCGGCCTGATACCCGACGACATGGCCGTCCGGACGCTGCACCCCCCGGAATTGAATCCCGCTATTGGCTTTGTCACTGCCTGAAATACGGAATTTCAGGCGAAGTTCGAAGTCATCAACCGGGCCTTGATCCCAGACCAGAAAGGTGTTTTTATCGAGCACCTGCTGCGGAGTCGTTTCTCCGACGATAGCGCCGTCAACGACCTTCCAGAAGCCCTCCTTTCCGCTCCATCCATTGAGGTTTTCGCCGTTGAAGATGGGCTTGAAACCCGAGTCCGGTTCCTCGGCATGAACGGCTTGAAGGGAGGTGAGACTCAGGACCGCCAGCAGACATGCCCAACGCATAGATGGATTCCTCGAAGCACTCTTGTGAAAGCATTGAGATCAAATCTGAGTGATGCGTCCAAAGTAGCGAACGCAACGCCTATCGTCACCCTCGCGCATCCATTTCTTCAGAACCGTCGGGTGTCTCAGGGACTCTTTGCCTGCAAAGATGCGAGGGCGGCCAATTCCGGTCCTTCGACTTTCATTCGCCGCCAGTCGGGCTGCATTTCTGCGCCGAGTCGTGTGTAGAACTCGATCGCGGATACGTTCCAGTCGAGGACGGACCATTCATAGCGGCCGCAGTTGCGGCTGGCAGCGATTTGACCCACCGCACAGAGCAGAGCTTTTCCGATCCCCTGTCCTCGCGACGCCGGCTGGACATAGAGGTCTTCGAGATAGATCCCGGCACGTCCCTGAAACGTTGAGAAACTGGTGAAGAATAAGGCGTATCCCACCGTCTTCCCGGCGGCTTCCGCAATCACCGCTTCTGCAGAGTGACGTTCTCCGAAGAGTCCGTTCTGCAGATCCTCGAGGGTGGCCGTTACTTGGTGTGACAGCTTCTCGAATTCGGCGAGATCCCGGATGAACTGAAGAATCACAGGGAGGTCATCAGGTGTTGCCGGTCGAATCACCAGGCCCGGAACTGAGACGGAAGGGAGGGGCATAAGACTCACAGTTCTTGAGTTCGTTGATTAAAGTCCGAGTAACTTACAAAGCGGTCAACTCGGGGACATTCTGACCAACTGGGTTTCTCCTGCCCCCAGCCCGTGGACATGATCAAGCCTTCCCCTCTCGCTCCTCGAAGCTCTTTGAGACGCCTGCTTCGTTCAGAGCCTCCTCAAACTTCTGCGGTCTCCAGGGAGCCAGGATGATTTGTGACTCACTCCCTGACTGGTCGCGGTAAGTGATCTCAAATCGTCGCAGAAAAAGGCGCTTTGCCTTAATGACGTCAGTTACCGGGATCGAAAGTTCGAGGCCGATCGTGCGAATGAGACGTCTCATCAGGAAAAGGTTCGCGGTGACAGTGAGCCTTTGCCGGGTCAGCGTCACATGTAACGCATTATTCGCTGACAGTCCTGATAAAATGCCTGCCTGTCGAGCCCAACCTGAAACCAGCCACTCCTCATAAATTGTTTCGGACTTCCATTCCTCTGTCGGATTCAGGGACTGATCCATCTCCATCTTTCCTCTGCTTCTCTCACCGATAGTTTCAACGCGGCGCACGTTGGATAGTTCGGAACAGGTGGTTCCCCGGCGCTGAGACCGTTTTGCTTTTTGATCTGCCCGTTCTTGCCACGCGGAATCGACTCTTTCATCACCCGAAACGCGCGCAGCGCGGGCAGACGGTAGTGCAATCTGCTCTTAGCCCTCTCGCGATGATCGCAGAGTGCTCATCACTTTTCTGCGTCCCGCCTGAATGTGCTGTTCCATCAACTGGGATGCAAGAGGGGAATCCCGCTGGGTCAGAGCTTCAACGAGACCCCGGTGCTCGGCCACGACCTGCTCGGCCACCTCAGGGGTCAGCACATCCGGGAAATGCCGCTGAATGTCAAAAATCCGGGCCTGAGCGCGATGCTCGGAGATCACCTTTTTCAAGAGTTTGTTGCGGGCGGCGTCGACCAGAATCTCATGGAATCGTTCTTCAAGTTCGATCCACTTCTCACGCCGGGCGACAGAACGGACTCCGGAAAGGGCCTGTTGCATCTGGCGGACAAGTGCTTCCTCGGCGTCGCAGATTTCCGTGAGTTCCTCCAGGTCGGCCTGACTGATATACCGGGCGGCTTCTCCGGCGGCACACGATTCAATCGCCGCTCTGAGAATATAGAGCTCGTTGAGATCGTCCCGGCTGAACGTCCGGACGAATGCTCCGGCCCCAGGCACATGGTCGATAACCCCTTCAACTGCGAGACGGTGAATCGCTTCACGGATCGGCGCGAGACTGACTCCCAGTTCCTGTGCCAGCGATCGAGTGACGAGTTGAGTCCCTGACGGATAATCGCCCGCGAGGATCCGTTCTTTCAATGAACGATAGGTTTGTTCGGCACGGGTGTCTTGCATCGGCACAGTTCGTTGCGTACTGTCAGTTCAGGTGATCGCACATGATCGATCATAATCGCTCATGCGGCGGGAGTGCTATCAATTTCCTGTTGTGAGCCCGTCGAAATCGCTCGCCGCGGCTTTTTCTAATGGTTGTCTCCATGAAAACATTTCCCCGCCGTGAAGAACTGATTGCCGCAACCCACACCCCCTTCCATGAAGATGGTTCATTGAACCTGGACGCCATTTCAACTCAGGCTGATGCTCTCTTGAATCGAGGGATTCAAACGGTCTTCATCTGCGGAACCACGGGGGAAAGTGCCTCGCTGACCGTCGCCGAACGGAAAGCTGTCACCCAGCGCTGGATGGAGGTAGTGCCGGGAACACCGATGCAGGTGATCGCGCACGTCGGGCATATGTGCCAACAGGATGCCATTGAACTGGCTGCGTCCGCTGCGAGTTCCGGGGTTCAGGCGGTGGCGGCGATTTCCCCTTCGTTCTTCAAGCCTGCGAATGTCGAGGACCTGACAACATTTCTGGAGCCCATCGCAGCAGCTGCACCGGATCTTCCGTTTTACTACTACGACATCCCGGTGATGACGAACGTGTCCCTGCCGATGGTCGCCTTTCTGGAACATGCAGGAAAACGCATTCCCAACCTGGCAGGCCTCAAGTACACCAATGGCGACGCAATGCAGTTGCAGGAAATCGTCCGTTATGGCGAAGGCCAATATGAGATTTTTTCCGGCTTCGATGAAGTCCTGCTCACGTCATTAGCATTGGGAGTGAAAGGGGCCGTCGGAAGTACCTATAACTTCGCCGCTCCGCTCTATCTGCAATTGATCGGTGCCTTTGAACAGGGGGACCTGGAGACCGCGCGGCGGCTTCAGGCGGAATCCGTCAAGCTTGTGCGAGTGCTTGTCGGCTTTGGCTTCATGGCTGCGGCGAAAGCGACGATGGAACTCCTCGGCGTGCCTGTTGGCCCGCCACGTCCGCCGCTACGTCCACTGACTTCGGATGAAAAAAAGAAGCTGGAAGCCGCGCTGCATGAGCAAGGTCTCTGGTCGTATCTGCAGCCGATTCCCAAGATGTAAGTCCTCGCGAATTCTCCTTCCCGTGATTCTCGGCGGGAGCCCGCGCAGCGCGGCTTTCGACTGGAAAATTGCAGCGACCCGTGTGGCGGGGACGGGTAGATCAAAAGTAAAGAGTCCAGAAGGGCCGGCACAACATGGCGCAGCAGTCATTATCAATGCGAATCGCCTGGATGTATGTTGCGCTGCTCATGCCTGTCGCTCTCCTGAACTATTTCGACCGTCAGATGCTGGCGGCCATGAAGTACTCGGTGATGGACGGAATTCCTGACATCGCCAGCGACGCCCGTTGGGGCTATATGCTGGGCCAGTTCAAATGGGTCTATGCATTTCTCAGCCCTGTGGGCGGCTATGTTGCGGACCGTTTCAGTCGCCGCTGGGCCATCTGCGGCAGTCTGTTCGTCTGGTCGGCGGTCACTTGGGCGACAGGGCTGGTAACCACCTATGAAGAACTGCTCTGGGCCCGATCGCTGATGGGAATCAGTGAAGCGTTCTATATCCCGGCCGCACTGGCACTCATCTCTGATTACCATCGCGGGCAGACCCGTTCCCGCGCCATAGGACTCCATCAGACGGCAATCTATCTCGGAGTCATCGCCGGGGGATTCAGTGGCTATGTCGCTGAAGACCCTCAGTTGGGTTGGCGGTTTCTGTTCTACTCCTGTGGGATCTTTGGCATGCTCTACGCCCTCCCGCTCGTGTGGATTCTCCGGGACGCTCCTGTCGATGAACTGACGGCTCAAGCTGCACACCCCAGGAACTCATTCATCTCGACAGCGGCGGAATTATTGAAGAACCCCTCGTTCCTTCTTCTCGTCGCCTACTTCACTCTTCCGGCGCTGGCCGGCTGGGTTGTCCGTGACTGGATGCCGGCGATCCTGAAAGACCGGTACAACTTGGGACAGGGACAAGCCGGAGTCTCTGCAACGCTCTTCTGGCAGTCTGCCGCCATCTTTGGCGCTTTTCTCGGAGGCTGGCTGGCTGACCGCTGGGTGACGAAATCCATTCGCGGTCGCATCTATGTCAGCGCGATCGGGATGCTGTTTATCATTCCTGCCATGTTCGGAGTGGGGAATGCGACGAATCTCTCGATCGCTGTCGGCTTCCTCATTCTGTTCGGGCTCGGGTGGGGGTTCTTCGACTGCAATAACATGCCGATTCTCTGCCAGATCGCCCGACCTGAATTACGGGCGACCGGCTATGGCATCATGAATCTGGTTAGTATCAGTTGCGGCGGACTCGCTGACTGGGGCTTCGGCGTTTTAAGAGACAATGCCGTCCCGCTGAATGTGATCTTCGGTGTCTTCGCGAGCGTTGCGGCATTCTCAGCCCTGCTGGTTCTCGCGATCCGTCCGCGCCCTGAGCTTGGTCGCTGACGCAACATCGATCCACGGATCGGTCTCTCGGAAAGTCACACAGCGCTGGAAATTGTTGTGCTGGACGAATGCACGGTTTCAGCCGGTCGCCAGTCATGCAGCTGCAGTTCCACGTTGCCAACGCCTCGGAACTGATTGATGTTGGCCGAGAAGCAAAGCGAAATGGGACCATCCGCCTGCCCAATCTCTGCAGCCCATTCGCCTTTTCCGAATGCGACACAGCGCATCACGCGATCTCCCTGTCGAACTTTCAGGCAGAGATGACGGTCGCCGCCTCCCATCGTGCTGGGAGGTTCGACCAGTTGGACTTCATTCACACAGAAAATCGGACGCCGATGCTCTGCTCCGAATGGACCAAGGCGTTCCAGCTCCTGCACCGCTCCGACGTTCAGGTCGTGCAGCGAGACCTCCGCATCGATATGCAATTCGCTGGGGACGACTTCGCCTTCGTCGACACCGGCCTGCGCAGCCTGAGCAAATGCGATTCGGAACTCATCAATCCGTGCAATCTGGATTCGCAGACCGGCCGCGGCGCGGTGTCCCCCGAAGGTCACCAGATGATCCCGGCAGACATCCAGCCCGGCATGCAGATTGAAGCCATTGCAGGTTCTCCCTGAGCCTTGGCCAAGACCAGTCTCTGCATTGAGAGAAATCATGATCGTCGGCTTCTGGAACTTCTCGGTGAGGCGACTCGCGACGATTCCCATGACCCCGGGATGAAACTCGTCGCTGGCAACCACGAGGGTCGGATGGGCTTCCCAGTCCGGGTTCGCCTCGACCATCTCTTTCGCCAGCCGGTACATCTTCCGCTCAACGGTCTGCCGGTTCTTGTTCAGCTGGTCGAGGTAGTCGGTCAGCTGTGCCGCCCGAGTTCGATTATCAGTGGTCAGCAGTTCGACCGCGAGCCGCGCCTGTCCGAGTCGGCCAGCTGCGTTGATTCGCGGTGCGAGGCCGAATGCAATGTCCTCGGCTGTCAGTGACTTCTGCTTGTCGATCCCGGCAATCTTCCGCAGGAACTCAAGGCCGGGGAGCGAGTTTTCGATCAGTGACTGCAGGCCATACCGGACGATGATCCGGTTCTCACCTTTGAGGGGAACGACATCCGCAATCGTCCCCATCGCCGCCAGTCCAACGGCTGTTTTCAGGTACTCTCTCATGCGGGGAGAGCTCTTCGTTCCATCGCCAAATCGTTTACAGATGGCCCAGGCGAGCTTGAACGCGACACCGGCTCCACACAGATCCGGGAAGGGATACGCCGTCCCCGGCAGTCGGGGATGCACATTGACGGCCGCCTCCGGTAGTGATTCATCGAGCGTATGGTGATCGGTGACAATGAGCTCAAGCCCGAGTTCCTTTGCCAGAGCGGCTTCCTGAAGACTACAGATCCCGCAGTCGACGGTCAGTACCAGACGCTGAGGGTCTTCTGCATGGAATGTGCGGATGGCTTCCAGATTGAGCCCATAACCTTCTTCCATACGGCTCGGGATGTAGTAGTCGACGTTGGCGCCGACCAGTTTGAGGCAATGCCAGAGCAGGCTCGTTGCTGTCACTCCATCGACATCGTAATCCCCATAGACGGTGACGCGGCGACCTGCCTGAATTGCGGCGACAACTCGATCCGCTGCTGCCGAGGCGCCGGGCAACTCCTCGGGGTCGATCAGATCGACAAGTTTGGCAGAAAGAAAGCGTTCGCCTTCAATCCCGTTCGAGATTCCCCGCGAGGCCAGGACCTGGGCCAGCAGGGGGGAACAATTCATTTCCTTCGACAATCGGGCAATGACTGATCGATCATGCGGAGCAAAACTCCATTTTCGCGACATTACATCCTCCAGCAGTGAGCATCCGCCATCCGCGAAGGATACCCGATCCGCTTGCCGTGTTCTTCAGTAGAGATTTAATCAAATTACACCAGAGCCCACTGCTGGTGTCAAAGTGAGCGAACCATCAGCTGCCGGACGGAAACCGCGAACTCGGGCAGGCTCTGCTGATACGATGATTCGAATGCGTCCTCGATTTCAACTTCCTGAGCAGGATTCTGCGACCTCGTTTGCCCCGCACTGGACGAGTCGGACAGCATCGGTTCCAATGACCGTTCGAGCAAACCAATCAGGCAGGGTTGATTGATGATGTCACCCGCCTGCTGGGTGGCGGCCTGAAAATAACACGATCAAACATTGTCGTTTGGGTTGAGTCTGCCAGCTCCGTGGAACGGAACCTGACTCAGCCTGTGAAGGAGATTTCGAGTGAAGTACGGCCTGAACCTGCTGCTGTGGACCTCCAGTGTGGACGAGTCCATTTTCCCCACTTTGGAGAAGATTAAAAGCTGGGGATATGACGGAGTCGAACTTCCTGTGTTCGACATGCAGCTTCCGGCTTACCAGAAGATCGGTAAGAAACTGGCGGAACTGGGACTGGAAAGCACGGCCGTCACCGTCTGCACGGATGATGCGAATCCGATCTCGCCAGACGCTGCAATTCGTCAGGCAGGGATTGAGCGGATCAACAAAGCCGTTGATATGTGTGCGGCAGCCGGTTCAACACACCTGTGCGGACCCATTCACTCAGCACTCGGCACTTTTGTCGGTCGCGGCCGGACCGAAGACGAATGGAAATGGGGACAGGACAGCCTCGCCAAGGCAGCTGACTATGCTCAGCAGCAGAATGTCACGCTGGTTGTCGAGTACCTGAACCGGTTCGAGACCTACTTCCTCAACTCTGCCGAAGACACCGGACGCTTCTGCCGGGAAGTCAATCATCCTCACCTGAAGATGATGTACGACACCTTCCATGCCAACATTGAAGAGAAAGATCCTCTCGCGGCCGTCGCAGCCTGTCAGGATCAGATGGTTCACGTTCACATCTCAGAAAACGATCGCTCAACACCGGGTGACGGACAGGTGAACTGGAACGCCAGCTTCGAAGCCCTGCGTCGCGCGAAATACGACGGCTGGCTGACGATCGAAGCCTTCGGGCTCGCCCTGCCAGAGCTCGCCGCCGCCACCCGCATCTGGCGCCGCATGTTCTCGACAGAAGAAAGCCTCGCCAAGCGGGGGCTCGAGTTCATGAAGTCCCGCTGGGAAGGCGATTCAAATCGGTAATTCGCCGTCAACCTGCGATCCGAGTTAATAAGAGAGGCCGACCGCCAGAAGATTGGCAGTCGGCCTCTCTTCATTTTGCCTGCGGTCTAATCTCGCTCAGAGCAACCGCGAGACGACGATGAATCATCAGGACTGTCGTTTGGGGCGAACGGCGTTACCTGCGCAGCGGGCGGCGAACCATCGAGGGATCATTCGTGGGCCGTGCGTCAGAAGTGAGTTCTTCAGGCCGTCGACGACCAGACTTCGTTTCTTATCCAGTCCCTTCAATGCGGTGGCCACGACCTGATTGACGGATCGTGCACGTCCCAGAGCGGCTTCCGGAGCGTTGGCCCGAGTGAACAACTCAGTTGCCGTTGTTCCAGGACAGAGTCCCATCACGACCACATTCCGGGTGCGACATTCTTCCCACAGTGCCACCGAGAACGAAATCACGAACGCCTTCGTCGCGGAATAGGTCGAGAGATACGGCACCGGCTGGAAGCCTGCGACTGAGGCGACATTGATGACGCCTCCTTCCTGCCGTTCCAGCATCCCCGGCAGAAACGCCCGTGTCAGGCCGACGACAGACGAGACATTCACCGTGATTTCCGCCTGCTCCATCGCAGGGTCGAGCTTTTCGAAATGTCCATGCGTCATGAACCCGGCATTGTTGACCAGCAGATGGATGGGCAGCTTCCACTCCGCGATTTGATTGCTGACCTTAGTCACGGCATCTGGCTGGCTGAGGTCGACCGGCAAAACATAGGTCTGGACCTGATGCTGTTCGGCGACAGCTCCGGCGAGTGTGACAAGTTTCTCTTCAGAGCGTCCTGACAGGACGACATTCATGCCCCTCGCTGCGAGAGCCTGAACGAACGCCGTTCCAATCCCGGAAGAGGCCCCGGTCACCAGTGCCGTTTTTCCATGGTACTGAAACATCTGCAATGCTCTCAGGCGAAGGGAAGTTGCGGTCAGAATTGACGATGGAATCGAAATCGTGCTGGGAGTCTATCAAGTGGCGATCACCTGATCGACTTCCACTGGTCGAATCTGCGTCGTCCGTCCTGCTCAGCCATGCCGTCTCCTGCGGAGGGCGCAGAACGGAATCTGGCCTTAGTTGTTCAGGCAGCGTTCGACAGCGAATTGCAGGGCCATTGCTCCGCCCCGTTCATCGACGTCCAGAATGGCGGTCCGCTGGAAATAGTCTTCGAGTGACTTCTGCTTACCGGTCCCTGTGCAGACATCAATCAGCACACCCTTTTCACTGATGCGGGGGAGAACCGCCTTCCATGCCTGGTCTGCGGCCTTCTTGAACTCCGGATCCGTTACCCAGCCCAGCCGCACTGCCCGATTCAGGGAAAACCCGATCATGCACGTGGCTGTCATTTCCCGGTAAGCCGATTCTTCGTCAATCACCTGCCGCCACATCCCGGTCACGTCCTGATTCTTGATCAAGGCTCGAGCATGAGCTTCGAAATCAACCAGCAGTTCTTTGAAGAGTTCGTCGGCCTGCTTGCGGAACTCGTCTTTCTGCTCCTTGTCATCACGAATCGCTTGCAGGTCGGTGAGTGCGAGCGCGAAGCCGAGTTGTGGGAAACCGTTTCCTCGTCCCCACGCGGCCTCACAAAGCGGTGAATGCCGATAGAGCCCATCATCCCGGAGGTCGAGTTTCTTCATATAGGCAAACTGCCGTCGGGCCATGTCGAGATATTTTGCCTCGCCTGTCAGCCGGGCGGCAGAGGTCAGGATCGGGCCCCCCATGAAGACAGCGTCGCTCATCTCACTGTGAGACGGCATGACGGCAAGCGGGTTCCCGTTCTGATCGAATCCGAGATCAGCAGCGCGGCGGACAAGTTCAACGGCCCGAGGATCTTTCGTGGCCAGCGCCCAGTCAGCGAAGACGAGATGCCCTGAAACGACACTCCCGTTTCCTTCGACCTTGTTGGCAGACTTTTCGAGATACGGTTTGAGAATTCGGGCCACGTCTTCCTGGACCCCTGCTTCCCCGATCATTGTGGCGAACTGCCGACGAGCGACGACTGCCAGCGCCGGCTGATACATGACCGTCTTGAGTTCATGCCCGTAGATGCGACTCAACTCAGCAGCCACCTGCTGGGGTGTCCGTTTGACGCGCCGCTCGAAGTTCTTGCGAACTTCAGATCGCTCTTTCCCGGTGAGGACTGGTTTCAGATCTTCAAGTCGGGAGCCTTCCGGAGGAGAGTTCCAGTACTCACTGACAGGTTGATCGAGGAGAGTAATCGGCAGGCGTGCAGAAGGGATGTGTCCCATCCCGGCAACGGATTCGCGTCGCACTGCCGCAACGAGCGAATTCTCTGCCCATTCCGGCTTCGTCTCATTCGAGAAGCCGATGACGGCGTCAACCCCCAACCAAGCGAGTGCCCGCCAGAGTGTCGCAGCGGTCACTTCCCCTTTGGTGTTGTAGGCCGACCCTTTCGGAGGAAAGCTGACTCCCGGCGGCAGCGACACCGCAAGCACGCGGACTGGCTGTCCAGCAACTGCGGCGAGTTCGGTCTTGAAGCGGTTGACTTCCTGCTCCTGATGATTTCCCTCATCAGGATTAATCGGGGCAGGCAACACGACGAGCACGAGCGGAGACGTCGCCTCGTTCGAAAAGATTCTGGGATTCGCAGAGGCCAGAAGCGGCGTTCCCTGATCTGTGCGCCCCAGCGCGACGAACGGCTCTGGCGGCTGTCCAGAACCTGACTTCTGTGCCGGGGGTTGAGCCCATGCAGTCGTGCAGAGGAGCCCGAAAGTCAGGGCAGCAGAGAGCTGAAGACGAAAGCGGGTTGCGACGGGCCAGAGCATCTTCACACCTCATCCCAGGGGAAGGAAGCGTTCTCACCCGCCGGTCTGGCGGGGAGAACTGACTTCTGGAATGAAGTTGATACCAGATTCAGAGATCCGTTTCACGCGGCAATGCGGTCGGTGTCTCCCCTGTGACGGGCCGTCAGCAGGTGAATTGCTGCGGTCAGGCCATGCAGTGCGTCGTCGATTTTCTGGGTTTCGTGGATGAGACGGAGATTCTTCGCGAGTGTCGTCTGCACTTCGACCAGTCGGCTTTCGTCTTTCTGAATGTGATGCAGTGACTGCACCATCTCGGTGACACCTTCGCGGAAGCTGATCGCCTTTTCAAAAGCGCCTTCCATCTGCTGAATCAGAGTCTGCTGACGCTGGTCGAGTGTCACGACCAGACCATTCAGGCGGTTCTCACGCTCTTGATCAAGTTTTTCATGACGCTGTTCCAGCAGGTGGAGCGTCTGTTTCCAGTCTTCGATCTGTTTCTGGTAATCAGTCTGGCGCTGGGATTCCATGGCCTCATGCCGCGCGTTGAGCACGGTGAGGACATTCTTCCACGCCTGCCCTTCCTGCTGTTGCCGCTCATCGAACTTCTCGAGAATCCCAGAGAAGGCAGACAGCCACACGTCAGTATGTTTCTCAAGAGTTGAAGCAATCATGGCGAGTGCTTCATCGTTCGCATCCTTGATGGACGACAGGAACGGGGTGAGATTGCTGTCTTTGATTTCAAATCGGTTCAGCAGCTCGCGGTCGACGAGCCGGTCGATCTGATGGAGATATCCTTTTTCAATGCGCTCGCACATGAACAGTGCGAACATCATCGACATGGCCGCAGCGAGTGCTGTTGTCGTTGTATTGAAGGCCTGACCCATTTCGCTGACGACGACGGGCAACTTCTCGGCCATCTGATCAAATGAAATTCCGCTCAATGCCGTTCCGAAGTGGACCACCGTTCCCAAAAAGCCCAGGACCGGGGTGACAGCAATGACGAATCGCGGCAGCGTGTAGTTGGTATAGGTTTTGTCTTCATCCAGCGTCGCGAGGTACTGCAGGTGATCGCGAAAGTCTTCGGCCGAGCCCTTCTGCACCACATATTTCAATGCTGAAGAGAGACGTTGACCGATGCGAGATTTGAGGGCCCAGCGCGGGTGCTCCATCACATCTTCATAGAGCGTATGAGCGCGGGCGACTGGCTCGACTCCACGACGTTCCGGAATCCAGGTTTGCGTCAGAGCCAGAAGCTCACGAGGAAACCCTCCGAGCCGCAGGATCAGGTCGACAATCCCCCAGATCCAGAGCGTTACGATGACGTAATCAACAACGTGCTCGGTCGTGTAGCGATGCAGCAGGGAATGCTGCATCGAAGGCTGAAGCACCATGGCATAGAAAGCCACGGTACAGATCCCTGCCACGATCAATGAAGGATCGAGCATTCGCAGAAAGAACGTGTGACGTTTGGAAGCCATTGTCCGGTCATCCCTGAGGGAAGCAGTAGCCTGTTCAGGAGAGTCCTATCCCGAATCCTGACACGTGGAGAACTGGGTTCTTCACGGGAAATGAGGAGGATGGGAGTTTCCCGAACTGGAACGTGGCGAAGTAACGCCGCCTCCGAGGAACCCGGGGAACGGCGAATCGCGGCTTATAGCCCCCTCAGCGCGACGGCCTCAAGATGAACTCCCCGGAAGGGGTGAAGTTCCCTGTCTGAACCGGCCAATCCTGCGCACCAGATGGATTGCTGCTTCTTGCAGCCTGACCGGTCGTGAAATCCTCTTCAGGACGCTTTGAAGGCGACCGACGAGATAAATTCAACTCGGCCGCAATTCCTGCTTATAGTCTTGTTGGGCCATAAGTGCTTCAGTGGTGGTTGATTACATAGACTGGGCGGACCAGTGACCACCCCAGCTGGAGTGCAGATCATGTAGAAACGCTTTCCAGTCTTCAGCCGATCGGGTGGCGGGATAAGCGTCTGGGGCGACTGGCTCGGACCCGGTCCAGACAATATCGAACTGACCGTCATCCCGGATCTGCCCGACACGAGGTGTCTTGTAACAGTGCTGAGACTCCGGATCGATTCGGACCGGCCCCTGCGGTGCATTGGGCCATCTCTGTGTGACGAGAGCGCGTCGGATGAGCTTCGGTTCCAGTTGGCCCGCTTCACGAACGGCCTGAGCCCAGAGCTTCATGCCGACATAAGACGACTCGATTGGATCTGTTGCGACTCGTTGAGGATATTTCGCTTTCAGTTTCTCAAGGAACTTCCGGTTATCCTCAGAGTCAATGGTCTGGAAATAATTCCAGGCGGCGTAATCACCCTGCATGGACTTCAAATCGAAGTTTCGCAGTTCACTCTCGCCGATGCTGAATGACAGCGTTGGAATCTTCTGAGGAGTGATTCCGTTTGCCCGCAGTTCCCGGAAGAAGCTGATGTTGGTGTCGCCGTTAATCGTGTTGAGGATCATGTCAGGCTGAGTCTGCACAATCTGGGCGACGACCTTTTCCACGTAAGGCGTTCCGAGGGGGAGATAAGATTCCCCCACGATCTCTGCATCAGGATGGGCTTTCAGAGAATCGCGAATGATGGCATTCGCAGATCGAGGGAAAACGTAATCGGATCCGACGAGGAAGAACTTCTTCTTTCCAAGCGCCGTCTGAGCCCATTCAATCGCCGGGAGGATCTGCTGATTCGGTGCAGCTCCCATGTAGACGATATTAGGACTGGACTCGAGTCCCTCATACTGCAGAGGGTAGATCAGAAGGTGATCCAACTCTTCAATGACAGGCTTCATGCTCTTCCGGCTTGCGGAAGTCCAGCCACCGAAGACAGTGCACACTTTCTCCTGCTCGATGAGCCGTCGGGCCTCTGCGGCGAAGACGTTCTCCTTTGATTTTCCGTCAGCAAGCACCGGTTCAAGTCGCCGCCCGAGCAGACCACCTTCAGCGTTGATTTCATCGATTGCCAGCATCAGGGCATCGACGACCGGACCTTCACTGGAAGCCATCGTACCGCTCAGCGAATGCAGGATGCCAATTTTGATCGGATCTGCCGAATCGGCTGCAACCGGCGGGATGACTCCTGAAGGTTTTCTGGTCGCCCAGAAGGCAGCCCCGAATCCACCAGCCAGGAGCGCTCCGCCGGCCAGCATGCCTGCACCGGCCAAAAAGGATCGCCGATTAACGACAGGTGCAGCTTGAATCGCTGCCTTCTGATTCTGACTCGTGAGTAACGCGGCCAGACGTTCCTGATTCAGTCCAGTGCGAGCAAGAAGGTCCCCATCTGTCAGTGTGTTCTGGAGAATATTCAAATCGATCGCCATCTCAGCGACGCTCTGATATCGATCCGCAGGATTCTTGGCCATCGCCTTCTGCACGATGGCTTCACAACCCAGCGGGATTGACGCATCTGCTTTTCGTGGGCTTGGCGGCGGCTGGTTACAGTGTGCAAACATCACATGGATGGCTGACTTCGAATCCTGATACGGATTCTCTCCCGTCAGCAGACTGTAATATGTTGCCCCCAGTGAATAGACATCACTGCGCGGGTCGACCGTCCCGCCGCTGCATTGTTCCGGACTCATATAATATGGGGTGCCGACAACATTCCCGGCCATCGTCACGCTGGATGTTCCGGCGCGGTCTTTCACGATGCCGAAATCCGTCACTTTCACACGGCCGTCCTGACTTCGCAGCAGGTTTGCCGGCTTGATATCACGATGGACCATGCCCTGAGCGTGGGCTGCTTCGAGACCTCGGCAGGCATCCAGAATGATTCGCGTCGCAGCCAGCGGAGGATAAGGGACTCCCCGGCTTAACTGATCATCAATGGAGCCTCCCGGGACCAGTTCCATCACCAGAAATAACGAGGAACCTTCCTGCCCGACTTCGTAAATCCCGACGATATTCGGATGCGACAGGCGTCCGGCGGCACGAGCTTCAGTCAGAAATCGGTTCAGACTGGTCTCATTCGCGGCGAACTCCTCCGGCAGAAGCTTGATTGCGACATCCCGGTCGATCAGATCGTCATGGGCCTTCAGAACGATCCCCATTCCACCTCGGCCGAGAATCCCCGTCACTCTGTACTTGCCCAGTTTGCGGCCCACCCAGTCGATGGACGAAGTCGCAGCGCTGGCTTTGGGACCGGGAAGGGCCGAAGGGGTGTGCAGGCTCTGGATCTGCGTTTCATCGCAAGACTGAGCCTTGTGGTCATTGTTCTCGGGTGAGGTCGGAGGATTCAACATTTCACCAATTCACCGGGAGCGACGGGGGCGCTCATGTACCCGCTGCCATTGCTTCTGTTGAGAAGCCGAATCAGGCAGTCAGTGGATTTTAGGGGGAGTGAAAACTCAGTGGTGCTTGTGACGCCAAGTCGTCCATCACAAGGAGAGCCGGGGAATAACAACACCTGTGAGCGACAACTGATCGTCACAGCTATCGTGGTTGACCCGGCGTTTCCTACGAATCATTCGAAGTGATGTGCAGCCGTTCGGAATGACGAACACCGGGGGTCCGCATGGCGGATTCCAGTGCCATTCTTCCAGAAGAGCTGCGAAATGGCGTCATTGGACTCTGTTCCGAGGCGCTTCGGAGGAGCAAGAGTCGATGACACGTCAAATCGGGGCGGATACGGCAGGGCTCTTAGGTTGGAGGGCCCGCAATTATTCGACGAGTAGCATCTTAATCCGAATGACGGAATTTCTATCTGCAAAAAGCGAAGAGTCGTAAAAATCTGCACATTCCGGGCAGGTTGGTGCATTCGGAGCGATTTTGCTGCCGAAGTCTTGCAAAGAGTACCCCCATCCTACGCCAAGTCGCCGTCTTCTCTTCTTGCTCCGCCCGCTGAGGAGCATTCAATCGATCTCTGTAGCCCCGGTTCCTATATGAAAAAACTCCGGGAAAAAGGCTTCCCCGGAGTGAGATCTTCACGGTGCTAATTGGATTCACGTTGTTATTCGACGAGCAGCCCCATGCGGACCAGCTTGGACCGGCATTCGTCCCGTTCGCGACAGCGGCTGAGCTCGGCCCAGTCGGGATCCTGACAGGCGAGAAATGTCTCGTCCGTGTACGGGGGAAGGAGTTGCTTCTCGGCCGCGTAGCTTTGCAGGCGACTGATCACCTCGACATCGAGGCGCGACAGGAACATCGACTGCATGCGATAATCTTGAAATGCTTCCCATACGACAGGAAACAGTGGGCGGACGATCTGCTCCCCGATCGTGGTCGCGTACTGGCGAATCTCCAGCTGGGCGTGGGAGTCCATTCGGAGCGACAGAAAATTCAGCAGGTTCAGGAGATCGATCTTCCAGTAAGCCTCAGTGTACGTGCAGAGCGGCAGGTCCTTCCGTGCCAACTCTCGGGCGACACCTGCTTCAAGCCGCTCGTGATAGAGCTGCCGGGCGGCCTCCTGAAACTCACGTTCTGATTCAGTCAGCCTGACTCCCTGTTCAGTCGGAAGGAAGCCATCGCTCCCCTGTCGATTGGTGGCAGCCTGGGTTCGCCACTCTTCAGGAGCAGTTGTCTGCAAAGAGTCGATGGCGACTGAATAGCGCGTGCTGTACTCATTGACGTTGGCCGTCCGATGCCGGATCCATTGACGCCAGCAGTCCATCGGAACGCGCACCAGCAGTTTGATTTCCGCCATTTCGAACGGGGTCGAATGACGATGCCGCATCAGGTAGCGGATCAGTCCCCGATCGTCCGAGACCTTCTTTGTCCCAGCCCCGTAACTGACGCGGGCAGCCTGAACGACAGAACTGTCGTTCCCCATGCAGTCCACAAGACAGACGAATCCGTCGTTTAACACAGGAAACTTCTGCCAGCGCAGACGATCAATTTCAGCAGAATTGGACATAAAAATCAGAGCCTGCGGCTGGTAGACGGAATCTCGTTCGCTGACAGGCGAACGCCTTTCCCCGGATTATGAGTGCGGATGCCGACGACTTCAACGATCACCATCAGCTCGCGACGGAGAAGAACAGGTCCCGGCGAAAATTCAGAACGCAAAACTGTCGCTGCGAAGACTTTTGAGCGATATGATCGCAGTTGAGGCGAATTCTCGGATAAGGAACGACAAGTGAGTCCTGAAAGTGAACTGCGGACGCTGGCGCTGCGGAGCGTTGTCGCGATCGCCTGCTTCATTGCGAATGCAGGCTCTCTGCAGGCACAGTTAGATGCAACGGCTTTCTTCAATCGAGGTCTCAGCTGGCAGAACAAGGGGGATCACGATCGGGCGATTGCCGACTACACCGAAGCTCTGCGGCTGGATCCAAATGATGCAGCCGCGTTCTTCAATCGCGGTCGGGCCTGGCAAAACAAGGGCGAACACGAGAATGCCATCGCGGACTATGATGCTGCGATTCGGCTTTATCCGCACGACGCGGCCGTTTGGAATCGTCGTGGAAGCGCATGGCACTATAAAGAGCAATACGACAAGGCAATCGCTGATTACAGCAAAGCGATCGAACTCGATCCCAACTTTACCTGGGCATTCTACAATCGTGGACTCGCCTGGCAGAATAAGGGAGAGCACTCCCGCGCGATCGAGGATTACAGTCGAGCGCTGGCGCTCGATCCCCGTTTCGGCTGGGCCTACCACAGCCGCGGCGTCGCCTACCAGAATCTGAAACAGCTGGATTCTGCCATCGCCGACTACACTCGGGCTATTCAGCTTGATAGCAAGTTTGGCTCGGCATATCACAATCGCGGACTTGCCTGGCAGAATCAGGGCGATTTTGACAAAGCCATCGCCGACTACACAGCTGCCATCGAAGCGGAGCCACGCTCCGCACGCGCTTTCAATAATCGAGGAATTATCTGGAAGGCCAAGCGGCAATACGACAAAGCGATTGCGGATTATGTTCAGGCTATCCGGCTGGATCCCCGACTCGCCTCCTCTTTCAATGGGCTAGCCTGGCTACAGGCGACCTGTTCTGACGCACGGTATCGCAACGGAAAACAGGCCGTAAATCTGGCGTCACGGGCATGCGAACTGACGCAAAATCGAAACCCTGACTATCTGGCAACGCTCGCGGCCGCGCAGGCCGAATCAGGGGATTTCGACGCAGCGATTGCGACACAGAACCGGGCAGCAGAGATCGCACCTGCGGACCGTCGCGCCGAGTTTCAGGAAGTGGTGCAGCGATACCGGGATCGGCAACCGCTGAGGGAGTAATGCTGGGGTCCTGGCGCGACCGGAAGCCGTCAGCAGTTATCGTGTGGGGTCGCCCTGCGGCTGCATGCCATATTGCGTAAAGTCTGTCGCGCGAATGCGTGGACGCAGGCTGCGAACACCGCGATATCCCACCCCAGGATACCGGATAAGGGCCGAGAGAGAGGCCATCTGGTGGGGAGACCGGGCACCCTCCGTCACGGCAGGATTACCTTGAGCCGTTTCAAAATCCCCTCCTGCGATTAGCCAGAGATCGCTGGGTTTTGCTCCGTTCATGCGGACTTCGGCATCGGAGACCGCGATTCGTGAACTGAGATGCTCAGCGACATTGCTGCAGAGTCCCCGGACGCCAGGATAGGACTCCATGAAATCAAATTCACAGTCTCTGACTGGCCCAAACGAGTCGGAGACGGGGACATTGGTCGCAGGGAAAGTGTCGCCCCAGGGAAATCGGTTCCGACCGCAGTTAGTGGCAACGAATTGGTATTCCGCAAGACTCGGTAAGCGTTTGCCTAAGCTTTCCGCGATCGAGATTGCATTGAAGCGATTCAAAACGATCGCGTGTTCGGTGCTTGTCGACTGTTTTCCAACCGGAGACACATTCCCGCCATTTTGAGCGAGCTGTTCCACTGTCATTTCAGTGGCATCGATCGCGAAGCCGTGAATAAAGGCTCTCCCGCTCCGGGGATCTCCTTCCGGTAGTCCCTGCATCGTTACCATTCCAGGCTGAATCGGAATCATCGAGTCGACAGCAGCATTGCTCCATAAGGTGATGGCCATCCATTCCAGGGAGTCGTCGGGCAAAACTTTCCAGTAGCGGTGACGGAGAACAGTTGATGGACTCAGGCGATTGGCTTTCTCGGGAACACAGCGGACAACTTCGTGAAAGGTCTCTCGATCGTTGTCGAGATATGCAGTCACATGATAGTCCCCCGGCCGCAGCCCGCATTTCAAAGGAGTCGTTCCTGCGGGGTGAATGCCAAGCAGGGTCATGGGCTCCCCGGTCACGGGATCGAGAGGGTAGATCGCCAATTTCGCCCCCGGCGGCCGGGTAATGATATTGATAATCTCTTCGCCCGGTTTAGCGATGACCGCAGGACGGAACAGGGAATAACCGACGCCTAGTGAGAGAATCATCACGGCAGTGATCGCCGCAATGGCCACTGTCCCTCTCACCCGGGTTGAGCCAAGGCGACGTACCCACCTTCGAGGGGCATGTGCTTTCGGCCGCATTCCCTGCCGGGCAAGGTTCCAGTCTCTCTGGAATTCCTCAGCACTTCCATATCGCCTTCTTCGGTCCGGCTCGATGGCTTTCAGAATGACATTGTCAAAGTTCGGTGGAAGTCGAGGCTCAATCTTGGAGGGAGCGGGAGGCAACGGGCTGTTCGAATCGAAAACCATTCGTCCGTAGGGCAAGACTCCCGTCAAAGCCTCATAGAGAGTAACGCCCAGCCCAAAGAGATCTGCTCTCTGGTCAACTTCGACCTTTGCTTCGATCTGTTCGGGACTCATGTAGCCCCGCGTGCCGAGCTGGTCTCCCGTCGAGGTCAGGCTTTCCTCCTGATCCGCGAGTCGGGCGAGTCCAAAGTCAGACAGCCAGGCCTCGTCCTGGTCATCAATGAGGATATTGGCAGGCTTGATGTCGCGATGCAGGATCTGTCGTCGGTGCATCGCGACCATCGCTTCAAGAATGCGGTCCCCGACTCTGAAGATCTTCTCGAAGTAATTCTCGTCAGAGAGGGCGCTCCAGCGATTTCCTTCTGCAGGAGCTTCTCGCCTGCGAAGGAGCGTTCGTAGAGTCCCCCCTTCGATCAGTGGCATGACAATCATCGGAACGGGATCGTCGATGACGTTCAGAATCGGGACGATGTGCGAATCCGCTAATTGCGACGCCGCCTTCGCTTCCTGTTGAAAACGGGCCATTCGGATCGGATTCGATGCCATTACGGGTGGCAGAACTTTGACGGCGACATCTTGCCCGGTTTTTAGCTCAGTCGCCCGGTAGACAATTCCCATTCCGCCGCGGCCCAGTTCGTCACGAACTTCGAACCCTTGGGAATAGAGCGTCTGAAATGCGATCCCGGTGAAGTTGGAAGAATCGCTCGCCGTCAGTCGGGTGTCCCCCAGTGGAGTTCGCCCTAGCCGAGTCGCATTTTCAATGTACAGGCGCAGCGCAGAAGCCAGGTCGGGATGCTCACGAATGAGATCCTCGACGACGAGTTTTTCGCCGGCTTCAATCCGTTTGAGAAACCGACTGACGATCTCGTTGATCCGCTGACTGTCCGAGGACATCCCAAACTCTTCTTGTGAGATGGCAGGGATTGGCTTCGCTGAGTGCTTGCAAAAGGGCGTGGTGGCTTTCTCTTGATCCGCCGATCGCTCATGGAATCCCGGGTGCTGGCGAAGAGATTTTCCCGTCTTCGCCCACGGTAACATGTTGAATCACAGGGAAACGCCCTGAGAATCAACACTGCACAAATACGTTCTTACCGAATCCCGGGATCAAGAGAATTTCCCATTAATTCGCTCTCTGATCGTCATTCGCGCACATTCTAGCCAAAGTCTGTGAGGATTCGGGAGTCGCGCCGGAGATTCTTTTTGATCCAGTGGAGGGGGCAGTCGCGATGCACCCTTTGCAGATCCGCGCCATCAATCGGATACGATCAAAAAGCGACGGTCGCTCTTCTCGAGGAAAATTTATTCAATCGAAGTCCGGATCGTAAGACTATTTTTGCGAATAGGTTATGTCATCTATCTGGGATGCAGGCGGAATTCTGCTGAGCGAAAAACTGGAAAAAGTCTGTAGCTGGATAGAAACCTTTCGGTAATATTACGGCCGAACACGCTGAGGAAGCACCATTGTCTTCGGAACCGGCTCTGCAATCGATCTGCTTTTGAGTTCACGCCGGGCTGGCAGATCATCAGTGAAAAACCGACAGCAGGGGGCTGATGGCTCGACGCCTCAATCCTGCTGGCGATGGCGCAGATCAGCCGTTTCGCGAAGTAACAATTTCTGCAATGGACCGCCCGCTGCATTATCGAGACAGGGAATCGCTCTACTATGTCGTCCGAGTCGCGTGATCAATCTGGCCCGTTGTCGCCATCTCCCTCTTCCGAACCGAAAGGCAAAGCTCAGCCCAAAGCGGAATCAACCTGGACCCGGGACTTCTCCGCGTCTTTGGTGGTCTTCCTGGTTGCGTTGCCGCTTTGCCTTGGGATCTCCATCGCCTCCGGAGTCCCTATTGCCACAGGTCTTGTGACCGGGATTGTCGCCGGGATTGTGGTCGGCTACTTCGCAGGATGTCCTTTGCAGGTGAGTGGTCCTGCGGCCGGTCTGACCGTCGTGGTCTATCAGGCCGTTCAGACGCATGGCTTGAAGTCACTGGGACTGATTGTCCTGCTGGCCGGGATCTTCCAGATCATTGCCGCGGTCCTGCGGTTCGGTCAGTGGTTTCGCGCGGTTTCACCGGCAGTCGTTCACGGGATGCTGGCAGGAATCGGGATCCTGATTTTCGCGAGCCAGTTCCATGTGATGCTGGACGATCAACCCGGAAGCAGCGGAATCAAGAATCTCGCAACGATTCCCTCTGCTATTGCAAAAGCCGCACATCCTCCTCAGTTGCCACCGAACGATCTGCGTACGGAGTTGCAGGGAATTCTCAAATCCCTGGGAGACCTGCATCGCCGTCAAATTGGGTTGAATGAAGAAGTCACCGAGCAGCTGCCAAATCACCATGTTGAACTGGATCCGGATCACAAGCTGGATCTGAGCAAATTCGTAGAAAGGCAGCAGTCGATCCTCGAAGAAACCGAATCTCTTCAGGCAAAAGGTCTGAATCTACTCGCGCACGACGATGCCAAGCAGCAGAAGGTGCGCGACTTGGGCGACCGCGCCATTGAGACACTGCGGGTCAGTCTGCAGGCGCTCGAACAGAATCAGGGCGATCTCATTATTCCTGCCCAAGTGAAGGCTGGGGTTTCGATCACGTCATTTCAGGGAGCATTCAAGAATCACGAATTCGCAGCCGGACTGGGTGTGCTGACCATCGTGGTCCTCGTGCTTTGGAAAATGCTTCCCATTCGTTCGCTGAAAATGGTACCGGCCCCCCTGATCGGAGTGTTGGTGGCGACGGTGATTGCCTCTTTCTGGCACCTCCCTGTGCTGTATGTGGAAGTTCCGACACAAATCATGGAGGACTTGCACTTCATCAAGCTGGCGTCATTCCAGGACGTCGCCTGGGGGGGAATCATTACAACGGCGATCGTCCTTGCTGTGATTGCAAGTGCCGAAACGCTGCTGTGTGCAACAGCCGTGGATTCTCTGCAGAGCGGGCCCCGGACTAACTACGACAAAGAACTGTTCTCGCAGGGGATTGGTAATACGATCTGCGGATGCCTCGGTGCGCTGCCGATGACGGGTGTGATTGTCCGTAGTTCGGCCAATATCCAGGCAGGAGCGAAGTCCCGCTGGTCGAGTGTGATGCACGGGGTCTGGCTGCTGATCTTTGTCTTGTTCCTCGCGAGCCTGTTGCGAATGATTCCGACGGCCTGTCTTGCGGCCATTCTCGTCTACACCGGTTATAAGCTGGTGGATCTGAAAGCCGTCCGCCAGCTCGCCAAGTTCGGCTGGAGTGAGGTTCTGATCTGGTCGGCCACAGTGCTTGTGATTGTCACTGAGGACCTGCTGATGGGAGTTCTCACTGGACTGGCACTGGCCATTGGTAAGCTGGTTCTGCGATTCAGCCGATTGCGTGTGACTGTTGAGAATCAGCATGGCGGACAGTCCGTGGTGCACTTCTCTGGAAACGCGAGCTTCCTCCGCCTGCCGAAACTCGCCCGAGTGATGGAGACGGTTCCGGAAGGCTCAACGGTGAGCTTCGATCTGACTTCTCTCGCCTTCCTCGATCAGGCGTGCCTGGAACTCCTCCGTCAATGGGGAGACCAGCACACCGCCAAGGGAGGCAAAGTCAACGTGGACTGGGAGGCTCTAGAGCGCTTCGCACGAGAGGGACACTCGCGTGGAAAGCAGACTCCCGACTATTCACAGGTCGCCTAGCTTTCAGTGATGCCTCTTTAAAATTTGACGACTCACAGGCCCTGAGGTTTCCCCCTCAGGGCCTGTCTTATTGAAAATCCCGGCGACGTAAGAATTGACGCGGCCGGGATTTCCCTTACACTTCGCTAGCTTTTCTCATAACTTCCGCGTAGTTGATTCTTTACATCGCGGCACTTCATCTCGAGCGGCGTTCGGGTCCGGACAGGATCGTGGTGCGGCGCTCTGTGCCGCAGGGCAGTCCCACCTATGTCGCGTGACAACCTTCCTCCCATCCTGGCGAGCCTGATTCGGCAAGCCAGATTTATTGTGGAGGACACAGGTTGTATCGCGACGGTCGTGCTGGCAGACGTGCCTTACGATTTCAAGAATATCCATCAGCTGCTAAAAGAATCTCCGCTCATTGTCGCCTCGCCGGTGACAGCCGTGTTGGATGCGGCACGTGCGGATGGAGTGAAGGTGGTTCCCCTGCTGCAGGAACCACAGACCCGTCAGGTCCAGATCAGTCAGGCACTGCTCGAGGCGATTGCTGACGATTTTCTGAAGTCGGGAGATCGGGTGCTTGTGCTCTACTCGGGCTACGAGCGTGATTCGATCGATTCACTGAGCGTTATCAATCTGAGCGAACGCCTCGCACGACTCACCGCGCGAGATCTGCAACGATTGGAAACACAGGTTCCGCTGGGAACACTGCGACGTGTGGTGGATCTTGCAGTTGAAATCGGACGCGAAGGTCGCGAGAGCAAGAAGGTCGGGACTCTCTTCGTCGTCGGGGACCATCGCAAGGTCCTCCAGATGTCACACGAACAGATTCATGACCCATTCAAGGGTTACTCGAAAAAAGAGCGGATGATCTCCAACGCCCGGGTGCGTGAGAGTATCAAAGAGCTCGCCCAGATCGACGGCGCCTTCATCATTTCTTCTGACGGCTGCGTGATGGCCGCTGGTCGAATTCTGGACGCTCCCGCGGAAGAATTGACTCTCTCAAAAGGTCTGGGAGCCAGGCATTGGGCCGCTGCGGCGATTTCAAAAGGGACCAAAGGGATCGCGATCGCGGTCTCTGAATCGACCGGGACAGTGAGGCTCTTTCAGAACGGCACCGTTGTTCTGCGAATTGAGCCCATGATGCAGGCTATGAAGTGGCACGACGTGGACACCGAACCGCCGCAGGATTAAGCCGGTCGCTGCGACAAGCGACTGTCACATGCTCATTGTGATGTTCAGCAGCAGTTTTCAACATGCGGCACTCTCGCTCATCAGCTGAAGCCCGCGATGTGAGGTCGCGGGAAATCGCAATCTGCTCCCGCAGACGCTCCCGGTTCCGATCCACTGGTACATCCTTCAGTAGCAGCTTTGTTTCAGTCGCACTTTCGCGTGCGCGTTGTTGACGACGCATTCGATTCGGCTTATTGTCGACCCGCATCGCTGCAACATTCAGAGACGGCGTGCATCTGTCCCTCGCATCCTGGATCTTGAGACCGAAGGGTCTTTCCATGAACAGTTCCTTCCGCCTCCTGGGCGTGTTCTTCGTCGCTGGAATTGCCACGCTGTTCTGCAGTGGGTGCCCGGATCGAGTGGAAAGCTCCCGCCCGAAGCGAATCGTGATTCTGACGAATGGTGATGATCCATTCTGGGACGCCTGCGAAGCGGGTGCCATGAAGGCGGAGGAAGAGTTCGAGCTCGGAAAACAGGGATACGTTGTCACCTTCGATCGGGCGGACTTCACCGACAAAGGTCAGGTCGACAAGATCAAGCAGTATGCTCTGCAGAACGACTTGGTGGCGCTCGGCATCTCGGTCTTCAATCCTGACAGCACCGCAGTTGCAAAAGAGCTTCGCGACCTGCAGGCCCGCGGGGTCAAGGTGATCACCATTGATGGTGATGTGAACCGCGAGAAGTTCCGTGACGCCCGTTATGCCTATCTGGGCACAGACAACATCATCGCCGGACGAGAACTGGGCAAGGCTGCGAAGGCACTGACTCCTGATGGCTCGAAGTTCGCGTTCTTCGTCGGGAACACCAGCTCAGCGAATGCGATTGCACGCATGGCCGGTTTCAAAGAAGGAGCCGGCGAGAAGTTCCAGGAAATCGAACGGCTGGAAGACCGGGCTGACCTTCCCATCGCCCGCAAGAACGTTCAGGATGCCCTCGATCGGCACCCGGACATCAACATGCTCGTCGGGATCTGGGCATACAACGCACCTCAGCAGATTGCCGTCGTGAAAGACCGACAAATCCGCGACAAGACCAAGGTGTTGAGCTTCGACGCCGACAAGGCAAGCATTGCCGGAATGCGGGACGGAATGCTGGATGTCATGGTCATCCAGAACCCATACCAGATGGGAAAGGTGGGCGTTCAGTTGTTGAAGGCCATGGTCGAAAACGATCAGGAATTCATCAAAGAGATGTATCCAACCTACTCACAGGAAGGGACAAATGACCTGTTCAATACGGAGTTGCGAGTCGTTGTTCCCAGCGTCGATTCTCCGTTGAAGGATGCCGGATATGAACCGGGAACGGTCTTCATGTCCCTCGACGAATTCGAGGCCTGGCTGCGTGAGCGGAAGCTGACTTCCTCGTAGTCCGATCACCTGGTTGGTGGGGCAGGCGGTGGCTGTCTGGCGTGAGCACCGCCGATTGGGGAATGACGAGAAAACTCGGGCACTGGAAAAGACAAACGACTGATGGCTGCATCACCCGTCCGTGCCGGATCCAGTTTTTTGCAGCGATACAGGAACGAACTGGGGCTGCTGATCGCGATTGCGGTTGTAGTTCTGTTCACATCCTGGGTCAGTGATTCCTATCGCACCCGTCCCCAACAGAATGCAGAAACCATTCTGCGCGACGTCGCAATGCTCGGCATCTTCACGCTCGGTGCGGGAATTGTGATCATTTCCGGGGGGATCGATCTCTCAAGTGGATCGATGATTGCCTTCAGTGGAATGACATTCTGCTCGACTTGCCTGTTGTTAGCGCCGACGATCGATGGCGTTCCGCAGACCGATCAATTGCCGATCTGGGTTCTGCTCGTCGCGTTCCTCGTCACGATGCTGGCGGGGTTTCTGACGGGGAGTTTTCATGCCTGGCTCATTACCGCGATCGGGCTGCCTCCTTTCGTCGCGACTCTGGCTTCACTGGTGGGACTGCGCAGTCTCGCCAAGCTGTTGATTCAGGACGTGACTCGCGTCGCGTATGGAACCAAGGCGGGGAAGTCGGCAATTCAGATTTCCGACCCCGTCTTTTCGAGTCTGGCAAATACGTGGTGGATCCCTGTCGTCATCTTTCTTGTCCTGTCACTCGTCCTGTGGATTGTGATGAGCAAGACCGTTGTCGGGCGTCACCTCTACGCCATGGGCGGCAACGAACAGGCCGCGCGGTTCAGCGGAATTCGAACCGATCGACTCAAGTGGCTGGCCTACACCATTGGCTCCATGACCGCTGCCATGGCCGGCATTCTCTTTGCCAGCTATGTCGGAACCAGCGAACCCTCACGAGATGGGTCCGGTTATGAACTGAATGCGATTGCGGCCTCGGTTGTCGGCGGTTGCAGTCTGACGGGCGGAGTCGGCACCGTTGCCGGGATGATGCTTGGATCGGTGTTTCTGAAAGTCGTCATCGACTCTGTTGCGAAGTCATTCCATTCCCGTCCTGACCTTGTAGAAGGTCTCGTGGTTGGAATGCTCGTTGTTGTCGCAGTTGCCTTCAATGAACTGCGGAGTCGAAGCGGTGCCCGTCGTCAGTTCTTCCCCGGAAAGCTTGGTATTCTCAATGTGCTGATCCTCTCTCTCCTGACTGGGGTCGTGACGTTTGCGACCTCAGCACTGGATGAGAAGGTGAGGAACGGTCTTATTGCAGGAGGGGCGACACTGGTGTTGATTGGCGCCCGCGCACTGATGGAGCGCCGGTCCCGTTCTGTCGCTCGCGGTTCCTGATGCTGAATCAATGAGCTTTTCCGCTTGGCTCAGAGAAAGAAGGAGGCCAGTCTGAGGTCTCTGTTCTCTCGGCGGCACTCTGCTCCGCGCTATTCAGATTCGCAGTACGGGCAAATCTTGCGATAGACGATGCGATGACAGCGGCGGCATTCTCGCGGACCATACAACAGCGGTGGTTCCATTTTGAATTGCTTGTAGATCAGATAAAGGAACACCAGGCAGACGATCGAGATCAGGGCATAGTTGCCTGCCTGCCCGCTATTGATCCCATGCACGATAATGAGCGTGCAGCAGAAGAGATAGATCGCAATGACCCACCATTTATTACGGCGGAAGGCGTTGCGCTGAACTTCATTGTTGACGACATCTGCGACGTGAGACTCGAGGAGATCTGATTTCTCGCGTTTCACTGCTCCGACATTACTGGCGTCGATTGCCGTCAGGAGTCGCTGCACACTGTCGAGCACGCGGAAGGCGTCATCAAACTCAAAGCTCTGCTGATGTGCCCAGCGGTTTCGGATTTCACGCAACTCGCTGACGAGACTTCGCTCAAAGTGGCCCAACTTCTGCCGGAAGGCCGTGTTCCACTGATCCCACATCACGGTCAGCAGGGAGTGAGCGTCCCAGTCGACGGAGTCCCCATGGATGCGACCTCGATCATCGCGGAAACTCTGAGAGACAATCTGAATCCAGCCATCCTGATGCACCGTGCGCAGTCGATCTTCGACAAATGGTGCCAGACCTTGGGTCAGCAGGTCCATTGATCGTGAGACCTGTTCGCGATACGTCGATGAGTCCATCTCTGGTTGCAGGATTTTGCTCCGGGCGGTTCTGCCATCATCAGGCACGAACCGTGACAAAGAACTTATGAATTTCCTCGGACATCAGACAATGTGTCGGCGACACAACCCCACTGTCAGAAGGGGGGGGGGCAAGTTCGACGAATATGCCTCCCTCGAGCGCCACTTTCGATTTTAGTCGTGAACAACACGGATTTGCTCGATCTTGAGGAATGTTTCAAAAAAACAACACGTCGGTCGCGTGGTGGCGCCGAACGTAACGGATGGGAGTGCGGAGGACTGGGCTCAAGGTGCGTCTAGTTCCTGCAAAAGTGGTACAATTGTTAAAATTTGCAGGTGGATTGAGGCGAACCCTGATCTGTCAGTGAGGATTTGTGGACCTCACACGTTTTCCGTCGGACGACATGCAACTGTGCGAAAGTCTGTGATGATGAACTGCTCAAGACGAACGGCAGCGTGATGACAGAGTTTCCCTGCCCTCATTGCAATATTTCTCTCCGCATGCGTGAGGATGCGGTCCGGACTCGAGAGATCGTCTGCCCCGACTGTCAGGGGGCAATCCTGATTGTCGAGCAGCAAGGCAAGCTGGTCGGCATTCCGCGGCTGGCAGGTTCGGAACCGGGGTTGAATGACCCCTTCTCTCCCCCTCGAAATCAGCTGCAGCTTCCGAGTGTGATCGCTGGGGGCGTCGCCGCTGTCTTGCTCATCGGCCTCGGTATCGTCGTTTTTCTTGGGAATGCGGCACCGATCAGAAAGCCGATTGCTGCTCCTGAGGAACTGTCTCCTGCAGTACCCGCGAAGAACCCGGACTCGGTTCAACCTCCCTCCGCCCCAGTAGCACCGGCCCCAGTCGCAGGGGGTGAGAAACCTGATAATTCCGCGACTTCTCCGCAGCCAGTACAGGCCAAAGAACCACAGGCGGAGCAGCTGGAAACGGTCGGCAAATGGATTGCAGAATCCGTCGGTCAGAATCAGGTTTATCCACAAGAGACAACCGGCTGGAGCTGGCTGGCAGACTTCGCAGAAGTTCACCTCGGCGGCAGAATCGCCCGACGCAAGGACTTGAACTGGGATCACCCGACGAACGATGAGTTCGTGCGCCGTTCGTTTAAGGTACTTCTCAACCCCGCCCTGCCAGAGACTGCTGGAGAAGACCATTATCCGGCAACGCATTATGTGGGAATGACCGGTGCCATGTTCCCTGCGACGGGAGACACTCCAGCGGAGTTCCAGCCAGGGATCTTCGGCTCCTCGAAACCGGTGAAGGCGGAAGATGTTCGGCAGGGACTTTCCAATACACTGCTGATGGCCGGGGTGACAACGCAGCATGGATCGTGGGCACGCCCCGGAACCGCGACCGCACGCGGCTTCACCGCTGAGCCATTTCTCTCCGGCCCTGATGGCTTCGGGACCGGGCAGGCAGACGGTCAGTACGTCCTGATGGCCGACGGCAGCACCCGGTTTCTCAGTGCGAAGACTGATTCGAAGATCGTAAGGCAGCTGGCCTCTCTGCAGGCATCAGAACCGAAGCCGGTCGCCGTGAAGCCTCCAGTCATGAACTCTCCTGCTGCGAACCTTCCCGCGGTGAGTTCACCCCCTGCGAGCCAGCCAGCCGTTCCGCCGACTCCGAAACCTGAGCTAAAAGCTTCTACAGCAGACACTCCGGTCGCCGTTCCAGTCTTTCCTGATCCACCGAAAATTGACCTGAAGAAACGGCTCGCTCAGGGGATCGTTCGTTTCGAACAGCCAGAGCCGGCGTCATTGGGAGACGTCCTTTTCGACGTGCAGGAACTGCTTGGATTTCCGATCGATCTATCGGCCCTGCCGGACGATGTCCGCCAGAAGAAAGTGAAACTGAAGCTGGAGCAGACGAACGTCGGCGACATTCTGAGAGCGATCGCGGATGACGCCGGGCTCGGGTATTCCGTGCATCCTGATCGCATTCAGATCCATGTGAAGAACTGACACGTCGACCCTGTTCCGGATGACGTGCCGATGCTTCCGTTTCGAAAGTCCAATTTCGACGGGCAATCTGCGAGACGGCATTTAGCGATTTGCGTCAGGCGGAGGGCTTGATTAGCCTGTTTCCTTTCCGTTGGACCGTTTCGAGCAGGATTGTTTGATATGAGTACGTCGCCCCGTCGGGCTCTGATCAGTGTCAGTGATAAAACTGGACTTGGCCCTCTCGCAAAATCACTGGTCCGACTGGGCTTTGAGATCCTCTCGACGGGTGGCACCAGCAAGTTTCTGAGGGGCGAGGGAATTCCGGTCATCGACGTCTCGGAATACACCGGCTTTCCAGAAATCATGGACGGTCGGGTGAAGACGCTGCATCCCCGCGTTCACGGTGCGATTCTCGGAATGCCAGACCACCCTGAACATGCTGAAGCCATTCAGGCACATGGAATCATTCCGTTTCAGCTGGTCGTAGTGAACTTGTATCCCTTCGAAGCCACGATCGCCAAACCGGGCGTGACGACTGAAGACGCGATTGAAAACATCGATATCGGCGGACCGAGTATGGTCCGCTCTGCCGCCAAGAATCATGCTTATGTCGGGATCGTGACCCGACCTGAACAGTACGATCGCGTCGTCGCAGAACTCGAAAACGGCGCACTGACGCTCGAATTCAAACGCGAACTGGCCCAGGCGGCCTTTGAAATGACCGCCCGGTATGATCGCGCGATCTCGGACTACTTCCTGAAGCTCACCGCCAAAGAAGAGAAGTTTCCAGAGCGTCTGACGATCTCTCTGACGAAGGAATGCGATCTGCGATACGGAGAGAATCCGCACCAGTCAGCAGCTTTCTATGTGGAAAACAATGCACCGGCAGCATCGATCGCCCGGGCAGAAAAACTGCATGGAAAAGAACTCTCCTACAACAACTTGCTCGATCTGGATGCGGCTTTCAATCTGGTCCGTGAGTTCAGCGAGCCAGCGGCCGTCGTCGTGAAGCACACCAATCCTTGCGGTTGTGCGATTGGAAAAGATCAGGTGACTGCGTTTCTGCAGGCTTATGCAGGTGACCCAGTCAGTGCATTCGGTTCGATCCTCGCCTTCAATCGTGAACTCGATATCGCCACGGCAGAAGCGCTGGCGGAACCAGGCCGGTTCATCGAGGCGATCATCGCTCCGGGATATCAGGCGCAGGCTCTCGAAATTCTCACCACAAAGCCAAAGTGGAAGAACAACGTCCGCCTCCTGAAGATCGCCTCCATGCTCGATGGAACGTCAGCAGGTCTGGAATACCGTCGCGTCACCGGCGGACTACTGGTGCAGGACCGTGATGACGCACAGGACCCTGAGTCCGAATACAAGATCGTGACCGATCGGGCTCCGACGGAAGAAGAACTCCGGAACCTGCATTTCGCCTGGAAAGTCTGCAAGCATGTGAAGTCGAACGCGATCGTGCTTGCCAAAGATGGAATGCTGCTGGGAGCAGGCGCTGGCCAGATGAGCCGGCTCGACTCATCCATGATCGCCGCACACAAGGCAGGTGAACGTAGCAAGGGATCAGTCGTCGCTTCCGATGCCTTCTTCCCGTTCCGTGATGGAATTGACGAGGCCGCCAAGGCCGGTGTCACCGCGGCCATTCAGCCGGGCGGCTCCCGCAATGATGCCGAAGTCATTCAAGCCTGCAACGAGCACGGCATCGCAATGATCTTCACCGGCCGACGTCACTTTAAGCACTAAGATGTGCTGACCAATCCGGCTGCGTCAATTGTCAGCGACATTTCAACGAGCGTGGATAAGAGTTGCGGTTTTCTTTTTGAAGCCGCATACTTGTGATCTGCCGCTGGGATTGCGCTCCGATTGCAGTGACGTGTGTTATTTCTCCAGTTTTGCGATCAGGTACGGGCCGCCTGATCGCCGACGGGAAAAGGATCTGACGGTGAGGATATGACCCTGTGCCGAGTCCTGATTCTGCTATTCCTCGTCTCAATCGGGGTCTCACTCGGGCGTGGTGCCGCTGCCGGCGATCGTCGGGTTTACTATTCACGCGATGTCCGCCCGATCCTCTCTCAGGCCTGCTTCTCCTGTCATGGACCTGATGAAGGATCGCGCGAGGCGGGCTTGCGGCTCGATCAGCGTCCGTTAGCGATTGCTCAGCTTGAGAGTGGTCAGACCGCCATTCGTCCCGGCCATGCCGATCAGAGTGAACTGATTGCTCGAGTGCTGACGGACGACGCTTCGATTCGAATGCCGCCTGCTGAGACCGGTAAGTCGCTAACGCCGGACCAAATCGAAACTCTGCGGCTCTGGATTCAGCAGGGGGCCGAGTTCTCAGAGCACTGGTCATTCCTGCCTCTCACGGATCCGACGCCTCCGACTGTCGGGGAATTGGCAGAGGCCGGGCAGGTTCGGAATCCGATTGACCAGTTCATTATTGCGAAACTCAAAGACTCTGGTTTATCGCCTTCGCCTGAGGCCGCGCGTCAGATCCTGATCCGTCGGCTCGCCTTCGATCTGACCGGGTTGCCTCCGACCTTCGAACAGGTCAACCGCTTCGTGGCAGACGATCGCCCCGAGGCTTATGAACAACTTGTCGACGATCTGCTGAATTCTCCGCACTTTGGAGAACGATGGGGCCGTCACTGGCTCGACATCGCCCGTTATGCTGACAGCAATGGCTATTTGGGAGACGAACTGCGACCAGATGCTTATCGATATCGCGACTGGGTGATCAATGCTGTGAATCAGGATCTGCCGTTCCGCGATTTCACGATTCAGCAAATCGCTGGCGACCTGCTTCCAGATGCCACGAATGACCAGCGGATCGCGGCTGGTCTGCACCGGAATGCGATGAAAAATACGGAAGCCGGTGCCGATCGCGAACTGGATCGGGTGGTGCAGACCGTCGATCGGCTCAGCACTGTCGGGACGGCATGGATGGGGCTGACCATCGGGTGTGCAGAATGTCACTCTCACAAGTTCGACCCGATTTCCCACAAAGAGTTCTACGAACTCTATGCGTTCTTCAACAGTCTCAATGAAGCGGATGTCGTGTTAGGTATGAAGCCGGCTCCTACGGAATCGGCTGAGAAGAAGCAGGAACGCGAATCGAAACTCCAGAAGATCGAAGACTCACTGCTGAAGCAGGCGCCCGTTGCGACGGACGATCAGAAGGCAGCATTCCGTCAGTCACTCGCGACACTGGCGCTCCCGACGGCCGAGCGGGGGAAACCGGATCAGGAGGCTCTCGAAAAATGGCGGGCAGACCTGACTGACGCCGGACGGAAGCTGGCGAAAGACTATGAGAAGCTGGCCCTGCAGCGTCCACGCCCGACTCCGATCGTGGCGCCGGGTGTGACGGATGGAAAGCCTCGGGAGACCTTCATTCATTACCGAGGCGACTACAAGCAGCCAGGCGAGAAGGTCACTGCAAAAACCCCTGCATTCCTGCCATCACTTCAACCGCGTGGGGAGACAGCCGACCGCCTTGATCTGGCACAGTGGCTGACCCGGCCGGATCATCCACTGGTTCCTCGCGTCGCGGTCAATCAGATCTGGCTGCAACTGTTTGGTCGGGGACTTGTCGAGACTGCGGATAACTTCGGAATGGCCGGGGCGGAACCGACCCACCCCGAGCTGCTCGACTGGCTGGCCTCTCGGTTTCTTGAATCCGGCGGAAGTCGGAAGGCGATGATCAAGCTCATCGTCATGTCGGCAGCGTATCGACAGAGTTCGCGGCAGACTCAGGAACTCAGAGAGCGCGATCCCCAAAATCTGCTGCTTGGACGCCAGCTGCGGATGCGGCTGGAAGCTGAAATTGTTCGCGATGTCGCTCTGGCCTCCAGCGGGCTGCTGAATCCTGTGATTGGCGGGCCAGGCATTCGCCCTCCGATGACTTCACGGATTGCAATGGTCAGCCGCAACCGGGAGTGGAAGGAGAGCGAAGGGCCCGACCGGTACCGCCGCGGGATGTACATCATCTTCCGGCGTGCCACTCCTTTCCCGATGCTGACCCAGTTCGACGCCCCGGCCTCGACAATTCCTTGTGTCACGCGAGCCCGTTCGAATTCCCCGTTGCAGGCACTGGTCCTTCTCAACGATCCGGTGTTTGTTGAATGTGCGCAGAAGCTCGGAAAAGATCTGGCGAAACTGGGGCCAGTCCCGCCTCGCGACTGGATTGGACTGGCGGTCCAGCGAACGCTCTCCCGCTCTGCGAGCCCTGAGGAACTTGACCGCCTGCTGGCATTCTATGAGCAGCAGCGTGGGCTGATTGCGGCGTTGAATGAACAGGACATGCAGAAGCTGGTCGGAGAGCAGTCGTCGCCCGTCGGGCTGGCCGAAGCCTCTGCACGCGTGATCGTCGCTCGATCCCTGATGAATCTGGATGAATTCATCACCCGGGAATAACAGAAGTCTCTCGACCGTGGTGACGTGCGAATTCCAGTGAGACATTTTCAGTGAGCAACTGTCAGGACAGGTCATGAATCATCGATCACCACAGTTCGCCCTTGAAATGCAGGCACGGCGGCGATTTCTCATGAATTCGTTGAACGGCGTCGGTGCTGTGACACTGGCGCACCTTCTCGGTAAGGACGGTATCCGCGCTGGTACGGAAACCGCGAACGTCGCTGCGGCAGACCCTCTGCAGCCAAAGATGCCCCACTTTGCTGCCCGGGCGAAGAACTGCATTTATATCTATCTGGAAGGGGGGCCGAGCCAGATGGATCTGTTCGATCCCAAACCGGAACTGAATCGCCTGGATGGCGAGCTGCTGCCGGAATCGCTCGTCAAGAATGTGCAGTTTGCATTCCTGCAGAAAGAAACTGCGCGGCTGATGGGAACGCCGCGGACATTCACCAGGCACGGTGAGTGCGGGATGGACTTCTCTGATCTGATGCCACATCTGGCCAGCTGCGCTGATGACATCTGCATGATTCGTTCGATGCACTCCGATCAGTTCAATCATGTTCCCGCTCAACTATTGATGAACTGTGGTTCTGCGATTGCCGGACGACCGAGCATCGGTTCCTGGGTCTGTTACGGGCTCGGAAGCGAATCTCAGAATCTTCCTGCCTACGTGTCGCTCGTGATGACCGGGCGTGGCATCCCTGGGGGATCAGCGAGCTGGTCCAGCGGATTCCTGCCCAGCACGTATTCCGGTGTGTTGTTCGGAAATGATGGGAATACGGTCACGAACATCAGCAACCCGACCGGCATCTCAATGGAGATGCAGCAGGGGTCAGTGAATCTGATTAACGATCTGAACCGGATGCGATTGGGGGACACCGGAGACTCGGAACTTGCCAGCCGCATTCATGCTTATGAACTCGCCTTCCGGCTCCAGTCCTCCGCGCCCGAGTTGGTCGATCTTTCCGGTGAGACCAAAGCGACCCTCGACATGTATGGTTTCGATCGCAAAGAACCTGAAATCACCACCAATCTCGGCGGTAAAGGGCTGTTCGGGACATTCGCCTACAACTGCCTGCTTGCCCGGCGACTGGTGCAGCGCGGTGTGCGAATGGTGAATATCATTCACTCATCCTGGGATCATCATTCCCGCCTTGATCCGGAACTGACACATAATTCACTGATGGTCGATCAGCCGATTGCGGCGTTAATCAAAGACCTGAAGAGGCATGGCCTGCTGGATGAAACACTGGTCGTGATCGGGTCTGAGTTTGGTCGGACCCCACTGGGGGAAAATCGTCCCGGCGCTGCCAAGGTGACCGGCCGGGACCACCATCCCTACGCGTTCACTACGCTGCTCGCAGGCGGCGGTGTGAAAGGAGGACGCATCATCGGCACCAGTGATGAGATCGGCTGGCATGCTGTTGAAGATCGGGTGCATGTCCACGACCTGCAGGCCACGATTCTGCATCTCTTCGGACTCGACCACACTCGCCTGACGTATCGCGTTCAGGGACGCGACTTCCGGTTGACCGACGTCCATGGAAACGTCGTCAATAAAGTCTTCACATAAGACGCCATCACGAAAAGTGGCCGTGGGAGTTCTACAGCTTTATCGCTCATCACCACACATTCGGGCGATCTCGCGGATTTCTTCGAGGACCTCATCCACATCACGGACCGGCAGGCCGACGACGCGGCCGCCTCGATCGCATTCGCCCAGCAGCTGAAGCGTTTCGAAATCGGGATGCTGTTCCAATCGTCGGCGTGACCGGGCACCAATGGTCTGATCGGCGATGAGGTGAGCTTCCATATGATGTTCGATCAGCCAAGCCGTTCGGGGAGTGATGAATCCCTCCAATGCTTCGAGTCCTGCAATCACATGATTTTCGGAATCGATTGCTTTTCCGACGTCATGAAGCAGAGCCGCGAGCAGGAACTCTTCGTCGTAGGGAAGCTCCTCCAGAGCGAGTTCATACACCTGCAGGCTGTGATACAGAGCATCGCCTTCCGGGTGGTACTTGCGTCCCTGTTTGACTTGTGCCAGCGGGAGCAGCAGCATCCGGTAGATCTGAAACCGGTCGACTCGCAGTGCCGCTGATGCTGTTTCTGCCTGCAGGTCGAGATCAGGGTATTCCTTCTTCAGGAACTCTTCGAGCTCTGGGAGTGAAGCCCGTTCGATCGGTTTGCCAGTGATTGAACTGCGGAACGCAATATGCGCCTGGTCAGCCGCATAAATCGTCAACTCAAACGAAAAAACATCCTTCACATGAACATGAGTGTAGGTTCGTTCCTCGCCGTGCTTGCGAACGTGCTTCCGCTCCACGTCGAAGTCGTAACCATTCGATTCAAGCACCATCAGGATTGCGTCCAGGCTGCTTGAAAACAGATGCAGGTCGATGTCGCTGCCTGCTCTGACATATCCGGTCAGCACACTCCCGATGAGACGGGGACGAAACTCGTGCAGCAGCCGCATCATGGTGAGCGCGGCAATTCGCATGTCACGCAGCTTGTCGAGTCGCCCTTCTCCTTCGTGCATCCAGGCGAAACGCTGGATTTCATCGCGGATCTCGGTATTCGACGGAAGCAAAGAGGGCTTCACCCAGCCGCGGCAAATCATGCGAGCGGCTCGCATCTTCGCCCGGTAATACTCAGATTCCTGGCGGGAGTACATCAGTCGGGCAGCTTCAAATGTGATCTGCCGACGAGTCTTTTCACTTGTCATTATTGAGTGCGTCGATATTGAATGCCCATCGAAGCGACGCCGGGCTTTTCGAGCATACACGGACCAGAAGGACTGTCAATTCAGTTGCTTCTCTCCTTCGGCGGGAATCGGTTCCCTCAGGCCGTCCTCCCGGAAGGCGCCCGTCTGCAGGAATCGAAGAACTGCGTCGGCGAGTTCAGGATTCCACATCATCAACGTGTGTTGTGATCGAACCGTCATAAAGTCGGTCGCCCCAGGCAGTCGTGTGGCCGAAACCGACACGGTCCCGTCGTCGTCCCCGGGAATGAACGGATTCCATCCCTCTTCAGTACCGCGGGCACCGGCGATGATGCCGAAGGGAAACGGTGGCACAGGCAACGACAGCACATAACTTGCTTCCCCATCTTGCAGTTCTTTTCCCGCTGGTCCGAAGACAAGTTGAAAAAGAAAGCGATGATTCAGAAGCGTGGCCATTCGTGCGCCGAGGTTCGGAACCCCCAGCATCACCATCGAGCGAATACGGCGGTCCCACTGATCTCCTGCCTGCTGAAGATAAGTTCGGACCAGCAGTCCGCCCATGCTATGCACAACGAAATCAATCTCTGTCACTTCATCGAGCGATTTCAGCAATCGATCGAGATACCTCGCCAATTCCTTCAAGGGGAGTCGAGTGCTAGGGTAGTCGAATCCAATCACCTGCATGCCAGCGGACTCAAGCCGTCTGCGGACGAGTGTGAACGACTTGGATGACCGCGTGATTCCATGCAGCAGAATGACGACACGCCCTGACATGGGCGGCAGATGCCGGGCTTCCTGAATGCGGGTCAGCGCGGCCCGACAGGATTCTTCCGAGCCCCATGCCAGGCGAAAATCTTTCTCGTTCAGCAGGCGATAGTGTCCGGTGACGACGTTCTGCTGGATGCGGTAGCCGTGGAACGCCGCGACGTCGCCCCAAAATTGTCGTCCTCCCAGCGTGGGAGTCACCACGTTGACTCGGGAGAGTGCAGAAAACATGACCAGACTCCGTCAGAAAGAAGCCCCGCCGATTGGGGAGTCAGATGAGTTTACCCCAAGCCTCCCTGAATTCGCCAACAGAGCCACTGCCGAACGTGCTCTAAAGAATGAAAGGTGAGGGGATGAAAGCTGATTCGATCGGTCCAATTGGAATTTCTGGGACATCCCCCTCTTGCAGACTTCGAGTCAGCTACCAAGATTTCTCTTCTGGTCTCAAGTCTCTTGCGCGAGATCGTCTATGATCAATCTGTCATGGCTGTGAGCAGCGATCCGGGAGCCTTGTAACAAGGGCAGCGTCAACTGGAGTCACAGTCGATGAAAGAGATCGCCGAGGAGGGGTGGTAGGACCGATGAAAATTGCGTTTGCCCAATTGAATCCGACAATTGGAGACCTCTCAGGGAATCTGGCAGTCATCATGCAGGCCGCGGAAAACGCCCGGCAGGCAGGCGCGGCCCTTCTCGTTCTCCCTGAGCTGGCCATCTGCGGTTATCCGCCCCGCGATCTTCTGCACCGCGGGGGCTTCGTGGCAGCGTGTCTGTCCGCTGTCGAAAAGCTGGCCCGATGTACCACAGAGGACTTTGCCATCCTTGTTGGGCACCCCGGTCAGGAGAAAGCAGACTCTCCCACCACGAACGCCGCGTCCCTGCTCTTTCGCGGATCGATTGAGCAAACGGTCCACAAGACGCTCCTTCCCAACTACGACGTCTTCGATGAGAAGCGGTACTTCATCCCAGGACAGACTCCTCGTCCGATCGAATTTCAGGGACTTCGGCTGGGAGTCCACATCTGCGAAGATGCCTGGTGGGGAGAACGGGAGACCTCCTATCACTATTTCCCTTCAGCGACCCCGGATCCGGTTGCGATCCTCGCCGAACAGGGAGTCGACATCTTCATCAATCTCTCGGCCAGTCCGTACGAATCAGGGAAGGTTCAGCGACGGCACGATCTGATCCGCCGCCATGTCACACGTCATCAGCGGCCGTTCCTGTTTGTGAATCAGATGGGAGGAAATGATGATCTTGTCTTCGACGGCAATAGCTTCCTGATGAATGCGGCTGGGGAACTGGTTGTTACCGCCAAAGGCTTTGAGACCGACTTTCGCATTGTCGATCTGCAGAGTCTTCCTGCCCCTGTCCCACCCCCATCCGTCTCGCGGGAGCGTGAACTGCTCGATGCTCTGACGGTCGGTCTCCGGGACTACATGCACAAATGTGGATTCAAGGAAGCGATCCTCGGTCTTTCCGGGGGGATCGACAGTGCTTTGGCCGCTTGTATCGCGGCTCGGGCGATCGGCGCGAAGAACGTGCACGGACTGCTCATGCCGAGTCGTTACAGCAGTCAGCACAGCCTCGACGATGCCGAGTCCATGGCCATTGAACTCGGAATGGACTGGTCAATCATTCCGATCGACAACGTGCATCTCGGTTATGAATCTCTGCCGGTTCTCGACGAAGATCTTTCATCACAACCTGGCGGGCTTGCTGATCAGAATCTCCAGGCACGTATCCGCGGCGCGATCGTGATGACTCGCAGTAACCGGCACAACTGGCTGGCCCTGACAACCGGAAACAAGAGCGAACTCGCGGTCGGTTATTGCACCCTTTATGGCGACATGTGCGGAGGATTCGCTGTGCTCAGCGATCTCTATAAAGGCGATGTCTACGCACTGGCCAAGGAATTCAATCGGGAAGCTGGCCGCGAGATCATTCCGGCGAATGTCTTGAACAAGGCGCCGAGTGCCGAGTTGGCTCCGAACCAGTTTGATCAGGACACCCTGCCGCCGTATCCGTTGCTGGATGCGATCCTGAAAGGACTGATCGATGAACAGCTCTCACCGCTGGAATTAAGCCGAAAGTTCCCGGAAGAGACCGTACGCTGGGTCGTGACGCGACTCGACCGGAACGAGTTTAAGCGTCGACAGATGGCCCCGGGCGTAAAGTTGAGCTACCGCGCTTTCGGCTCTGGTCGGCGGATGCCGATGGCGGCAAAAGTCTTTTTGGGCATGGAAGAGTCACTCCCCGGCTAGAGCGCCAAGGGAATTGCAGCCCTGCTGCAGCTGTGAAATCTCAAATTCGAAGCATCAAAATTCGAAACGAGTCCGAAGTTGAGGGCCTGGGACAGACGCCTCGTGCGACGGTTTTGAGTTTCTTCCATGAGAATGGTGCAAACGCAAAAGCGATCATGACTGCACGTTGTCCGTGCTCTCATGATCGCTTGATTGATGTTGCCGAAAGACGTGTGGCCTGCCGTGGTAGGGCACTTTGCTCTCCCGTGTGCCCGCGCAGCGCGAATTTCGATAGTAACAACGCTGTCTGCCGCGTCGCGGGGACGGGCAAATCAAACAGCAAAAATGGTCTAGTCTTTCTTCCCTGGAGCGGCTTCCGGCTTCTTCTCTTCCGAAGGAGTCGGTTTATCTTCCGGCGCTGGCTCAGGAGTTTTGGGAGCCGGTTCTTTCTCCGGCGTTTTTTCCGGTGCTTTGTCCGCACCCTCTTTGCCGTTCTCTTTGGAATCTGCTGGCATTGGCATTTCAGGCGGTGCTGGTTTGTCGCCCGCCGGCTTCTTCATCGACTCCTCGGCCGGTTTGGCGGCGTCGCTCATCGGCTTGGGCTCAGTTGGCGCGGCGGGAGATTTGGCACTGTCCGGGGCCTTCATCTCCGCCTTTTCTGCCTCCTTCGACTCCGCAGGGGGCTCAGGTTGTTTCTCTCCAGGAGCCGATTTCTGAGGAGCCTTTGTCGGATCGATGCCGCCGAGCTTCTGCCATTTTCGAATTAGCAGCGCGTCACGCCGCGGCGAGAGCCCCGGCGGAGCCTGCTCCAGCAACTTGATGGCGTTCGTATATTCTTTCTCATGCACCAGACATTGAGCGCCCCATTCGATCCCGCAGCGAAGCAGACCGATGCTGCTGGCCTGTCCGTTGACGAATCGCCCGAAAGTGTTGAAGGCGGCGTTGTATTTCCGCGATTCATATTGGGCCATTCCGGTCCACAGAGCGGCGTACTCAGCAGCCAGTTCGTTGCCCCGGCTGGGAGCAATTTTCGCGGCCGAACGAATTGGCAGATAGTCCTTCATGGCAGCCGTCTGATTTCCCTGCAGCTGCTCGACACGAACAAAGTGCAGGGATTTGTCGACGGGAACCATATTGTACTTGCCCTCTTTGTCGACGATCTGCGGGACGTATGGTCCTTTGAAGACCTGAAAGAAGTTCGCCAGTGTTGTTCCTTCGGTGCCCTCTCCGCGAGTCGCCTCAAGGGCGAGAAGTTGCTCTTCAGGGTAACTCCAGATCAGGACGTCGTCCGCACTCCAGCCCCCTCCCTGACCGGCGTCGATGATCCGTTGCCGCAGACCGGGAGCACGCAGCTCACTTTCCACCAGTCCATCGAACAGTTCCGTACTGAATTTAACCGGCAGCAGAAACTGGAGTTTTGCCATTCGGGGAGCCCAGCTGCAGCTGGTGCCGATCAGGGACACCTTCAGCGACTTCATGTCCTCCGATTTGAGAGGATAAGGGGAGTCGGGGATGTCCAGTTGCCGGAATGAAAGATCGCTTTCCTGGACTTGTGCGAGTGTCGCGACGGAAAGTTCGTTGTCGTTCTCTGGCGGGTTCGGTGCAGGAATCGGCATTCCGAGACGAGGGTCAAACAGAAAAATCCCGGCCTTCGGATCAATGACGCCAATCAGCCATTCATCCGCCAGTTTCTCCCCCTGCGGAGCAATGATGACAGCGTCAGTTCGCATCTGACGCAGTAGCTCAGCGAAGGTCCAGGCCCGGTGCTCGGGGGCACCCATCCCAAAAAGCAGGGCTTCATATGGGGTGAGCGGCACATCCTTCAGCACTTCGTCCTTCGGGACCAGCATCTCATTTAGGCAGACGAACTCGAACAGAGCCGCGTACCGATGCAGATTGCTGGCCTTTCCTTCGGTCAGGCGGGTGACAATATCCCGCATTAACAGGCTGCTGCGGACATGGGACGCATCTTCCGGGAGATATTTTTCGCTCAGGGTCCGTGTCAGGGTCTCACCGCTGAGAAGCTGCTTCGCGGCTTCGACTTCCGCGCCAGCGACAGGCGCATCTGTGAGTGACAGGCACTCGGATTTCCATCCGTTCAATCGGTGGATCAAAGCATCGCGATCAGACGAGATTCCCAGTCGGCCGGGCTCCAGACCTTCGATTAATCCTGCGAGGTCGTCCTCGCAACGACGACTGAGGACGCGGGAATCGTCCGTCTGTTCCTCCTGTTTTTCCGCCTGTGGAACAGTGTTGGGAACAAATGCAATGAACAGGGCGAACATGACGACGACCAGGGCGAGAAAGCCAAGGACACGCATCATGAGGTTACCGGCACGGGGAGCAGACTTAAAAACCATGTCACTGCATCTCTCGGAGGCGTACGAACTTCGACTCTGTAGTCAGTAGAAAATTATAACAGAGTCCAGTCGCTTTTCCTGTGAGTAGGTGTGACTTCTTAGACGCTCTCGTGATTGCTGGACGAGACGCCGCTTGCCATAGAGCCAGTTTGCCTCTACGTGGTCTCGGAGGGGGCCGGGGGCAAGGAATGACAAAGCGGAGCAATTCGGATGACGCAAGCACGGTGGTCTGGACAGCCGGACTCTGGAGATCGAAAGGTCATTTGAGCCCCGATTCTGCGGAATGGTCGCTGAGCGACCTGCGATCACGGTTCCGGATGCAGGATCCGCATCCAACTCGCCTGTCCTGCGAGTCAATGATTCGCGGTTTAGACATTGCAAATCATTTGTGTGCAGTGAGATGCGAAAATTCTACTTGTGTCTGAGAACTTCTGGTACGGCCTTTGCCATCTCAGAGTTTCACTGATGAAAAGAGCCAGCTGATCTGAACGCAAATAACTTGGATGAAAATAAAAAACGTAAACACTCGCAGGAGGTGAGCTATGTCTAACTCCATCGCACACGCCCCGGAAATTTTGATCTCACGAATTGTCGGAACACTGATGCTGCTGGCATTGGCGCTCAGTCTGGCATTGGTTGGTTGTGAGCGAAGGGAACGAGTCGTCGATATCGATACTCCGGCTGGCAGTATTGAAGTCGATAAGACAACCCACCTTGATGGAACGAAATCAATCGAAGTGGAGAAGACAGCACCCGCCGAGCGAGTTCCTTAATCAGGAGTCGTGTCGGCCGCGGGCCAACGTTTAGGAAAATTACGAGCACACAAACTTCCGCCTGGCCTCTTTGACTGCGGCGATGCTGCCACAGGGTTAGACCCAGGTTTTTCAGCATCGGATGAATCATCCGAACCCTCTACACAGGAGACTCCAATGTTATCTTGGGCACTCACCTTTTTGGTCATCGCATTGATCGCAGCCGTTCTCGGATTCGGTGGGCTGGCTGGAACAGCCGCTTGGGCAGCAAAGATCTGCTTCGTGGTCTTTATTATCCTGTTCCTGGTTTCGGCGATCACAAGCCGTCGCACTCCAACGCCGTAGGTGCGATGAAGAGAGAATTCATAGCACCCGCTTGCTGGGGGACCCCCGGTACTGCTGGGTGCGCAAGACAACTTCCGGTCAAAGATCGGCGATCAGACCAACAGCGTGCTTTTCCCCTTGATCAGGGAATGCATTGCCGAATAAAAATCATCTCATTCATAACCAAGACTCGTTTCGGGCCTTGGTTATTATTTTTGGAGCGTAGGCAGTGACCCGAACGCTCGCCTCTGCGAGAGATTTGCGACTGAGAATGGGTTTATTTGCCGATCAAAGAAATATGTCTTCGAAGTTCAGTCTCATTCTGAGTAAGGTGGGGCCGGACGGGGGAAGTGATCGTGTTGAATCCGCGGGGGTCACCCCCTGCGGATCGAGTCCTCAAGTCAACGGCGTGAATTGAGTATGACCGAGTTCCGCCCCGTGATCGACTTGCCCCCTGCTCTTGCCCGGCTGGGTGAGGATCGGGAACTGCTCTGTGATCTGGCTCGCTTCTATCTGCAGGACGCTCCGCAGCTCCTGATGGAGTTACAAGTGGCTCTCACGGAGGAGAATTCCGAGGCGGTCGCGCGTTCGGCCCATAGTCTCAAAGGACTGTCGGCGAACTTCGATGCGCATGATGCTGTTGACGCCGCAAGGTCCGTCGAGCAATCCGCCATGGCCGGTGATCTGGAGGGTGCGGCTGCGAGGGTTCCGAGACTCCGGGACGAAGTTTCGCTCGTCCAGACCGCACTCCATGATCAACTGCTGGCTGCGGAAGACAACTGAACGCATTCGACACTTCTATCAAGCACCATCTCGAGCAGCTGGCTTGACCATGTCGCTGCGCCCCACGTGGTGACAGACCGCGAGGCGGTGTTTCACTTACTCCTTAAAGACTCGTGTGATTAGATCGCGGAGTTCTGGTGAAAGTCGGGGACGTAACCACTCCATCACAGTCTCAGGAGCGATGGTCTCTCCCCGGAACGACAGGTCTCCAGATTTGGCGTCCGACAGAACATCACGAATCGCATCCATGGAGATGAGTGAGTCCGCCCGGGGGTAGACGAGGACGGCCCCTTGTTCTTCCAACGACTGAAGCGTTTCGCGCGCCTTCTTTGCCCCCGCCGTGATGGGGACCCGTTCGTCACGCAACAGAACAAGGCGCTGAATCCGGTTCAACCCCCATTGCTCGGTCAGTCGTTTCAAGCGTCCGGTCAGACTGGTCATGTGCATCTGCGTGCAGCAACTGACGCCGGTTCGGCCGAGACCATATTCAAAGACAAGCGAGACATCCGGTAACTGTTCATCCGTGACCAGCCGTTGTTCCGGGGCCAGCAACATCGCGAGCATGGGGAACCCGTGACGGAGAATTTCTTCACTCAGTTCAGGCGTGTTGTGTTCACGTTTTCTCGCGAGAACAGAATTCCACGTTTCTTCCAGAAAACTCTCGAGGCTTTCCCGTGAAGTCTCCGGCAAAGTTGCCGGTTCGTTTTCAAAATCCGGGACAGGTTGTCCCAGCATTCGACTTTCATAGCGTTCCGCGCAGAGTGCCAGAAGCCGTCGCGGTGTGACAGGCGTCTCCTGCTGGAAAAGTCGGGAAAACTCTTTTGGAGAGAGCGGCCAGGCCGGGTGGGCTTTTACTTCTTCCGTCAGATCGAGATCGAACGACTTCCGCCGGGCAGCGATCAATGACTCGGCTTCTGCGGCGTTCAGTGGATCCAGCGAACTCGCCCCTAGCGAGGTCATGCGATCATAGTCAGCACTGCGGGCACGACTTTTGAGATCCGAAAAGAAGGACGACTGCACGCACGAAACCACCAGCACATTGTCGGTGTTGTCATGCAGGGTGCTGGTCACTTTGCCAAATGCGAACAAACCTTCAGTGTCCCGCGGTGCAAGCTGCAGAGCTTCCACCTGGTCCAGACCGATGACCACCGGCAGGCTGTGACCGGCGAGTCGGCAGAGCATCAGAACCACGCGACGGGCTTCATCTTCGCGCTCGTCTTCCGTCCCTTCTTCCTGAACGAGATTGAGCTGCTGTAGAGCTGCTTCCGGCAAAAGATCTCCGCTGAGCCATGCCCTCAGGTCGCGACGATGGCGCCCGAAGATCAGATGTTCGAATGCAACTGCGGTATTGCGATCGAGATCAAGAGAGGTCGCAATGCGTTCGATTAGAGCACTCAGGTCTCCAGGGTGCTCTTGCTGCATATATTCAATCCAGGGCTCAAGATCCCCAGTAGCGACCCTGATCTCCGCGAGCCGGTGGGAGAGCACCCGATCAAACTGGGACCGTGTGCCAGAGATCGGGCGGAACCAGTCATTGACGAGAGTCCGGCGAATCGTACGCCAGATCATGCGTGGGCTCGTCTGCAGCCGCACCCAGACGAAGAGATTCTCTTCGCGGTCAGTGGCAGTCGGTTCATGCGGCGTGAGATCAGATCGCAGCCGACTCAGCAGGTGAGTTTTGCCGCTCCCGGCTTCCCCGTGAATCAAAAGTCCCGCTGACCGCCTCCGCTGCCGGACATGCTGCAGCCCTTGCAGACATTGCTCGTAAACCGCGTGATGGATCCCTGGAACGTCACCGAATTGAATGTGCCAGGGGTCGGCCACAATCCCATCACGAAAGGGATTCATCTCAGATTCCTTACTAGAGCCGAGTTCTCTTTTCGGTGCCCGTGCGCTGCACACGTCCAATGAGGACAGACCGAGTTCCCCCAGTGCGGGATCAGGCAGATGCAAATAAAACTGCCCTCCATAGCCGCATGTCCCCTGAGCGGAGTCATGTTGACTTCGGAGTCTGCCGGTTCTGCCTCAATGCAACTCCGACATAATAGACCCCATTCCCATCCTGCACGAGATCGTCTCGCTCGAGCGAAGTCAGACTGGCAGGAAAGTCATGTCGGTGCAGCGAGAGTCGTCCCTGACGTGAGAGATTCAGCACGGCCTGATCAAATTCCATTTTCGGAAGTCGCGCCACCCGACGCAGTTCGCGAATTCCGACAAGTGCTCCGCGTTCGGCGCCAGGTTCGAGTTGTTTCAGTAGGGACTCCAGATCGACCGATGACGAAGTGAGGGGCCCACTCGCCGACGAAGCGGGTGCGCGAAACGGAATTCCTGTTGATTCGAACAGCTGAACCAGGGAGCGCCGGATCTGCTCGTCAGGCACATTCGCAGATCTCAGCGTGGTGACAGCACTTTTGAGAAGTTCTGCACAAGACTGAAGATAAGGTTCCGGGCTTGGGGGATGCGCCGAAAGTTGAGCAGACTTCACTGTTCCAAAGGGAGGGTGCCGGTAAAGTTCTTTGCGATCCATCATCGACTGAATCAATTGTCCTACCTCGTCCTCCGTCAGGAAGCCGAGCGATTTCCGAACGGCGGCTTCCGGCTGAGGGCCTTTCGTTTGAACGAGGCGGCGGACGACATTCTTTCCCCAGTCAGTGCGAGTTCCCAACCAATAGGCCGGCGGGCTCTTCTTCTTGCTGGAGGGGATCTCCGAGATTTGCCCGGCCGTCACCAAGTTCGCAAGCGCCGACTCCACTTCTGCGGCTGGATTCGGGAACGTGGGGGCCAGTTGTTTGACGAGGTCTTTCGCAGAGAGAGGGGTCTCACTCGCTGCCAGTAATTCCAGAATGCGGGGCGGCAACAACGCCGCGGGGTCACGGTCCCAGTAGCGGGCCTTTCCCTTGGATGTTGTTGCAGGGAAGACTCGGATATGACCTACTTCCACCCGTTGCTGCAGCTCAGACTCCACCCTTGGAGAGCTGACCTTGAAGGGCAGACTGATGGACTTCAGCAACTCTGCAACGGTAAGCGGTCGGTCCGAACTCGAGACAGCCTGCTCTATCGCGGTTCCCAGTTCCACAGCGGGATTCTGACTCCAATAAAGTGGCTTCGCTTTCGTAGTTGGGCCGGGGACGAGAAACAGGGTTCCGGCGGAGACTGCTGTTTCCAGCAAAGCTGCCACTTCCGCTTCCGTCACTGGACGGGAAAGCGTTACCTGTTTTGTCAGTTCTTTCGCGGAAATCGGGACCGGCGATGACGTGGCGGCATGAGCCACTATCGCGATCTCAGACTCGGTCAACGGGATCAGCGCACGGCGTTGCTTCGCCATCATCGAGCCTTTTCTCTCAATTTCATTCAACCGTCAGTCAGATGGCCCAGCAGTGGGCGGACGGGACGAAGAGAATACTGCGCAAAAACGATCGAGCCGCACAGATCAATGTGCGGCTCGAAGCGATTTTTGATTCCGATTCGACGATCGGTTCTCGTGACCGATCTAGTCGAGGTCGGGACCGTCGTTCAGCAGGCGATCGAGTCCCGGTGCGTCGTCAGCAGCGACGACGACATTCTGGGACGCATCGAGATAGATTTTGTCAGTGAGGATTTCTTCCAGCACCGTCGCCATCGAAGGCTTGCCCTGGCACTCCACCAATGGTGGCGAACCGCGGTTCAACTGGACCAGGCGCTTCTGAATCAGCGTGGACAGCTTGAAGCGTCCGCCGACTTTCTTGGCGAGGATATCTTCCTTCAGATCATCGAGCATTCAGTTCCGCCTCCCTCGATGCGAGAAGTTGCCGAATCTCAGCGACAGCCCGTTCGAGATCATCGTTAATCACGCAGTGCTTGTAAGAAGCGACATATTGTAGCTCTTCGCGTGCCGTCCGCAACCGCCGTTGAATCACTTCCTCGGTTTCGGTGCCGCGGTCTCGCAGTCGCTTCTCATAAACGTCAATTGATGCCGTCTGCAAAAAAACCGAAACGGCGTCTGGATAAAGCTGCATCACATTGCGGGCACCCTCGACATCGATTTCGAGCAATACCCACTTATGTTCGCCCTGAATGCGGGCGACCTCTGACTTCAAAGTCCCGTAGAGATGACCGCTCCGATGCACCTCGGCCCATTCCACAAACTCTCCGGCCGCCTGAGCTTGCAGGAATTTCTCGCGTGACATGAAGTAATAGTCGCGACCATCGACTTCGCCCGGACGAGGAGGTCGGGTGGTTGCGGAAACCGACATTTCAATCGGCACAGGACAGTCTGCCAGCAGCCGTTTGACGATTGTGGTTTTCCCTGCTCCGGCAGGACCGGACAAGATCAGCAGGCGAGGAATCGCGTCAGAACTCTGGGCAGACATTTGAACCCGGCAGCGGAGATAAGTAGGCTCAGGAAAAACGCAAACTCTATCGCGCCCCCTATCGCATTCCAAGTGTCGGCGCGCAGGCGTGCTGTCACGGACACTGCACCACGGACGGAGACAGGAAATCGAGTCATCCTCCCAAATGCCGGAATTGAACCGCGGAGTGAGACGCCTCGCGAGACAGGGACTTCTCTTCGCGGTCCTCGTGATCGGCCTGTTCTCGAGCGGGATTCACACTGTCGTTGAGGCGGCCGACCGGGAAAGACCTGTGACTGGAACCGTCTTCCAGCAACGCATCAATCAGCCATTACTCGTCAATCGGGACCTGACTGCGCTGCATGACATGCTGATGCGTCTGCAGCAAGAACGCCGTGCCGCGATCCTGCTGGATCGCAGAATCGACCCGGGACAGCTGGTCGCCGTCGATGTTCAGGCAGGGGCCTTCGATCTGGGAATTGCAAAACTCGTCGAACCTGTTGCCGGTGTTACGGTGCTGGGGGACACAGTTTTCGTGGGCCCGAAAGCGACGGCCAGCACACTCCAAACCCGAGCGATTCTCTCATCGAAACAGCTCGATGATGTCGCAGGAAAAGACCTGCAGCGGGTGTTTGAACTTTCCCAGCGTCGGCAATTTGCATGGGAACTCGGTGCCGCCCCTCGTGATCTTGTTAATCAGCTGGCGACCCGGTATCGCCTGACTATCGACAATCCTGAGCGCATTCCGCATGACCAGTGGCGTGCAGGGGCGCTGGGGAATCCGAACGCTATCGAAGGTGTGCTCCTCATCGCCTGTCAGTTCGATCTGGATCTGGAATTCGTCAGCCCCTCCCGCGTCCGGTTCGTTCCGCAGTCAGAGAACCCTGTCACTGAAGTCGAGCACACATTGCGCGGGATGACGACGGCTGCGGCCATCAAGAAAGTTCAGGAGCAGTTCCCTGAGCTGACCATCGTTTCTCGCGGGAAGAACAAGTTACTGGTCACTGCCCGTCACGAGGTTCAGCAGGAAATCGGGGTGCTCCTCGGGAATCGAGCCGCACGACCGCAGAGCAGTAGCCCTGCCGAGACCCCGCTGGCCCGTCGTCGCTTCACATTGCGGATGCCGGATCGACCGTTTCTGGAACTCGTTCAGGGCCTTGAAAAGCAGGGAATTTCGCTGCGGCGGGACGAGGCCGCTCTCACTGCTGCCGGGATCGATCTGAACCGTCGAATTTCTCTGGAACTCGAAAATGCGACGATTCAGCAACTTCTCGATCAGGCCTGCGGCCCGGTCGGACTCGAGTACTCCATCTCTCAAGAAGTGATTGAGTTGCGACCCGCTCAACGGAGAAGCGATTTCCGATGATCACCACTGACTGATTTGTGCGAATCGGTGATGCAAAATCAGAGCCCGTTTGACTACCATCTGCCCAGAATCGTGTGAGACAACGCGTGGGAGGACGCCGCCTGAGTCGAACGGTCGCGTCTCCAGTCATCATCGAAGTCCGGGTTTCTTTCAGAAGCAACTGTTATGGCTAAGAACATGATCGTCGCCCAGTCGGGCGGTCCCAGTCCAGTGATCAACAACACGCTGCGCGGCATTGTGGAAACCGCAAAGCAGATGGATGAAATCGGCACGGTTTACGCCGGCTGGCACGGGATTGAAGGAGTTCTTAAGGAAGAACTGCTCAACCTGACCGATCAGTGCTCACAGGAAATCGCTCTGCTCCGCACGACGCCGGCCGCCGGTTCCATTGGGACCTGCCGCTACAAGCTGAAGGCGAACCAGAACGAAGACTTCGACCGGATCATGGAGATCTTCAAGGCTCACAACATCGGATACTTCTGCTACATCGGCGGAAACGATTCGATGGACACCGCCAACAAGGTCGCCAACATGGCCCGTGAACGCGGACTCGATGTCTGCGGAATCGGCGGTCCGAAGACCATCGACAACGATGTCGGCGACAGCGAATTCAAACTCGTCGACCACACCCCCGGCTACGGCTCAACCGCTCGCTACTGGACTCACTATGTCCAGATGGCGAACGAAGAGAACAACGGCTCTTGCCCAGCTGATCCGGTGCTCGTCATGCAGGCCATGGGACGCAAGATCGGGTACATCCCGGCTGCTGCCCGTCTCGCCGATCCAAAGCGCGAAATGCCACTGCAGATCTACCTGGCCGAGCGCAAGATCTCGATCGACCAGATCTACGACAACGTCTGCAAGATGCTGAAAGAACATGGCCGTGCCATGCTCGTGGTTAGCGAAGGTCTCGAAATCGAAGGCCTGCAGATTCCAGAAGAATTCATCGTCCGTGACTCCTTCGGGCACGCGATGCTCTCTTCCAGCAAGATCACCGTCGCCCAGATGCTGACAAACGCCCTGAACGAGCGCAAGCTGCCAGTGAAGGGTGCTGCACGATGCAACGTTCCGGGGACTCACCAGCGGAACGACATGGCCTACGCCAGCACCGTTGACCTGGAAGAGTCGTACTACGTCGGCCAGAAAGCCGCTCTGCTGGCTGCCAGCGGCGAGCATGGCTACATGGCGACGATTCTTCGCGGCGACTGGAACAACTACCGCCCGGTTTACGACAAGGCTCCGCTGTCCGAAGTCGCCGAAAAGGACCGCCACTTCCCGAAAGAGTGGATCACTCCTTGCGGTACCGACGTGACCGACGACTTCGTGAAATACGCCCGTCCGCTGATCGGCGATGACTGGGTCAGCGTTCCGATGATTGACGGTCGCGTCCGTTTGGCCCGGCTGAACACCAGCAAAGAGATGTTCGCCGCTCAGAAGTTGCCAAAGTACATTCCGCAGACAGACCGGAAATAATTTGTTTCCCTCTTGATGCGTTCCCGAATAACCGCACATTCTAACGGGATGTGCGGTTTTCCTTTTATCTGGTCCCGACTGTTCCATTTCCATCGAGAAGAAAATGCCAAAGCTCGCTGCATTTCCGAAGCTGTACATGGATGAACTCTGTGTGCATGGAACGATGACCCTGCAGGAATGGATCGAAAAGGCGGCGTTGCTCGATATCGACGGGCTGGAAATGTATTTCGGGATGCTGGAGCTGAGAGATCCGGCACGGTGGCCTGAGATTCGCAAGATCGCCGCTGACCATGATCTGCAGTTGCCGATGATGTGTGCGAGCCCTGACTTCACCCACCCTGACCCGGCCTTCCGTCAGGAGCAGATTGATCTGGAGAAACGCTGCATCGAAATGACGGCGGCCCTGGGTGGAAGTTATTGCCGAGTACTCACAGGCCAGCGCCGGCCCGAGGTGTCGCTTCAGGAGGGAATCGCGTACTCAGTGGAGTGCATTACGGCATGCCTCCCCGAAGCAAGGTCCGCCGGAGTCACGCTGATTCTCGAGAATCACTACAAGGACAACTATTGGCAGTTCCCTGAGTTCGCGCAGTACATGGATGTGTTCTGCGCTGTCGTGGCGCAGATCGTCGATCCGAACTTCGGCGTGAATTACGACCCGAGCAACACCATTCTCGCGGGCGAAGACCCGTTGGTCCTGCTGGATCGAATCAAAGAACGCGTCGTCACGATGCACGCGAGCGACCGCTACCTCATCGAAGGAACGATCGAAGACCTGCGTAAGGAAGAAGACAGCGTTGGCTACGCATCACGATTGCGTCATGGAGAAATCGGGAAAGGTCTCAACGACTACGATGCAATTTTCACTTCTCTGAAGTCCGTCGGATTCGATGGCTGGATCAGTATCGAAGACGGCGTCGATGGCTTCGATCAACTGGAACGGAGCGTGAACTTCCTTCGTGGGAAAATCGAAAAACACTGGGGATAAGTGCCTCTCGCAAATATGCGGGAAATTTTATACAACAGGGCCTGAGGTTGCTGGCGGACGGGATACATCTGGTTTCTCGTCACGCCAGCTGCTGTTTTCTGTTGTCTGAATCGCTGCTGTGAGGTCCGAGCCATGCATCCGTCCCGGCGTGAATTCCTGCAGTTGGTGGCCGGTTCGGCATTGGCTTTCTCACTTCCGCAGGCTCTGCGAGCCGAGACCGGTTCGACTCCACGAATCCTGCTGCGGTCGTCGTGGCAGACCGAAAACATCGGCGACATCGCCCACACGCCCGGCGTGATCGCACTCCTTGAGAAGTACCTGCCAGACGCTGAAGTGATTCTGTGGTCGTCAGGTCGGTTGCCGGAAAACATTTCCGCTCTGTTTTCAGCACGATTCCCCAAGCTGAAGTTTGCCACCGGCTATTTCAACAAAGGAAAACCGTCCACACCCGAACTGGCGCAGGCCGTTGAGTGGACGAACTTCCTGCTGCATGGCTCCGGTCCGTCTTTTGTCGCCAAGCGGGATGTCGGCGACTTCGTCGCTGCGACAGGAAAACCGTTCGGCATTTATGGCATCACGTTCGGCGGTGCGGCTCCTGCCGAGATCGAACTGCTGAGCCGCGCGAAGTTTGTCTTCTTCCGCGATACCGTGTCGCTTGCCAAAGCGAAAGAAGTCGAGGTGAAATGTCCCATCGTGGAATTCGGTCCAGATGGTGCTTTCGCCGCAGATGTCCGTGATGACGCGTCTGCCGACGCATTTCTGAAGAAGCACAATCTCGAGACGGGGAAGTTTCTCTGCTGTATTCCCCGATTCCGATACACGCCGTATTGGCTCATCAAATCGCATATCGCAAAGAATGAGCAGCGCCATGCCCGCAATATGGAAATGGCGGAACACGATCTGCGCCCCTTGCGGGAGGCCATCTCCACCGTCGCGCGGACGACTGACACCAAGGTGCTGATTTGCCCTGAGGACATGACTCAGGTCGCCATCGGCAAAGAACATCTCTATGACAAGCTCGATGAAGACGTCAAACCCCGCGTCGTCTGGCGCGACCGCTACTGGATCACCAGCGAGGCCATCAGCACTTATGTGCGATCATTGGGACTGTTTGGCCTTGAAATGCACTCCCCGATCATGTGCATTGGAAATGGGGTTCCGGCGCTCGTTGGTCGCTTTGATGAGCAGACGAGTAAAGGCTTCATGTGGCGAGACATCGGGTTGAATGATTGGCTGTTCGATTTCGACAAGCCGGAAGAGGTCGCCCGACTGACTCCGACGCTCCTCCGGTTTATCCATGATCGGCCCGCGGTGCTTGAGCAGGTAAAGGCTGCCCAGAAGATCGTTCACGGGCGCCAGCAGGCGACAATGGAGATTCTGCGTCAACAGTTTGCCCGAAGTTAACCCGATGGACCCGCCTGCGAACCCGAGGGAAGGGTTAGCCGGGGAGTCTGAGATGAAAAATGAGCGAACTTTCGCTGAATCAGAAGTGGGGCGGAATCATTTGTTGTCGAAATCGCCGGATCAACTTAATCTGTTTACGGATGAAATCTGCTGCCTCGGGGATCCTCGTCGAAATCGGCGAATTCCCCATTCAGCGGACTGTTTCACTTGAGTGAAGCAGAATCAGACCGACTCACGGTCATGCCGTGAAATCGTCGCTGATGGAATCACAGGAGCGGATGGTCCCCGGAGGGAAAAATGCACCCGACATGCAAAAATCGACTGCGATACCTGGTGTCGCTGAGCGCAATGTTGGGCCTCGTCCCGGTGCTGTCGCTGAATGTGTTCTCTGCACCCCATGCTCCGTTGCCGGTCGTGCAGACCGCCGAGCGACAGGCCCCGTCACCCCCGGGAACACGGCCGGGGCCTCTGCGGGTTCATGAGTCCGGTAAATATCTGATTGATGAGCAGGGACACCCGTTCTTCTATCTGGGCGATACCGCCTGGGAACTGTTTCACCGTCTGAATCGAGAACAGGCCGCGGCCTATCTTGATGATCGGGCTGCCAAAGGATTCAACGTCATTCAGGCGGCTGCACTGGCGGAACTCGAAGGGCTGACTGTCCCGAATGCCTATGGTCACCTTCCGCTGATCAATAACGATCCGACCCAGCCGGACACCAAGCCCGGCCGCCAGAACGATTACTGGGACCATGTGGATGACATCGTCGACATGGCTGCTGAAAGAGGTCTGTATATTGGGATGTTGCCAACCTGGGGCGACAAATGGGCGAAGCGGCATGGGGATGGCCCAGAAATCTTCACCCCTGAGAATGCTGAGAAATACGGCCTGTGGCTCGCGAAACGCTACCAGAACAAACCGATTATCTGGATTCTGGGTGGTGACCGTGATCCGGAAAATGAAGTTCAGGTCGAGACAATCCGCGCCATGGCTCGCGGGTTGACCTCTGCAGGGGGCAGTCGCCACCTGATCACGTACCACCCGCAAGGAACGAGCAATTCCGCCCAGATCTTTCATGCCGATCCCTGGCTCGACTTCAACATGATTCAGTCGGGGCATGTGCGACCGGTCCGCCCGAACTACATCGACGCTCAAAAGAATCTCGCCCGCGTCCCGACGAAACCGACGCTCGATGGCGAACCCTGCTATGAAGACCACCCTGTGAAGGGGGAGAACTGGAAGAACCGCAAAGAACCCGGCACTCAGCTTGCCTGGTTCGATGAGTGGGATATCCGCAAGGCGGCCTATGAATCGGTCCTCGCCGGCGCCTGTGGGCACACCTACGGAAATCACAACATCTGGCAGTTCTGGGAACCGGGGAGAGCTCCCATCTCTGATGCCCGTACTCCGTGGAGGGACGCACTGAACCATCCCGGGGCCCGTCAGATGAGCTATTTCAAAGAGTTCTTCACGGCACGTCCGTTTTCTCACCTGCGTGCGGAACAAAGCCTGATCACCAAGGATGGCGCTGGGGAGGAAAACTGTGCCCGCGCCGCGATTGCAGATGACAACTCATTTGCAGTCGTTTATCTGCCCGTGGGACAGCCGGTGACGCTGAACCTCAGTCCGCTCAAGGCGAAAGAGTTGAAAGCATGGTGGTTTAACCCCCGCCAGAATACCGCTCAGCTGATCGGTCAGATTCCAAATTCGGCAAGTCAGGTCTTTACGCCGCCGCATGCCGGCCGCAATAACGACTGGTTGCTGGTCGTTGATGATGCCGCCGCCAATCTGCCTAAGATTGGCAAATAGCGACAAACTTCCGAGGAAGTGCCCTGCTTTCACGCGGCATCGGGGGCGGCTTCCGGCCAATTCACTGGCTCACCGGAGAATCTGATGGCACTCTCGGTCTCAGCGAATTTCCGATTTGCCCCGGAATTCATCAAAAATGAAACTTTCTCCCGCTGATTTTTTGCCTGAAAGCGCATACATTACATGGCAATTCGACTGATCCGCAGAGTGCGGATTGGGGAGACGAATGCCCAGAACGATGTTCGACACATCACTTTGAGTCGACATCCGGATGGTTTTTCTGACCGAGACCGGGACGTTGTCGCGCCTTTTCGCCATTGGCGATATTCATGGTTGCTTCTCCGCACTTCAGACGCTTCTTCAAGACGTCCCGCTGACTCCCCAAGATCAAGTCGTCACTTTGGGGGACTATGTCGATCGTGGTCCAGAGTCCCGCCAGGTCGTCGAATGGCTGATTTCGGAAGCCAAAACTGACCAGTTTATTCCGCTGCGAGGCAACCATGAAATCATGATGCTGGATGCGCTGCGGGGTCGGATGCCGATGCACCACTGGCTGCAGTTTGGTGGCCGTGACGCCCTTCAGTCTTATGCCCGCCCTGGCACGTACGGAACTCCGGAAGACATTCCGGTTGAGCATCTGCGATTTCTCGATCGCGAATTGCGACCTTATTACGAGACAGAGTCCCATTTGTTCGTTCATGCCGGGATGCATCCCCTACTGAGTCCGCCCGACCAGAATGACGAATGGCTGTTCTGGGAACGGTTTGATTCTCTGTCGGCGCATGCCTCTGGCAAGACAATTATCTGTGGGCATACCGCCCAGAAATCGGGACTGCCTCAGAATCGCGGCTATGCGATCTGTATTGATACCTGGGCCTATGGACAGGGTTGGCTGACCTGCCTTGATGTGGGTAGTGGTCAGTACTGGCAAGCAAATCAACGTGGGGAGAGTCGCAGTGACTGGCTCCCTGAACCTGCGGCCTGACTGTCGTTTCCGCAAGACGCGGATCGGCGGGGGACGCATCCTCTTCTAGAAAGTGCACTGGAACTGAATGTGGGGTATCGAACTCGGAGTGATGTTCGTCATGATCGTGTTCAACGCGGGATTGGCGGCATTTGAAATTGCCTTGGCCTCGATCTCCACGGCCCGCCTGCAGGCGCTGGTTTCGGAAGGACTCCGTGGCAGCCGTGCTGCACTGGCGATGAAGCAGAATGTGGAAGGCAGTCTGGCTGTCGTTCAGCTGGGGATTAACCTGGTCGGCGCGATCGCCGCCGCCACGGCAGGAGCAGGCGCCCAGGAAGCCATCGCTCCCACCTTGCGGGACTCTCTGCATCTGTCAGAAACATTTGCCGAAGCACTTTCGGTCATTCTCGTGGTGATCCCGCTGACAGTCGCAACGATCATCTTTGGAGAACTGATTCCCAAAGTCTTCGCCCTCCGCAATCCGGAGAAAGTTCTGCTCCGCCTGTCCACCGGCATGGAGTGGTTTGCTTACTGCGTCTGGCCAGTGGTCTGGGTGCTGGAGACCGCAGTGCAGAAGTTGCTGGATCTGTATGAGAACACGGTGGCAAGCGGTTCCGAGGAAGAGGAATCCCGCGAGTTACAGGAACTGCGTGCCAGCGCGGCGATCGCCCGTACTTCGCGACTGATCGGACGGCGGCAGGAACAGATCATTCTGGGAGCGGCCGAACTCTCGCAACGCCCGGTGCGGGAAATCATGCTTCCGTGCGAATTTATCAGCCTGTTAAATATCGACAGCTCTGCCGGTGATGCACTAGTCGCTGCCCATATGGACATGCACACCCGATTCCCAGTGACGGAGCGCCCGAACGATCCGCAGGGAATCATCGGTTATGTCATGTTCAAAGACATCGTGGCTCACCTGCGATTTTCACCGGACGAGCCATCCCTGCGCAGCATCGTTCGCCAGATCGGGAGTTATGACTCGCACACTCCGATCGCCCGCGTGCTGGAGCGATTGATTCGGGAGCATTCCCACATTGCTCTGGTCCGCGACGACCGGGGCGAAGTGGTCGGAATGGTGACGATGGAAGACCTTCTGGAGGAACTGGTCGGCGACATTGAAGACGAATATGACCGGCTGCCAGCTCAGATCGTCGCGACCGGGAAAGGATGGATCGTCGGAGGCGGAGCCAGTATCGAGGCTCTTAAAAAGCAGACCGGCATCGATCTGACCGATCCCAAACTCCCTCGTGACCGAAGAACTCTGAACCAGTGGATCGTGCAGATGCTTGATGGGCCGGTGAAAGGCTCAGAAGTGCTCGAGACTGACAAGGCCCGGATACTTGTCCGCAAAAGCCGACGTCATAAGGTGATGGAGGCCTATGTCACATCGAGGGCGGAGAACTCGGTGCTCGAGACCCCGACATTCGCCTGACCCTCAATGCCACTTCCAATCGTTTCAGTAGACAGTGAATCCGCTCCCTGAAACGGTGCTCACTGCAACGGTGCTCACTGCGTCCGCTCGAAGAGTTGCTGATTGGCGGATGCAGAATTGGGAACTCGCCGCGCCTGGGGAGGCACTTCATTCCCAGGCGTGCGAAGCTCCTCGCGATCACGGGCCGGGAGTCGCTCGCTCTCAGGCGGAACCTGCGCCGTTTGCGGCTGCAGCGCAAAGGCGTCATCACCAATCCGCACGTCTGTAATCCGCATTGCATTGGAGGCTGTCGAGGCAAACACGCCTGTCCGCTCGCTGGTCGGTCCACGTGAGCGATTCAAGGTGAGATGCACCACCGTTTCGTCAGGATAGGTCAGCATCAGCTTCAACTCTTTTGGAGTCGAAGACGAGGCCAGCGTGAATCCCCGGTCGCTTTGTCGGGCAAACTTCAGGTCGTGGTAGCCTTTCCCCCCAAGCACCTGTGGATCCTGCAGACGCGTTCCTGCTTCAAAGGCTTCAAGTCTCGCGAGATGCAGTTGCCAGACGTTTCCGACTCTGACTGTGACCTGATCTGATCCGAATCCAGATTTCGGGTATGCCTCGAGTGATGCCAGGATGTTGTTGATAACCAAAGGCGGCGTCTTATCCATCCCGACCTGAGCGGCACACCGCAGCAGGACGGGAGCAGGCAGGTGCGCGACTGCTTTGGGATTGTTCATCATCGCCACCAGTTTGTCATCCTGATGCGAGAAGAAATACAGCGACGCGAGAAAAACATGGCTCTGGCTCTGCTCCAGTTCCACGTCGAGATTCCGCAGGATTGCATCCTCTGCGTCGGCAATCTGACCATTCCGCTGCAGGATACGGGCGGACATCAGATTGGCTTCCCAGACATCGGTCGAGTAGTCGAGTGCTTTTCTTGCGGAAGCGACGGCCCGGGCATCACCCATGTGGTCCTGAATCGCAGCCATATTCGCGAGTGCGGTTGAGAGTAGTTCGTCCTTCCGGAAATGACCTGACCCCATGCGCTCAAGGCGCTCATAGAGCTCGACAGCTTCACTGAGCTGTCCCAGTTCCTGATGAGTCCGTGCGAGGTAATACCAGTATGGCGGGTAGGCCTGGTGATACGGTTCCATTCGTCGCAACACGCGGAGTCGGACAGAAGGGTCCTTCTCCTGCATCGCGGCTTCCAGCTTGTCGAGATCATCTCCCCGCACGAGCCAACGGTCGGGAATATTCTTCTTTCTGGCCATGTTCCAGAAGGTGTCCAAAAACTGGTTCGACCGTTTGACGACCGCGTCGTGCCGGTCTTTATCGATGCGGAACAGGGTCACATCCCGCTGATAGACCTGATTGCGGTAGTCCCACCAACTGTTCGCGCCGGTCTTCACGGCATTGCCGAACTGTGCGCTCGCCAAATCGGTTCCAAAGGCCACTGCGTCCCAGGTCACCTGTCGCCGAATCTGGGCAGTGGAGTTCGTGCGGTGTATTCCTCGTTCCTTGTCAGCCATGCCGATCTGGCCGATCTCATCGAGAACAGAGGTGTACAGCGCGATGACTTCAGGGTCGTTCAACTGTCCAAGGTTGAGGTTATTCAGAATTTTTTCCTGTTCCTCCTTCAAGACCTCATCGGACTGATCTTTCCGGATGCGGTGGAAGGAAGCGCGGCAATAGTTGAGCGCGACGGCCGTCGTCATGGTCGCTGGAATCTCATTCGGCATCTCAGGCGAAATCCCGAGTGCATTCGGGACGGGGGAGCCGACATGCGCGGAGACGGCATCGCCGACAATTCCCTCGGCCTGAAGCGGGACGCAGAACAGGAGTGCGGTGATCGCGCTGAAGGCTGCCACCGACCATTTCTGAGAACCGAAATATCGAACAGTGGGGAAAGAACTCAAGGACATTGTCATGGCAGGTATCAACACGAGAGGCAGACTGTTGACAACTACAGAGTCCCTTCTGGAGTGCCGGTAACTCGCACCTGTTTGTCAGGGGGAATCGGACCGGAGGACGTCGTTTCCCTACCGCAGGCCCCAAGCGATACTTGACTCTAATCAGCATTGGAGCCGAAGTTGTGAGAGTCTTTGCAGATTACATGCCCGACAATGAAAAATCGGCGGGGGTGACTGTCAGGTAAAATGGAAGGGCGCGCTCCTGTTTTCCTGGTGTGCCCAATCGATTTCTCCCTAACTCGGTCCCGAGCCAACACCTGCACCTGTTCTTTCGTCGAAACGCTGACGCTTCCTGGGGTTGATCGGCAGTATCTGCCGGTCCGAGATGACTCGATAGAAGACATTCTTTCACAGGCCGGCTGCAAAAGTTGCAATGTCGGAGAAGAAAACAGGGGACGGGGGAACCTGTGATCGGGAGGAGGGGAAACTACTTCCCGAGTCGTAGCGAAGCGTACCTGAGCCGAGCTGGGGGAGTTGTATCGGATTTCGGAAGGAAATCGCGTTCTGGTCAGACGACAAACGCCAAATCAACAAGAGAAAAGTGGGGCGGTCAGATCCCGTCTCAAAAGGCCGGGTATACATCAATCTCCCTGATGCGCTAGAATGGGAGACAAGCTGAGAGAATCGGGCCCTCCGACGTTCTGGCTTCATTTTTCGCCAGCGATTTCATCCTTTTTGGTCATTGCTTCCTGTCATGTTCCTGCGATTTCTCAAATCCAAACTTCACATGGCCGTCGTCACTCAGACGGAACTCCATTATCACGGCAGTATCACCATCGATCGCGATCTGATGGATGCCGTCGGACTGCTGCCATATGAACAGGTCATGATTGCCAACTGTTCAAACGGCACCCGGGGAGAAACGTATGTGCTCGAAGGAGGGCGTGGCACCGGGCAGGTTCAGATGAACGGAGCGCTCGCCCGACTCGCACATAAAGGGGATCGGGTGATTGTCATGTCGTTTGTTGATGCGACTCCTGAAGAAGCGAGCCAGCTTCACCCTCGTGTCGCCATTCTCAATGAGCACAATCAGATCGTCGAACAGTTTCAGGCTGATATTAAGTAGAGCAGCATGCTCCGCCGTTTACGCGCAGTGCGGCTTTCGACGGCAAAACGCTGGACGCGCGGATGTCATCTCGCATCTGAAACTCCAAAACCTTCAATAGTCCGAAGGTCTCAGAGTTTCGAGGTTAAAGCATTTCAATTTGCTGAGCATTCTGACTGGCGGTTCTCGTAAGTGTGGCTTATTCGACAACCGCCCTCACGAGAACCTTGGACAGGAGACGACATCAGCGGGCTCGTCTTAGAAAATCCTGCCCGTATTTCTGCAGCAGAGCTCTCTGCATTGCGGCCCTCTCCTCTGAAAGCATGCCCCAGATTTCCTGTCGATCCCGACTCCCTGCCTCGATCGCTGCGGCCTGACGTTCACGCACTTGCTGCAGGTTACTGTTTGTCTGAAAGGCAGGTTGACCGTATCCAATGCCTCCCCAGATGTCGATCGAAGCCCAACCTGGGGTGAACTGCGTGTCATACGTCAGTGTCCCCTGTGCGGCATTCACCGAGATAATCTGTCCTTGGAGTGATCGGCTCAAAGCCCGCAACTTGCTCGCCACGCTGGCTCCATACGCCAACAGTTCTTTATCAACGTTGTGCATCGGCAGTTCGTCAATCCGCCGGGCGAACGTGTTGTGCCACAGCGCCGTTTGAGACGCGTTGTTCGAGCGCCGGCTGGAGCGTTCGAGATTGTCCAGCATCTTTTCAATCGCGAGGAAGTAGGTCCGATTCGCCTTTCGGATCGCTTCATTCTGATTGTCGGTTACTTTGCTGTCTGATTTCTCCGGCATCGCCATAGAGTCTGGCGTCGCTGTCAGCAGGGAGATGATGCGATTCAGGCTCTCGTCACTCAGCTGAGCCCTCAAGATTGCGAATTTGCCATCGGCAGACATGGTTCCCGATTCGAATTCGTCAATTGAGGCTCCCAGGTGAGAAAGAATTGAAAGGAACACTGGTCGAATCGAAGGAGCCAGATCACCGACCGGTTCGTTAAATTCAAAAACCACCCGGGCATCATTCTTTTCACCAACATTGACGGCCAGCGTCACATCGCGAATTCCGATGATCAAATTCGCCAGGCGCTCGCGTGAGGCAACGGGAATGGACGACTGCGTTGCGAGGTGGGTGCTGACCTTGTCGAGTGTAAATGCGTCCTGCAGGTTCATGGCAAAGACCACATGTCCGGTCTCGCTCAGAGCTTCTCTAAGAAACGGCTGCAAGTGGCCTGTTCGCTTTTCGGCAACAAGTCGGATCCAGCGGGCTGTCTCCTGTCGAACGGCTGGCCGGCGAACACCGAGCAACCCGGGCGCCAGCTGCAGAACATGACTGTCAGTTCGGGTTTGAATGGCGGGGAAACCGGCAATCTCATCTACCGGTGAATGCGTCATCGCCGCGAGTGAATTGATATCAATGACTTCACGAACTTTCACGACCGCAGTGGCGGAGACTTCAGAGACCGGATTCAGGCGGACCAGAAAACCCCCGACAAACAGGTCGACCCAAGAGGGAATTCCACCGGCTCCCTGCAGGAAATTCATGTCCGACTGCGCAGCCCAGTTCTCTTTCAGGGCCCGGGGAGTTGTGATCAGGTCGTGTGAACGAACAATCGCCACGGCATTGATGTCATCAGGCAGATAGCGGGCGAGATCTGTCACCTCGTCGGCACGTACTGATGGCGGAGCACAGATCCCGAGGAGAGTGCACCCTGTCAGGAGGGCCACATGAAGACGGGACGCACGGATTGCAGACAGTTTGTGTCGCATCGAAGTAATCCCCCGCAGAGATGCCGGAATGTTGAGATGACGTCCACCATTCACCAAGAAATCAGCTTATCAAACCAAGCGGAAGTTCTCCTGCGAGGATGATCCTCGAAATCCCTGTCCCCGAAAGATGGTTGCGCATTCAGCGATTTTAGTCCCTGCGAATTCGGTAAGGGTCCGGTATGATGGCGACGGATAAAATCGACCGGACCGGCCCTATGTGGTGAGTCTGGTCCATGCGGAAAATCGCAGACTTTGGCGTCCCACGCCGACGGGCGTGATCCGTGGAAACTCGCCGGGACAAAATGATGATCAGTGCTCAGTCTGAATGGCTGGAAACAGATGGACTGGGAGGCTTTGCCTCGGGAACGGTCTCCGGCCGCCGCAGCCGTCGCTATCACGCCCTGCTGCTGACTGCCACGCGTCCCCCGCTGGGACGGTTTGTGCTGGTGAACGGCCTTGAAGCGATGGTCTCAACGGGAGAGGGGCAGTATCCCATCTCCAGTCAGCACTACGTCCCCAATGTGATCCATCCCAATGGTGACAAGTACCGGCGATCATTCACGACTGAGCCTTGGCCGACATGGCTCTATGTCCTGCCGGATGGAACCCAGATCCAGCAGGAAATCTTCATACCGCATGGTCATTCTGCGGTGGTCCTGAGATGGACTCTCCTGCAAGGAAAACCGGGACTGAAAGCACTTTCAGTCCGTCCCCTGCTGTCAGGCCGTGACTACCACGCTCTGCATTATCAGAATCCCGGCTTCCGCTTTGACCACGAAGGAGACGGGGCACACCTGAGGTGGCGTCCTTACACTGGCGTGCCTGCGATCGTAGCAATGACGAATGGGCATTATTCTCCCGAGGCATTGTGGTTCCATCAGTTCCGTTACCGAGTGGAAGAGGAACGAGGACTCGACTTTGTGGAGGATCTCGCAGCACCGGGTGTCTTTCGATTCGAACTCGGTTCCGACCCGGCGGTCTGCATCCTGACTGCCGAAGGACAGAATGAGCTGAAACTGAGCAGCGACGTCGCTGCGGCTGGTGACGAGCTTGCTGCGACAGAACGCAAACGCCGCAACTCTTTCACGTCTCCACTCCATCGGGCGGCGGATCAGTTTCTCGTCAAACGCGGAACCGGCAAAACATTGATCGCGGGATACCCCTGGTTCACTGATTGGGGACGCGACACGTTCATTGCAATGCGGGGGCTTTGTCTCGCGACCGGCGACCTCAAGACTGCTGGCGAGATCCTCAATGCCTGGGCAGGCACTGTTTCTGAAGGAATGGTTCCCAACCGTTTCGTCGATGCCGGAGAGGAACCGGAATTCAATTCGGTGGATGCTTCACTCTGGTTTGTCATCGTCGCTGGCGAGTATCTCGATGCGAGAAAACAGTCGCGATCGCCTGTTGCTGGCGAAGAACTGAAACGGTTGACTCAAGCGATTACTTCCATTCTGACCGGCTACCAAAGCGGAACCCGATATGGAATTCAGGTCGACCCGAAAGATGGTCTGCTTCGCGCAGGCGTGGAAGGTGTGCAGCTGACCTGGATGGATGCCAAGTTTGATGACTGGGTTGTCACCCCGCGTATTGGAAAACCTGTTGAGATTCAGGCTCTCTGGGCGAATGCTCTGAAAGTCGGAGCGAGGTTTGATTCCCGATGGGTTCAAGCACTCGAACGAGTCCTCCAGAACTTCACCCGAAAGTTCTGGAACGAGTCGGCAGGTTGCCTCTACGACGTGGTCGACGTGAACCATGAAGACGGAGTGCATGACACCAGCATCCGTCCCAATCAGATTTTCGCCGCGGGGGGACTGCCGGTCTGTCTGCTGAATGAAAAGCAGGCGAAGCAGGTCGTGGAACTTGTCGATCAGACTCTGATGACTGAAATTGGCCTGAGGACGCTCTCTCCTTCAGATGAGCGATACCATCCCTATTACATCGGCGGGCTTCGGGAAAGGGACGGGGCCTATCATCAGGGGACCGTCTGGCCCTGGCTGACGGGAGCATTTGTTCAAGCCTGGTTACGGGTAAACGGTGATACCACTGAGAATCGTGCGATCGCACAACAGCGTTTTCTTAAGCCTCTTCAGCAACATTTGTCGACAGCCGGATTAGGACACATCTCTGAGATCTTTGACGCGGAGCCGACGATCAAGTCGTCTGAGACGCGGCAGGTTCCCCGAGGTTGTCCGTTTCAGGCCTGGTCACTTGGAGAGTTCTTGAGAATGCAGGCACTCCTGTCCTGAATGACATCTCGCCAGCATAACACCTGAGATGAAAAGAGGCGGCATGATGCTGGATCACGCCGCCTCTTTCTGAATTCAAACTTCAGGATTTAATCGGGTCTTACCCTTTGATCACGAAGTTGACCATCTTCTTCGGAACGCAGACGACCTTCACAACGGTCTTTCCGGCCAATTGAGCTTGCACGGCTTCATTGGCTTCCGCGAGTGACTGCAGTGTCGCCGCGTCACCATCAGCTGGAACGAGGATCTTCGCCCGCAGCTTGCCGTTCACCTGTACCGGAATCTCAATTTCCGACTCCACCTGAGTCGAGGGATCAAACTCCGGCCATGGTGCGTAAGTCAGTGAATCGGTGTTGCCGAGAACCTGCCACAACTCTTCCGCGATGTGAGGTGCAAACGGGGCCAGCAGCAGAACGAACTGCGACATCGCCGATCGGGGGCGGACGGTCATTCCGGTGAAGGCATTGGTGAACTCCATCATTCGGCTGATCGCCGTATTAAATGAGAGTTTGTCAATGTCGTCCGAAACCGCCTTGATGGTCTTGTGCAGAATGCGGAGCTGCTCCGGCGTGGCGTCCACATCCTGAACCGCTTCAGAGAGTTTAATCCCTTCGGCTTCGTCATCGACGATCATCCGCCAGACGCGTCCGAGGAAGCGGTAAACACCCTCGACTCCGGACATGCTCCAGGGCTTCATCTGTTCCAGCGGGCCCATGAACATTTCGTACAGTCGCAGCGAATCTGCGCCGTACTGTTTGACGATCACGTCTGGATTGATGACGTTGCCGCGCGACTTGGACATCTTGAAGGAGCGGCTTTCGACCATGACCTCCGGCTGATCTTTCAGCGCGAAGCCTTCGCCCTTCTTGACGATCTGATCGGCGGTCAGGCTGACGGCTTCGAGCGTCTCCCCCGACTCTGGATCAACGAGCTTGCCTTCCTCGACCAGTGACAGATTCAGGCCGCGAGTGGAAACCCAGCGGCCAGACTTTGTCCGCACGCCGGTGATCTCGGCTTCGCCAAGGATCATGCCCTGGTTGACCAACTTGCGGAATGGCTCGGCATGGCTGACATGCCCTCTGTCAAAGAGCACCTTGTGCCAGAACCGTGAATACAGCAGGTGGAGCACAGCATGCTCGGCACCGCCGATATACAGGTCGACCGGCAGCCAGTACTTCTCGAGCTCAGGTGAGATGAACTGATCTGGATTCTTGTTGTCACAGAAGCGGATATAGTACCAGCAGCTGCCAGCCCATTGCGGCATGCTGTTGGTTTCACGTTTCAGCCGTGTGCCATCGGACGCGGTCTTGTAGAGCCATGAATCCGGTGCCCAGCTGAGTGGGGGATCCGGGGTTCCCTTAGGTTTGAAGTTCTCCATTTCCGGCAAGGTCACCGGGAGTTCTGAGAACTCGGCAGGACGGATTCGCCCCGTCGGGTTTCCATCGGCATCGAGTTCATGCCAGATCGGGAATGGCTCGCCCCAGTACCGCTGTCGTGAGAACAACCAGTCGCGGAGACGATAGTTGACCGCTTCTTTCCCCAGCCCCTGCTCCTGCAGAGATGCGGCCATCTTCGCTTTGAACTCAGCAGTCGGCAGTCCGTTGAACTCACCGGAATTGATGGCGACTCCGGTTTCGGTAAACGCCTTCTTATTGACTGGGGGGACCTCAATGTCGTTCCCGCTGCCGGTGCCGATCACTGGAGCAATGGGGATCTTGAATTGGGTGGCGAATTCCCAGTCGCGTTCATCGTGGGCCGGAACCGCCATGATGGCCCCGGTGCCGTAACTGATCAGCACATAGTCAGCGATCCAGATAGGGATACGATGGCCGTTCACCGGATTAATGGCGTACGCCCCGGTGAAGACGCCGGACTTCTCTTTGGCGAGGTCGGTTCGATCGAGGTCGCTCTTCAACGTTGCCTTGTGGCAATAGTCCTCGACAGCGGCGCGATGCTCATCGGTGGTGATCTCTTTCACCAGTGGATGTTCTGGAGCCAGCACCATGAAGGTGACCCCGAACAGTGTGTCAGGTCGAGTCGTATAGACCCGCAAGACGTTCGGCTCCGGAGTCGCTGGGACTCCGAAGGTCTTGCGAGCTGTTTTCCAGGCCGCGAAAATTTCGGCGCGTTCGGATTCTGAAAGCTCAGTGCGTTTCAGCTGCGAGACGGAATCTTCGGCATCGGTGACACCAACTCCTTCGACGAGGAAATCCACTTCCGCGCCGACGCTGCGACCGATCCAGTTCCGCTGGAGCAGCTTGACGGATTCCGGCCAGTCGAGTTCTTCGAGTTCGGAAATGAGACGCTCGGCATACGAGGTGATGCGCAGCATCCACTGGCGCAACTGGCGACGTTCGACAGGATGATTTCCCCGTTCGCTCTTGCCATCGGCAGTGATTTCTTCGTTCGCCAGAACGGTTCCCAGAGCAGGACACCAGTTGACCGGAGCATTTGACTGATAGGCGAGGCGGTTGGAGTCTTGATACTCCCGAATTGCGTCCGGTCCCTGACTCTGCACGTCAGCCGGAATCGGCAATTCAGCGATCGGGCGGCCCTTGCCGATGCGTTTGACACCATCCGGCCCTGTCCATTCGAAGTCAGGATCGAACCAGGTGTCATACAACTCGAGGAAGATCCACTGCGTCCACTTGAAGTAGTCTTCGTCGGTCGTGGAGAGTTCGCGTTGCCAGTCATAGCTGAAGCCCAGCATCTTCAACTGCCGACGGAACTCGTTGATATTCTTCTGCGTCGTGACTCGGGGATGAGTTCCGGTTTCGATCGCGTATTGTTCGGCAGGAAGTCCGAAAGCGTCCCAGCCCATTGGATGCAGAACATGCTTACCTCGCATGCGGGCGGAGCGGACCACGATATCTGTGGCCGTGTAGCCTTCAGGATGGCCGACATGCAGACCAGCCCCTGAGGGATAAGGGAACATATCCAGCGCGTAGAGTTTTCCCTTGGCGTTCGGCTGTGGCTCATTGGAAGTCACGAAGGTACCGTGCTCGTCCCAGAAGGCCTGCCACTTTTCTTCAATCCGTTTGGCGTCGTACCGAGGCATGGGGAAATCGTCAGTTCAATTGGAGATGAAGGTCAGCGTGAGTCGCGGCCAGAACAAGAGAGCCGTTCCGGGCGTGACGCGTTCGCATCGAAGCTATTTTTTTGCATGAGGAAATCGTCCTCGATGCACCCCCGGGAGGACCACAAGGGGAACTCAGTCTAATCAAAAATCGGGCGCAAGGCACATCCGCACCAGCATCTCGCCCCTTCTGAACGGAAACGACGGGAGGAAATTCCCGTCGTTTCGCCGATCAAATTTGGGGGACCTGCGTTCAGTACGCCGTTTTCTGTCGCTGCGTCATTAGCGAAACGACAATGAGCGTGAGGAATCCGAGCGGAATTGTGACAACCCCTGGCTGACTGAATGGAACCGGGGCCAGTGCCGGATCGATCCCGTAGACACTCTTGAAGGTGTCCTGGCTCAGGAGAATCCATGCCAGCGAGGAGACCATCCCGACCGTGACGGCGGCGATGACCCCTTCTTTGGTGGTCCGCTTCCAGAAGAGCATCATCATCAGCGACGGCAGGTTGGCCGAAGCCGCCACACTGAAGGCCCAACCGACGAGGTAGGTCACATTCAGTTTCTCGAACACGATTCCGAGGATGATCGCAATTGTCCCGATGATGACCGAGGCAAATTTCGCGATGCGGACCTGTTCAAAGTCAGAGAGTTTCAGGCCGCAGACGGACGTGAGGAGATCGTGCGTGACCGCTCCACTGGATGCGAGGATCAATCCGCTCACCGTACCGAGAACAGTGGTGAACGCAATCGCAGAGATCATGGCAAAGAGCCATTCGTTCATGCTTTTCGCGAGCAGAGGAGCCGCCATATTGCTGTCAGTCACGTCCAGCGCTCCGCTGACCATGGCTCCCAGTCCGAGATACAGCGTCAGCACATAGAAGAACCCGATGGCTCCAATCCCGACGATCGTGCTCTTGCGGGCGCTGATCTCATCTTTGACCGTGTAGTATCGAATCAGAATATGCGGGAGTGATGCGGTTCCACAGAACAGGGCGAGCATCAGCGAAACAAAGTTCACGCGATCGGTGAAGTTGTTGCTATGAATTCCTTTGAATGTTGGATGGTTCCCCGGCAACAGAAGCTCGGCCCCAGAGGTGGTCTTTGGGAAATACACCGTTGTGACGCTGCCGTTGGTTTCAGGAACAATCTGACTTCCCCACTGAACGACCTCGGCTCCTTCCAGTTCCTGAAGATAGGCAACCGGAGTCAGGGGACCCGTCTCGGTCCGACCATCTTTCAATTTGCTGAGATAGCCGACCGGATGGAGCTGTTGCTCGCCTGATTTCTTTCCCTTCGGTAACCCGTTAATCAGAACAGTTCCGTCTTCCATCTTGGTGACGGTCTGGGTCTCCTTCAGGAACAACTCCCCGTCTTCGGCCTTATCGATCTTCCAGGTGACCACTTCCCCGGTCTTGGGATCTTCCGTCCGGTAATAGTCGAGACCGCTCCAGGCGGCGTCGAGGTAGGTCAGTTTCATCGAGTCGAAGTTCTTTGAGATCCAGGCGTGATCTCCGAGCTGTGACTCAGCGACGGGACCGACGGTCCGGAACACGTGTCCATCAATTCCCCCTGACTGCACCGACAATCCTTTGTTCAGGATCATGACCGTCAGAATTAGACTGAAGAGTACCAGCATTCCCCCTTTGAGGAACTGGACATACGTGGTCGAGACCATTCCTGCCGAGACGACGATGAAAATCACCGTGGCGCCGACCAGCGTGACTCCCTGCCAGTGAGAGAGTCCGAGCAGTGGCTGCACCAGCACTCCGGCACCGACCATCTGCGGGATGAGGTAGAAGAGACTCACGGCCAGCGTACTGATCCCGGCAGTCAGCTTGATTCCGCGTGACTGAAACTTGGCGTCGAGTGCATCAGCGAATGTGAATTTGCCAAGCCGCTTCATCGGTTCGGCGACGACAAACAGTGCGACGATCCAGCCGGCGAGGTAACCGATGGAATAGAGGAAACCGTCGTAGCCATAAAAGGCGATCATGCCGCAGATGCCTAGGAAGGAGGCTGCGGAAAGGTAGTCACCGGCAAAGGCGACGCCGTTAATGAACCACGGAATCTGCCCGTGGGCGGCAAAATATCCTTGTGACGAACGACTGCGGCCGCCCAGATAAAAGCTCAGGCCCATCGTCAAACCGACGAAGGCGAGAAAGGTTCCGACCGCAATCCAGCTGGGTTCGTAAATCACGAGCGACTTCCTTGCCGGGGTTCACCGATGGAGCACAACAGCCCATACAGCAGGGACAGTACAAATGCGACGAGAATCAAAGCGAACCCATAAAGTATGGCCAGGTTGATTCCCCACAGTGGAGTCTGGGCCATCGTCTGCGGAGCAAACGCGTTTAACCCGACGAACCCGCCATAAAACAGCAGGTACACGACGAACATCACCAGTCCGATTTTCGCGTTCTTCGACATGGACTCTTTCCATCAGGACGGCGCAGACAGCGATCCGCTCTGCACCTGAGGAGGTCTGAAACGCCGGAAGCATGAAAGTGCCGACCTCCCGTTCCAGACAGGCGGGGATCATACAACGGTCACGCGGAAGATTTGAAGCATCATCGAGCGTGGATCTGTGCTTGAGCCTGGTTTCTTCCGAAAAGAGCTGCCGTTGTCGGCAATTCAGGACGAGAGCAGCAGCACTCCGTAGTCGAGGGAGGCTGTGAACGGCGTTATTGGACGACGCGGATTCGACTGAAGTCCGGAATGCGCCAGTCCTGCGTCGTCCCCTGCCAGGCGACGCGGCGGGACTTCGACGGCAGATGTACCACTAGCGGTTTCCCAATCAACGCTCGACGAGGTACGCCGGGGTCTTCCCAGACACGGCTGTCCACAGAGACCGGGCTGTTGTCTCCCAGTACATAGAACTGATCGTCTGGCAATTTCACTGATCCGGCAGACTGATCGCTTCGTGTCACATAGTGAAGGTCGCGCGATAACGCCACATTGCGAACCTGACAGTTCAGACCACTTGCTCCGAACTGCGCCGGTTCCGGAACAGCGACGGGTTCTTCAGTGGACTCGTAGGGGACAGGGGCAAAGAGTTCCTGATGGTTCAGGGCCAGCGAGACCTGATTGTCGACGAGCGAGAACTCGACGAGGACCCCGTCTAACGACAACTCGGGCGGTAAAGAGACGCGAAGCACCGGGGCCGGATTGTCATTCTGCAGGATCCGACATTCCCGTTGCCCGATGTCGATGACCGCTGTGAATTGGTGGCGTGACTCTTTCAGACGCAACTCGAATCGTCCGTTTCCGGTCACGTTCTGCAGCACGAGTTCCAGGAAGAACTCATCGACGAATTGTTCGCGCGTCGACTCAGGGGCGTTATAGCCACTCTCGTCGGTCACTCCGCTGAGATGAGCCTGTTCATAGAGCCGATTCATGGCCTGATGGAACTCCGCATCATCGGTCGCTGTTAGCCAGGACTGGCGTTCGACGTTGCTGAAGACTCCAGTGCACTGCAGGAATCCATCCTGATACTGCAGCGCGCTGACCGACGGATCCGGGACACGGAATTCGCGAGGCCACTTTGACAGCGGCACCCGGGTCACATGACTTCCCCCCGACCGCATCCAGTGTCGATACCCGATCCAATCGATTGGAGCGGACGAGTCGGTCTCTGTTCCTTGAAAGGAGAGCTGGCCGTTCTCGTGTCGCCATTGAGATGCAGAGGAAAGCGGGATCCATTCCGGCTGGGCATCAGGATCGATCCCCGGCGTCAGGTTCTCATATCGTGAGACGAGAACCTTGACCGCCCGCTGCAGGGACATGGGCTTTCGGCAGAGGACGCCATTGGCGAACACTTCTCCGCCGCGGATCTCGATCTCCTCGCCCGGCAGACCGGCCACCCGCTTGACATAAGCCTGACGGGGTTCATCGGGGTTGCGAAAGACGATGACTTCCCAGCGGCGCGGGTCCCGAAACTCATAGGCGTGTTTATGGACCAGCAACTGATCCCCTTCCGTCCGTGGCAACTGTTCGAACGGAATATCGACGAGCGAACAGCTCGGGCAACGGATCAAGGTCGGGTGTTCCAGACCGATGTCGTAATTTCCCCGAACGAGTTGACGACTCTCGTCAGCCGCCTCTTCGGCAGCACCTCTCGCGAATTCGAAGCGACATTCAGGGCAGACGACGCGGCGATGGTATCCCAACAGAGTCGGAGCCATTGACCCCGTCGAGATCATATAACCTTCGGCGAAGAATCCCCGAAATAGCACAACTGCAATAGCCAGCAGTAGAAACGACTCGGCCATGTAGCGGAAGAAGCCGCCGTGGGGAGGCAGAACAGGAGCGGGCTGACGGTAATCAGACATGTCAGTTTACGTCGGTTTTCTGGTTCTGCGCAACAATCCGATTGTAGTGATTGAACCGATTGTGTCGAGACCGGTCTCCGTATGCCGTTTCACTGATTCGGCAGAGGCCAAAAGCTGCCGAATCGGCTCGAGAAGAGGGAGCCCGTTTGGGAAGCAGCGAATGTGAGGACCCTCTGCACTCGGCCCGGGATACGATTGATCCCGGTGATCCCGGGCCGAAAGACGGTGTCACGTGGGCAGAATCACATGCGAAGGGTCTGACCGGCTCGAGCTCGGTCGAGAGAGAGGGGGCGTTGAACACCCTCAATGGAGATCAACGTCAGCAGTATGGGAGTCAGCGTTATGGGAGATCAGGTGCTCCCGAGACGTGATTCCAAATGAGACTATTGCTATGCACCGCGTCACAGAGGGCGATGTGATTCCGAGCAGAGATTGGATTCTCAACCTCTTTCAATGCGAGTGAAAGAGGGAGGAGGCTCGAGAGGCCGAGGATCGGTCAGGCCACCTGAAAAAGAAAAACGCTCTCTGTTTTTGACAGAGAGCGTCGTAGAAAAACTTGCATCGAAATCAGATTGCGGTCACCGGCTCGCGCCGGTTTCGAATCTTCGATCGAACGCCTATGGTGCGCAGTTGTTGCAGGCAGCAGCTGGAGCACAGTGAGCGACTGGCCCACAGGCACTGACTGGAGGACAGACAGGGACTTCCTCGGTCACGGTCTTAGCGACCATTTTGCAGACCTGGACGTCAATGGTCTTTTCCACCTGAACCGGCACCTGAACAGTATAGGTGTCAGTCTTGTCTTCGGTGACACAATCATACTCGGTCACTTCGTACTGTTCTTCCCGAGTCTTCGGAACACATTCTGTGTACTGAACCGTCTTCGTTCTTTCGACGGGCACCAGTTTGCAGACAGTGTAATTTCGAACGCGAGTCTCTGGCTTGCAGACCGTCACTTCATATTCATAGGACTCTTCGCGAGGGATCTGCTTGCAGACTTTGTGAGTTGCAGTTCGGGTTTCTGGCTTGCAGACGGTCACTTCGAATTCCACGGTCTCTTCACGAGGGACCTGCTTGCAAACCTTGTATGAAACCTGACGGGTCTCTGGTTTGCAGACGGTGACTTCATACTCGAAGGACTCTTCACGAGGGACCTGCTTGCAGACCTTGTGAGTCACTTCACGTGTCTCTGGTTTGCACACTGTGACAGTGTAGGTGTACGGCTCATCGACATAGACTGGCTTCTGAACGGTGACTGTCCGGGTTCGGGCTTCAGGCTTGCAGACGGTGACGGTTGTCTGGACGGTTTCCTGATGGCAGACAGGCTTACAGACCTTGTAAGGGACTTCTTCCTGCACGATGTTTGGCTGCCAGACTCTCACGCATCGTGTGCAGCAGGGATTGCATGGGTCGGCGACCTGTTGTTCTACCCAGGATCCGGCATCCTTGCAGACCGTACGAGTCACGACGGACTCTTCTGTCGTCCAGACTGGGCGAACATAAGAGCGCTGTTCCTGAGTCGGCACGAGTTCCGTGTAGGACTGTTGGACCTCTTCGTTCACGTACTGAACGACCTTGCGGACACCCTGTCGTTGTTCCTGCTGTGGCACGAGCACTGTGACCTGAGATTTCACATCTTCCCAGACAGTGTCGTATACAGTTCGCGAGCCAGTCCTTTTTTCCACGCTTGGGACCATCACAGTGACGTCACGGGTGGCATCTTCCCAGACCACGTCCATGACAGTACGTGTCGCAGATCGACGTTCCTGGCTTGGCACCATCACGGTGTATTCATGAGAAACATCTTCCCACGTGGTGTCGTAGACCGTCCGGGTCGCGGTCCTCTTTTCGACATGCGGCACCATGACTGTGTATTCAGCCGTCTTTTCTTCATTGACGGTCGAATGTTCGGTGTAGGTCAGCTGCTTCTCACGAGTCTCATTCTCGTAATAGGTCACTGTACGAGTCCGGGTCTCTTTTCGGGGAACCTGGCGGGAGACCTGATAAGTTCGGCTCCGTTCTTCCGTTTTCCACTCTGTGGATGTGACGGTTCGCTGTTCTGTCACTGTCTCCGGGACGTAGACCGTCTTTTCGATCACCCGGGTCTCGGGTTGAGGAGCGACTTGTGTGCATGGGACATCTGCACATCCACCTGACTGACCGCAGGCCGTTCCCTGGCAAGCACCGCCCTGACAGGCGTCGCCCGGGCATGCAGTGCCCTGACACGCCGTACCCTGACAATCAGTTGCGCAAGGGGCAGCATACGAATGCCGATACACCCGACGATGGCGCCCATGATCGCGCGCCTCCGTTAAAGTGGCCGTCAACGTGATGACAATGGCTGGAATTAAAATTAAGATACGCTTCATCGACGAGCTCCCCCTACATTCTGACCCGTTCACCCTGACCCCCTCAAGGTTGAACATTTCGGAACAATTCGTTTGGACGGATTGTTGATATGTAAAAATGGAGAATTTGCGTAAAGACGTCCGATTGTTCTAAAGTAAACTGGGGTGAAATGGCTGACAAGCACTAAAATCCTGAAACTCCGGAAAGTTTTTTGGCCTTGGGGAGGCTGTTGTGTTTTGCATAACCCGAGTCTACGTGCTTGTTTTATTAGGATTCCTCGGGGGACTGCTTCCCCGGTTCGCAACCGCCTCAGACGAAGTGTTAAATACCCCCCAGCGATTGCTGGTGATGTCTCGCGAGGCTCGTCTGATGCGCGGGGATGAGGCGAGTGGTTCAGTGCCCCAAGGGACGGTCCTCACCGTCAATCGGGCAAACGCGAACTGGCGGTATTCACCCGACAACAAAGGTTGGGTGCATCTGCGGGATACGATCCCGCTGGAGCGTGCGGAAGCTGAGCTGGAATCCCGCATTCGCACAGATCCCAGTGCGACCAATTACCAGCTGCGGGGAATTGCCCGGATGGCCGCCGATCAATGGGCTTCAGCTGCTCAAGACTTCGAGAAGGCCTATGATCTGGGAGAGAGCTCGACCAATCTCCATTACAACCTCGGGGTCTGTTATGAGCGATTGGGAGAGTATGCGGCGGCTCTCGAAGAGTTTGACTCTGTTCTAAGCAGCTTTCCTGACGAATTTCCGAGCCTGCTTGCCCGTGCAAACCTGCTGCTGAATCGCTCACAGACTTCAGAAGCCTTGCGTGATCTTGATAAGGCTGTCTCGCTCAAACCGGACTCGGCCGACGCCCACAACTCCCGTGGAATTGCGCTTCGAATGCTGAATCGATTCGCTGAAGCGATTGCCGCGTATGACAAGGCGATTGAACTGAATCCCGAGCGTGAGGATGCGATCTGCAATCGCGGATACGTGAAGAAACAGCTGAGGCAGGAAGAGGCTGCGAAAGAAGACTATGAGGTCGCGCTGAAGCTGGCGCCGACGTCGAATTCCATTCGGAATGATCTGGCCTGGTTGCTCGCGACATCGACCAAGGAGTCGATCCGGGACCCCAAGCGATCTCTTGAGTTGAGTGAAGCCGTCTGCAAGGAAACGCAATTCAAAGATCCAGATTATCTGGACACTCTGGCGGCAGCTTACGCCCGAAATGAGCGTTTCGCAGCAGCGATCGAGACCGCCAAACTGGCCCTGAGTCTCGTGAAAGAAGAGGCGGACGCGGCCCCGATCCGACAGCGACTTTCGGAGTACGAACAGAATCGGGCAGTGATTGATTCCGTTACTGCTTCCGTCACCGATTCTGGAGCGGCGGCGGATTCAACCTCTTCGAAATCCGACTGACCACCTGTTCATGTGGTCAGTCCCTCTCGGAGCACGGGAACTCGTCTTGAGGTGAAATCAGGATTCACTTTAGGATTCGCGGGTCATTCGCCCCGTCCTGTCTGTGCTCCGTTGATCAATGGAATACCGTTTTCGCCCCATCACCAAGACATGTGCTGGAACAGGCAAGCCGCTTGTTCCCGGGGCGATGTGCTATTCCGTGCTGGTCGAACGCGCCGGGCAGCAGGAGCGACTGGACTTCAGTGAAGAAGGCTGGGAAGGCATGCCGGCCGATGCGGTCGGCTTCTGGCGGTGTCAGGTGCCGACTCCCAAGCACGAGCAACGGAAGGTGACAGACCCTGAAGTGCTCTTCAAATTCTTTGAGCAGCTCATCGAGTCTCCTAATCCTTTGCAGGAGAAACTGGCCTACGTTCTGGCACTGACTTTATTGCAGAAGCGGCGTTTGAAACTGGACGGCTCGACCCACCTCGACGACATCGAATATCTCGAGTTGTCGGGGTCACGTGGAGAAGGCCCGTATCAGCTCCGCGATCAACAACTTTCTGCAACCGAGATCTCTGAGTTGCGGGCAGTTCTCGACCAGCAACTCCTCACGCACTGGGAAGCGGCATGAAAGACTCGACGTGGTCGACCGCTCGGATCGCTTCCCGGTTCATGAAGACGGGACTTTATCTCTCACTGCTGGTGGTGATGGTCACGCATGTTGGATGTGCGTCGCGGTCCGGCGTCGGTTGGGCGAAGAAGGCACCGCCGAGTGCGTTGCCCCCGGGAGCGACCAAAGATGAGATTCTCGCTTGCCTGAACAGCAATTTTCAGAAGACAGAAGAACATCCTGTCCTGACTTCATGGCGTTCCGGTTCGGTTCGTTTAAAGGTTGAAGGAGTGCCGGTTGCCCTCCCTGCCACGATTGCAGCACAAGCGCCGAGTAACTTTCGCCTGATGGTGTCAAATCCACTCTCAGGCGGGCATGAAGTCGATATCGGCTCGAACTCTGAGCGATTCTGGATCTGGTCCAAGGATCAGCCACAGGTCATGACTGCGAGTCATGAGGATGTGGCCTTGGCGATGCAGGAACTGGAAATGCCGATTCACATCCACCCGTTATGGCTGATGGAGGTGTTCGGGGTCGTTCCGCTGAATGGCGGTGAATTCGAACTCCGCCGACCTGCCGTGGCTGACGGTACCGTGGAACTCGTTTCGAACAGCGAGTCTCCACTCGGTGAAAATGTCGAACGGGTGGTCAAAGTAAACCTCGTTCTCGGATGCGTTCAGGAACATTCACTGCGGCTCCCCGGTGGAAAAGTGTTGGCTCGTGCGAGACTGGATCATCACACCATTCTTCCGAACGGGCACCAACTGCCACTGAAGATTAAGCTGGAATGGCCAGACGCTCAGATGTCCATGATCATGGATATCAAGAATCCAGAGGTGAATTCTCCACTGCTGGCGTCGAATGCCAATGTCTGGAAGTTGCCCAGCCATGGCACTGTGGTCGATATCGGGCAACTTGCCCGGCAGCATCGCCCGGGGCAGTCTCCAGGCAGAATGTCACCTGCAATGAATTCGAAACAGTCAGGAGCCTCGGCTGTGCTGGCGTCTCAGCCTGAAGATGCGGAGGCCGCGGGAAAGGTTCAACTGACCGGAAGTGACGACACGGACTGGGCGGGATCGACGGCGCGACCGAGTTCCACCGCGAAGATCCCGACACGACCAACTGGGCTGCCTGAGGGAGCTTCGACCTCGCCGGCGTGGTTCGAAGCCCAGCCAGCGAGTTCGCAGAGACCAATTCATTAGGGCAACCGACTCTACCGGCTGACGGCTTCTCCGTTCTGAACCTTTGCGGCGGTCAGGGTGTTTTCTATCAGCATGGCGATGGTCATGGGACCCACTCCACCAGGGACCGGAGTAATTGCGCCGGCCACTTCGCGAACCGCTGCGAAGTCGACATCGCCGACCAGTTTTCCATCGACGCGATTCGTGCCGACATCAATCACGCAGGCTCCTGGTTTTACCATGTCGGCGGTCACGGTCATCGGACGTCCGACTGCGGCAATCAACAGATCCGCCTGGCGGGTGAGATCAGCCAGATTTTTGGTCCGCGAATGGGCCACTGTCACGGTCGCATCGGCGCCGAGTCCCTTCTGCATGAGCAGCAATGCCATGGGCTTGCCCACGATCTCGCTGCGTCCAAGAACAACGGCGTGCTTCCCCTGTGTTTCAATGCCTGAGTCCGTGATCAAGAACTGACAGCCGGCAGGTGTACATGGCAGAAATCGGGGACGGCCCTGAACCATCAGTCCGACGTTCTCTGGATGGAAGCAGTCAACATCCTTCAATGGGGTGACGGCATCGAGGATCGTCAGTTCATCAATCTGCTTCGGAAGTGGCAGCTGGACGAGAATCCCATGCACAGTGCGATCCTGATTCAATCGCTGGATCAGGTCGAGCAGTTCCTGTTCAGTGGTCGAAGCAGGGAGCTGGTGCAGTGTGCTTTCCATGCCCGCGGAGGCACAAGCCTTCTGCTTATTTCGCACATAGACCGCACTGGCCGGATCATCACCGACGAGAATGGCTGCGAGATGAGCCGTGATGCCCGTTCGCGATTTGAACTCCGCGACGCGCACTGCGAGTTCCTGATTCAGACGAGCCGCAGTCGCTTTTCCATCGATCAATTTTGCTGTCATCTGTCGCGTTCCCTATCCGCCAATCTCGAGTCATGCCGTCAGTACAGTATTAGAGCAGGTTGTCTTCCCCCTTGCCTGTGCAGCGACGTTTTTCAAACCCCGTTTTTCAACGGTCGTTTCGACATACGAAACTACCTGATCACTTGATCCTCCATGGAAGCCTGTTTCACCAGGGCGGTCGCCACATGTCCCCCGAAACCCAGGGAGACCTTCAGGATTGTTTTCAGCTCAGCCTTCATGGAACTGGGCAGGAGTCGAACCGCTAAGGGAGCGTCCGGGGTTTCATGATTGCATGTCGGCGGCACCTTCTGATGAAGCAGGCTGAGAATCGAGACCGCTGTTTCGACGGAGCCGGCGGCGCCCATCAGATGTCCGATCGCCCCTTTGAGTCCGAAAGCGAATGGCCTGAGCTGCCCGAAAATTTGTTGCATTGCGGCCGCCTCCGCCGCATCGTTCAGTCGGGTCGCGGTGCCATGCAGACTGACGCAGGAAATGTCTTCGGGTGAGAGCTGGTGATCCCGTAATAGACGTTGAATCATTTCCGTCAGCGTCCGCCCGTCGGAGTTGACCTGAGTGATGCCGGAAGGATCACTGCCCAGTCGCCCCCCAATCCACTCCGCGAGAATCGGGGCTCCGCGCGAGCAGGCATGTTCCCATTCCTCCATGACAAGGCATGCCGCCCCTTCCCCGACTGCGAAGCCAGTCCGGTTCCGATCGAACGGGCGACAGGCTTCGGCAGGATTCTCACCGGGATGGGCCTGAACTCCGAGGCGACGATAGGATGACAGCAGTCCCGGGTGAAGGGAGGCATCAGCGCTCCCGGCCAGTGCGATTTTGCAGTCTCCTGCCTGAATCAGTTCCGAGGCACGTAACAGACTGACAAGCCCCGTCGCGCAGGCGGCAACGGGGGCAATCACAGCCGCTCCGCATTTCCAGTCGCGGGCAAGCGCCTCTGCCGGCCCTGCCGGAGACGTGCTCTCCCAGAACTCAGGAGCCCTGTTCTTTTGATGGAAGGCATCGGGCGAGCGGAAGTCGGCGACGAACGTATCGAAGACCGACATTTCGATTTTGCTGGTCCCGAAGACACACCCCGCTGATTGCAGATCGCCGGAACTCAGCCCGGACTGAGCGATCGCTTCTCGAGCGGCCTGTCGGGCGAAGGGAACCAACCGTGATGATTCATCGGTGTTCCACGGGACGGCTGCTCCGAAGAGCGGATGTTTCTGGAACGCAGGATGAGTTCCGAATTCCGGGGGGAGCCAGCGAACGGCGCTTTGACCTGAACAGATTCCGGCCCAGCTTTGTTTCGCAGTGAGGCCGAAGGGAGTCACCATTCCCAGCCCGGTAATGGCAATTCTCACGGGAGAACGCATTCCAGGGCGATCAGGCAGCACGGTGAAGCCAGGCAGTCAGCAGAAGAGTGTCGGCCTGTCTCCGCCGCATTCACAAGAATGACGAGCGTCAGCCGCACGGGCTCCGCGAGAGATCAGGACCAGACGTATTCTGGCAGGTCAGCAGGGGCTTGCAAGCACGGTGGGATTTCATGCGAAACTGACGGGATTGAATCGGTGATCGCTTGTGGAATTTAACGAAAAAGGACGTCCGGCTTTTGAAAACCGAGCGTCCTTGATGAATTTTAAACTCACGACGAACATCGCGGCGGCTTATGCGGCGATCTTGATCTGTCCTGTCTGGCGGGCCGGCGAGTGATACAGGCGATGGTAAATGGGACAGCACTCGAGCAGTTGCTCGTGTGTCCCCGTCGCAATGATCTGGCCGTGTTCCATCACGACAATTCGCGTTACGAAATCGAGCAGACTCTGCGAGATCGTGTGAGAAATCAGGAACGTCGTGCGACCTTTGACGAAGTCTTTCAGTGCCTCGTGGATCAGTGCTTCGCTTTCAGCATCTGCGGCTGACGTCGCTTCATCCAGAACCAGCACAGACGGATCGCGAAGGATCATCCGGGCGAGGGCGATTCGTTGACGCTGTCCGCCGGAGAGTTCTTTTCCTTTACCGCCGATATGGGTGTCGAACCCTTCTGGCAGCTGATCAACAATCGGCATCACGTGAGCCCGACGAGCGGCCTCTTCGATCTGAGAACGTGTCGCATTTTCGGACCCATATCGGATGTTATCTGCGATCGATCCGTCGAACAGAATCGTGTCCTGCATCACCACACCGACCTGATGTCGCAGGTCAGCGAGCGGAATGTCCTTCATCGGACGGCCGTCGATCAGGATCTCTCCACCATCAGGGTCATAGAACCGTGGCAGGAGATTCACGAGAGTCGATTTTCCGCATCCGTTCGGACCGACGATCGCGACGACTTCCCCAAACTTTACGTTCAGGTTGACGTGTTCAAGTGCCATCCGACGTTGAGCGCCGACCGACTTGGACTGATAGCGGAAGGAGACGTCGGAGAATTCGATGTTGGCATGATGCCGTGGGAAGGGCTCGGCATTCGGTGGTGATTCAATCAGGCTCTTCTGGTCGATCAGCGTGAAAATTCGATCGATAGCTGCTGTCGATCGCTTCAGTCGGGGGAACACGGCCGACAATTTTCGACAGGGATCCAGCAGACCTGCCAGCAGTGCGTAGATCATGCCGAGTTCAGCACCATCCATCACGTGTGTGGCGAGCTGGACTCCCCAGATTTCGGTCTTTCCACGAATCACCAGATAGGCCCCGGGGATCAGAGCGGTGAACATCGCCGCCAATCCAAAAAATTCAAGCAGCGGTTTCGCAGCGGCATCGATCCGGACGACGCGCATTGCCTTACGGAAATAGCTGTCGTACTGCTGATCGAACAGCTGACGATGATGCTTGGCGTTATGAAATCCGACGACGACCTTCAGGCCGTCAAAAGTTTCCTCGAGCACTTTATAGATGCTCGACATGCTTTCCATCATCCGGCGGCTGGCACGTTTCAGAGTGGAACCCAACTTGGCGAGGAACAGGCCGAGCAGCGGAATGAAGATCAACGACAGGAAGGTCAGTCGCCAGTTGACATACAGCGCCAGTGCCATACATGCGAGACACTTGAGCGGCTCGCGAATCATCCGGCCGCCCAGCATCGTGATTCCCTGCGACAGCTGCTCTGCGTCATAGGTGAACCGCGACATCAGCCCGCTCTGCCCTTCAAGACTGAGTGACTGGTAGTCGAGCCCGAGAACATGCGTGAGTAGGTCTTTTCTTAGGCCGCCGACCGCCTGTTCAGAGACGTTCCCGATGAGGACGTCCTGCCAGTACATGAGGGCCCCTTTGATGAATGTCGCCACCATCAGTAGAACAAAGAGCCAGACGAGCGTCTGGAATTCGTTCTGCGGGACATAGGGCAAGACGTAGAGTTTGACCCACCCGAACTGGTAAAGCGTTCGATGTTCTGTCGCCAGCTGGCGTTGCCGCCTAGCTCCGGATTCGAGCAGTTGTACGTACTGCTCGTCGTGCTTTCCGATGTTCTGCTCTTCAAATGCCTTGAGCTTTTCGTCCAGCTCTTCTTTGGCAGCGAGCAGCCGCTCTTCGTTCTCCTTGGCCGTCGCGATCCGCTGATCGACATACTCGTGGAGACTCGTGTGTTCCATCAACAGTTTGATGATGGGAAACGCGACCGTCAGATTGGCTCCCCAGAGGGTGGCAATGAGAATTCCGAGGAAAAAAGAGACGATCAGCTGTTTGCTGAACGGCTTGAGATAAGGCCAAAGTCGGGGAAAGCTGTCCACAAGTCTATCCGTGACTGGAGTGGTCTGACCGCGGAAGGGTGCCGGTAAAGGAAGCCGTAGGTACGAGCCTACAGGTTAAAACCGCCGGAAAATTCCGGTCACACCCCCCCTTGAGTCGGGAGATCGAAAGTTCCATCCTGGAAACGTCGTGGGGATTTAACTCGCTTTCGGCACTTTCTGTCCAGACGAATCCATGGTTCGACTGCACGGCAATCGTTATCGTTCTTCCTGAGAACGGAATCCGGCTGCAGAGTTCCCCGCTCGGACGTCCGGTGAAGTTCCGCCTGACCGGGGAAAAACGGAACGGATCACCGCTTTTGCAAGGTTAACGACTATGACTCAATTCGCCGTTCGCCTTCATCAGGCAATCCGCTCCAAACAGACACCCGCTCTCGTGGGTCTGGACCCGCGCTGGGAATTGCTGCCGGTCGAAATTCGCCGTCGGGCGGAAGAACGGAGTTCGCGTCAGGGAACAGTCTACGCCAGTGCTTACGAAGAATTCTGCTGCCGGGTGATCGATGTCATCGCTCCTGAAGTGGCGATCGTGAAGCCGCAGTCCGCGTTCTTTGAGGCCTGCGGCCCGGACGGCGTGCAGGCACTCGCGAACGTGATTCGTTATGCCCGCCATGCCGGTCTGCTCGTCATTTGCGACGCAAAACGCGGAGACATCGGGACGACGGCCGAAGCTTATGCCTCTGCGTATCTTGCCGGCGAAGATCCAGAGTCCGCCCCCTTCGCCGCCGATGCGGTGACGGTGAATCCCTATATGGGTGTGGACACACTGGGGCCGTTCATCGATCGAGCAAGTACCGTCGGCGGCGGGGTTTATGTTCTGGTGAGAACCAGCAATCCCGGAGCAGGCGACTTCCAGGACCGTCAGACCAATGGGGAGACGCTCTATTCAGCAGTCGCCGCTCAGGTCGAACGTCTCGCCGCTCTTGGGGCCGAAGGAGATGCTTATGGTCCCGTCGGCGCTGTCACCGGGGCGACCTACCCCGAAGAACTTGCAGTTCTAAGGAAGGCCATGCCGCACGTTCCGCTGCTGGTCCCCGGCTATGGAAGTCAGGGAGGAACATCCCGTGATGTTGCAGCCGCCTTCGACGCAAATGGTCTTGGAGCAGTGGTTAACAATTCACGCGGAATTCTTTTCGGCTTCCACAAGGGACCACTCGCGGAAGAGTTTGGCGAAGCCCGGTGGGAACTCGCAATTCAGGCAGCGACGCGAGCCATGATTCAGGACCTTGCAACGAACACCAGCGCTGGAGTGTTGCAGGCGGCAAAATAGTTGAAATTGACAAAGTCGTTAGTGTTGGTATTCTGGCGCTGTCTCAGGTCCTCACGCGCGCCCGCTTCCATCTCTTCATCGGGAGAGATCGATCGTGGTTGGTTTTCCATGCGCCCCTGCTGATGCGCAGTCTGACGATTTGATCCAGGCTTGGCGGTATCATCTCTCTGGTGAATTCGCAGCGTGTGATGCACTCTTCGCCGAACTCTGTCTGCAAAATCCTGCCTCGAGTGTCATTCGCTTAAAATGGGCCCGTTCCTTCCGTTTTCGGGGGCACTTGGCAGAGGCACTTACGCTGCTGGCCAGTAGCCTCCAGTTGGCACAAGAGTCATGCTCACAAGAACTTCAGGTATTTATATTCTGTGAGATGGCGATTTGCTCCCGCTTGATCAGCGATCCCGTCGGGCACTCCCAGTCAATTCAGTCGGCGATCAAGGCGGTTCTTTCCAGTCCGGAACCGGTCGACTTTCCGGAAGAGCTTTTAGCGGAGTGGCGCCGCTGCCATTCAGGAGATGGTTCTTCAGTTGTAAGTGACTATCCCACTGACGGTTGCGATTTCATTAAAGGCTCGTTCTCCCAACAGGAGGCAACGGAAGTCTCCCTTCAAAACTCAGAGCTATTTATTGCGAATGAATTGAATGCTCTCAGTGATCCGGCGGGAATTTCACGGAATCGCCGGATAGGCGGCGGTGATTTCTATGCAGCCCTCCTCGAAGCGGAACAAGAGGCTGCGACGTTGCTGCACCAACGGGACTGGGAGGGGGGCTTGCGGATGATCGGGGAGGTGCAGCGACTGGCGGAGCAACTGGAACTCCCCTCACTCGCCCAATTGTCTCTGCGATGGAAAGCTCGATTGAAAAATGCTTTAGGGCTGTTGAACGCATTACCCCACCGGAATTAATCCCTGCTTCCGCAATCAGTCCAGAGTTTGGATAGTCAGAAACGTCGATCAGGCATATGATGACTGACGCAAGAACACCGCCCAGACATGGGAACTCAGAGTTCGACAGAGTTCATTGACGGGCGTGACTTGATCCAGTCCTTTCTTCATTTCTGCTCCCAGAAGAACTCCTCCGAGCGATGATGGACAGGACGTCCAGTAATTCCGAATCTGCTTTTCGCTTGCGCTCGCATTGAACACCGCACCTCAATTTCAATCCTCTCTATCAAGTCAGGTTTTTCCTTCCGAATGCGAAATGATCATGAACCGGGATGATGATTCCATGATGATCGACGCGACCCGCCTGTTTACAGGTGCGGAAGCCGTTGCGGAAATCCCGGGGAATCTGAATGCCGCAGACCTGACTGAACGCTATCAGGACATTGTCGGCAGCAAGGAAGTCACCTGGGAGATGACCTATCGGTTGATCTCCCGGCTGGGTGCCGGCGGTCAGGGGATTGTGTTCCTCGCGGACCGATCAGGAGCCTTTGACGTCTCGTTTCCGCTCGCTCTGAAGTTCTATCGTCCCGACGGCTATCCCGACATCGCCACCTATAAGCGGGAGATGTCCCGCATGGCCCGGGTGAATGTCGAGACGGCGCGGATTCAGCAGGATCACCTCGTCGACGTCTATAACGTCGTTGAGTATCGCGGCATCCTTGTGCTCGTTTCGGAGTGGGTTGACGGGTACGACTTGCGACATCTGACGACACCGAAGCTGCTCAAGCAGATCAAGAAAACCGTTGACGCCGACCGCTGGTCTTACATTAATGATGTGATCATCACGGACGCCGGATTCCAGTCGCGTCTGATGCCAGGCGTGGCCATTGCGATCATTCGGGAATGTCTGGCCGGTCTGGCAGCTCTGCACCGACAGGGGATCATTCACGCCGACATGAAGCCGGCAAACGTGATGGTCAAGCAGACCGGAAACTGCAAGATCATCGATCTCGGGTCGGCTTTCAAACATGAGGAACTCCCTGCCCGGCCGACGTGGACGCCACGTTATGCCGGGGTGGAAGTTCTGGAAGGGGCACAGCACACGCCGCTGTCGGACCTCGCGAGCCTGGGCTATGTCCTGTTGGAACTGTTGACAGGAAAATATCCATTCGCCGGTGTGGCCGACGTCACAGAATTGATCAACGTCAAGAAGGACATCTGGCGTCGCATCCCGGATCTGCTGCCGAAAGACGTTGCAAGAAACAGCACGCTGGTGCAGATGCTCTCAAAGATGATCGCGCCCAACCCTGCGGATCGATTTGCGTCACTCGAAGAAGCTGACCTGTCACCGTTCGGGGCGGCAGAGATCGAACGACAGCTGGTCAAAGTGAACATGACCACTGAAGTCGAAAATGAGATGCGAATCCTGATGCGTGAGTTCTCGCAGGTTTCGCCGACGGATGTGGAAATCAAGCGTCTCCGCACCGGCTGAGCTGATCTCCGCGATTCATTCGATGAAATGAAACAGCCCGCTCGTGAAACCCCGAGCGGGCCGTTTGTTTTTTTGATGATCTGAATTAATCGATCATATTTCATCAGTCGCGATACCGCTTCACGATATCGCCATAGGCATCAATGCGGCGGTCACGCAGGAATGGCCAGTGGGTTCGCTGGAATTCCACTTTGGCGAGATCGCATTCGGAGATCAGGATTTCAGGCTTGTCGCTGCTGGCTTTGTCGAGGATGACTCCGCTGGGATTGCAGATGAAGCTCTGTCCCCAGAATTCGATTCCGCCACCTGGCTCTCCCTCGTGACCAATCCGGTTCGGAGCAGCGACGAACACGCCATTCGCAATGGCATGACTGCGCTGGATCGTTTCCCAGGACGTGTGCTGAGCCACGCCGTACTGTTCTTTCTCTGAAGGGTGCCAGCCGATCGCCGTGGGATAAAACAGGATCTCTGCTCCGCTGAGGGCAGTGAGTCGCGCGGCCTCGGGGTACCACTGGTCCCAACAGATGAGCACGCCAACTTTGGCGAACTTCGTGTCAAAGGTTTTGAACCCGAGATCGCCCGGTGTGAAATAAAACTTCTCGTAAAACAGTGGATCGTCGGGAATGTGCATCTTGCGATACAGCCCGAGCAATGAGCCATCGGCGTCGATGACGACGGCCGTGTTGTGATACAGACCCTGTGCGCGGCGTTCGAACAGCGACGCGATGATGACGACGCCATGCTTCCTGGCGACGGCGCTGAACGCTTCGGTGCTTGGACCAGGAATGGTTTCGGCGAGATCGAAGAACGCATGATCTTCGGTCTGGCAGAAGTACTGCGATCGGAAGAGTTCCTGCGTGCAGATAATCTGCGCTCCCTGCTGGGCGGCGCGTTCTACGTCCGCGACCGTCGCCTGCAGATTGGCTTCCGGAGTCGATTCGACCGCGCGCTGGACCAGTCCGACTTTCACAACTTTCGACATGCTTTCAGGTTCTCCCACAGGCGCGTGCGCGCTCGTTGATCGGCTTTTCGTGTTCGTTCTTTTGCAGCAGGACTGAAATCTCTCAGTCCTCAGAGCATCAGGTCTTCAATTGTGACCTGTTCTGCCAGTTCACTCGAGCGATCTGCGTCGAGTCGTCCAGGATACAGGTCCTCGGCGTTACATGCTGCGGCTCCCATTCCAAATTGCACCGCATGAATGACGTCTTTCCCGGACTGCAGTGCCACAGCGATTCCTGCGGCTAATGAATCTCCGCATCCAATCGGATTGACCGTCTGAACTCGCGGCGGTCGCAGCCGACAGGCAAGATCGTCCCCGGTGATCCAGACGCCTTTTTCACCGTCACTGACGACGACCCAGCTGGCGCCCGCGTCGTTCATCCGCCGCATCGCCGATAGAAGGTCCTGATCCGATTCCAACGGCTGCCCGACAGTGGAACCTAATTCTGTGCGGTTTGGCTTCACCAGAAAAGGGGCAAAAGGCAAACAATACTGAAGTGGTGCTCCACGCAGGTCGAGCAGGAAGCGTTTGTGAATTGTCCGCATCACGTTGCCAAAGATTTCTGACGGGACATTTCGCGGAATCGAACCTGTGAACACTGTCAAATCCGCGACGTTTGCAGCAGTGCGAGTGTAGTCGATGAAACGTTCGATCGCGGCCTCTTCGAGGTCGGCAACTTCCTCGACAAGTTCGGTTGTCGACCCTGACTGGTCGAGGAGCGTCGTGCAGACCCGGGTCGCGGCCTCTGTGGGAATCCATTCCACACTGAGTTCATACTGCTCCAGTTCCCGGGCAATTGCGTCACCGCTGATGCCGCCTCGCGGAGAAATGAGGCTGACAGGCGCCCCCAGGAAATGTGCGGCCACTGCAACGTTAATCGCTTTACCCGACGCACACCAGGCGGCGTGCGTTGCGCGATTCACCTCACCGGTCTTCAGGGAATTGAAAGTCAGGATCTGTTGCCACGCGGGCGAAAGTCCAGCTGCGAGAATCACCAGTGGGCCTCCAGAATCTGAAGAAGTTCGGTCTCTGTGAGTGGTCGAGGATTCCCGGACAGGCTGTTCCCTTTCGAGCCGGCCGCAATCGCAGGGAGTTGTTCCCTCGTTACGCCGAGCTCCCGGAGACGGGTCGGGATCCCAAGGTCCGCACAGAACTTCTCGATGAGTTCGATGCCAACTTCCGCTTCTTCGCCGGGCTCATGTCGTTTGGAAAGGAGCGTTGGAATTTCCAAGTCTTCCAGCCGCTGACGCACTTCATCAAGATTTGTTCGCAAGGCGATGGGGAGCATCACTGCACAGGCAAGGCCATGTGGCACGTTGCACTGTGAACCGAGCGCCGCGGCGACCCCGTGGGCCATTCCGAGCCCGGAGTTGGCGAGTGCGATCCCGGAATAGAATGCGGCGAGTGCCATCTTCTCTCGGGCGTCGCGATCCTGTGGCTTCTTATAAGCAGTTCGCAGACTGGAGAGAGCCAAGTCGAGCCCGAACAGGCAGAGGGCATCTGTTGCTGGCTGTGACTTTGTTGAAAGATAGCTCTCGAGCAGTTGAGTCACGGCATCGAGCCCCGAGTAGGCCGTCTGCTGAGGAGGCAGAATCACCGTCAGTTCGGGGTCGATGAGGACGATCTCAGGAATCATTCGATCCGAACGCAAGCTTTTCTTGCAGGCGGGGTCGGCACAAGAGATGACAGCGTTCTTCGTCGCCTCGCTGCCGGTCCCTGAAGTGGTCGGCATCGCGAGGACTGGCAATGGAGATTGCTCGATCGTTCGACCGCTTCCAATGCCTTCCAGGAATTCGCGAACACTGGCTCCCTGAGAGTTCGTCGCCATGGCCGCGACCGCTTTGCCGAGATCGAGTGCGGCGCCCCCTCCAATCGCAAGCACGAAGTCACCGGCCTGCGGGTGCAGCTTCTGAATGGTGGCCGTGGCTTCGTCGACGTCTTCAATCGACGGCTCCTGACCTGCAGTGGCGATTTCTTCGACCGTGACGCCACCGGTAGAGAGGGATTGCAGGATCTCCTGCCAGAAGGGACTGGCTCGGAGAGTTCGCGAGCCATCGACCAGAAATGCCCGTTGACCGAGGGAGCGACCTAGCTTCCCCACTTCGCTGCGCTTCCCCCAGCCGAATACAATCCGGCGTGGCACCTGCAGGTCAAACTCGAGAAACGGCATCATGGCAAGCAATCTGATTCTGAAAAGAAGTCACGTCTCGATGGTCTGCCCACGGAGGGAGTTGCATCTTCGAGTGGTGGTGACGATTTACAGGGGACGCCCCCGCGCATCAAGGATGAGACCCACGGTTCCACCTCGAACGGTGGCCGTGACCGGCTTCCCTGGCCCTGAACCGAGATCAACCTTCCGTGATGGGTGAAGTTCGAGTTCGGCAGTCTCGTCTGATGCCAGAGGGAGGATTCGCAGGTCGCCGAAGAGCATTTCCCCTTCGTCGATGCCTCTGCGGCGGGTGAGTTTGTAGCGGAAGCAAGGACGCCCGACAGGCGCCTTCCCTTTTGCCGAAACTGAGGTTCCCAACAGGATCAGGCAGTCTCGCTCAAACACTTCCATCGCGGCCTGCGGATGAACCGAGGCGAGCACGCCGAGGTGCGGCATCATGAAGATGCTGTCTTTGGCGAGTTCTGTGATTCCTTCCGGTTCGAACGCATCGAGCAGCATCAGCGCCGTCTGCTCCATTCGGGGAGCGTGTGAAAGGACGCCACCAGAAGCAACGAGCAGATTGAGCTTCATGTTGTCGACGATGGACTGCCCGCTCGACTGCTGTGAGAAGGTGTCGCCGACCGTTCGCTGCTGCTGAACCCCCTTCAATGTCGTCGCGAACTGTTTGTGCTGCAGGTAGGCGAGCCGCAGGGCCTCGCGGGCGACGGCTTGTTCGAACTCCAGTGCTTCCTCTGTCTGAGGGATCGTCGTCGGGCGGATCATTTTGTTTTTGACCCGATTGCGCAGTTCCTGTTCATCCATCTCACTGCGAACCCAGCGAAGGATGTTGGGGAAACCGGCTTCCGCACAGACGTTTGAGATGGAATAGCTCATCCCGAGGTTGGCGCTGACCGTTCTGTTGAAGACCGGCGTGCCATCAGGCCCATCGAAAACGCTGAACACGTCTGTTGTTGCCCCGCCGATGTCGACACCGACGCAATTGATCCCGCGGGCTTCCGCGATCTTCTGGAGAATGTCACCCACAGCACCCGGCGTCGGCATGATGGGGACATCTGCCATGGCGATCAGGCGGTCATAGCCGGGGGCATGTGCCATGACATGTTCGAGAAAGAGGTCGTGAATCTTGTCACGAGCCGGTTCGAGATGTTCCCGTTCCAGTGTCGGGCGGACGTTCGGGACCACGGAGAGTGTGACCGAGTCATCGAAGACCGCTTCGACATCTTCCGCCGCTTCCTGATTGCCTGCGTAGATCACTGGCAGCGAGTAATGGCTGCCGAAGCGAGGCTTCGGTTTCGCGGGAGCGAGTAACTCCGCCATCTTGACGACGCTTTTCACCGTGCCGCCGTCCGTTCCGCCGGCCATGACGACCATGTCTGGACGCAGGTCACGGATGCGTTGGATCTGTTCGCTTGGTTTGCGTCGATCGTTTGCAGCGATGAGATCGAGAACGATGGCGCCGGCTCCGAGAGCGGCACGTTCTGCGCTGGCAGCGGACATTTCTTTCACGACACCCGTGACGAGGATCTGAAGTCCACCCCCTGCACTGGAGGTTGAGATGTAGATATCGCAGCCTTCCTTGCCGCGAGCAGGACGGATCAGTTCCCCGTTCTCATCAACGAGTCGTCGGCCGGCGAGTTCGCCAACTTCGCGTGCGGCATTGATGACACCGACGGTCACATCAGCAACTGGCTCCTCGACCGTGGTCGGTGCTTCCCCTCGATAGGTCTGGCGATAAACGCCGTCGATCTTCTCGATCAGGATTGCTTTGGTGGTGGTGCTTCCGCAGTCGGTCGCGAGGATGACGTTGATGTCGTCCGGATTGATTGACCGCATGCTGAAGATCCCTTGCCACTTCGAATCGCGAACCACCCCAGGCAGACTGTGAGTGCGATCTGTATGAACGCGTTCGCAGCCAGCAGAACTATAACATCTCAAGGGGGGCCAAACACCAGAAAACCCGCCGTGAAACAGCCGAGCAGTGCCATCAGGACGCTGTTTCTGAGAATCAGGAGAACGATGAGTTTTCCAGAGATCGATGAGCTCAAGTGGATCACCTCCACTTCGGTCGGGCTACGGAGCAACCGGGGCTTGCGGCTCGGGGGTCCGATTGAGAATCGCTTCAACATCCCATGGGCGTCTGGTCATCTCTTTCCATTTGATGGCAAGATCATCATTGAATTCCTTGGCGATCCTGGCGTCTCCCTTGATGCCGATTAGATCGTCAGCCGTAGCCATCTTCTCGTCGGGGCCGGAAGAGCGAACGACGAACAGCGTTCCGGCAGATGTTTCGTGAAGGAAAAATTGCAACGGGTTTCCCCATGGATCTCGAACCGGGAGATCTTGTTGTGGAACTCCCGGCTTCAATGCAATCCGTTGAGCTTGAACATCAGCTGCCACGGAATCGACCAGGGCTTTCGCCGCCTGATTCCGCCCCCTCTCAGCTGACTGAGACACGAGGTAGCCGATAAAGAGCAGGGTGCTGATCAATCCGATCCAGATGCACAGATTCGACCACGCGCTGACAGGCGGAGACTCCTGCGTTTGCGGGGTAGGCAGCGTGTCGGTGGAGTCGGCAGGCTGCGGCGATGGAGGGAGTGAAGAGACTTGTTTTTCCGGGAATGAGCGAAAGATTGAAGAGAGATTGTGAGTCACGATCAAAATGATGCGTCCGACGATCAGCACCGACGCGACTGCTCCAACCGACAGCAGAATCGGGTCAGCGAAAGTGACTAGCTCACGAATGGCTTTGAAGACAGCTTCAAGCATGTCGGCGATGGCTTCCAAGTTGATTCTCCAGGCCCAAGGAGAAGATCTCGGTGTCTGAGGTCAGCAGCGATCACTCGAAAGCATCCTATTTGAAGAAGGGACTCAATGAAAACTCCCTCGCCGGACTGTGCGTCTGACGAGGGAGTGATGTTCAGTTTCGACAGAAAGGAATTCCGTCGCACTGCTTGCATTACGCCTCAGCTCGCTTCTTGGCAATCAGAGCCAGCAGTTGCTTCTGTGGAGTGGCGAACTTTTCGAGACCTTCCTGCATCAGAACTTCTTCCATCTTCTGGAAGTCGACCTTGGCGAGGATGTCATCGACCACAGCCTGCGGTGGCATCTTGTCGACCTGCTTCGTGTAGGTCTTGCCAAGCTTCTGCACGGCGTCGTTAGTGCCCGGCGGGTTGGTTTGGATATCTGACCCGGCGAGTGCAGCGACGTATTTGTCTGCGGGATCTTCCGGCTTCTTGGTGCCAGTGCTGGCGAAGATGATTTCCTGCTTGAGTGGCAGCTTTTTGTCGGCCCAGAACTTTTCGTTCTCCTGCCACAAACGTTTGACGTTGAAGATCCCGACCTGTCCCTGAGCTTCCTTGGACAGAGTTGGAATTTGTTTGTCGGTGTAGACGTCGATGCGGCTCACGAAGATGCTGTAGACCGACTTGAAGCCGTTCAGGTCTTTGCGGCGCTGAGCCCCGCGCCAGACTGCATCGCGGGCTTCCTTGTACTGCCGCTCGCTGAAGATCAGCGTCACGTTCAAAGTGATTCCGGCGGCAGCCAGTTCTTCCAGTGCAGCGAGACCGCCTGGAGTGGCTGGAACCTTGATCATCCGGTTCTTGTGCCCGGCGGCCCACTTCTTGCCGAGCTCGATGTATCGTGCGGCACGTTGTTCGGTTGATTCCTTTGAATCGAAATCTTCAATCAGCGGATCGAGTTCGAAGCTGACGTAGCCATCGTTGCCTTTGGTTTCTTCCCAGACAGGCAGGAAGACCTGCTGCGCATCTTTGACCAGCTGATCGGTCACCGCCCAGGCGATGCTTTCATCATCGAGCCCCTGCTTTGCAAGGGCCGTGATCTTGTCGTCAAACCGACCTGTCTTGATCAGGTCAGAAACAATGATCGGGTTGGACGTCGCACCGGTCGCCCCAAAGGCGCGGTTCTCTTTGACAAGCTCGGGATCAATGGAATCCAGCCAAAGTTTTGTTCCTGTCGAGATCAGTGATTCCAATGCACCCATTTTCAAGTTCCCAGCATCAGCTCATTTGAAACAGAATGTCGTGACTTCGAAGTTCACGGAAGCCATGTTCACCATCGTGCATTCCTGAAGAATCTGCAAGCTGAGTCATGTGAATCCTGCGAAGCGGGAAAATCCTGCTCATGGAATAAGACAGTGAGGCAGGGTGACTGCGAATCCAGTTCTTTGAAGTCCATGAGATGAGACGGCCAGATTGATACCTGCTAATCGAAACAGGCCGGTCATGGCATGCCTGTTCACTTCAGAATAATTTGCCCTCACCGTTCGACAAGATGCAGATGGCTCATTCGAGACTCTTCAATGAGAGAGAGTCGAATGACATCCTCCCAATGACAGAATTCCGGGTGCGAGAAATGACGCGCGTCATCGCTTTCTCAAGGCGAAACCTCGTGCTAGAATCCGCCTCGCGAGTGAGTCCCCGTAGCTCAGCTGGATAGAGCGTTAGCCTCCGGAGCTAAAGGTCAGAGGTTCGAATCCTCTCGGGGACGCTTCCGTGCAGGTGTTTCTCATCGACTTTGGTTGCGAGACGCCTGTGTCGAATCCAGAGCCGGTGTCTTGAGTTGTCGAGACACCGGCTCTGCTTGTTTCTTGTGGAACCTCTTTGAGACTTTGCATCGCCTCTTCGGTGCAGATCTGTCACAGCGATTGCTGGCGTTTCCGCTTCTTGCTTGCCCAAGCGGCTTATCAAAACTCAGGTGGGGAAGATGGAGTTGAGTGACGCGCGCGAGGTTCGATTGGTCTCTCAAGTGAACGCCGTTGAAGATTGACGTACGCGGTGTTGTTGCTGCAGGTCATCTGCCCAACACATGAGGGCGAGGTGTTTGGATAACGCAGCGAATGGAATGCGTTGGTTGCTGCCAAAGCGTGCCGTGAATCACTGCGTGCTGGGAATCACTTGCAGGAGCAGGCGAGGTGTGATTGCAGAGGAGAGCGTTGTCGAACGGCCGGGGCAATCGGAGTGCGAACTGGGTTCCGCGCATAAAAAATGGGCAAACCGGTAAAACACCGATTCACCCAGTGAGACAAGAACACCGAGGTGTTATGCCTTCTTCTTGGTTGCCTTTTTCTTTGGGGCAGCCTTTTTCTTGGCAGCCTTCTTTGGGGCAGCCGCTTTCTTCACAGCCTTGACAGCTTTAGTTGCCTTTTTCTTGGCCACGGAAACTCCTCCTTCTAAGAGTCACCTATCCGCGGAGGCCTTTCCCATGCTACCGGGCAATTTGGTCAGACACATCCGCACTCGCCGAATCTCAATTCATCAACCGTGATGAACTGCTTGCTGGAGTCACTTTTTGATGATGGAGAGCGATTCGAATTGAGTCGATCCATCGAGTTGTCACGCCAGCAATAACTTGCGGCAAATAGTACGAAAACGATTGACAGATGCAACCCAAATTTCTTCTGAATCGAAGACATGAACCAAGATTTCAACCGATTCGAAACGTCGTTTCATCATCTCGTTGTTCGATGAACTCGCACTGTGTTGAGCGTCTCTTCGCTCTGCTGATCTTCATGCTGTTGGTCGCGTGCTGAGTTCGTTGCGCATGTTCCCGCGCTTGTCATTCATCGAAACTCTGGTCGACAAAGATGCTCGAACAACAGTCATCATCAAAAACAAACGGTTGCGTTTCGTCGCAGGAATTCCGCGGTGAAACGCAACCGTTGCTTGAGCATCAATGAGGATCGCGAGTCTGCATCGCTCGTTGCAATTCGCTGTTACGCGCGAGGCACGATCCAGATGTTGCGGTAGCGCACAGGGTCTCGATGGTCTTGAAGAAAGATGGGACCGGGTGCTGGTGACTCTGTCTTCAATGTTCCACCAGGAGTCTGTTCAGGAAGTTCTTGATTCTCATGGATGACAACTCCGTTGTGCCTGATGGTCACCCGCGCGTTTGAGACTTTCTTGCCGGTGTTGTCGAACTTCGCTGCAGAGAAGTCGATGTCATACGTCTGCCAGGTCAGTGGTGGAAAACAGAGGTTCGCGCTTGGTGCTGCTGCCTTGTAGAGGCCTCCGCATTCATTGTCGGCGACTGGAAGTCCGAAGGAGTCGAGCATCTGCACTTCGTATCGTCCCTGCAGGTAGCAGCCGCTGTTTCCGCGAGCCTGTCCTCGGGCGTCAGGCATGTAAGGAAGCAGGAATTCCACATGCAGTGTGAAGTCTCCGAAGTTGTCGACCGTCGTGACGCCAGGTTTCAGCAACCCATGGTCGGTCATTGTCGCTCCGGCCTTCCATCGCTTTTGCAGAGTCTCTTTGGTGCCGTCGAAAAGCACTGTCGCACCGGCAGGAGCAGCGAGCCCGAGAGTTGGACTCTTCCGTTCGATTCGCTTCAGTCCGTTGAGTGCCGGTTGAATCGATTCCCATGTTCCTTCAGTGGTCTTCGGAGGAGTTCGATCCCAACCTGCGCCTGGCAGTCCCCCCTGAAAAGTGACGGCGCGAAATCGAGACTTTCCCAGTGCGATGACCTGCACTGCATGTCCGACGCCATCCGCTGCGTACTCACCTTGGCGGGCAAAGTCGGGATCAGCCTGAGCTTCTTCGACGGTCGTTGCGACCAGATTCTGTGCAAAGATTGGATGCGCGGTCAGCCATCCCCAAGCCAGCGCGCTCAGACAAAGGAACCTCTTCATTGCCATCCCTTTTTCTTTCTCAAGTGAAGGTCGATTCGCCGGGAAAACAGATCGGCGAATCTGCAATCGTACAGGGAGGAAGGCAAACTGCAATTACTACAAGGCCGGTCCGAAGCCGTGTCGCGTGTCTGTCTGGAGGGATGGCGTTCGCAATCGCGGCGGGCAGAAATTGAAAACGAAAATCGCAAACACTGCCGATGCGGACGAATGTTTGACCGTTCAGGGATGAGTCGCGTTGACACTGCTCGTGCTGGCCCCATACAACGGCTTGAGAATGAAGACGGGGCGACGATCACAGCACTCAGTTGCTGAAGACATTTGCTGAGATCTCAAACAGGCTCACGCAAACGTCAGAATGTCGCGGATCAGCGGACCGTCAGACCGGAAGCGATTCATCACGAAGTTGTCTCACTGAGCGAACTCGGGATTGATCATTGATTTTCAATCGAGAGAATCAGGATTCAGGTCAGCTGTCGAGTCAGAAGAAGGAAAAGAGGCTTGCTGTTCCAGATGCCTGTGTCGTGAAGTGACTGAACCGGGAAACGGTTCGACTCACGACCTGAATCGGGAGTGTCTGATCGCAAGTTGCTCAGTTTGACGCGGACCAGGAAGGGACGCGCCCGCAGTGCAGAGATGCCCGCAAGTCGTGGACAGCTCTGATGGCACGGAGGATGTGAAACATGAATCGTTATTTCTGGGAGACACATGTGCCGGCAGGAGCATCGCCAGCGATCGGTGACGGCGGTGCACTCAGCCCCCTGTATGGCGAGCGATTTTCACCTGAGCAGGTGTGGACGTCTGGTCCAACGGTCTTCATTCCAGAGAGCTATGTTCCGGGATACCAGTATCCGCTGATCTGCTTTCTTCACGATCATGATCGGTCAGAACGGGATCTCTGGGGCTGGTTCCCGAAGGTCAGCGATCAGAACTTCATCGGTGTTGGCATCCGCGCTCCTTTCCTTTCCCGGTCAGGACTGCCAGGTCAGTTCCGCTGGCGAGGACAGCGACCTGATGCGAGCTGGGGAACAATCTCCGAAGCGGTCACGAGTGTCAGGCAGGAATGGAACATTCATCCTGACCGCATCTTCCTGCATGGAGTTGGAAACGGTGCGATTATCGCGCTCCAGCAGTTTCTGTTGAATCACCTCAGTCCACCGGATGAAGATTTTCATATCGCCGGTGTCAGCTGTACCGAGCTTCCTCGCTGGTGGCCGCGGGTGCTGCCTCCGATCGAGACCGAAATCTCAGGCCGACTCCTGTTTCTTGATGGCTGTCAGGAAGTGGAAGAGTTCGCCGCGCACGATGCCCTCCGTGAAGCAGGGGCTGATGTCTGCCTGAAGAGTGCAAAGGACAAGACTCCCGCTCAGGCACTGAACCGCTGGATCATGTCGACCATTACCTCGACGATCTGGTGACGGCGGTCTCAATCGAGATCCATCCAGAGAAATCAACAGGGCGAATTCCCAGTCCAGAACGGGAATTCGCCCTGCTTCTGTTTGAAGGCCAATGGAATGCTATGCTTGGTTTGTGCCGACTGCTCTATGATGCAGATTTCGCTGCGCCAGGCAGGATCATGACTCGACCATCTCGGATCTGCAGTCGCGATTCCGCATAGAGCCGGATGGCTTCCGGGAAAGCGATACATTCTTCGGCGAAGACGCGTGCGGCCAGTGAGTCTGGGGTGTCGTCGTCCAGCACCGGAACGGTCCGCTGAATGATGATTGGCCCAGCGTCGTAGTTGTCGTCACAGAAATGCACTGTGCATCCAGAGACCTTGCAGCCTCGACGAAGGACGGCTTCGTGCACGAAGTGACCATACATCCCCTGCCCGCCGAATGCCGGCAGCAATGCAGGATGAATGTTCATGACGCGATGTTCAAAATCGGCCGGAATCAGGATGTGGGCCAGAAAGCCGCCAAGAATGACGAGGTCAATCTGCTGTTCACGGAACTGCGCAAACAGGGCATCGCTATACGCTTGCAGGCTCGGTAATTCAGATCGCTTCGTGAGCTGAGTCTTGAGTCCCCGGTCGGTCGCGCGCTGCAGACCCTGACAGGCGCGATTGGCGACGACCTGAACAATCTCAGCGGGGAGTAATTCCTGTTCAATCTGCTCCTGAAGATTGACGAGAGTGGTGCCTCCCCCGGAGATCAGCACGGCAAGCCGGAGGGGTCCTGAAGAGGCTTTCGCAGAGTTCATCAGCAGTCACAGGCAGAGGTACGAAGCGTCAGCGCGAATATAACATTTTCAGTCGTTCGCGGCTATCTTCAAGGTAGTGTTCCCGCTCTTCGGTGATGGGATTCAGAGCCGAGATGTCGATCATTTTCCAGCCTTCAGGTTCCAGCTGCCATTTGGTTTCCCACATGGTGGGGCGACGCATGGAACCAAGCGGACCGGCGCTGATGGTCGCATTGACTCGGAAACGCGCGAGTGCCCGCTCTCCCTGGGCCAGCATTTCGACCTGAATATCGGAGACCCGCATGTCATCGGAGACGGTGATGCGGTTATAGCCCTCTGCGGCGAGCAGCTGGACGTCCCAGGCGGATTTGGAAATGTAGGAATATGTCTTTTCCAGTTCTCGCTGCTGGAAAGCGCGGGTGATGCCGAGAACGTTTTCAATGATCTGTTCCCGAGGGGTCAGAACCATCCGGTCCCAGGCGATGGCTCCCACAGCGAGAGCGAAAAAGATGACTCCCATGGCGATCGGCCAGCGCTGCTGCCGCGACATCCAGAGAATGACACTGGCAACGATCCCAATCAGACAGAGAATGACCGCAGGCCACGGATTTTCGCTGGGGAGCATGGCGTTTTCCTGTCCCGGTTACAGATCGCAACGATCCAGTGCGCAACGACGGGTCAGTCCTTTCCGGATCTGGATGGGGCTTCTCTGGGATCAGAGAGTCAGAACGTGGTGATCACACCGCAAGTAAGTCGAATCATGACATTAGATTCTTCGTCAGAATCTGATCTCGCTGATGGAGTTGCATCAGTCCGATCTGTGACGGAAACGCCTGCTCGTCACCTCGCCCGATTCGAAAGCGGTCGGAAAATGATTCGCCACCCTTATTTTGTAATGATCTCTTTCACCAGACCCCGCCCGGCTTTGTAGGCGTGGCGAATGGCGAACAGTCGGGTCTCAATCTGAGACTCACTGTAATAGCGTCCGACCTCGCTGGGAGGCAGGCCTGCCAGTGCCAGTGTGAGAGGCAGCAGGTCCATGAATTCCCGATAGCGACGCTGCGTATCATTTGTTGAAGGTGACTGTTCACTCACGACTGGACTCCACGCAAGAGCGGGGATGGCAGGTGTTGTTCAGATCCATCTGCCATCTCATACGAGATCATGACCCAATACGTTGGAAGCATATTCGTTTCCTGAAAAATCATCTACTGCGAGATGGCGACTTCGGACGGACTGAAAAGCCAATGGGAACGAGCGTGTCCGGAAACGCGGATTGATCCGGGCTCTGCGTTCTCGCTATTCTGACAGGTTCGTTTTACGGAATTTTTTAGGCTCGAACGGTTTCCAGGGAGGGAACGGTTCATGTTCACTCGGGCACTCATCGCAGCTCTGCTGATTTTCGCTGCTTCAGTGGGCGATCACGCATTGCCTATGCTCCTCCACTCCCTGCCCGTCCTTCCTTCACTGCTTGATCTCGCGTTGCTGCTCGTTTGCCTGCATCTGCGTGGAGGCGAATCGGTCTTCTGGGTCGGCTGGCTTGGGCTGTTAAACGCTGACTTTGCTGGGGGCCCCGTCGGGCAAGGCATCTTTATCGCGGCGACTCTCGCTGTGATCTGTCAGCAGTGGTTGTCTCCTCAGGGTTTCACGCGCTCCTTGCTCGATCGCGCTTTGTGGGGTGTTCTGGTACTGGCAATCCTTTTCGGAACACGGGTGGCCTTCGCGTTGTTCCTCACTGGGACCTGGCCGGCTCAGCCTGTCCTGATTCTGCTGCTTGCAAAACTGGCGGCAACATTCCTGCTTTATTTGATCTGTCAGTCACTGGTCGCAGCGGTCTCATTGTGGCGCGCCGGACGCAGCAACTTTCACGAGTTTGCCGCGTGATGCGGAAGAGGCCTGAGTGCGTAACCAACCATTTTCTCAGCTGACAGAAGACTGGGTTGAGACCTCTGCCCCGGGGGCGACGTCGAGATACCGTCCTCTCCTGCTGGCTGGCGCGATCCTGCTTCTGCAGGTTCCGATTGTCCTTCGCCTGATTCATGTGCAGGGCATCATCGCCGACCGGTTTGTCACACCTTGGGAAACTCCGTCGACTGAGACAGTTGCCGTTCCTCCCAATGCCGGCCGCATTTTGACACGAGACGGAATCGTGCTCGCTCAGGATGAAGTTCGCTATGACGTGGCTGTGGAATATCGCTGGCTGGAAAAGCCACTCGATCCTGTCTGGATCAAACGGCAGATCAGCCGGGAACTTAACAGCAAGCGACGAAAAGACCCGCGACTTCGCGAAGAAGTAAAGCAGCGATTGCTGGAGCATCAGGCTCAGCTGATCGAGAGCCTCGCTGCAGTCACCGGGTTAGAATCGGGGGACATCACGGCGCGTATGGCATCGATTCAGCGCCGGATTGAAGGGATGCAGGCATCCGTCGAACGGCAGCGCCAGGCTCGACTGGAGAGACAGGAAAAACCGTTCGACTGGTCTCAGGGACTAACAGGCATCTCGCGTCTGATTGTGGATGAACTGACTCGCCCACCTGACCGGTTCTCCAGCGACCCGATCATTCTCAAAGAAGAACTCGAATCGCATGTGGTCATTCCCGATGTTCAGCTGCGGGTTGTCGCGGCGATTCAGTCGCAGCCTGAGCGATTTCGTGGCGTGACCATCCAGCCCAATTCCCGGCGAACCTACCCTCAGGGGGCACTGGCCGCTCATGTCGTTGGTGTGAGTCGACAAAAGAAGTCAGAAGAGACGGGGCAGCAGGCCCGACTGGGCGAATCCGGGATCGAGAAGTCTTATCACGAGCGACTGGCCGGGCTCCCGGGACAGGTTCGAAAGACACGTGATCGCCATGGAGAGGTGATTCGGGAAGAGGCGATCGTGGCGCAGGAGGACGGACAGGACGTCACGCTGACGATCGATTTCCAGTTACAACAACTCGCCGAACAACTGCTGGATCAGGCGCTCTATCCTCCCCCGCGAAGTCTGGCGTCCGGAATTCCGATTCCGCGGGGGGGCTGTCTGCTCGCGATGGACGTTCGGACTGGTGATCTGCTGACGCTGGCGACGAGTCCGCGCGTTCCGCTGAACGTGCAGGTTCAGCCCAGCGCCGAAGAATGGCAGCGGATCATTCAGGACCCGGCTCAACCACTCTTCAATCGAGCGACGCAGATGGCACTTCCGCCCGGTGCCGTCTTCCAGTTCCTGACGGCGCTGGCTGCCTTGCAGTCGCAGGTGGCGAGCAGTGATGAAGTGTTTCAATGTCAGGGTTATCTCGACCGTCCTGACGAGCTGCGCTGTCGGATGTTTGCCCAGTTGGGGGTCGGCCATGGACAGTTGCTGTTCAACGAAACCCTGACTCAGTCCTGTCAGGTCAGCTCTTATGAAATGGCTCGCCGACTTGGACCTGATGAACTCAGGGAATGGGCGGTTCGCTTTGGCTTTGGTAGTCGGACCGGCATCGACCTTCCCGGCGAGGCATCAGGGAAACTCCCGACTTTCGCTCCATTGGATCCACGGCGTCCCGTCGTCAGTGGGGAAGCACTTCAGTTCGCCGTCGGACAGGGTGGCCTGCTGGTGACCCCATTGCAGATCGCACGATTCTTTGCTGCGATCGCAAATGGAGGTCATCTGGTCACACCACACGTGGCTCAATCGCTGTCGTCGGCTGAACCTCAATCTCCTGCGGGATGGACACGAGTTCCGGGGGTGAGCCCCGAGACACTTGCAGTTCTCCGACAGGCGCTGAATCAATCGGTTTCTGACCCGCGAGGCATTGCTCACGGTGCTGTCATGACCATGTTGAATGTGAGTGCCACCTGCGGCACCGGCAGCGTCGCAGGCAAGTCAGGGCACAGCTGGTTTGTTGGTTACGCCCCGGCGGAACAGCCACGCGTTGTCGTGGTACTGGTGCTGGAAGAAGGAGGCCCAGCGGAACTCTCGACTCCTTTGTTCAGAGACTTCTTTGGGGAATTGCTCGGAGCAGGGGAATTGAGACCTTCTCCCTGAGGGGATCCTGCTGGGAGCGGTTTCGAGCCCTTGATTGACGCTGTCTTCTCCGACGTGCAAACTGAGAGGAGAAGAGTTCACATTCAACGTAGAAAAGGTGCACCATGTTGCAGGGATCACGTCGTCGGTTTCTCGTGTGGTGCTCCAGTCTTCTCGCGCTGAAGACGGCTGCATCTCAGCGGGTTCGCGCTGCAGGTCCTGATGCGACGTCACTGAAGACCGCCATCGAAAAGGGAGCGACCTTTCTGCAGTCGAGCCAGTCGCCGGATGGGACCTGGACCGCTCCGACAGCGCTCGGAATCACTGCAATTGCGACTCATGCACTGCTGGTGAGTGACGTTCCAGTAGACAACCGCGCCGTCGCGTCAGGGCTCGCTGTGCTGAAGGCTCACCGGCAACCCGACGGAGGGGTTTACCATCCCAAGTCGACGCACCGGAACTACGAGACCTCTCTTGCCGTTCTCGCATTCAGTTCCGCCAATGCAGACGGACGCTTCAATGAGGACATCGAAAAGGCGGTGTCGTATCTGAAAGAGGTTCAATGGGACGAGGCCGAAGTCGGGGACCGTTCCCATGCCTCCTTTGGTGGCGCCGGTTATGGAAGTCACTCGCGTCCAGACCTCTCCAACACCATGTTCTTCCTCGAGGCACTGCAGGCTGCTGGAATTTCTTCACATGACGCCGCCGTGCAGAACGCGCTGGTCTTCGTTTCCCGGTGTCAGAATCTGCCGAGTGAGCACAACACCACTCCGCATGCGGACAAGGTGAAAGACGGCGGCTTCTACTACACGCCCGCCGCCGGAGGCTCATCGATGGCTGGAACTACTCCTGATGGGGGACTGCGTTCGTACGCGAGTATGACCTATGCCGGCTTGAAGAGCATGATCTACGCCGGGGTGAATCCCGACGATCCACGAGTCAAATCGGCATTGGAATGGATCAGCCGCTTCTACACTCTCGATGAGAATCCCGGCATGGGGCAGCAGGGGCTGTACTATTATTATCAGGTGTTCGCAAAGGCGCTGGAGACACTGGGGCAGGATCAGTTTGTGGATAGCTCTTCACGGTCTCATGACTGGCGGAAGGAACTTGCAGAGAAACTGTTCTCGCAACAGAAGCCGAACGGCAGCTGGATCAATGAGACCACACGCTGGTATGAAGGGGATCCCAACCTTGTCACTGCGTACTCGTTGATCGCCCTGTCGCGGTGCCGGACTCCTTCAGCATCCTGAAGAAACGGCGAAGGCTTCGCCGAGTCGTTCTTGCCGACACCGGGTAGCAAGTGCCTGAGCCATTGCTGCTGATCCGCACAGCGCGAAGCAGGCCGAACCACTGCCGGTCATGCCGAAACCAGCGACGGACTCTCTCTGGAATCTCTCAAGCAGGTTCTCGAGCCCCGGGTTCAGCATCAGCGCCGGCTGCGTGAGATCGTTGTGGATCGCCTGACCCAGCTGATCGGCCCGACCGGATTCCAGAGCTGATTTCACAGCGTCATTGCTGCCCGGACGGGAGCCGCCTGCCGACTTCCACTGCTGGAACACCTGAGCTGTTGAAAGGCCGAAGGGGGGCTTCACGATCACGAAGTGATAAGTTCCTCGAATGGCCAGAGGCTGAATCTGTTCGCCACGGCCGGTGCAACGCGCAGCGACGGGTGACTCGAGAAAGAAGTTCACATCGCTTCCGAGGCGACTTGCGAGTTGATGGAGTTTCTGGGACTCCAGATTGAGGTTCCAGAACTGGTTCAGGGCGACCAGTGTCGCTGCCGCGTCGCTTGATCCGCCCCCCATCCCTGCTTCGACCGGAATGCGCTTCTGCAGATGGATCGTTGCACCTGCGCTGCTCCCGGTCTCTTCTCGCAGCAGACGGGCTGCACGGAGGACAAGATTTCTTTCATCAGCGACGAGTGAGGAAGAAGACGATCCGGCGACAGCGGAGCAGGTGAGTTTGAGTTCATCGGAATCGGAAGGACAAAACGAAAGCGTGTCGTACAGACGCACCGAAAGCATGGTGGTTTCGAGTTCGTGATAACCATCGTCTCGCCGCCTGAGGACTTCGAGTGCGAGATTCAGCTTCGCTGGAGCAAGGACTTCGAGGCTCGACCCTTTCCGGGAAATGATCACGAATGTCTCACAATTCTCGGATGACGGCAGTGAAAACTGAGGAAGTGCCTGGCGTGCCTGAGCGTATTTCGGTCCTGCGGGGATTGCCTGGCGCGGTTGGGAAAGTGCAGGTTCCTGGGTGCTGGCTGATGGTAGATCGTCTCACGCTGCTGTCAACGGGGGATGCCGGGTCGGTCACTTGAGGCCGAGAATCCCACCGGGCAAAATCATTGCTGCGATTCCCCTGATTCGGCAGCGGGGGGTGTTTCAGTTCGCCTGTGAGTCGATACAATCCGGTTGCGTGCCGACGGGGGCTCCTGCTCCTTCTGTCGGCACGCCCAGAATCTGTGAATGACACGCCATTTTTTTGTCTCTCTCAATACCGAAGTCATGTCCCGTTCATCGACCCCGCCGTTGCCTCCCCTCGACCTGAAGCCTTATTTTCGAGTGCTCGAAGATGTAGAGGTCCCCGCCGGCTCACATGTGAATTGGTCTGACTTTTTCGGGAATGACAAGCCTGTCGAAATCGATGTTGGATGTGGACGCGGACTGTTCCTGTATCATGCCGGTCAGGCCCGCCCGGACACCAACTTCCTCGGCATCGAACTCGAATACAAAGAAGCCCGTCGCGGTGCTCAGCGGATCAAGAAGCTCGGTTTGCCGAACGTTCGGGTGCTGGGCGGAGATGTGTTCATCGCCTTCTCGAAGATGATTGCCCCGGCATCAGTCGATGCCGTGCATGTGTACTTCCCTGATCCGTGGTGGAAGCGGCGACATCGTCAGCGACGTGTGTTCAACGATCGCTTCGCCGATCTCGCGGCAACGATTATCAAGCCGGGCGGGTGGCTTCACTCCTGGACGGATGTCGAAGAGTATTTTGGCGTTATCTCCGGATTGATGAACCATCATGAAGGATTCATCCCAATGCCTCCTCCCGACGAGCGGGCTCCTGTGGATGACATGGACTATCAGACCAGTTACGAACGCAAGAAGCGGAAGCTCGGTCTCCCCATCTATCGGGGACTCTGGCAGCGACGTGGTGCAGGAGAATAATTCATATGGCGAAGCATGTCGTTCTGATTTCCGTACCGGGGTTGCGACGTGAAGACCTGCAGTCGATGCCGAATCTTCAGCAACTGGTCGCGTCAGGGTCAGTCTCAACGTTGACCCCGTCGTTCCCGGCGGTCACCTGTCCTGTGCAGGCGAACATGACCACCGGAGTCGGCCCGGAACAGCACGGAATTATCGCCAACGGCTTCTTCTATCGCGACTCTGGTGAAGTCGAGATGTGGACCGCCTGGAACAGCTGCTTCGAAGCTCCGCAGATCTGGGAACGGTTGCATCAGCATGACCCCGCGCTGACGTCGGCCGTCTGGTTCCCGCTGCATTCCAAGGGAGCCAAAGCCGACTTCATCTGCACTCCGGCCCCGATTCACAACCCAGACGGTACTGAATCCCTGTGGTGCTACACAAAGCCGACGGAACTCTACGGACAGTTCCGCGATCAGCTCGGACATTTTCCCCTGATGCACTTCTGGGGACCGCTCGCCAATATCAAGTCGTCAGACTGGATCATTGACTCGGCTGTCATCGCCGCCCGGAAGTTCGGCCCTCGATTCTCGTACATTTACATCCCGCATCTGGACTATGCCGCTCAGAAGAACGGGCCCAACAGTCCAGAGGCCGCGAAGGCCGTGGTCGACATCGATCAGTCGCTGAGCCGCCTCTTCAAGGGGTTTGCGGACGCCGGTCTCGATGATATTCACTGGCTTGTCGCAAGCGAGTACACGATTTCCGAAGTGGATACCGTGATCTACCCCAACCGCACGTTGCGGGCGGCGGGTTTGCTGGCAATCAAAGATGAAAACGGCCGCGAACAGCTGATTCCGGGCCAGTCACCTGCGTGGGCACTGGTCGATCACCAGCTGGCGCATGTGTACGTACAGGATGAGGACGACATCGTTCTTGTCGCAGATCAGTTCCGGGATGATCCGGCGATTGCTCATGTGCTGGTGGGAGAGGAGCGGAAGCAGTTCGGCCTCGACCATCCGCGATCAGGGGAGATCGTACTCATTGCCCAGCCGAATGCCTGGTTTGCATACTACTGGTGGGAAGATGATACCAAGGCGCCGGAGTACGCCCGCACCGTCGACATCCACAAGAAGCCTGGCTATGACCCGGTCGAGATGTTCATTGAAATGCCGGCCCGAGCAATTCCATTGAATGCATCGCTCGTCCGTGGGTCGCATGGCTGCCCAGCTGATGATCCGAGCCGGAAGGGAGTGCTGTTGTCGTCCGCTGGCCTGCCTCAGCAGGAATATCGCGACGTCGACGTGGCCGGTATCGTTCTCAGCGAATTCGGGGTCTCCTGACAGGCGTGCTCATTCTCCTCTGAGGATGTGCACGTGATACGAGACGCGACCATCGGGATTGGTAGCGAAATCGTGATCGTCGTCGTTGATCCTCAATACGACTCGGTCGAAATTTCGACTGGCCACGATTTCGAATGGGGAATGTTGGGTTCCAGGTGGGACGACCACCATGACTTTTGTGCGCCCGAGTGAATCGGCTTCACAAATCGCCAGACGATTTCGTTGTCCTTTCTCGAGGGTCGGCTCATCGGGGGAATCGGAAGCGATATTTCCCCAGCCTTTCCATTTGCCACCCACGTAACTCAGGCGAATGCGGTCGTTTTTATAGACTTTGCCAAGATCGTATCCCACTTCATTCTTGGCGGAGATGAAGACGGTCCCTTGAAAACGAGTCGCCCGTTCGAGGGAGAGTGCCTGCAGACGCGCCAGTGACTTCTTGACTTCCTCGGCCTGCTTTTGATTCCCTTCCTGCGTGTATGCCTTGATTGCAGCTTCGCAGGCCTTCTCTAATTCCTTATGAAGTTGGTTGGCTTGCTTAAAGAGTCTGACCGGTGCATCGTTCGGAATCTTCCCAGATGATTCGTAGGAGGCTCGCGATTCCCGGGCGAGTGCCAGTGCTTCGGGTTTGCCGGATTTCTTTGCGGCTCCCTCAACTTCGTCGAGGTGCAGGAGGATCTTCTCTTTGAGCTGAGCGGATGATTTTTCGTACTGCTGACGGGCCTTCTCAAGTTTCAGTCCGGTGAGATCGTCGCCGGCCTGACTCACGCTAGCAGCGAAAGCGAGATAAGAGAGCGACAGAAGCAGGCAGCGGGCAGATGACATGAGAGCTCCTTTTGAGGCCCCAAAAAGAAAAAAGGTCTGCCTGGCTTCATGAAAGCCGGGCAGACCTGTCGCATCTGGTGCTATGACTTTGAGCTCGCTTTGAGCGACTCCATGTCGATCACAAAGCGGTACCGAACGTCATTCTTGATCAGACGTTCGTACGCCTGATTGACGTCCTGAATATTTACCATTTCGACGTCGCTGATGATGTTGTGCTGGCCGCAGAAGTCGAGCATCTCCTGAGTTTCAGCGATGCCGCCGATGGCAGAACCGGCCACGCTCACACGCTGCCCGATGAGGCTTCCTCCATATAATGCCGGCTCCAGTGCCATCAGAGCACCGACGATGACGATCGTCCCGTCCCGCTTCAACAGCGAGCAATAGGGGTTGAGGTCATGACCGTTCGGAATCGTGTCGACCAGCAGGTGGAACGAACCAGCGTGCTTCTTGAGCTGTTCAGGATCTTTGGAGAGCAGTACTTCGTCGGCCCCAAGTCGCAGTGCATCTTTCCCCTTCTCTGGCGACGTCGTAATCATCACGACATGGGCTCCCATCGCTTTTGCGAGTTTGACGCCCATGTGCCCGAGTCCGCCGAGACCGATGATCCCCACTTTCTTGCCGGGGCCGGCTTTCCAGTGGCGCAGCGGTGAGTACAACGTGATGCCGGCACACAGCAGCGGAGGCACTCCTTTCAGGTCCAGATTCTCTGGCACCTTCACGACGAAGTGTTCGCGCGCCACAATGACGTCGGAATAGCCTCCCTGAGTCCGGCCGCTGCCGTCACGTTCGGTGGCGTTATAGGTCCAGGTGGGACCTTCCACACAATATTGTTCGAGTCCGTCCTGACAGTTCTCGCAGGTATGGCAGGAGTCGACCATGCAGCCGACCCCAACGAGATCACCGACGGCCACTTTCTTCACGTCTTTGCCGATGGCAGTGACTCGCCCGACGATCTCATGTCCAGGGACCATTGGATAGATCGAGTTCTGCCAGTCGTTGCGGGCCTGATGCAGGTCCGAGTGACAGATCCCGCAGTAAAGAATCTCAATCTGCACGTCCCCGGCCTGCGGCTCACGCCGTTCGAAAGAGAAAGGAGCCAGATCCTGATCCGGTGCCGTTGCAGCATATCCACGAGCCGTGACCATCGTATTCAATCTTGTTGAAGACAAATGAAGCGATTCCGAGACTATATCCCGGCAAAATCGCTCCCGAAATGCAATTCCCGGCACGTGGCCGGGAATTTTGGAATCGGAATTCAGTGATTTGAAGCAGTGACGTGGGTCACTTGGAGTCACCACTTTTCGCTGCAGTGGCGGTTTTGGAAATCCGCTGATTCCAGAGGATCTGCGTTCCATCTTTCCCTGCAACGATGATGTCGAGGTCCCCATCGGCATCCAGATCGGCTGTCCGGATCTGAAGGCCGATTCCTGCCTGACCTTCGTTGATCACATGCCGGGTGAATTTGCCCTGTGGGTCGATGGTGTAGTAGCAGATGATCGGTGGATCGCCGGCTCCCGGGTCGCCATCGTTATGAGCCCGATAGCGTTTTCCGGTGATGAGTTCGTCACGTCCATCTCCATCCAGGTCGGCGAAGTGAACGCAGTGCAGCTGTGAGTAGGACTTGTCGATCGTCTCCTCACGGAACTTCAGTTTGCCATCGGCATCGACTCCCTCGGCCCACCAGACGAACAGTCCGTAGTCGTGTGGGTTGCCGATCACGATGTCGTTCTTGCCGTCGCCATTCAGGTCGCGGACGAGAACCGGAACACTCCACCGGGTCTTCCAGTCTTGATGGAATTTCCAGGGACCTTCGAACACATTCCCTTCAGGCCCTTCGAACCAACCGGAGGCCGTCAGGATGTCGAGGCGGCCATCATTGTTGATGTCACCGAACCCGAACCCATGGCTTTGCCCTGTCTCAGAAATCAGATGACGTTCCATTCCATAACGGGTGACGGTCTTAGGTTCTCCTTTCCCGTCCTTCGGTGCGACTTTCTCCTGAGTTGTTTTTAGTTCCCATGCAACCAGTGGGTTCTTGTCGACCCAGGAGTTGCAAATCCACTCCGGCTTGCCGTCGCCGTTCAGGTCCTGCAGGAAGGCGGCTTCGTTCGCACCGAGGCCAGTGTCGACCAGTTCATGCTTTTTCCAAAGCATTCCGCGGAGCAGATCTTTCGGGCCAGGATTCTCGTACCAGTAGACCTGAGTCTGAAAGAAGTCTCCGGCGACGACATCGAGCCGGCCGTCCCCGTTAACGTCATAAACGAAATCGCCGTTGGAATGGACGTAGCCATTCACATCCTCGATGGTCCGCACAGGACGGGCGATCCAATCCGGATTATGGAACCAGTTTCGGCCAGCGACGACATCAAGCTTTCCGTCACCATCGAAGTCTCCGACTTCACACCCCTCGTTGGCATCCACGGCGAGGACCTGCACGGTGAACTTCACGGGTTCTGCCGCAAGAAGCAGATGACCGGGCAGCAGGCAGCCCCAGAATGCGAGCGATCTGAGTTTCATAGGAGACTTTCTTTCCGTTCAGACAATACCGATTTCACTTCACCCTCAAAGGGCAAATGTTAGGTATGACAAACTTGGATTCTTCCATCAACTCACACCCATCAGTCCAGTCTCGGAAGCGGGGATTCAATGGTGGGGAGTGCCCAAAGGAGCCGTTGCCATTCTCCTTTCAAGGACGCTGTGATAAATTGTTGAACTGATTGGCACCCTCTTTGCCTAGTCAGCAGCTGTGAGAGATGGATCTGGCAGAAACCCCAATTTTTAAAGGGATCAGCCGCCTGAACCGTCCCTCCTGATGCTCGAAGTAAGTGCATCAATGCCTCCAAATTCAGCACGGTGCGAGAATTGGAGTGAGGCTGCGTGAATGACGGAATCGACTGAGTCGCGATTGAATGATTTGAAGAGCTTCTGAATTCGGAAGATTTCTCAAGTCGCCCAGCCACGGATTTCGGCTCTCAATGATCGATTGCGTCCTCTCCACGAGATGCTCAGTCAAGCATGCTGTCGCCTCGCCTTTATGATTTCGACTGGAGTGAGTTAGGAATGAGCTTACCAACGTACAAGCTGGAATACATTTGGTTAGACGGCAGTCAGCCGGTCGGGAATCTTCGTAGTAAGACGAAGATTGTCGAAACTGAACCGAAGAGCCTCGCCGATCTCCCGATCTGGGGATTCGACGGCAGCTCGACCATGCAGGCTGAAGGCCGCAGTTCTGACTGTCTGCTGAAGCCAGTGGCTTTCTATCCGGACGTGACCCGTAAGAACGGCTTCCTCGTCATGAGCGAAGTGCTGTTGCCGAACGGCGAACCACATCCGACGAACCACCGTGCCCAGATCGTGGAAGACTCCGATCTGTGGGTTGGTCTCGAACAGGAATACTTCTTCTGGCGCGACGGCAAGCCTCTCGGCTTCCCAGCTGAAGGCTACCCTGCCCCACAGGGTCCTTACTACACCGGTGTTGGCTACAAGTTCATGGGCGACACTGCCCGTGCAATCGCCGAAGAACACATCGACATCGTCCGTGCCGCCGGGATTAACCTGGAAGGCATCAACGCCGAAGTCGCCAAGGGACAGTGGGAATTCCAGATCTTCGCCAAGGGATCCAAGAAGATCGGCGATGATATGTGGGTTGCCCGTTACATGCTGATCCGTCTGGCTGAGAAGCACGGTCTCGATATCGAGTTCCACTGTAAGCCGGTTCGCGGCGACTGGAACGGTTCCGGCATGCACCTGAACTTCTCCACGAAGTTCATGCGTGAAAAAGGCGGCAAGCCTTACTTCGAACGCCTGATGTCCGCCTTCGAGAAGTACAAGGACGAGCACATCGCTGCATACGGTCCTGACAACCACCTGCGTCTGACCGGTCTGCACGAAACGCAGTCGATCGACAAGTTCAACTACGGTGTCGCCAATCGCGGAGCTTCGATCCGAATTCCACACAGCTTCGTCAAAGACGACGCTTATCGTGGATACCTGGAAGATCGCCGCCCGAACTCTCAGGCCGATCCATACGTCATTTTGGAGCGCCTGACCCAGACCCTGAAGCTGGTTCCAGAAGGCTAGAGCAGTTTGCTCTCCCTCGTGCCCGCGCAGCGCGGCTTTCGACAGCAAAACGCTGTCTTCCGCGTGGCGGGGACGGGCAGATCAAAAAGCAAAATGGTCTAATCGAAGTCACTCTCCTGGCAGGTTGAATCGCGATCAGAGCTTCCCCCGCAGTTGTCCTGATCAAGACTTCCACCAGATAAGGTCGAGCTGAATTCAGACAGGTCGCTTCCTTCATGGAAGCGGCCTGTTTTTCATTGAACTCAGGGCATTGGTGGCGTGTCCGGAATCCCGCATCTTTGAGGGCTTGCAAAACCTCGGGAGCAACAGGATACTGCGGCTTCCTGAGCTTGCCTGAATGGGGCGGTGCTATCGGACGACTTGTTCGACCGCAATCGTCGCATTCGCATCCGCACAGCCGAAGTGGCGGAATCGGCAGACGCGCCGGATTCAAAATCCGGTATGGGTAATACCGTGTGTGGGTTCGAGTCCCACCTTCGGCAATGAAACGAAACGAGCCCTGGAGTGCATGTCACTGCAGGGCTCGTTTTCTTTTCGTTGAACCGTTTGTGTTGGCTTATCGGCGGCCTGCGACGGACGAATCGCGTCTGATCGCACCGCACACTCGGGGCGCCTGAGAGAACAAACAACCTAATCGTTGATCTCGAAGGTGATCGCGTTCTCGTTCTTTTCGTTGACGGTTGCGATCAACCCTGATTTGCTCGGGTCGCTGTATTTTGCTGGGACGAGGTATTTTGTCTTTCCAGACGGAGCAGAGCTGTCCTCAGTCAGCTGACCGCCTTCGACGACTGACTTGGTGATCGTCACCCGATACTTTCCGGGAAGAGCGCCGTCACCTGCGACAAAAGTCATCAGTGTGAATTTGCCTTCTGCATTTGTGCGTCCAACTGCACCCCGTTGCTGGCCCCCGTCCGGGACAAAGCTGATCCCCGCGTCATCCAGTGGATCACCCTTGTAAGTGACGACCCCTTGGACTGGGTACGTTTTCGGATAGCTGGGGGCGGCCTCGCCGCCGCAGCCGGGGATCATCAGACCGCTAGCAACGCATGCGAAAGCGAGACACGACTTCAGAGATGCAGCAGAGAGTGTCATGGAGTACTTCCAAGTGAGGTTCTAATGGTGGGAAGAGGGTGCTGCCCTTCCCGTCGATCCGACGAGTTTGCCCATCTCTCAAAACCGCACTGCCTACAGCCAGATGGTTCTGCGGTGGTATGACAACGCTTTCGTTGGACGCGATCAGCCAGAACGGGAATAAGAAAGGCGATCCCGGGTCCTTCGGTGAGGCACAAGCCGGAATCGCCGCGAAGTCAATCGCTTGCGGCGACGAATTGAGGCGGATGGCTGAAGGCCCATGCCTCCCGCTCTCCGGAGCCCAATCAGTTCACTCGCTCCGAAACTGGCCGGTGTTAGAAGTCGCTGACGACTTCACCGCCTTCACGTGAACCGAGAGCGCCCCAGATCCCGTAAGGACTCTTCTCAGCTCCGCTCGGTTGAGGTTTCGTCGGGTCGCCAGAGTCGATGTTATTGCTAATGAATCGCACAGACGCATCGCCCATCGCGACGTGAACTCCGCCAGTGTGTGCACTTGAAGGAGAATAGATCCCGTGGGTTCCATTGTCATTCGCTGCAGATGCGCAATTGGGACCGTTCGGGGGCAGAACTGTTGTGAATCCGATATGCGATGTGGCGCCGTGCTGCCACTTTTGCCCCCAGCTCGTGACGTCGCCAGAGTATCTCTGACGATCAGAGGTGTCCAGATAGGTGTAGCAGCTACCAGGGTTGGTAATGATCGTGTCACCGACGTTATAGCGGGTTCCTTTACCGACAGCTCGAGAGTCGTTGGGATAGAGTCGCTCAGACAACATGATGGTGTTGCTGGATCCGTCTGCAATGGAACTGAAGTTAATCTTCACACCCATGTTTCCGAAGATCCCGCGGCTCGGGCCGTTGCCGTTTTGACCGAGTTGTTGTCCAGAGGTGGTTTCTCGAATCGAATCCCCGACGGAAAACTTGTAATTCGTGGCCCCTTCGCCGTTGGTCTTGGATGTGATTCCGCCATCTGAGGGGCACGCGAATGTCGGTAATTGGGTGTAGTACGGAGTATATCCGCTTTGCCAATCGGGAGATCCGCCCCACGGGCATGGTCCGAATGCAGGAAAGCTCTTTCCGGCGATTGTCTGATCAGTACTCCACTGATTGTACAGTGCGGTCTGTTCGATATAGGGAAGGATTCGCATCCACCCGCTGCCGAACTGAGCATTCATTGTCGAACAATCAGTCCCAGTTGTTCCTTGTTTCTTCGCAGGGAAGACACCGAAGGTATCCACGTAATTGTGAACTGCGATAGCGAGCTGCTTCAGATTGTTTTTGCACTGTGAGCGTCGGGCTGCCTCGCGGGCCTGCTGAACAGCGGGGAGAAGGAGAGCGATCAGCACCGCGATGATCGCGATTACCACCAGAAGCTCGATCAGGGTGAAGCCCGATTTGCTTTTTCGGGGCGCAAGAAATTTGCGCTTGTTTGACACTTGAGTGTCTTCGGAGCGAGAAATCGATTTGGGTTGGTCACTGTGCCGCATGAGATACTCACTAAAAACGAACGAAGAAAGATCATCAAATCACGATATCAGAATTTTTGGATGTCTGTCTAGGTGTCGGAAGATTAGGGGGTATAGCTCGAGTTACCGGTTGAAGATGCCGTTCCTGCGGAAAGGGGCGAATGTGCTTTGGGGTGGGTTTGTGGGGCTTGCTGTGGAGCGGTCTGTTGCGGTAGATCCGCAGGTTTTCCGAGCTTCTGTCTGACGGATGATCCTTTTCGCCGAAAATCTTCCGGTTCATGCGCGGGATCGAAGCAGCTTCCAGAACTGGTCGTACGGGAGGCAATTGGCGACGTCGGATTTTGTCAGGCCAGCGCGGCGGGCTTGGTCGACGCCGTATTCCATGACATCCATTCCTTCAGTGGAATGGGCATCCGTGTTAATCACGATCGGAATGCCCAGGTCGCGGGCAGCGGCTGCGTGGATATCGGTGAGATCAAGCCGGTTCGGGTGAGCGTTGATCTCCAGAAGCACCCCATGATCGGCGGCGGCTTTCAGGAAGGTCGGGTAGTCAATATCCGCTCCGGCCCGACGGCCGACCATTCTTCCGCTCGGGTGTCCAATGGCGTCAACATGGGGATTGCGGATCGCATTCAGCAGCCGCTTCATGATCATCTCTCGGGGCTGCTTCAGTCCGTAATGGAGCACTGCGATCACCCAGTCGGCTTCTGAGAGGACATCGTCGTCGAGATCCATCTCCCCATCCTCGAGGATGTCACACTCGATTCCGCAGAGAACATGGATGTTGGAGTACTCTTCCCGAATCTGGCGGATCTCAGACCAGTGCTCGCGCAGTCGCTCTGCATCGAGTCCCCGGGCCATGGAGACCCGTTTGGAATGGTCGGTAATGGCGATGTATTGACGCCCGCGGGCGATGGCCGCTTCGATCATCTCGCGGATGGTCGCTTGACCGTCCGTCGCGGTCGTGTGCATGTGCAGGTCGGCTTGAATGTCGGCGAGCGTGACGAGTTCAGGCAGCTTGTGCTGTTCCGCCAGTTCGATCTCCCCCCGATTCTCGCGCAGCTCCGGCGGGATCCAGTCGAGATCGAGGGCCGCGTAGATCTCTTCTTCTGTGCGGCCGGCGACGAGCTGTTCTTCGCGGAACAGTCCGTATTCATTCAGCTTCAGACCCCGATCGATTGCCCGGCGGCGAATCACAATGTTGTGTTCTTTTGAGCCGGTGAAATACTGCAGGGCTGCGCCGAATGACTCATCAGGGACATTGCGCAGATCAAGCTCAATACCATCCCGGAGGCGGACCCTCAGTTTGGTCGGACCACGTGAAAGCACCTCCGTCACCAGCCGGTGCCGGGACAGGGCGTCCATAACGTCGTCGCTGGAGGAAGTCACCAGCAGGTCCAGGTCTCCGCAGCTTTCTAGACGTCTGCGACAGCTTCCGGCGATACTTCCATTCTGCACGCCGGGAACTGACAGCAGATCTTTCAGAATTTGTTCCGCGTCAGATCGGGCAACTGCGATCGAAACACGCTCTCCAAAGGCCGACAACTGGGCCAGGCCGGTGAGAATCGCCTGCTCTGATTTCTTTCCGAAGCCTTTCAATTTCGAAATGGTACCGGCTTCCGCGGCGGCTTTGAGTTCTTCGATGGTCTGAATCTGCAGCTCACGAAACAGAAGAGCGGCTTTCTTCGGGCCGACTCCGGGGAGCTGCATGATCTTATACAGACCAATGGGAAACTGGGCCTTCAGTTCTTCAAGTTGAGTGAACGTCCCTGTCTCTGCGAGCTCGCGAATCTTTGAGGCAATGTCTTTGCCGATCCCGGGGATGCTCGTCAATTGTTCGGGGTGAGAGCCAGCCAGTTCCAGAATGGAATCGGATGAGTCCCCGATCGAACGGGCAGCGTTTCGATAGGCGCGGACTCGAAACGGGTTCGCCTCTGAGAGCTCAAGCAACTGAGCCATCTCTTCGAATTTCTGGGCGACGTCATGATTATTCATGTCACCAACTCGTCAGAAGCAAACTGGAAGCGAAAAGACCGCTGTCGGAGATGATCCGGCCGTGGTCCGGCGCTGATTCAGCCATGAATCACCAGCAGGACGCTCGGAAAGATCCAAGCTGGCCAACTCAAGCGAGAACAGCACTCATCTTAATGATTCAGGGAGCCTTCCGTGTGAAAGGCTCCCTGAGTGCAGATCAGTTTTTTGGCGGGCACGGGGACCGCGATTGAACGTTGCTTGCTCTTATCTCTGGCCCGGGGTCCCAGTCGCGTTGAACCGTGACGACTTGCCGGGGATCTGGATGCGGCCAGCTTCGTTGTACTCATCGACGCCCGTAGGAACGCGGCCTGCGTTCAGCGGATAGCCTTTGGAGTCGACGTTGAACAGTCGTTGCTGTTGCTCGTATCCGATGTAGTTCAGGAAGTCGCGGAAGGAGATGACCTTGATCCCTTTTCGCATGGCTTCCTTGGCAAGCTCATTGTTTTCCTGAGCGACCTTCCGGATCTGTTCCTGCTTCTCCGTGTCAGTGCCGGGGAAGTCAGTCGGGTCTTCAATGCGGCCCACTACAAGGAACTTCGACCGGACCGTCAATTGTCCGTTCTCTGGGACTCGGTTTCCGGCATCGTCCACTTCCAATTCGACGGCTCCGCCTGCGGTGGCGAGCACGTTGTGAAGCAGCTCCCGATCGCTCTTGTCATCGCCGTTCATGTCCAGAACGCCGACGAACGAGAAGTATTCCTTCATCCCCTTTGACCAGACAGGAGAATAGATCGGATCATTTTCCTGAATTGGACGAGATCCGTCTTCGCTCAGAATACGTGCCTGCGACAGGTGCGGATCAAGAACTCGGGTCACTTCAATCTTGGCTTTGATGTCCGCGTTTCCGCGTCCGACGCCATTATGTCCTTTGGTATAGACCGAGAAGGAGACCTGCGGACGGAGACCATCGGCGCTGCCCAGGTTGATCCAGACATTACGGGTCGTGTTGTCCACACGACGAATCACGCCATCAGGCTTATCAAAGCTGAGGTCTTCGAGGTCGTTCAGCTTGCTTCGCAGGTAGCTGATCGAGGTTTCGTATTCGCGGGATTCAACGTCCTTCTGCTTTCGCAGAGCGGCGATCTCGTCCTGCAGGCTTTCTTTATCTCGCTCTGAACGGCGGAATTCGTCCTGCCACTTGGCAATTTCGCGGTCTTTCTCAGAGACGACTTCAGTTTTCTGGGCGACCAGTTCCTGCAGTTGGGTTTCCGAACTCTTCTGGGAGTTCTGTACTTCAGCCAGTCGGCGCTGGTTGTTCTGGCGTTCGTTCGTCATTTCCGCCTGAACGTTTACCAGCTCGGCATTGCGTTCGTCGACAGCAGCAGTCGCAGCATTCAAGGCCGAACGCAAGCTCTGCAGGGTTGCTGCAACGTTCGCATTAGCCGGGCTCGGCTGGACCTGAGCGGCTCCATACAGGGAGAGGTCCTGATTCAGTTTGCCGAGCACGGTGGTATTGGAAGTATCGTTCTCGGCCCCGATCTGCTCGAAGTCCGGATAGCCCAATTTTCGCTTCAGCAGGACGATCTGATCGTCCAGTGCGCGTTGACGGCCTTCGGCTTCTGAGGCTTTCTTGGTCGCAGCTTCCGCCGTCAGCTTCACTGCGGCGAACTCTTTCATGTTCATGTAGAAGGCCAGCGCCAGAAGCAGCGTGGTCATCACGAAGAAGATGAGCGAGATGTGGACTGCTGTGGTTTTTGACGCGGCCATCGAGTTCCCCTGGAGACCAATTGCCAACTGGCCTTGCGAAAAGGTAAGACGGGTCGCCCTCCCTGCCGACTCGTGATCATCAAAACGGGCGATGGATCAGGATGCGGTTGAGCGGTCTTCGCCTGAGAGACCGCTGGCGTTCAGCCGAAAGTCCTGCGGAATTCAAACGGATCCCCACCCGTTTCATAACGCTACCAGACACAACGACCGATGTGATTCTTTCATTCTCGAATAGAGAGCGATGGAACTTCAACCGAGTCTGCCTGAGCGGTAAAACCTGTATTCTGTGAGAAACCGGCTTACGTGCTCCGCCCTTCGAGAACTTCGGCGCTAGTTACGGCTGACACTTCAGTTTAGATCGGAAGCCGTCAGAGTCAAGGTGTTCCTTGAGGAACTCCTTGCTGCTCAGGAGGTTGCGGTCAATGGCGACAATCGTGTTTTTAATTGTCGGCCAGCCGCCAAGGCTCTTTCCTATTTAGCATCTCGGGAGAGCTGGGGGTTAAAGTTGGAGCGACCGCTTTAACCTGCCGGCATGCCTGAGGATCAAAATCTATTCACTCAGGTGAAAGAGTCGTTTGATTACATCGATCATGCCATGTGGAGTGCCTGATCGGGCTTCATCCCGCAGAGCTTCTAAGGGCGGATGGAGTAATTTGTTCACAATGCGATAGATCGATTTCTCGATTGCCTGCCGTTCCCGTTCGTCGAGGCGTGGGAGTTTCCGGAACAGAAGCTCCAGTTCCTGTCGGCTGATCTCTTCCCAGTTCTCACGCAGCCGCTTCACGATCGGACCGGTCGCCTTGTGATAGACGTCCTGCATGAACCGGGCGGTCTCTTCTTCGATGATCCCGCGGGCCTGTTGAATTTCCTGAGCCCGTTTCTTCCGGTTTCGTTCGCAGGTCGCTTCCAGATCGTCGATGTCGTAGAGGAAGATGCCGTCGTCCAGATTGCCAACCGCAGTTTCGACGTCTCGCGGGGCTCCCAGATCGAGCAGGAACAAGGGCTTTGCCCCGGTTTCCCGGCGGACTTGGCGCATCATCTCCACCGTAATGACGGGGTGGTCTGCGCCGGTCGTGCAGACGATTACGTCGGCTGCGGCGAGGCACCGGTTCAGGTCGTGCCAGGATCGCGCTTTGCCGGAGAACTGGCTGGCAAGCATCTCCGCCCGTTCCAGACTGCGGTTGCAGACCAGGATTTCACGGACACCCTCGCCTTGCAGGTATGTCAGCGTTTCGGACGCCATCTCACCGGCTCCGACCACCAGCACGGTTTTGTTGTCGAAACGGTCAAAGATGCTTTTGCCGAACTCACCGACGGCCACGCTGGCGATGGAAACCCGGCCTTCTGCGAGTCGTGTTTCGGTGCGAACTCGGCCTGAGACCGAAATCGCCCGTTGAAACAGGGCGTTTGTTAAGGGGCCGAGTGATTCGGACCGCATCGCAACGTCATACGCCGACTTGATCTGATTCACGATCTGGCTCTCGCCCAGCACCATGCTGTCGATGCTCGATGCAACTTCGAACAGGTGGCGAACAGCGTCGGCCCCCTGAAATTCAAGCAGTTCGTCCAGCAGTTTTTCGAGCGGGAGCTGATGGAAGTCGGCGAAGAACTCGGCAAGCTGGAAGTGTGTCGGAGAGTCTTCAGGGTCTTCCTGGGCGACATACAGTTCCACGCGATTACAGGTGGAAATCACGACGTGTTCTGACTTTGGAAACCGGTTCCGCAGTTCCAGATAGGCCCGTTCCAGCGACTCCTGCGAGGGAAACGCCAGCTGTTCCCGCATTTCAAGATCGGCGGATTGATGATTGCAGTAAATCACCTGGACATTCATGGGGCGTCCCCTTTCATCTCCTGATGATCTAATTTCCGCCCATGGATGCCGTCCGTACTCCCGACTTTCATCACCACCAGCGTCAGCACCATATAAAGGCAGGCCAGAATGGTTCTCCATGCAACCAGTCGGCCTGTGGCGTTCTTTGCTCCCAGAATCCATCCGAAGAGAATGGCCATTACGATCCACATCAGGCCGTTCATGCCAACGGTCAGATTCATCAGATTCACCGGGTTTTCCCCTGCTTTGGAAAGGTGAATCATATAAAGACCGGTGATCACTCCCAGCGTCTGCAAGGGGACGGAAATGATGACCAGCCACCAGTTCATCTGGCTGAGCCGTTCCAGGCTCAGCAGATGAAGCGCAGGGAGTTCCGACCGTTTGTGCTTTAATCGATAATGCTGTACGAGGTACATGACACTCGTCAGCAGAGCCAGTAGTACCCCCACAATTCCGAGGGACCAGCAACTGGCGTGGACCATCGTCCACCAGTGCATCTGGAAAACGTGGGGATTAGGGGACTGCCGCAGAAAGGGAGCGGCGCCGACCAGTAGCAATACCACTGGCAGGACGAAGATGCCAATTGACATCCGGGGGCTCCAGAGCTGAACCCCGAGATAAAGCACGACCGTTAACCAGGCGGTCACCAGCACCCAGTCGTGCGTTGAGCTGAGAAGTGGGGGGAGGTCGTGTTGCGAACTGCGAACCAGCAGATAGCTGGTATGCGCAACGAAACCCCCGAGGACAAATAGAATTGCGGCTAGGCGCATGAACATGCTGCGGCGCACAAACTGCGACAGTTCTGCGGCGAGTGCGACCGCATAACTGCACAGAAAGCAGTACAGCGAAATGTTGTTCATGCCAGACCTGAATGAATGACGATCGACTCGCAAACCGGGAAAAACGCGACCCGCCGGCGTGAAAAGGGCGACGTTCCCTGGCCGTTATCAATCCCGGGGAGTTGTCATTTCCGCCCTCAATCATTGAACCCGGAGGAATCGACGTCAACTCCATCGCCTCCTGGAGTCCCCGGAATCGGAACATCGGGAATCGACCCGACTGGCCTCAAGCGGAACCATCGCCTCACCGGAACCGGAAAAAGTTGCGTGTCTTTGCCCTCTGAACCGGAGATCTTTTCGGTTTGGAGCGATTGAAGTTTCCGATTACAGGCAGTTCGCGCAAAATCGATCCGGAGATCCACTTTCACGGCAATCGGAACCTTTCGGAATTCGATAGACCGTCGCAGAAAGATTCCGGTCTGTCGGCTTTCGCTGCGGAAGACCCCAACTCAAAAAGGGGCAGCGGGGCGACTCCAGTCGCGACCGGGTTTTCACTCCGGAATTCACTTCACTTCAGGCTGCGATCCGTAGACAACCAAGGAAGGTTGCCATGTCCCAGAATCCCATTCAGCTCTCTCAGGGCCAGCTCGATCTGATCGCCAAGCGGTACGGCATTTCGGCCGGAGTTTCACTCGCTGACATTGGTTGCGGCAACGGAGAATGGGTCCAGCAATGGATTCGCCGCGGAGCCAAGGTTCAGGGACTCGAAGAAGCCAGCCGGATGACCGCTGTCGTCGGCGAGGGGATTTCGGCAGGATCACCTGCGGCCTCCCTGCCTTATGCAGTGCACTCCCTCGATCGCGTGCTGTTTCGTGGAACGAGTGCCTACACCCAGTCAGCTTTCCATCCGGAACTGATGATTGCTCTGGCGAACATGGGATCGCTGTTGAAGCCTCACGGGCGACTGGTGATTCCCGTCAGCAACGAAGCCGAAGCGGAACGCTGGACGTCGATGCTTTCAATCTTTCCGGGCGCTGTGCGGATCCGTCAGCTCAGCTCAGGGATCTCGGCATACCTGACACTGTCATTTCTTTTCGGCGGTGCTCATAAGGTGACGGTCGTCGATCTGAACATTCAGGACAAACAGGTCTCGCGACTGGAATGGCACCGCCTCGCTCGAGAAGCAGTCCTGAAGCAGACTCAGACGCCGAACGCTGCGTAATTCCAAACGGACCGCATCGCAGATCAGGCAAGAATGTCGCGAATCACATGCCCGTGAACGTCGGTCAGACGGAAGTCTCGACCGGCGTAGCGATAGGTCAGCTTCTCATGATCAAAACCGAGTAAGTGCAGGATCGTGGCGTGAAAGTCATGGATGCTTGTCGGCTTCTCAACGGCTTTAAAACCGAAGTCGTCGGTCGCGCCATAGACCGTTCCCCCACGAATTCCGCCGCCGGCCATCCAGACGGTAAAGCCATACGGATTGTGATCGCGGCCTGACTGAGCTTTGCCGTCGCCGCTCAGTTCGACGGTCGGTGTTCGTCCAAACTCGCCTCCCCAGAGGACGAGAGTCTCTTCCAGCATCCCGCGCTGTTTGAGATCCGCCAGGAGTGCAGCAATCGGCTGATCGATTTGCTGAGCGAGTTTGCGGTGATTCTCCCCGATGTTGGCATGATTGTCCCAGGGCTGCCCTGCTCCATGCCAGAGCTGGACATAGCGGACTCCTCGTTCCAGGAGTCGGCGTGCAATCAATGTCTGTCGCCCGTGGACACCGTCGCCATACATCTTCTGGACATGGGCCGGTTCCTTCTCGATGTCGAAGGCTTCGGCGGCTTCCATCTGCATTCTGAACGCCAGCTCAAATGATTGAATGCGTGCGTCAAGTCCATCGTCCGACCGCGATTGACGATGTTCGTCGTTCAGGCTCTGTAGCAGATCGAGCTGATGTCGCTGAATTGAAGTCGTTGCATGCGGACTGCGAATGTTCTCGATCAGCTTCGACAGCGTCCGATACTGAGGGTCGACATAAGTTCCCTGAAACGCCCCCGGGAGAAAACCGGACTGCCAGTTCTCGGCTCCTTTGATGGGCATTCCCTGTGGACACATGGAAATGAAGCCCGGGAGATTCTGATTCTCGGACCCCAGTCCATAGAGCGCCCATGCCCCAACACTCGGACGCGATAGAACCGAGTCGCCGCAATTCATCAGCATCAGCGAGGGTTCGTGATTGGGGACCTGAGCGTACATCGACCGGATGACGGCAATGTCATCGATGTGCTCCGCGGTCTTGGCGAACAGTTCGCTCACTTCAATTCCGCTCTCTCCATACTTCTGGAATGTGAACGGTGAAGGGAATGCGGCACCGGTCTTTCGCTCTGTCATCAGCGAGACCGGCGGCGTCTGGCCCTCGTACTTCTTTAGCTGAGGTTTCGGGTCAAACGTGTCAACATGAGAGGGACCGCCGTTCAGAAAGAAGTGAATGACCCGTTTTGCCTTCCCAGGAAAATGAGGGGCGCGTGCAGACGATCCTTCTGCGGTAGCCCCTCGCGCTGTTCCCTGCCCCAGCATCAGGTCAGAAAGCCCGAGAGCGCCGAGACCCATGGCGGACCGGTTCAGGAAGGTGCGACGATCGATCCCCGACAAGCCGCTCAGATTCAGACTCATGTCGACGCTCCCTGATCAATCCACGAAGAGGAACTCATTCGAGAGGAGCAACACCTGACTGAGTTGCTCCCAGGGTTTGAGAAGTTTTGGAGCGTCCCCCGCAAAGTCGCGCTGGGAGTTCCATTTCTGACCTGAAGTCGGCTCTCCGGTGTTCGCCCCAGCTGAAACATCTTGAAGAGTCACCGTCCAGCGGTGGTCATCGCTGTTGAGGTTTCCATTGATGTCGACGACGAAATCGAGTGTGTCCCCTGCCTTCAGTGCGACAGAATCGATCAGCAGCTTCTGCGATGACTGATGCAGCGTGAACTGATTGAGCACTCCCTGTTGACTCGAGAAAATCCAGCAGCGGATTCCGTTCCCCGGCGCGTTCTCGTGAGTGGCATCAGACTGAATTGAAACCTTCATGTCGCGAGGAGCCGTCCATCTTCGAACAACAGCGTGATTGTGGTCGTTCCCCGGGTGCCCTCCTTCGGCAGTCAGTTGTGCCCAGCCGAGCGTTTTGTCCGGCCACTGTTCGCCCCCCTGCCATGCTGAGCGATTGAAATAGGGGAGCGGCTGGAAATTGGTCACACTTTTCGCGGCGTCACTGATGGCCCCGTATCCATACTGCCATGCCTGCTGCTCGGCCGTGAGCTGCAATGCTTCAGGGGTCTCTGCTGCATTCAGAAATGCGGTCGCCATTTCCAGTTGGCGAGCCGAAGGAGGACGCTGGTGGATCCATTGATACATCGCCTCGATCTTTGCCGCAGTCGACGCATCGGCCAGCGAGTTCACTTTTTCAGCGATCACACGAGCCTGCTCCGCAATGAACGGATGGTTCATTGCAAACAGTGCCTGCTGGGAGACAGTCGTTTCACTTCGGGCCGGAATGTGGAGATCAGGATTAGCGAAATCAAAGATCCGATACACCGATGGCAGGAACTCTCGGTCGATGTAGCCATAGAGCGTGCGACGCTGGTTGGGAGTTGCTCCTCCTAAAAGTGGTGACGCACGACCGCCGACTGTCAGATTCAGTTCACCTGTGACGCGAAGGATCGAGTCTCGAAACTCTTCAAAGGACAGGCGATGCCGGTTCATCTTCCAGAAGAGCTGATTCTGCGGATCTTCCAGGCTGGCACGTTCCCGAAAGACGGGATCTTCCGGGCCGTCAGACTGCTGCTGGTATGTCGCGGAGAGCAGAATGAGTCGATGAATCGACTTAGTGCTCCAACCGTCGTCGATCAGTTTTCGGGCCAGCCAGTCGAGCAGTGCCAGCTGAGCAGGCTCTGGTGCTCGAATTCCAAAGTCGCTGGAAGTTGGAACGAGTCCCACGCCGAAATGATATTGCCAGATTCGATTCACCCAGACTCGTGCGGTTAATGGATTGTCTGTCGAGACAATTCCCTGCGCGAGCTCGAGTCGTCCGCTGCCGCTCTGGAATGGTTTACGGTCCGAACCTGCAAGAATAAGGGGAAGCTGCCGGGGAACTTCGTCCCCTTTCTGAGCGGCATTCCCTCGGCGGAACAGGCGAGGCTCGTGGATCACCTGACGATCTACGACCCGAACCGCAAATGCAGGTGACTCAGGGCGGTTAACCAGCCATTCATCGAGATCCTTCTGTAGCTTCCACATCGCTGTCGTTGTGGAGCTGTCGAAGAAGTTCTCGTTCCCAACGATTCCGGCCTCTGGTGAAAGCTCACAGGGACTGCGCGGACCATAAAGGACCTGCCGCAATGCCTCACTGTCAGGGTCGGGAAAGCTATCAGGGGTGGGTTTTCCCTGCTCTTTGGCGGAGGCAATCAGTGCCTGCCATTCTTTCTCGACCGATTCGAAAAGCTGGCCATAACGCTCGGCGACTTCCCGCTTGGACTCCGGGGGAGTTGTGAAGGCCGATGCGACGCGGGGATGAACGGCCGTTGTCGGCGACTGATGGAGATCTCGAATGACATCAGCCGAATGCTTCTCGAAATCTGCTGCCGGCAATGCAGCGAACCGGTGCCATGCGGTGAAGATTGGATTCTGTTCTTTCCCGCAACGTCGGAGATACGTCTCCCAGCGGATGACGATTGGCGGGATCAGATCATTGGGCGACAGAATCTGATCGAAGCCGAGTTCAGGGTACTTCTCAAGTTCTGTCTGCGCGACCAGATACTCGACAATCTTGGAACGATTCCGAGCGGCCGCTGTTTCACAGCTATTTCGAAGCCCTTCCTCAAGCTTGCTGAGTCGCTGTTGCAACCCCTTTTCGAACTCACTGTCCGGACTTCCAGCCGGAGTCAGTCGCAGCAGTTGGTCATTGCAATTCTGAAGCACGCCATAGAGCGAATAGTAATCGGCGGCGGGGATTGGATCGTACTTGTGGTCGTGACAACGGGCACAGCCAATTGTCAGACCCATGGTGGTTCGCCCAAGGACATCGATCCGGTCATCGATGATGTCATGCGTGTTGCCGAGAAATCGGCGACCAATGGTAAGAAAGCCCATCGCCGCCTGTGCGTTCAGGTCATTTGGAGCAACCTGATCAGCAGCGATCTGGAGCAGCAGGAATTGGTCATAGGGAAGATCATTCTGGATGGCTTGAACCACCCAGTCCCGATAAACCCAGGAGTGAACGAAGCGGGTCTCTTCCCGGGCATAGACATACCCTTTGGTGTCAGCGTAACGCGAGAGATCAAGCCAGTGCCGAGCCCAGTGCTCTCCATACTGCGGGGACTCCAGTAGCCGATCGATTAGTCGCCGTTCCGCATCCGCTCCGGTGTCCTGCACGAATGCGTCGACCTCTTCTGGCGTGGGAGGTAATCCGGTGAGGGTGTACGTGACGCGTCGAATGTAAGTCCGACGGTCTGCCGCAGGCGAAGGGCAAAGGCCTGCCTGTTCAAGCTTGGACAGAATGAACTGATCGAGAGGCGTCTGGGGCCAATCTGTTCGCATGACCTGAGGCGGCACCGGACGGGAGATCGGCTTGAAGGCCCAATGATCCTCGGGCCGCTGGTGTGGGGTGTTGGTTGTCGTTTCCTCCGGCCATGGGGCGCCCAACTGGACCCACTTCTCCAGAATGGCAATCTGCTCCGGCTTCAACGGAGACTCCGGAGGCATCGCGATTTCATCGCTCCGACGCACAGCTGCGATCAAGAGGCTGGCGTCAGGCTTGCCGGGGACAATGGCTGGAGAGGTGTCGCCTCCTTTGAGGAGAGCTTCACGGGAGTCGACACGAAGTCCTCCCCATTGTTTCTTGGCACCGTGGCAGTCCCCGCACGCCGAGACGAGCAGCGGACGAACGGAATTCTCGAAGAACTCAATGGCCTCAGCGGGCACAGATGCCTTCGCGGACCCGGTCTCTTCTGCGAAGGCGGCCGAGACAAATCCGACGAGGACAGGAACCACCCAGAGAGCTCTCATGTTTCCTCACGCCGCTTGAACGAGACTTGTGACCAGACTGGAGATCAGGCGTCGGCCATGAGCTTCCGGAGTGTTGCCAGATTCTGCTGGATCTCCGTGATTTGGACGGCAGGCGGGGCCTTGGGAAGGTACTCGACATGCAACGAAATCGGACCTGAAAACTGTGATTTCTTAAGCATGCTGAAGAACCGGGAATCGACGATGCCATCAGGCATCCCCAGTGCGCCGTCATCCAGCTGGCGGCCTTTCCAGCGGGTGTTCTTCACGAAGACCGACCCGAGATGTGGCTGCACCAGATTCCAGGTTGTCGGCCAGGTTGTTCCCCCTTCCACTGCGGCATGTCGCGTGTCGTAAGCAATGGCGATCTCGGAAGGAGGAATGTTCTCCAGCAGCTGAACCATGTCCCAGATCCCGGCGCCGACATAATTCGCTCCGGCATGATTCTGATAGACCCCTTGAATCCCGAGTTCCCGATTCAGGGCAGCGAGATCAGCAATGACGGATTTCAGCTCCTTCATTTGAGGAGCAAGCGGCTTGTTGAGGTCATAGCGATAATAGTCCATGCGGTATCGCTTGATGCCGAGCCCGACCGCGGTGCGCAAGACCTTCTCGGTCAGCGGCTGGTCGACGCGGTTCACATTGCTGGTCATGATGGTCACCTCCAGATTGCGCTGGCGCAGTGCCTCGACCAGTTTGGGCAGTTCAGTTTCGACCTGCTCAGGCAGTACCTGTCCATTGGCACGGACGGTCGCTTCGATCCCGGCGACTCCCATCTCGCTGATCGTCTGAGCGAGTTCGTCAAAGGAAAGGGTCTGCAGAAACTTGACGAAAATGCAGATTGGGAATCGAGGATCATCCTGTGACGTCGAAGCGGAGAATGCCGTACGCGAGAACAGTCCATCCCTGAAGAAGGCGGTCCCGGCCAAGGCCGCTGCACCGGTGAGAAAAGATCTTCTGGAAGCGTCCAAGGTCATTCCGCCTTCTCCCGGTTCAGGCCTGAAGTGTGATTGCGGCTGATTCAAAATTCACGGACAGATCAGTCACAGTTTATTCCGTAACTTCGTGATTTCACAGTTTCGCTGTCACATTCCTTCGTGTCTCGTGACAAATTGAATGGAGTTTCTCGAAACGAAAACACCCATGCAGTTCTCGCTGCATGGGTGTTTTCAATGTGTATACGTACTCCGAAGGAATACTTACTTCTTTGCCAGCACCTCTGAACCTGAGGTGACGACCTGAGCGGGAGCAACAGGTAATCGGGCGACGGAATGGGTCACTGCTGTCGGGTTAACAATGACACGCTGCCGACGAATCTGCAGATGGACCACCAGGTCAACTGGTGTTTCAATTGGGATCGGCCGCATGCTGGCGCCTGGGTTAAATGGAAGTGGCTCTGGAGTGTCCGCGTCAGGAATCGTTGTCGCCGGGGTGGCCGGGGACACAGGGGTCGCCGGAGTGGCCGGTTCCATTGGAGCAGGTTCACGAGCTTCGCCGGATGGCTTCAGAGCATTTCCACGACCGTCAAAGCCCGGTGCGTTTCCTCCTGGATTGGCAGGCGGAAGTGAGCTGGGGACCTGTGGGTTCGTGCCAGTGTTGGGATTGGTCGGGATTGTCGAACCTGATCCACTCGGAACGGTGGAGCGGTTAGTGTCCTCAAATCCGCTGGGAGGATTCGTTCGTGGTGTGAACGAATCGTTTGGCATGGGGTTGTTTGGCAGCTGCGGCCGGGCCTCATTGTTATTGTTCCGATTAGGAACACGGCGGAAATCGTCTGGCGGCGGATCGTTGTTATAAGTAGGTGGATTGGCGGCGGGAGGATTCGGGGAAGGTGGATTCGACTGCTGTTGTTGCTGCTGTGTCGGCGTTGAATCCGGAACCGGTGCTTGATTCGTGGAAGGGGTGTAGCCTGATCCACAATTTCCGCCGGCGCAATTCCCACCGACGCAATTTCCACTGACACAGTTTGAGCAACCACCGCAAGGGTCGCACCCAGCGACTCCACATGGCGAGCAGGCTCCGCAAGGATCGCACGCGGGGACACCGCACGGATCGCAGGCTCCATAACCGGCGCTCACTGTGATGTCTGGGCCGTAGAAGGTGGAATAAGCCGGAGCATATCCAACGGACATCGGATAGGCAGGCGCATATGCACCATATGCAAGGCCACGTCTCCCATGATGTTGATGCCAAGGGAAACCAGCTTCGCTGGAACTGGGCGTCAATGAGAGCCCTAGTAATGTCGTCAACACTCCGGCAACGCTGAACACTCGACGGAACGGAACCTGCATGATGAATTGACTTTCCTTCTCAAGAAAGCAGAGACTTAAAGTGCCGTCCTGACAGTGATCTCTCCGGGATGCTGCAGTGAAAACTCCTTTAATAAGAAGGTTCTCTCTGTGTCGGGCCCCCCGGATGGCGTTGTTTCCCTGTGACTGTTCCGAACTCATTCCGGCAGGGATTGCCGATGCTACTTTACCTGTTTTATCAGGCAAGGGGGTCGTGTCAAACTGGATTCCTGTGAGGAACAGGCAGGATGGTGCAATTCCCCTGTTCGCGGTCGGCGGATTGTGCCGGAGAGGATCGGGAAAATTTTCCGGTCTCACGGTCTCGCAATTTCTCCGCCGACTTTCTATCCTGTTCGATTCGCCATCAGGCCGCCGCCGGTGTGATTTCACCCGGTGTCAGTGCCACAAAGTCGGCGAGGTGAAGGGCTTGAGTTCAGGCGACCCGTGAGTCGGTGCGGTCGAAGTGACCGACGACAACGGACTTCTGCAACGGGAACGGTGCGTTCCGCTTGAGATTTCGCCGGGTGAGACTCACCCTGAGAAACAACTGACGCAATACTAGTTATTTTGCGAGTGATTGAATCATGTTCGCCATCATCGAAGAAAGCGGCCATCAACTCCGCGTGGAGCCAGGGCAACTGCTGACGATTGATTACCGTGACGGTGCCGAAGTCGGCTCCACGATTACGTTCAGCAATGTTTTGCTGGCAAACGGCGGCGGTGCCAGCCAGATCGGCCTGCCGACGTTGTCCGGTGCCGTTGTGGAAGCACAGGTCGTTGAGTCGGTCGTCAAAGGCCCGAAGCTGGAAGTGCAGAAGTTCCGCCGTCGTAAGAACTCTCGCCGCCACACAGGTCACCGCCAGAAATACACCGGCGTCAAGATTACGGCGATCAACGTGCCGAATCTCGAAGTCGTGGCCGCTAAAGCCGCCGAGTAATCTCGCTGCAGTGATCTCACTGCATGGTGCGAAAATTTAATTTGAGACGCTCCTTTGATTTATGAAGGAGCGTCTTTTTGCGTGCGCTGGCTGTTCCGGGATTTACTTCGACTCTGTCAGCCGACTCTTTTCTTCCGTTGAGTCATGACTCTGGAATCGAGCGGTTTCGATCATCAGGCTGGCCGACTGTGCTGCCCGGCAACAGTTCATCAGGGCGTTTGCTTTCTGCAGAATGCCGAGCTGATCGCTCTCTCCGGATGCCATTCGTACGAGCTCATCGGCGCGATCCGTGATCTCGTTCATCGTGCTCTGCCTGGATGTTTGAGCCAGTCGGTGGGCGGTAATGCGGAGCGACTCGAAATCCTGACGATCCAGTGCGTCGACCAGGCATTCCAGGTGCATTCCCAGCGCGAATGCGACCTCCCTGTCGACTTCAAGGAACTGCGGAGCTTCTTCAGCGCCTGATTTTAGAACTTCGATCAACTGTGCCACGATCTCAGGGTCAAACTGAGTTCCTGCGCAACGTTTCAGTTCCTCGATTGCTTCCTCTCGGGATAGTGGTTGCCGGTACGTCTGAGCCGAAACCATTGAGTCATATGCATCGGAGACGGCCAGAATTCTCGCTCCCAGCGGGATGGTCTCTCCTTGTTGCTGGTTCACCTCAAAGGGGATGCCGTAATTCTCGAGGATTGAAGTGAGCTCGGACGATCCGAAAGCAGACCTGACGATCTCGACTCCCATGCGGCGGTAAGCCTGAATCTCGGAATGTTCTTCTGCGGACAATTTTGTCTGCTTGTGCAGAAGCGAGTCAGGAACGCCAATTTTCCCGATGTCATGCAGCAAGGACGCCATTTCCAAAAGGTAGCTGCTGCGCAACGACATTAAACGGTGTCCGATGGCGACGCTCAGGTCAGCGACGCGGCGGCTGTGGGCGGCTGTGGCGGGATCGCGATAAGCCAGAGCGGACATTAAGGCCGACACTGCGGGAAAAGGGATGATCGTTGAGACCGGCGTCGACGATTCTGCAGGAGCGAGCGGAACGAGTGAGGCGGCGTCCGGAGATGATTGATCGTTGATCACCTGATTGCGGCCGCGGTCCTTGGCGATTCGCAGATGTCTTTCGGCCAGATCAACCAGATCCTGAGGATAGCGTTGGCCTGCATCTGAGGTGGCAACTCCCACGCTGACGGTGACCGCAGTATCACATGACTGCAGACGGACGACGGATTGCCGCATCCGCTCCGCCAGATACGTGGCATCCGTCAGAGTTGTCTGCGGCATCAAATAGAGAAATTCTTCGCCACCTGAACGGAACAGCACATCAGATGAGCGGCAATTCTCCCGCAGGCAGTAAGCCACTTCCCTGAGAACCTTTTGGGCGGCGATTCGGCCACAGGATTCATTAATCACGCGGAAGTGATCAATGTTAATAATGGCACATGCCAGAGGATCGTCATGCTTCTGGGCCGACTCCCAAAGGCGTTCCAGTGCCTCAAGACCTGCACGACGATTCAGGCAGCCTGTCATCGGGTCGCGAATGAGGAGTTCATCGATCTCTGCATTCTGTTGACGAATCTGCAGGGACGAGTCGCGAATGGTTTTCAGGAGTGCCTGCGTCTCAAGTTCCTTTTTCTGCAGGCGGGTCACATCCTGCAGAAGGCACAGAGCCCCACGGGGCGGTTCCCCTTCCAGCTGAATCGGGACCGCTCGCAACAGCAGCGTCGATTCACTTTGCTGTTTGAGTCCCAGAATGCGACCGCAACGATCTTTGCCGTTGCGGATCGCCTCAACCCAAGGGATCGGATCCGAGTACGTTCCAGGCTTTTGTTGATCTGCCCAGTTCCAGGGGAGGTCTCGCAGTTTGGACTGAATCAGGCTGCTTTGGTTTTCGCCGGTCAGTTTCAGAAAGGCGTCATTGGCAGACGTGATCACACCCTTGTTGTCACAGATGAGGACGCCATCGGGGGATTCGCGAAATGCGTTCTCAAAGTAAAGCAGAAGTTCGGAGCCAGCGGAGAGTCCTCGTTGTGAATGCGCTCTGCGGTTGAGCAGCCAGGCGCCAACAGCGGTGACGCCCACGCCCAGACTGAATGCGATCCAGCTGCCGCCGTCGGGAGGGAGTAACAACAGCATGACATCGCTCGCTCTCTGCGTGGCTGAATGATCGGAGAAGAATCAGGCGCTCCGGTCCGGACTCAGGTTCCTTTCAAAACTGCAATTGCTTCTCTGATCGGCATTCGCATTTCATTCGATGGATGCAGAGCTGCAAAATCCCCACCGTCAAAACGGGTTCGAGTGGATGAAATCACTGCGTCGCAAATTTGAACACACATAGAACAGTTGAACTGCGTACAAGAAATCTGCGCCGTAAAAGTTGTGTTGCGAATCTTTAGAAGTTTTGCGGTGTTCCCGGTCATTCGTTGATTCGATCGAGGATGTAGCTGGTCTGGATAATTAATTTGAGGAAATTTTTCGCTAATTCCAAAAATTCCCTACGAAACTCGACGCTCGCCCACACTCTCTTGATGGCCGGGAATACATCCCGCCACTTTTGAGGTTGGATTTTGACGATGCTGCTGATTGGCTCGTTGGGTTTGCCTTGAGAAGTTTGCTCAGGTTGACGGAATTCGAATCATGCGTCTGACACTGCGGACAATTCTCGCTTACATCGATGATGTTCTTGAACCGGCGCAGGCCCGAGAAATCGGCGAAAAGATCGCGGAAGGAAAAGAGGCCTCAGCGCTCGTTTCGCGAATTCAGGACGTTCTGCGCCGTCGGCGGATCGGAGCCCCTGAGCTGACAGGTCCGGGCTCAGGTCCTGATCCGAACATTGTTTCCGACTACCTTGAGAACCTGCTCAGTCCGAATGAAGTTGTTGAACTCGAGAGACTCTGTCAGAAGTCAGATATTCATCTGGCTGAGGTGGCGGGCTGTCACAAGATTCTCACGCTGGTGCTGGGGCAGCCAATTGACGTTTCAGATGAAATCCGAGAGCGGATGTATGCCCTCGGAAATACCAGTGTCAGCGGGAGCGAGGCCGCGCCCCTTCCTCCTTCGCAGGCAATGTCCGAAGGGGTCAGTGTCGCCGATGCTGATTTCATGGAGACAGGACTGCCGGCCTATCTCACCCGCAGGTCTTACGCGAAAAGCTATGGGGCGGCCGCTTTAATTCTGGTGGTGACACTGGGGTGGATTTTACTGGTTGTGAATGACCACAGGCTTTGGGATCGCCCTGAAGCGGCTCTCGCGAGGTTGAATTCCGAAGAGACGACTATTGAAGAAGCATTGCCTGCCGGGGACACCGCTGCCCCTGCGGATGGCAATGTGAATTCGAATCCTGTGCCCACTGCTGTGCCCACCGCTGTCCCCGCCGCAGCGCCGATCCCTGTCCCGGGCACTGTTCCAGCCACTGTTGCCAAATCTGATGAGTCGCCGTCAGCCTCAGTCTCTCCTGAGACTCCGAAGCCTGTGGAGACGACTCCTCCAGTCGCTGAAGAAAAGCCGGCGATGCCAGTTGCAGTCGCTCCGGTGAGCCCGCCAGTTGTTGCTCCCGTTCCAGGGGCAACTCCCGGAACACAGCCGTTGCCGAATGCCCCTGTTCCGATGCCACCAGGAACAGTCGTCGTTCCTGTAGAACCACTTGTTCAGCCGGTGCCGCCTGAGTTGGTCATGACCTATCTCGCAGGGGATGAACTTATTCTACAGCCTCATGTGGCTGATCCGGGGTGGGCTGTCAGCGGGCGCGAGCTGCCGGTTGAAAATAATGCAACTCTTGCATCTCCGAGCCCGTTCCGGAATTCCTATCGGATCGGGGATTCGCTGACGCTGACGATGTACGGAAAGACCCGAATTCAGCGCTTAAGTCGAACGCCAGATGTTGATTTCGGGTTGCTATTGGACTGTGGGCAGATCACGTTGTTTCGCAGTTACGAGTCCACGGCCCCGGTGACGGTCCGCGTGCGAGTGTTGGGGCGTGACTGGACCTTAGCGCTGTTGGAGCCCGGAACTCGTGTTGGAATTGAACTCGACCCGCTGCTCCCGAATGGTCCGCCAGGAGACATGGCCGAAGTGACCATTGAAGGGGGAGTTGTAGTCGCTGAAGGGAAGGTGTCGGTTCGAACACCCGGAGGGCCCGTCGTTGAATATGGGCCACGACACGGGTATGCCCGCTGGCCGTCGACCGGTACTGGCCAGCTTGTGACCAAAGTGGATCCGACGGTTCCGGACTGGGCGACTGCAGAAGGGCCGTTCGTAACCCCAGCTGCGAGGCAGTTTGGAAGACTGTTTCATAAGGAGTTCAACCCGGCGCAATCTGTGGAGACAAGTATTGTTCCGTTGTTGAAAGACCGGCGCGCGGGTTTGTCTGAACTGGCTGCGAAGACGCTGGCGCTGATCGGAGACTGGAAGGATCTTGTCCCGGCGTTGAAGAACGACCATCAGGAGACCCGCCTGGCTGCGATTTACGCCTTGAGAAATGAACTGGCGAAGAATCCAGGCTCTGCTGGAGCGATTCGTGAAGAGCTGGGCCGGAATTTCCCCACCGAGAAAGTGGAACCCCTGATTCGTCTCCTTTGGGGATTCAATGCAGAAGACGCCCGACGTCCAGGCCCGTCACTTCAGCTAGTCGAATGGCTGAAGGATGATGAGATCGCGATTCGTGAGCTCGCTTTCCATTACATTTCGAAACTGACAGCTCGGACGCATGATTATCTCCCGATGGCCCCGGCAACCGAGCGGAAGGCGACGGTCTATCGGTGGGAGGAGTATCTGAAACGGAACGGCGGAGCCCTGATTTCGGATCCCGGAATGTAAATTCTACAAGTGCTTTTGGGTCTGCGGTTTCTTTGTTGCAGGCTGAATAACCGCGATTTTGTGTGCGTGCAGTGCAATGTGCACGGTTATTGCATCAGGTGCATTGTGTTGACGCTGTGACCGATTCGGCGGGATCTGCCGAAACTGTTCCAGCAAACTCATCTGGAGAAAGCCATGTTCCGATTTGAAGGCAGGCGTAGGAGTCGCCCGTCCAGCCAAAAGATGATTTTGTGAGATCGAGTGAAGCCTGACGACAGGCAGCGGGGAACATTGCCGCGATCACGGCAGCCCGTTTTCGGCTGTTGTTGTACCGCTTTCCCTGCGAAGTCGTGAGTCTTCCGGTCGCTCAATTCACTGATCCCGCTTCGGCGAAGGTTGTCTGTCACGGGGCAGTCACTGATTCCACGGATGGAAACAATGTCATCACAGAGCTTTTTGAATTTCACAGAAGCCTTTCTATGGGGATGGGAACTCCCCTGCGAAAGACCTTCCGGCAAACTGCTCTCGTTTCATTTTTCCGGCGTGAATCAACATGGAAACTTCCCTCAGCCGCATGGCCGCCCGGTGTACGGATGACGTCAGGACTTCGACACACGCCTGCACCTCAGGCGTTTGCAGGTCGTTGGCCGCGCCATTCCATCTGTCGTTGGGGCTGATCTGGCGAGTTCTGTTTTTCTCGCTGATTGCCTGGCCCGTTCTTGCTGATGAGCCTCTTCCGCTTCTGGCTCCATCGCCGATTCCACAGGCTCAAGTCGAGGGAGCCAAGACTCCCGAGTCAGAATCCGAGATCCCGGCATTGCCGCTGATGCTGGCAGGGGAACCGCTGGAAAGTCCGATCCTCCCCGTTCCGGAAATGCCGACGGGTTCACCTGGCTACTGGATCGTCAGCAGTCGACAGGCTGTTCAGACCATTCATGAAGCGTCACGCGGATCTTGGGGATTGAATGTCTTCCATCGCTGTCCCACCGGGGAGATGAGCCCGAGTAATCTGCCGGCACTGACGGCAAGCCTGAATCCGCAGTTGCCTGTTTGTATTTTTGTCCATGGCAGCTTTGTGAAATGGGAAAGTCAGTGCCATGAATCCCATGCGTTCTATCAACGGCTCTGTGCCTTGTATGGTGGCCCGCTGCAGATGATCTTTTTCACCTGGCCCAGCGATGGTCCCCGGACCCATTTGGTCAGCGTTGATGTGGCTGTTCGCGGTCGCAGGGCAGATTTCAACGGATTTCATCTCGGATATCTGCTGACGCAGATCCCTGAGTCCTGTCCGGTGACACTTATCGGTCATAGTCACGGGGGACGCCTGATTCTCTCGACGATGCACCTGGCGGGTGGCGGAACAATCGAAGGAAATCGTTTCCCTTATTCGATGGGGGCAAATCGCCGGTTCCGTGCGGTTCTCGCCGCTGGTGCTCTGGATCACAACTGGCTGAATCCTGGCCAGCCCTATTCCTGTGCCTTGAACCGCCTCGAGTGTTTGCTGAATCTTCAGAACAAAGAAGATCGCGCGTTATTCTTTTATCCGCTGTCGCGACCATTCGCGCACCGAGCCATCGCCCGGGCAGGGGTCACCCCCCGGGATTATGAGAAACTGGGGTACAACGGAGCCAAGATTCGTGATGTCGACGTGACCAGTGCCGTCGGAGCTCATCACTATTGGCCCAACTATTACCAGCAGCCTTCTGTGGTGATGACGATTCTGCCCTATCTCGTTTTCTGAGCAGGTGTCACGGCACAAACAAAGTGCTGGGAACGCACTCTGGAGACTGAGCGCAAAGCCCTTCGTTGGCCTCCCGTATCACGTCCAAATTCCTGACTCAAAGTGACTGGGGTGCCTATGCTCCGGGATCGTGTCGAATTCGCGTTGAAAACAGCGAACTCTTTCTCTCACTAACGTCCTTATTCCCGACGTAGGCCATTGCTGAATAAGACAATGCAACGCGGCGGAATTGTCTGGACGAGAAATTGTGCTAGGATTGGGAAGGAGAAAATGTCTCCCGACGAGATCCACTTCAGACACCGTTGATTTCCGCAAACTGACCTCTTCCTTCATCAGGAAGTTGTTGAAGCGGCGATCGATGCAACTGTCGTTTTTCACTGGTTCCATCGACGCATCGGCATTCCCCGGGAATTGAGAGCCTCCGGCGCTCAAGTGTCGGCCTGCCTGATTTGCTGTGGAACACCGCCCGTGACGTGGCGACAGGAGTTCACAGGGAGCGGTAGCTTTCCTGTCAGGCTCCTTGCTGTCGCGTCTTGATTTCTCCCCTCACGAGTTCAGTTCCATCCTGAATCATGCACGTCGCTGATCTGCTCTGCCGGGTCCTGACGCTGCTGACTGGCCTGATGCCAGATTCGGTGAATGGAGTTCTGCGCATCGCCTCGCGGAAGCCTGAGTTACAGACTCGGAAGCGTCTGTCCTGTCGCTCGAGACAGGCGACGCTCCGTCGACGGCACAAGGCCGACAGGGGCCGCTCACTGCAAGGTGACGTCGCCATCCTGTTGCCGGACGCTTTGCGTAGGACGACGGTGGGAGATTCAATCAAAACATGGACAGTTCGAAAATCTTCAGGGCATCTTTCGCGGGCTGACAACTTTCGACCGGTTCCGGCCGGGGGATGGAGTTCAGCATAGTGCGGTTGCGAAAGCCAGCATATGCCTCCTTATGTCCTGTTCAGCCTCGCACTGCTTGCCGGCATTGCGATTGGCTACTTCATTGATTTCCTGCTCAAGAGCAAAGCCCACCGGTCCGCTGCTGAGATTGTCCGTGACGCCGAGAAAAAGGCGGCCGACCGCGAGCGTGAAAGCGAAATTGCCTCCAAAGAAGAACTCTTTCGGCGACGTGAAAAGGTCGACCGCGAAATCGAGAAGATGCGGGAAGAGGTCCGCGCCCATGAACGTCAGGTCGACAAACGTGAAAGTTCGCTGAACGAGACCGAATCCAATCTCCGCAAACGCGAGCGGATGGTCGAGCAACAGCAGCAGAAGTTCGCCGAACGCGGCAAGGTAATCGAGAACCGTGAGCGGGAACTCGAGCGGATGCTGCAGGAAGAACAGGAACTGCTCTTCAAGATCAGCGGCCTGAACAAAGCCGAAGCCGAAGAACGACTGCTCGAGCGTCTTGATAAGAAGCTGAAGAGCGAAACCGGCGCCCTGATCCTGAAGCATCAGCAGGATCTGAAGCAGGAGCAGGAAAAGCTCGCCCGTGAAATCATCGGGATGGCGGTTCAACGATACGCCTCGACGCATACCTCGGAGACAACCGTTTCGACGGTCGATATCCCTAGTGACGAAATGAAGGGGCGCATCATTGGTCGTGAAGGTCGTAACATTCGCGCCTTCGAAAAAGAGACTGGCGTGGATGTGATCGTCGACGATACACCAGGCGTCGTCGTGGTCTCGGCGTTTGACACCGTTCGCCGCGAAATTGCCAAGATCTCGCTGAACAAACTGATTCAGGACGGACGCATCCATCCGGCCCGGATCGAAGAGATCGTGAAAGAGACCCGGAAGGAAATGGATGACCGGATTATGCATCTCGGTCGCGAAGCCGCTGAGGAAGCAGGCGTTCCCGGGTTGCATGAAAAACTGCTCTATCTGATGGGACGGCTGAACTTCCGCGTCAGCTACAGCCAGAACGTCCTGCGTCACTCGATTGAAGTGGCTCACCTGACCGGCATGATGGCCGAACAGCTCGGACTGGATGCCGATCTCGCTCGACGCTGCGGGTTTACGCACGACATCGGGAAAGCCGCCGATCACGAAATGGAAGGGGGACACCCTGCCATTGGAGCCGATCTGCTCAAGCGATATGGAGAGAAGGCAGAAGTTGTGCATGCCGCCTTCGGACACCACGACGACATCCGTCCAGAGTACATTTACACCGTGCTGACAGCCGCAGCAGATGCCTGCTCGGCATCGCGCCCCGGTTCACGTCGCGAGACTCTCGAGAAGTACATCCGTCGGCTCGAAGAACTCGAAACGATTGCCTGCGGCTTCCCCGGTGTGAATGAAGTCTATGCCGTTCAAGCGGGACGCGAAGTTCGAGTGATCGTCGACCCGAAACAGATCAATGACCGAGCCGCGGCGAAGATGGCCCGGGAGATCGCTCAGGCGGTTGAAGAGAACATGACCTACCCCGGTGAGGTCAAGGTTGTCGTGATGCGTGAAATCCGTGCCCTCGGCATCGCCCGTTGATTCGCTGGCTCAGAGTCGTCCCGGAGGATGAAACATCTCCTTCGGGATGAGTTCAATAAAAGAAAGCAGGTCGTGGAACCAATGTGTTCCACGACCTGCTTTTGTAGATGCTGGAGGCTCCGCCTGACTTCAAGGGTGATCCCATTCAGTCAGAGCACTATCCAGCTTTACGGATCACCTGGTCAACGATCTGTCGACCACTGGTGATGTTTCGAGTCTGCTGCCACTCATTCAGATAGGCCAGCTGCTTATTGACCAGTTTGAGATAGACGCTTGGGGAAGCGTAGTGAGACAGCGGAGTATGTTGCTTCAGAATCTTCCGCACGCGTTCGTAGTTCTCATGTGGCTTCACCAGCACATGCGGGGGAGCAACGATCGGTTTCTGGAAGATAACGTGGCAATGGTCAGGGCCAGGAATTACGGTCGAACGATAAACGTTCAACCCGGCTTTGCTGCCGATCCCGGCCAGCGTGCACGGATTGAAGTTGTAGAGGTGACCGATGTGCCAGCGGTTGCCGGGTGCATGGTGGCGTGATTCGACATTCGGAACTTCGACGACCAGATATCCTTCAGGCTTCAGCCAGCCAGAGAGTCGGGTCAACGTGCCGACAGGATCTTCGACGTGTTCCAGAACATGGTTCAATGTGACAACGTCAAATGAGCCTGATGGAAAGTCAACGTCCTGCAGGAACAGGTTCTGGACAGGTACCTGCAGTTCACTCTGGGCATAGCCGGCGAAGCCGTGATTCGGTTCGACACCCTGAGCGTCGATTCCGGCACTCCGCAAAGCATAGACGAAGAAGCCTCCACCGCAGCCGACATCCAGCAGGCGGTCACCTGACTTGGCGACGCCATGCAGATGACGCACTCGCTCCAGTGCCCGATGTGTTTCCCGTAATGCATGCTTCGGCTTCGGAGTATAGGTGGCCTTGTAGGCAACCCGATAATCCTTGGCGTAGAACTGTCGTGTTTCCTCCGGGGTCGGACGTGGATCAGTAAAGACCAGTCCGCATTCCTGACACAACACCGTCCGCAGTGGACGTCCGTCGCGGTCTTTCGACCCGACTTCTTCGACTTCATGACTTCCACAGAGGTTGCAGGGAAGTTCTGACTGAGATGCGGAGAAGCTGGCGGAATGGGCAGCCGTGGTCGCCATGGATGGCCTTCACGAATCGAAAGGAAGCGGAGATCTGATTGCAGGGAAACGGTCTGACTTCCAGATCGTTAAGCGGCACGTCGCTGAGTTGCTGGTTGAGAATAGAACTTTTCAACCAGTTCTGGGCTCGCGTCAGCAGGATCAGCGTAATACAGGTGCAACAGGCTGTTGCGTGTTCCGCAGTCGCCTCGCAGTGTCTCGCGACCGTGCCAGCTGCGCTTGCCGACCGTGTTCAGAACCACAAAAGCGTAAGCCGAGTTCGGTGAGAACGGCATCTGCTTGGCCGTGACAAAGCCACGAGGCTCACGCATCAGAGCCCGAGGACTCAGGCTCAGTTTGTAGAACGTGGTGCCGAGGTCCTTCTGTTCCTCTGATCGTGCGAGCGACATCTGCATTGTCACGACTTTACGTCGTGTATCTGGATGCGGCTTGATCGAATAACCGGTGGTTTCGCGATACAGCTCCGGCAGCGGGTAACCCGGTGCATTTTCGGCTTCGCTCTTCGAAATCCCGAAGCGATAAGCGATGCCGTTCTGCAGTTTGCGGAACACGAGTCGTTTGACTTCAGCATCACCGAGAGCATCACGGACACCCAGCCACAGGGCCTGATGCTCGGCAGACAGCTTGGTGAGATTGCCTGATTCCAGGCTCATGCGGTGCCGGGTGCTCGCTTCGCCCTGATTGTATTTGTCGAGCTGCAGGTAGTTCTCGGTCGGCGGCAGTGCGTCCATCAGCTGAGCGTAGATGTCGGCTGGCAACAGCTCCCGGACGAAGAAATGTGGGAACGGAGCGTCCTGCACGTCAGCCCGATTCAGACTGTTCATCAGGTGTTTCTGGCAGGTCTGGTAGATCGATTCGCGAGTCGCCATCCGTTGCTCCACACTGCTTTGAACGCTGCGAATCCATTGGCTTCCCTGCAGGAATGAATCCTCGGGGGCAGGGTGAGTGGACGCAGCCGTTCGATTGTTCTGAGGGAGATTCCTCGCAGCGCGTGAGGACAGTGCCTCATTGCTCTGTGATGCCATCCCGGCGTCGGAATCTCTGCGCCTTGTATTGAACAACTCGAAAATGAGTCAAGATCGATCTGACAGGGGGGATCCTGAGTCGCCTGCCGCCGCAGATCATGCTTCTCGACCGGGGCGAGGAAGAGAATGAGGCTCAATCAGCGCCCCGTACAGTTCCGGGCGGCGATCGGCCACTCGGTCGAGTGCCTGAAAGATCGACGAACGTCCCACCCGTTTGTTGCGGGCCTGCTCAACATCAATTTCCGCATACAGAATCACGTCATCATCCGTTTCAGTCGCGGCAATCTTGTTGCCCGACGGATCGACGATCTGACTCCGCCCAATGAAGCGGAAGCCCATTTCTTCACCGATCCGGTTGGCGGCGGCGAAGTAGACCTTGTTCTCGAGAGCCCGCGTCCGGAGGACATGATCGGTCATGCACTCGGCTCCGCTCGGGAAGTTTGTCGGCAGGACGAACAGATCGGCTCCCCGCAGCATCATCGTCCGCATCGACTCAGGGAACGCCGAGTCATAACAGATCGACAGCCCCAGCCGGACTCCTTCCACTTCAACGACCTGAAACGGCCTGTCTCCATAGGTGGCGAACTGATCAATGCCCAAGAACGGCAGATGATTCTTCCGATAGCTGGAGACGACTCCGTCCGCCGTGACGATCGCTGCGGCGTTGTAGATGCCTGCGTCGTGCCGCTCGATCAATCCGAAGACGACCGTGCCGCCCAGTTCTTTCAAGGCTGTTTGGAAGCGGTCTGTCGCTGGCCCCGGAATCGACTGGGCATGGGGAAGTGCGTCCGCGATGCTCGGGAAGCAGTATCCGGTCAGAGCACATTCCGGGAAGATCGTCAGGCGCGCTCCCTGCTTTCGGGATTCCTTCAGCCGCGCGAGCATCGCCTGCAGATTGCCTTCCACCTGACCGAGCGACACATCCATTTGAACGACAGCGATCTTCACGTGCGGCTCCAGATGATTCCTTCAACCCCGGCTCGTCAACTTGCGTCAGACGCCTCCGCCGGATGACACTCAGACAATCAATCAGCAAGGTGATTTTAATGAAGCGCAATGACTACGTCACCGTTCTGGTGATTCGACAGCAGGGCGAGACGTGGGAACTACTGCAGGCGAAACGTTGCCCGGAGAAATATTTGGGCGGGACGTGGCAGTTCATCGCCGGCGGACTGGAACCAGACGAAACCGCCTGGGAAGGAGCACTCCGCGAGCTGCGGGAAGAAACGACTCTCGTTCCCAGAGAATTCTACCGCCTGAGCACGCTCACCCGATTCTATCGCCCTGAGAACGACACGTTGAACACGTCGCCGATGTTCTGCGCGATCGTGGACGCGTCGGACGAAGTCACCATCAACGACGAGCACACCGACTTCCGCTGGGTCGAACTTGAGTCAGCGGAACGCGACCTCATGTGGCCCGGCGACCGCCTCGCCCGCGATGAGGTGGAATCCGTCATCGTCAACAACGGATTGGCAAAGGAGTTCCTGAGAATCCCGTTAACCTTTGGTCAACAAAAGTGAACCGTGAGGCATTCACCTTCATTGATTACTGGAGCCAAAGTGCGGCACAGATGAGTCCGGCAGCCACGACCCAGAAGAGGATTCCAATCGTCAGCACCAGACAACCCTCAGGCTGAACGTCGTGCGACTTGCGAAAGATTCTGAGGAACATCCAGCCCGGACTGCGAATGAAAACTTCGATGAAGAACTCCGCCAACGCCCGAGCAATGAGTTCGAAGACTTCATGCATTTCGCAAATGCCCGTCGGAGATGAAACGGAAGCCACAAAAAGTGTGTGGCAGTTCAGGATTCAGTTTGATTTGCCTTGCTTGGGAGCGGCCCGAGTGATCGAGTACCATGAGCTTTTTATCGATGGGTGAAAGCAGGTGTCTCTAGCCCGGACTGGGCGTACGGCAATCACCCGCCTCCAGTGTTTCCCGTCACATGTGATGACTATGGCGAGTAGGTAATCCGGTTGGTTTGTTGATTCTTCGAGGAAGGCAGGCGGGAGAATGCCCTGCAGGAACTACGGAACTGTTGCGATTTGCCCCGACCCGTACCAGCTAACGTCGTCTCTAAAGAGAAGTGAGGCGAAGAAACCAACTGATCGCTGTCCGTACGTGAATTGGACGACGGCATTTCCACCTGACTGCTTCACTTTTTCAGCCATTAGTTTCTTGACATCGCCTAAGTTCTTGAGCTGGGCCGATGTAAAAACTCCATCGATGCGGACGTTGACAGGGCCAATTATTTCACAGTTCTTCGGCATTCCTTCAATGAATCGGATACCGTCGCTTACCGTCTCAAACATTCTCTCGCTCCAGAACTACGACTAGCTCGTCCCGCGTTCCTCCAAATGAGGGGATGGACGCAGTTGCTATGCCTTTAACCTTCCATCCCTGTTCGGCATAGGCGTTGAGCGCCTTTTCCAAAGCGTCGGGATCAAATTTTCCGGAAAACCACTTATCCTTCTGCGTTAGAACTTTGTATTTAACGGCCACGTATGGATCCTTAATGATAAGGTTAATGGAAAACCGCAGTAAATCGGAGAAGAGTATTGATCGCCTCACCGATTGTCGTGATGATTAGCAATTTTGCAACCAGTCGGTTGCGATTGATCCGAGATGTTCGCATCGGCCAGGCTCCTACCTGCCTTCCTAAAAGCTGGCCTGCAGCTTCTCTGTGAATCCTACACTATGCCGTTGGAACTGCGAATTATGCGACGACGGGGCGGTGGTCGGAAGTCGAGGAAGGCAGGCAGGATCCTGCCCTACGTCTACTGTCGTACCACCTGCCAAATAACGATAGACAGACCCCGACAGAAACTCGAGTTCGTTGGAGGTGCTATTTAGTGAAAGCGGGGGACGGCGCCCCAGTTACACGGCGCTTTAGTCTGGATTGATCGCTGTTTTAAATTGCTGGGCAGATGCACGCACAGTTTCTCCGTCGCACTCAAGTCGCAGTAGGTTATGTTTCATTGGATTCTTGGGATGCCGAAGCCACTCCGCGATGGCTTTCGCCCGCCGGTCTTGAATTTTCTCTGGATTCAGCGTTGCTGACCACTGAGTTGTTCGAAAGAAAGCGGGAAGATCCGCGGCCATTGTCGCGAATGCTCCAGCGATGAGATCTGGAATAGCCGTGAAGTCCTCGGCCCAAGGGGGGGCGTGTTGCATCTCGGTTGTTCCGAAACTCATTGGCGCTGGCTTGCGCCATCGAGTGAATCCGAAAGTGAGCAACGAAGACAAGTAGGCAATTGATTCACGACGGTCGTGGGAATCTAATGTTTCGTCATGATCGCTGATCCAGATGCTCGGCTGGTCTTCCCGTCGCAGTCCAGAAATTAGCATGGCGATTAATGTTGATAGGGTGTAGATCTTTTCCGCCGACCCCGACTTTACGTCTGACGGAAACGCCTCTGGGACCTCCGTGATCAGTGCGGCGACGCCTCCATCTACCCAAGTGGTGATTCGTCTGTCGACGAGGACTGTGACGAGATTGCCCCGAAGCATAAATGCGCAGTTCAAGAATGGAACTAAAGCTTTCCAGCGAACAGAATCCCTAAGTTGTTTGAACGACATTCGACGTTCATCGCGTAACCAGTGCGAACGGACGGCTTGGCGTGCCGGTTCCCAATCCGTAATTGCTTGCAGAGTCGTGACCAAGAATGAATATGCCTCGTGCTTCGCTCCTTTATGTTGACCGGAATAGTCGCTCCCAATGATCATTGTTCCGTCGTCGACCGGGAGAAACGCATCTCGATGATTGGCGACGAGATTCGAAATCGCGTCGCTAAGGCTATAAGCATAGCCGGCATTTGGATCACAAATCGGTCGCCAAACTCCATTTTTCTCTCGGGACTCAGCATTGTGGAGGGGCATACTGGATCACTCTTGCGGGACATTCGGATTGGGACAGCTTCGAGTTGTATACGCGGCCGGGTGCCCGGGTTGAGAGCATGATTGCCGAGTGCCACCGCTCTGCGAGCTTGGTCTTACCCACATTTCGGGGGTGGTTGGGCGAGTTGGTATCCCTCGACGAGGCGGATGAGCTGTTGCCAGCCGTCCCAGATCGTCTGCCAGCCGGGGTGGCCGTCGTGTTTGCGTTTCAGGAACCCTCCCAGGCCAGCGACTTCACGGACGAAGACGCCGATGGTCCACTGGGCGGGTGGCCGCCGCAGGTGGCGGGACAGAACCTCCAGGTGAACTTCAGGGACGTGGTCGCGGG
>JAEZFD010000018.1 GCA_023417655.1 Planctomycetota bacterium | reverse complement strand
CAGGCATTCTTGTGCTGATGTGGCCGATACCTCCAGGCATTCTTGTGCTGATGTGGCCGATACCTCCAGACCTCCTCGGTGGTGTCGATCAGCTCTGGCTTCATCAGTCGGATTTCTGAAGGCCTTGCACCGGTCAAGAGTTGAATGCGAACCATCGTCGCCACGGGCGTTGTCATGTGGACCAGCGCCAAGTTGACATGCTCTTCGGAGACCGGCTGGACAGGTGCGCTTTCTCTCGCTGCGCACCGTCCCTTTGCGAGAGACTTCAGACAGTCAAGTTCTGCAACGACGGTCCCAGGCACCATCTCATTCTCGACACCCCAGCGGAACACTTGGCGAATCCGATGAACGTGATTGTTCACCTGGGTCCGGACATGACGTTTCATCAGGTCATCGCGGACAGCGCGAAGTTTCAGCGGGCTGAATTCAGAACATGAGAGGTTGCCGAACATCCGAACGACAGGCTTCAGAGCATATTTGAAGTTCGCGGCCTCGCCGGTCGGTTTCCCGTCCCGGTCACGATAGAAGATGGCCGCATGTTTCAGGAACTCGACACACAGCCGGCCGACAGTGGTGCGATACCGTCCTGTCCCCTCAGTGAGCTTCCTCAGCTTGTCGAGCCATTTCTCGTAGGCTTCCCGGCTTTCGGGAGTACCGAACTTCCCGAAGTATGTTCGGGAGCCTTTCCATTTCGCATAAGCTCGGCCACTCGCGGAGTGGAGCGAATATTTCGGAGCCCTGAAGGTCATCGTGCATCCCCCTGGAATGATGTGACTTGACCCCCGAAGACATGGTCAACGGGGGTCAACACCAAGGTTTTGAAGCACGCCGAGGGCGTTTAGAGCAGTCGCAAGGTTGGTCGTAATCAGGACTTGAAGTCCATTTACCCGGCCAGGATTCGAACCTGGACGAACAGTACCAAAAACTGTTGTGCTACCGTTACACTACCGGGTAAAGCAGCGCAAAACATAGTTCTTCAGCGGAAAATTGCAAGATCGCGGGGCCGCTTCCTTGGGAGGACGCTGGAGTTCAGGGAATTTTCCTGCTGGTCCGCCCGCTGCAAGGCTTCCTCGATCGAATATCCACATCGGCTCCGGCCGCAGTTTTCATGGCAACACTGGTTTCTCCTGCATGGACAGCAGCCGTCAACGTCACGTGAGATTCCTCGCTTTCCTCCTGCTTCCCTACCCAGCAAACGCATGAACTTCAATAGATCCCAAGTACCGACATCTCTCTGTCGTTTCAGTCTCGCATTCATCGGCCTCTTCATTGGATCGCTCGGTCTGACGACGTTCGCCGGAGATCCTCCGGCTCAGGAGAGACCGCGTCGAATCTTTCTGGATGAGTTCCGGCCGACTTCGATGCTGAAAGTTCCTGAACATGTGCTGACCAAAGCGAAGTTCCCCTGCGTCAATGTTCACAGCCATCCAGGTCGGCTCTCTCCTGCCGAGCTCGATGAGATGGTGCGAGTGATGGATGAAGCAAATATCGCCGTCAGTGTCAGTCTGGACGGCGGTCAGCGAGGGACATCCGTCGCACAACACATCCATACACTGAACCAGAAATACGCGGACCGGTTCGTCGTGTTTCAATGGATCGATCTCTGTGGTCAGGGGGAGTTTACCAAGCCTGAGACATGGGATGTGCACAAGCCCGGTTTCGGTCAGAAAGCGGCAGACAAACTGAGTGAATCAGTGAAGCTCGGCTGCAGTGGTCTCAAGGTCTGGAAGGACATCGGCCTGTATCTGAAAGGACCGGACGGCAAGTTGATCATGCCGGATGATCAACGATTTGACCCAATCTGGCAGCGGTGTGCTGAATTGAATATTCCGGTGATCTGGCACTGTGCCGACCCGCCAGCATTCTTCACCCCGACCAGTGAAAAGAACGAGCGCTGGGAAGAACTGTATCGTCATCCGGAATGGAGTTTTTATGGACCTGAGTTCCCGTCACACCAGGAACTGATGGACGCCCGGAATCGCGTCGTCGCCCGACATCCTGAGACCACTTTTATCTGCGCCCACATGGCAGAACTGTCAGAAGACCTCAGCCAACTCGATCAAACGCTCGAAGCTTATCCCAACATGCATGTCGAGTTCGCAGCCCGAATCTCTGAACTCGGACGACAGCCGTATTCCGCCCGCAAGTTCTTTCTGAAGCACTCGGATCGAATTCTCTTCGGAACGGATGGCGTCCCGCCGATGACCGAACTGATTCCCCATTTTCGGATGCTCGAAACGTGGGATGAATACTTTCCGTATGAAGACAACCCATTCCCTCCGCAGGGACTCTGGAACATCTACGGGCTCGGACTGCCGGACGAGGTTCTGCAGAAGGTCTACTACGGCAATGCGTCACGACTGATTCCCGGGGTCGCAGGCAAAGTCGAGAAGTACCGCCAGACCCATCCTGAAACGCACCCGTAAGTTTCGGCCATGCGAAGTCCCCCGGTCAGGTGACGGTGGGGCAGGTGATGGTGGGTCAGCCGTCAGACTCTCTCCATGGAGAACAGTTTCTTCGTGTTTTCTGTCAGCTGACGCGCCATGTCATCAAGTGTCAGTCCATGCAGGTCGGCCAGGCAGCGGGCCGTATGAACGACATTGGCAGGCTCGTTACGCTTCCCTCGCATCGGGACTGGAGCAAGGTAAGGAGAATCGGTCTCGACCAGCAGTCGGTCCAATGGAATCGTCTTGGCCACGTCGCGCAGCGCCTGATTGCTCTTGAATGTCAGCATTCCGGCGAAGGAAATGTGCATCCCGAGTTCAAGGCAGGCTTCGGCTGTGGCCTGATCCCCGCAGAAAGAATGCATGACTCCAACCAGCTGCGCACCGCTCGCCGCTTCGCGCAGCGTGTCAACGACGTCTGCCTCTGCCTCACGGCAGTGCACAATGAATGGCTTCTGCACGCGTTGAGAGAGTTCAATATGCTTCAGAAAGTAATCTCGCTGTAGCTCGATCGGTGCGGCGTCCCAGTACCGATCGAGCCCGGTCTCGCCGATTCCTACGACATGGGGATCTGAAGCCATTCCGCAGATGAGATCGAAATCTCCCGCCTGCGTCTGAGAAACATAGTTTGGCTGAATCCCCACCACAGCTCGAAGCAGCGGGTGCGATTTGGCAAGCAGCAATGCCGCCTGACTGCTTTCGGCGGTCACGCCGATTGTGAAGATGCGGTCAATCTGATGTTCCTTTGCTCGCTTCAGGACATCCTGAAGATCGAGTTCAAACGACTGCTCATCCAGATGGGCATGGGTATCGATCAGCATCTCAAGTGGTACTCAGCAGCAAGGAATCAACGTCTCAGAAACCGCCATTTTATTTCTGGCAGCATATTGTATGGAGAGGCGATCACTCCACCGTGATTCCCGACCGCAGGGGAGTCCGATTGCTGAGACAACTCTTGTCGACTTCAGATCACTCTGGAAGATCGGCCCGCCACAGAGAATCGAGCCCTTTTTTCTGAGATCGAACGATCTCAGCGATCAGTTCACGACCTGCCGGATCTGCATCGAGGCGAGAAAGGGAACCTTGCAGGTGGTCAATCAACTGCTGCTGCTGATCACGCAGGCGCGCAGAAAGGTATTCCAGCGAGACGTAATTCAGATAGCTGAAATCGTCAGGGTAGGTGCCGTAATTCACTGAATGGTGCCGCTCCATCAGCAGTCTGGCAATTTTGCCGGCATCCTGTTGCTGACGTTCTGCCAGACCGAGAATCGCCGCCTTTAATTCTGACTGCTCATTCCCGGTCCAAGGCCATGCTTCCAGAATGTATTGCACCAGACTCCGGTGGAGTTCCACCAGCATGTCATTAAGTCTTGCGTTCGCCTCGGCAGTCATAATGAACTCGTAATGCCTCCCTGGGGATGCAGTTTCAGGGCAAGAGAGCGGTTTTCCTACCGGACGCCCAATCAGCCCGATTTCCATCAAGCAAAACTCATTGCCTGCTTCATGCAGTTCACCGCGTGAAGCAGGCAAAAAAGTTGCGTTGCAAGTGAATCCGGGCCATGACATAGAGCTTAACTCATCAGCATCGAGAACCAGAGATGATTCTGATGAACCGGATCATTCGCTGAAAAGTTTAGCGGAATCTGCCGCGACCATTGCTCCTCATATCGCACTGATTGGCGAACAAAGCAACGTACTCTTCTTCGTACCCGCGTGGCGGCGTGCGGAAGATTAAAAAGCAACATCATCTAATGCAATAAGAGCAGAGCGACTTGCCGAGTTGCTTCACTGAGATCTGCCATCATCGGGGTCGCCCCCAGTGCCAGAACCGGCAATGTCACCAGCACCAGATAGGTCGCACTCACTCCCTGGAGTTCGTATCGCACAGGTCGAGTTCGCCGCTCCATCAAGAAGATCGCCTTCAAAACGCGGACATAATAGAAGACGCTCAGAACGGTATTCAGGGCTCCGAACGCCAGCACCACCCACAGGAACCAGTGCAGACTCCCGGCGGAATAGAGAGAGCTGAAAATCATAAACTTCCCGAAGAAGCCCCCGAGCGGCGGAAGACCAATCAGACTGAAGAAGGAGATCGCCAGACAGAGACAAGCGATCTTAACCGGCACTCGTCCCTGAAACAGTCCTCGATAACTTTCAAGGTCCTCGCTGAACAACTCATTCCGCAGTAAGGCGACACAGCCGAAGGCCGACAGATTCATGAATAGATAGATCACAAGGTAATACAGCATCCCTTCGACGCAGCGTGCCGCCTGTTCCGTCGCATCAGGGATCGTGCCAGTCTGAGCGCTCAACAAAACGAGCATCGCCGAGACAGCCATCACCGTATACCCCGACTGTGCAATCGTTGAATAGGCGAGCAGTCGTTTCAGATTCGTCTGCTGATATGCCGCGAGATTTCCATAGGTGGTTGAGATGATCCCCGCGACACCGAGGGCAATTCCGACAAACAGACTGATCTGGTGGAGAACCTGTGCATTCCCGTGAAATGCCAATACAAACCGAATCAGCAATCCGAAAGACGCGAGCTTGGCGGCAACTGACAGAAATGCCCCGACTTCCGAAAGAGCCCCTTCGAACGCATCAGGGCACCAGAAATGAAACGGGACCAAGGCCAGCTTGAAGGCGAGTCCCGCAAGCACCATTAAAATTCCCAGCATCAGACAAAGTGCTGTTGCACTGTTCTGGGCGAGTCCAGCTGGCTCCAGGACGAGTATCGCCCGCTGTGAAATCAGAGAGAGGTCTGCCGTTCCGAGCAATCCGGCGATGAGACTGATGCCATACAGCATGACCCCGGCGGCGCCGGCGCCATAAATCACATACTTCAACGATGCTTCGCTGGCTCGACGTTTTCCCTTCTGGAAAGCGACGACGAGATAACTCGGCAGACTCATCATTTCGACAGTCAGAAAGAGCATCAGCAAGTGATTGGCTCCGACCGCCATCATCATGCCTAGCGTCGCTCCGAAGATGAGCGTGTAGAAATCCTGAGCATCTTCTCGATCTGGCACACCACTCAGGATCGTTAACGCGATGAGTAGGACCAGAAACAGACTTAGCCCGAGCCGCAGAAACACCGCGAACAGATCATGAGTGAGTAGACCAGTAAAGTAAGTTCCCGACGTTCCAACTCCCGACGGTGTGACACACCACAATTTAGAAAGCGGTTCCAGAATCGCCGGATCCGCCGTTCCCTTGAGTACCACAAACTGAGTGAAGACTCCCAGGAAAACGAGAGTCGCCCCGACGAGAGCCACCAGCTGCATGGGGATGCGACGCCGTGAGTCCAGCATCCTGACGAGCAGCATGAGCACGATGGTGGCACAGAGAACCAGTTCTGGCGCGAAGATCTCGATTGACCGTGGAAGGTCATGTTTCAGAAGTTGATCGAGAATCTGGACAGGCGACATGACAGGCAATTCAGAACAGGTATGCAGTCAGTTTTGTGAAAACGGCTCGCTGAACTCCAGGAGTTACTTCTGACCGAGCTTCGCTGACTCGGAAATCGAAGAATACCCCGTCGCCATCTCCTGCGTCAGTGTCTCGACCGACGGGGCGATGATCTGAATGGCGAGATAATACGGCATGACGCCAAGAGCCACGGAGAGCACTGCGACAGTCACTCCGATGGTCTTCTCACGGCCATTCATCTCGACGAGATTCTCTGCATGCGGTCCCCGGTATTCCGGCCCAAGATAGACCCGTTGGATGGTCCACAGGATATAGCAGGCTGTCAGCACGACCCCGAAGGCAGCCAGTACAGCCAGCACAGGGCTGAAGTTCCAGGCACTCAGCACGACAAAGACTTCTCCGATAAATCCGCACAGGCCAGGGAGTCCCAGTGCCGCGAAGAAAATCACGAATGACAGGCCACTGAACAGCGGCATCTTCGCGAGCAGCCCGCCGAACTGATTCAGCTCCCGGTGATGCACCCGGTCATAAAGCACACCGACCAGAAAGAACATCCCGGCAGAAGTAATCCCGTGAGCGAGCATCTGGAACATGGCACCGGTCATCCCGAGTTGCCACAGGCTGACGTTCTCGGTCGCTCCGGTGGCTTCGTTGATTTTCCAGACAGCAATGCCAACCAGAACGTAGCCCATATGGCTGACTGAGCTGTACGCCACCAGCCGCTTGAAGTCAGTCTGGGCCATCGCAGCGAAGGCACCATAGATAATGCTGAAGACCCCAAGAGCCACCAGCACGAATGCTGCCGTCTGTGTCCCATAAGGGCAGAGCGGCATGGCAATTCGCAGGATTCCATAGCCCCCCAGTTTCAGCAGCACGCCAGCCAGAATCATCGAGATCGGAGTCGGCGCTTCAACGTGTGCATCTGGCAGCCAGGTATGAAACGGAAACGCTGGCAGCTTGATCGCGAACCCGATGAACAACAGCCAGAACGCGATGATCTGAACAGTGGGAGCGAACTGTCCTGCAGCTCCGATCTTCGCCAGCATCAGCAGGTCAAAGAGGTGTTCGCCTGCCGCAAGTTCCGCCTGAGCACTGTTGAAATAGATCATCAGCATGGCAATGAGCATCAGTGCTCCGCCAAACAGCGTATACAGGAAGAACTTGATGGCAGCGTATTCACGTCGCGGCCCTCCCCAGATCCCGATGAGGAAATACATCGGGAGCAGCATCAGTTCCCAGAACACATAAAACAGGAAGAAGTCGAGAGAAAGGAAGACCCCTAAGACACCTGTTTCCAGCAGCAGAAACAGCATCAGGTAGCCGCGAACCTTTTGATTGACGTTCCAGGAGGCGAGCGCCGCCAGCACGAAAACAAAGGTCGTCAGCAGAATCAGCGGCATGCTGATCCCGTCGACTCCGAGCTGATAGTTGATATTCCAGGTGGGGATCCAGCCATGCCGGACGACCATCTGCATTTCGCCGTTGCTGAAGTCAAACTGGGTCAGCAGAGCAACTGAGAACCCGAAGGTTGCCAGCGTAATCCCCAGAGTCCATTTGCGCATCGCCTCGACAGCGCGGTCATGGAAGACCAGCAGCGACAGCGCTCCGAGCACCGGCAGGAAGAGAATGAAAAAATACAGGGGATCAGGGTTGATCATGATAAGTTATCAGGCTTCGGTCACCTTGGGACGACCGCAGGGAGTGTCTTCTTCCTCCGAAGACCATCATCGAATTCAAAATGGGTCAGACCCAACTCACAATCAGGGGGCCACCCGGTCTAATGACCAGGCAGACATAGAAACAACACAATAAACAAAACGACAAGGCTGACCGTAATTGACATGACATAATGCCTGAGCTTTCCGGTCTGCCAGCGGCGGAAAATGTCACCCGTCCGCCAGGTTGATTCACCCACGACGTTTACTGCCCGGTCGACGACCCGTTCATCAAACTGCCGGTCCCAGCCAGAGACCCGGACCAGACATTTCGCCAGCTGATCGAGCCCCCGATCCAGCACAACCCGATCAAAGGCCGTGCAGAAGTGAGCGATCCTCTGCATCGGGCGGACCAGCAGCACGTCATACAATGCTTCAAACTGCCAGCCGTTCATCAGGAACTGATGCAGCGACGAAAATTGCTGTCGGATTCCTCGGGCGTCCGCTTTTCCAATCGCATAAAACAGATAGGCCAGCAGCGTGCCGATGAAGGCCACGATCAGTGCGGCGGCTCCGGCCTGAACATGATGTTCGTGAATCTGGTGCTTCCCCGGGAAGATGAGACCGCTCGAGTCACTGACTCCCGGACTGAGATGGGCCGGCTCGGCAGTCTGCAGTAACTGCACCAGCGGACCGCTTTCTCCGGCAGCTCCAATCACCATTGCGAAAAATGCCAATACAAACAGCGGTCCCGTCATGCTCCGAGGAGATTCGTGAACGTGCTCGGCAATTTCAGCATCGCGAGGAGTTCCCCAGAACGTCAGGAACCAGAGTCGGAACATGTAGAACGCGGTCAGCCCTGCTGTCAGCAGCGGCACGATGAACAACACGGAGTGCGATGGATTCAGCGAGACGAACGCCAGAGCAGTCGAAAGAATCGAGTCTTTCGAGTGATAACCGGAGAACGCGACTGCCCCAAACACCGGGATCGGCGGCAGCATCGGCACCGCCAGTCCACAAATGGCAACCACGCCGATGAACATCGTCCAGCAGGTGATGGGCATCACTTTCCGGAGCCCCCCCAGTCGGGTCATGTCCTGTTCATGGTGACACGCATGAATCACGCTTCCACTGCACAAAAACAGCAGTGACTTGAAGAAAGCATGCGTAATCAGATGGAAGAGGCCGGCAATCCATCCGCCCACTCCCATCGCCAGCATCATGTATCCCAGCTGACTGATCGTGGAGTAAGCGAGGACCTGCTTGATGTCTGTGACGACCAGAGCGATGGTTGCCCCGATGAACAGCGTGACACATCCGACATAGGCAATGACCAGAAGCGATTCCGGCGTCAGCAATGGAGTGATGCGTCCAACGAGATAGACCCCGGCTGCGACCATTGTGGCAGAGTGCACGAGGGCCGAAACCGGCGTCGGACCTTCCATCGCGCGTGGCAGCCACGTCTGCAACGGGAACTGAGCACTCTTCCCGACGCACCCGGCAAAGAGTCCCAATCCGGCCGCAGTCAGCAGCCAATAGGGAATACTGGCGGTCGGTGAGTTCTCTGTCGCCGAAATCGTGATCCGCCGTTCGCGACCTTCGCCTTGAGTGACGAGGTCCCCCTCCGCGGTTCTGACGAGTTGAAACAATCCCGGGCCTCGCTCGGCTTCCGGTCTCGTTTCGGCAAAGTGAAACGATCCAAAGGCGGTCCACAGGATCATCAGTCCAATCAGGAACCCAAAGTCGCCGACCCGGTTCATGATAAAGGCCTGATTCGCTGCTCGGCTGGCGGCTCCGCGTTCGTAATAAAATCCAATCAGCAGGTAACTGCACAAGCCGACGAGTTCCCAGAACACGAAGACCTGAAGCAGATTGCCAGAGAGAATCAGCCCCAGCATCGAAAAGCAGAAGAGTGACAGGTACGCAAAGAACAGCGGAAACCGTCCGACGCGTCGTACCGGCTGACCGTTTGAAAATGTGGCAACGTGGTCTTCGACACTGGCCTGAAGTTCGTCCCCCATGTAGGCCAACGAAAAGACATGGATGCAGGTGGCGATCAGCGTGATCATCGTGAACATGACGAGCGTCAGGCCATCGATATAGTAATCCAGCGACAGGTCGAGCGACCCGATTTTCAGCAGTCGGTAATAAGTCCCCATCCACGCCCGCGCGAGTGGGTCATTCGGAGCAGCTGCGTCAGAATGGACATCCGCTGCCGCAGCGGCGGCGTCGGCAGGAGTTCCGTCCACTGGCTGATCGGCAACCGCGACAGCGGCCGCTTCATGCACCCGGATGTCACCGGGACCAGTCTGGGTCGCCCATAGAATCAACGCCAGAGTGCTCAACAGGAATGAAGCGGCGATCGCTCCGGTGGAAATCCAAGCCGGTCGCCGACTCGGCACCGAGCCCCGGGAAGTTGACCACACGCCCACGATGAACGCAGCCAGCGGCAGTAGCCAGGCCACTGAAAGCAGCCACGCCAGAGCCGGTCCAACTTGTTGAATGTCCGCTGGCAAGATTCGATCAGTTCTTCAGTTCGTTCGCACGATCGACGTCGATCGAGAGATGGTTGTTATAGAAGTTCAATGCAATCGCCAGTGCCACCGCCGCTTCAGCAGCGGCGAGCACGATGACGAACAGGGCAAACACCTGACCGTCCAGTCCCAACTGTCCATATCGGGAGAAGGCGACCAGATTCAAATTCGCCCCGTTGAGGACAAGTTCGACTCCCATCAGCACCGCAATCGCATTGCGCTTTGTCACCATGCAGATCACACCGCACACAAAGAGCACGGCAGCCACGGCGAGATACGAATTCAGTCCGACAACGGCAATCACGTCATTCCCTGCCTGTCAAAACTCCTGAGCGGAAACTGAGTCACGGGGAGTCTCACGACGCTTCGCCCGGGCAACATATGCGGCCCCGATCAGCACCACCAGGAGATGAACCGACACGATTTCAAAGACCAGCAGATAACCTGGACGTTCGAGGCGATCAGTCGAGGCGATTGCGACTGCCTCGACATTCGCAGTCGATGTTTCCTGCTGACTGTTAAATGCGACGTCATCCAGCCGGAGCCCCATCAGGGCGGTCCCCAGCTGACGGGTCGTATTCCCCGAATTTTCATCATTGAAGCCGTCAGGTAGTCCCACAGGTCCGGCAACTGCCAGCTTCTCCCGTGTTTCCGGCCAGTTAATTCCGGTAACAGCCGTGATCAACACCCCCAGCAGTGCCGCACCGAGAAACGCTCCCTGCAGAAGCTCCCCCGTCGTTGTGTTCAGCGACGCATAGGGAGAACTGGCCGTCAGCATCACTCCGAAAATCAGCAGAACCACCGTTCCACCCACATAAATCAAAAGCTGAGTTGCCCCAACGAAGTCAGCATGCAGCAGGAAGAACAGCCCTGCAGTCGCGCCGAGAGCGACCACTAGATAAAACGCCATGCGTACGACATTCTGGCTCAGAACAACAGCCAGCGCTCCTCCGCAAGCGACCAGTGCAAACAGCGCGAACAGAATCTGCTCCATCACAGGGCACCTCCGTTCGCTTCACCCCGAGTCGAGATGCCTGTCTGGATCACAGGCCCGGCAGGCAGGATTACGCGATTGCCCACTGGTGAAAAGAGCGTCGTCCGCTGGATTGTCATTGCCAATGCTAACGGCCAGATCGCGGTTCCGAGCAACAAAGCACAACTGATCGGCAACAAATACTTCAGACAGGTGCTCATCACCTGATCGATTCTCAATCGCGGCAATGTCCAGCGAATCCAGATCTGCACGACAACGAGCACCGAAGCTTTCGTCAGCAGGACCACCATTCCCAGCACTCGAGTCAGGTATCCATAAACAAACGAGTCGCTCGGAACTGAGATCAATGCCTGATCGATCCATGGAATTCCGGTCCACCATCCGCCCAGAAACAGAATCGCTCCCAGCATGCTCACCAGGAACATCGCAGCGTATTCCGCCAGGAAGAAGAACGACCAGCGCATACCTGAATACTCAGTGTGGAAGCCGCCAACCAGTTCGCTTTCCGCTTCCGCCAGGTCAAACGGAGCCCGTTTGTTGCTGGCGAGCGTCACCGTGAAGAAGACAAAGAACGCAATAAACGTGAATGGATTGTAGAAGAGAATCCAGTTCCAGAACCCTCCGCTCTGGAGACTCACAATCTCATTCAGATTCAGAGAGCCAGCGATCATGACCGGGATCACTGCGGTCAACCCCAGTGGAATTTCATAGCTCACCATCTGCGCCGCTTCACGCATCCCGCCGAATAGCGACCACTTCGAGCCACTGGCGTAACCGGCCAGAACAATTCCAAGGACCTCCAGCGACAGCACCGCGAGGGCAATGAACAGTCCCGCATCAGCGGCTATTGCCGACCAGCCGTCACTGAATGGCACGACCATGAATGCCGCGAAGACCGAGGCGACGACGACATAAGGAGCAACGTGGAAGAGCAACCTATCAGCCACCTGCGGCGCAAGGTCCTCTTTCTGAATTAGCTTGATCCCATCGGCCAGCGACTGGAGCCACCCGAAGCGTCCCCCGGTTCGAGTCGGGCCGAGTCGGTCCTGCAATCGGCCGGAAACCTTTCGCTCCGCCCAGATGAACACGAAGGCAGGCAGACCAAAGAACAAACCCACGAGTGCAGCATGAATCAACGCTGCCAACAGCATTGGCATTACGTCGCACTGAAAGGGGAGCCACCCGGCGAACCAGTCTGACAGCGATGCGATAAGCAACGAAGATCGCATTCGTGAAGTGCCTGTCTACTGGAGAGCGAAGGACCGTGAAGAGCAGTGACGCTCCGCCGTTCCAGACGCCCGAAAATACCGTCCGAAAACCTTCTTCCCACTCGACAATGACACATCATCGCAGGGTCCGCACCTGAGAACGAGCAGGGCAGATTGAACTCCTCATCGACCAAGGAATTCATCTCGCCGAACGCTGCAATTTCAATGATCAGTTCTGCGAAGACTGGATTGTCGAACCGAGTTATGACACATGCCAGAGGGACATTCAAGCCACGTCCCGCGTTCGCTGCATTCTCGCCGGAGCCTTGATTTCCGGGAAACCGACAGCTGCCGACTCACTCAATTTCCCGCGTGCTCAATGATGGGGTTTATTCCCATTCTGTGGTCGTCAGCCCGATAATCGAGGTCCTTCCCCAACTGTCTCTGGCTTCTTTGATTCAAACCGCTGCAACAGCAACTCGGCCGCCTGCTCTCCAGACTGAACACAATCCGGAACGCCGACGCCATCAAAATAATTCCCGGCGAGAACAACAGTTCCCAGTGATTCCGCGCGCCGTCGGATCTCCTGCACGCGGGCTGCGTGCCCGACGTGGAACTGAGGCATCGCCTGACCATAGCGGCAAACCACAGCGAAATCTGGCTTGCCGTTCACTCCCAGAATTGATTTCAATTCAGAGAGCACTGTCTTCACGATTTCGTCGTCGGATTTCTCGTACTCTTCTGGCTGCATCGCTCCGCCGACAAATGTCCGCAGGCAGACCCGGCCGGCAGGGGCCCGGTTGTCGAACTTCCGACTGAGAAACGATGTCGCCAGAATCTTCCTCCCCTCGCGATGCGGAACAACGAGTCCGAACGCATCTAACGGGTGCTGAATATCAGCCAGGGCATGCCCGGTGACCACAATCGCACTCGAAGCACACGGGATCTCACCGATGGGCAAGGCGCAGTCTGGCGAGACGGACTGCAGCAGGCGCGCCGCCGAGGGGGCTGACAGACAGACCACGACACCATGGAACCGCTCTGCAGCTGCACCCGTCTGCAGAATCCACTCCTGACCTTCCCGGCGAAGCGACTTCACAGGGGAATGCGTCTGCACACGCGCGTGAAGTCTGACCTTATGTTCGAGCCCCGACAGCAATTCCTGCATGCCATCACGGAATGAAACAAACAGGCCGTATCGCGCGCCGCTGACACCGCCTCCCCCTTCTGAATGAGAAGGCGACGCACGCAGTCCGCGGTAGAGACTGCCGTAATCTCGTTCCATTGCCACGAATCGGGCCAACGTCGTCTGCGCACTCAGAACTTCAGGATCGGATGTATAAATTCCCCCGACGAGGGGTTGAACCAGTCGGTCCAACGCTTCCCGTCCCATCCGTCGCCGCACAAAACTGGCAACGCTCTCATCACTAGGGTCCGTCCGCCTTGGGACGAGCGGTTCCGCTAGCACCCGCAACTTCCCCGCCCAGGAGAGTAATGGGGTTCGCATGATCGCCCCGAGATCGCCAGGCGCAACCAGATTGAACCCTTTCGGCGTCGCAACTGGCTTCCCCCGGGAGACAATCAAAGAGCTGCGGTACTGTGAATTCGTCGAAACGACACGATTCTCGAGCCCCAGTCGACGTGTCAGCGCCAGCGCCGCGGGTTTCGTTGTAATGAACGAATCAGCTCCCCGCTCCACAAGATAGTCCCCGATGCGCTCCGTCCCGAACACCCCGCCGACACGATCCGAGCCTTCGAACAACACGACCTCAATCGGGCGTCCTGTCTCCGATTGCAGTTCCAGCAATCGATTAGCAGCCGCCAGACCCGTCACTCCGGCCCCAATCACAGCAATTCGTCGAGGCACCCGTGGTTCGTCAGTGCCGTCCCCACGCAGATTCGATTGAAACAGCGGCAACGTCATCTGACATCGACTTCAGCACAACCTGAAATCGTCCCTACAGGACAACATGCGAGGATCGGCCAGTCGTAAGGCCCGACATCTCACTGACAATACCCCTTCAGAAAGGGCTCCGCACCATCCTCAAATGGAGCAATGGCGATTGTTCAAACAAAAACGGCCCTGCTCAATCATGAACAGGGCCGTTATCGAAAAGTCTTAAATATCGTACTTCAGGCGATTACGAATTCTCACCTTCGACGACAGGTGCCTGACGCTTGGCCTTTGTCCGATCGCGTTCGCCCACGAATTCAATCAGGGCACGTTCACCGGAGTCACCGAGGCGTGGCTTTGCGAGACGAACAATTCGTGTGTATCCGCCGTTACGCTCGGCGAACCGAGGTGCCAGGTCAGCGAACAGGATCTGTACCGCGAGCTTGTCACGCAGTGCAGCGAATGCACGGCGGCGAGCCTTCACGACAGGGGCCTGAGCCTTGGCCCAGTTTGTCCACTGCTCAGAAGTCCGCCACTTCTTGTACTCGTCAGATCCACGCTCAGCGGTCGTCGCAAATTCAGCGGCGGCCTCTGCATGTGGAAGTGATGATTTGGCAAGAGTGATCAGCTTCTCGATGAACGGACGAAGCTCTTTCGCCTTTGGAACGGTAGTAATAATACGACCGGCCACCTTTGGAGCACCTTCAGCGCTCGCGTCTTCAATACGAGACGTCTTGATCAGGCTCGCGGCCATGTTCTTGAACATGGCCTTCCGGTGACTGGCATTTCGGCCGAGTGTACGGCCTTTAACGCGGTGACGCATGACTCTCTATCCAATTCATTGCGAATGACGGTTGCCGTCGTTCGTGACTGATAATTCAATGGCCTGCAGCCGCTTCGCCGCAGCGCGGATTCACGGACAATTACAGGCGGGAAGATTTCTTCAGCCGCTCAGGAACTCGCATCCCCAAACGCAGCCCAATCTCCGCCAGACGTTCACGAACTTCGTACAAGGTCGTTTCACCGAAGTTCCGGACAGTCAGCAGCTGATCTTCCGATCGACCGACGAGATCACGAACACTGGTAATCCCTTCGGATTCCAGACAGTTCGTCGCACGGACGGACAGATTCAGCTCAGCGAGGCTCTGGTTCAGTTTGTCTTCAAGTTCCAGATCGATTGGTGAATACCCGGTGGCTTCGAGCATTCCCTTCAATCCAGCTTCCGGTGGCAATTCTGGACCCGGTTCCTGATAGTTGATGAACGGGTTCAGGTGCTTCCGCAGAATCTTGGAGGCTTCGACGAGAGCCATGTCTGGCTTCACGGTTCCGTCTGTCCAGATTTCCAGCGTCAGCTTATCGTAGTTCGTACGCTGTCCGACGCGGGTGTCTTCCACCTTGTATCGAACGCGGGTGACTGGTGAGAAAGCCGAATCGAGAGGAATGATTCCCAGCTCCGGGCTCTTCTCGTAGGCTTCCGTTGCTGGAATGTAACCGCGACCATTTTCTACGGTCAGTTCGATGCTCAGTGGAACATCGTCTGTCATCGTCGCGATGATCAGGTCCTTGTTAATCACTTCCACCTGATCGTCAGTGATCACGTCAGCGCCGGTCACAACACCACGTTCATGGCGTTCGATCCGAAGGGTCTTCGCTGTGCTGCTGTAGTTCTTGACGACGAGCGACTTTAGGTTCAGGCAAATGTCGGTGATATCTTCGACAACCCCGGGAATCGTCGTAAACTCATGCTGAACGCCGGCGATCTTCACGCGGGTGACAGCACTTCCTTCGAGGCTCGACAGCAGAATGCGACGCAAACTGTTGGCAATTGTGTGCCCAAACCCGCGCTCAAACGGCTCAGCGACAAACACGCCATAGGTCGATGTCATCGTTTCCGTGTTCGGAACGACGCGACTTGGCAACTCGAGATTCCGCCAGCGAATTCTCATGGACTTTTCTCCTCTGTCAGTTCACAGCCTGCTTAATGACGTCCGCAGTTTCGGGCGAGGCTGCCGACCCCTCTCCACGGACCAAGACTCAGCACGTCGAGCCCACCCTGTCTCCACAAACATCACACAGAGACCACAGTGAGCAACCGGACCATGCAGCCCGGCAGCAGAACGGCAACAAATTAGACGCGGCGACGCTTACGAGGACGGCAACCGTTGTGTGGCAGTGGCGTCACATCTTCGATGGACTTCACGGAGATTCCACCAACCTGCAGACCGGTAATCGCACTTTCACGACCCGAACCTGGCCCTTTGACGCGGATTTCGAGTTCGCGAATTCCGAACTTACGGGCACGGTCGGCACAGGTTTCAGCAGCACGCTGTGCAGCGAACGGAGTGCTCTTACGTGAACCCTTGAACCCGACGGTTCCTGCGGAAGCCCAGCACAGGACTTCGCCGTTCGTGTCAGCAATTGACACGGTCGTATTGTTAAACGTCGCCTTAATGTGGGCGATGCCGCGAGTCACGTTACGACGAACCCGCTTCTTCTGCTTCACCTTTGCCACGAACCAACCCCTCTTGAAAACTCACTCCCGGCGATCACTACATCCCGGGAAAAGTCAGCACTGATCTGTTTCAACGAAAATCTCGACGCATCCAACCAATCAGCAAGACAACAGCGGCAAACAGCACCCCCAACCACCAGAAGTGCAAGCACGCTGTCGCCAGCGATTAGTGACGCATATCCTTCACACCCTTCTTACCAGCAACGGTCTTCTTCACACCTTTGCGAGTACGGGCATTGGACTGAGTGTTCTGGCCGCGAACCGGGAGACCGCGACGATGGCGGATCCCGCGGTAGCACTGAATCGACTTCAGTCGGGCAATATTCTCGGCCGTCTGACGGCGCAACTGCCCTTCGACAACGTACTTGCTGTCGAGAAGAGCGTTAATTCGCTGAACGTCATCATCGCTCAACTCACGAGCGCGACGCTGTGGATCCAGACCCAGCACTCGGCAGATCTCGAGAGCGCGGACGTCACCGACTCCCAACAAATAGGTCAGAGAGATTCGAGTCGGCTTATCGTTGGGGATATCGACCCCGAGTACACGAGGCATAGGTCCTGCTTCCTAACACATAACTATTCGTTATCAACACAGGTCGGCCGAGTCACATTGTGCCGGCCACCAAGGCAATCCGCGATCCAGTCGGCGGAGCCTAGCCCTGTCGCTGCTTATGACGGGGATTTGCGGAACAGATCACGTAGTTCCGTCCCTTGCGGCGGACGGTCTTACAATGCTCACAAACACGCTTGACGCTTGATCGAACCTTCATGTCCCTCTTACTCCGCGCCGGTTCATCACCGGAACAACACTTGCCAATGCTGACAGCGGGACCATCCAGCCGGAAGCCTCGCCCTGCGGCTCACGAAGCTGTCTGCTTCGCTCCGCACCGAGCCCCTGAATTCAATAGAGAACCCAAGCCCGTGTTCATTTTGGAAGCGGGAGAGTATAAGCGAGCACCGGCGCCGGAAACAAGTTACAGAAATGGGAAATTTTGCCTCATCTTTCTGACCCGTCCCCAACGGCGTAAGTCTCGCGATATTCCAGATTAGCGGCTTGCACCGCGACGGTTTCTGACCTCCATCCAGCGGGCCGCCCTACGAAATCACTCCGGACAGCGTGCCTGTCGGTCTCCATTCTGGATAGAATTTTGTTTTTCTCCATCGGCCGAGTCGGACCATGGGGATTTCCCTGCCAGCTCGATTTTGACTTCAGGAGTCAGACCCGGATATGCCGCAACCTCTTAGTCCCGCAAAGTTGGGTTTTCAGATGCCTGCCGAGTGGGGCCCTCAGGAATCTGTCTGGCTCTCCTGGCCGCACAAGCTCGCCTCCTGGCCTGACAAGTTCGAGCCTGTCCCGGACGTCTTCGCGAGAATCGCGTTTGAGATCGCGGAAACCCAACTGGTCCGAATCAATGTCGCTGACGAAGCAATGGAAGTGGGGGTTCGGCAGAAGCTGACAGAGCATTCGGTCCCCCTGAGCCAGATCACCTTCCACCACAATCCGACGAATGATGCCTGGGTCCGCGATCATGGTCCGATTTATGTCGTAAAAGAGGAAGGCCAAGGACGCGAACGGGCTCTGACGAAGTGGGGCTACAACGCATGGGGCGACAAGTACCCGCCGTACGACCTCGACAATCAGGTCCCTTACCGAATCGCGCGCGAGTTCGATGAGCCGCTGTTTGAAGGGGGAATGATTCTTGAAGGAGGCTCCATTGACGTCAACGGAGCCGGAGTCCTCCTGACTACCGAGTCATGCCTACTGAACCCCAACCGTAATCCAGACCTGTCTCGCGAGGAGATCGAATCCCGCCTCCGCGACTTTCTGGGAGTGAAGACAATCCTGTGGCTGGGCGACGGAATTGTAGGGGACGACACCGATGGCCATGTGGATGACATCACCCGCTTCGTCAACGAGCGGACAATTGTCACGGTCATTGAAGAAGATCGGGCGGACGATAACTTTCATCCCCTGCAGGAGAACCTCCATCGCCTGCGAATGATGAAAGACGCCAGCGGTCGACCATTCGACATCGCCACCATTCCCATGCCGGATCCCGTCTGGCATGAGGAAACTCGATTACCGGCCAGCTACGCAAACTTCCTGATCATCAACGGAAAGGTGCTCGTCCCGACTTATCGCTGCAATCAGGACCAGATCGCACTTGAGGCACTGCAGACATTGTTTCCGGATCGACGAGTGGTCGGCATCGACTGCACAGATCTCGTCTGGGGACTCGGAGCAATCCACTGTGTGACCCAGCAGCAGCCTGCAGTTTAGTCGCGATCATTGCCTGGCCCGTCGCAACGTCCGCACAGCAAGCACAACACCTCAGGATTTGACTTGCAGAGTGACGGCCCACCATCGAACTTGGAACACTGCAGTTTTCGCGAAATTGCCAGGAGGATTCTCCCGACCGAAACTCATCGAAATCGGCCGGGGTAGATTCTTCGCAGAGGATCGGGGCGGACTCTTGTGGGTGAGGATCACGTGCAACTGGCGAAACGCTGTCTCGCGGGAGAAGCTGACGCTTTGCGCGCCTTCGTTCAAATCTATCAGCAGCAAGTGTTTGCTTTGTGCTTCCGTATGCTGGGCCACCGCCAGGACGCGGAGGACACCGCACAGGACTCGCTTCTCAGAGCCGTCAAATATCTTGATTCATGGGATATCAGTCAGCCGCTGACTCCCTGGGTCATGAAGATCGCCGCCAATCGGTGTCGAACGGTCCTGAGCAAGCGTGCGAAGCGTCCAACCCTGGCCAACTTGGATCAGGTGAGCCATACCTCACCCCAGGAAGGAAACCTGCTCGGCGAGGAACTGCAGCTCGCCCTCAACATACTGCAGGATCATCACCGAACCTGCTTCGTCCTGTTTTATCAGCAGGAAATGAGCATCATCGAAATTTCCGAATTCATGCAGGTGCCCGCCGGGACAATCAAAACCTGGCTGCATCGAAGTCGAAAACTGCTGGCCGAGCGTCTTCGTGACCGGGGGTTGGACCCGAACCCAGAGAATTCCGCCATCTGAAACAGGCAATTCCCATGAACTGCGAAGAATTTCAACGCGGCTTGGCTTCGGTCATCGAAGAGCGACATCCGATCTCTGCGAGCCTTCGCGAGCATGGCATGACCTGCCAGCAATCCGGGTGCTACGACGCCTGGGATGAATTCACGCTGCTTGACAGTGCGATCAGCCAATGGAAGAACACTACGCACGCCGTCGACTTCGTGGATCAAGTCATCGAGAATTCCCTACCACAAGGCAGGACGGCCACCGTCGCGACGCGGCGGCAGCGAATCCGGGGTGTAAGCAGGGTCCTCACCGGATTGCCGGGCGGACTTCTCGTAGTCGGACTCACCATTGCCCTGACATGGTTTGCTTACTTTCCGAAAGGACACCAAGCAACGCAGCCGCAAGAACTGTCTACACCAGTGGTTGCTGCACAGACCACGCCGATTGCTGAACACGAGGCCGGCTACCAGCAGCTCGGGGTACTGTATGTCAGCTGGGTCGCGGATGCAGCTTCTGGACTGACGGGCTCGGTCGCCTCTGCACTCACTCCTTTGGAATCCCCTGATACTGGATCAGCGACGCAATCAACGGGGAGCTGGATTCAATCGTGGGAGCAGCAGCTGCGCCCATTCGGAGAAGAACTCCGCCATACGGTCCGCCCTCTGACGACAGAAGAACCCGGTGATCAGACGAATTACGCCCTCCCTGCGAGCACTGACATTACATAACCCATTTGAATTTAAGCACTTTTCACTGAAATCCACTCTCACCTCAACGAAAAATCTGCGTGAGGTGTCTGTTTTCTGTGGAGCTAGCGAACAAATTGAGTCGATAACAATTGTACAAAATCAGCGATTCAAAGGCGGAATCGCTTAACTTTTCCCAGCAGGATGCCACGCAGCAGATCGTTGCGTGTTGAAACGCACCAGGACGGTCGCCGGAGCTTTCTCCATGCGACCCAATCATTTTACCAATCGAATCAACAGCTCTGAACATTCGGCAACGATCCACGGTAATTTCAAACCCGGATTGTTTCTTACCAACCGAGTGGTCTACAATCACCAGCAGAAACTGCCGTTGGAGTTTGGCCCTGTGCGGGGCGGCGACGGGAGTGCCCTGCCTTCCGAGGCAGCAATGAAGTCATCCCGGAATTCTCAGCCTTCTGCGCCACGCCGACCGGATGTGCCATCTCAGCACCCTGGTGAAGGGGAAACGCGGGCTCAGCGTCTTGAACGGATTCGACGCGAAATTCAGGACGGGACCTACGAAACCCCGGAAAAGCTGGATGCGGCGATCGAACGGATGTTGGGCATCTTGTCTGACTGAAACCTCTGCCGAGACCTCTTTCCACGGGATCCCGTTTCAGGCGTGGATCCCTCATGTGGGTCCCTCATTAGTCAAAGCCTGCTGCACCTTAGGCATTTCGTTTTGAATTGCAGGTGCGGCGAGGCAGGTTCGGGGTGTTGCCCCCTGAGAGAGGTTGCATCGTGGCGGAGTTGGATCTGGAGACAGTCACAGTTGCTGTGTCACCCGCGGAGAAGTACCGCGAGTTTCTTGCAACAAAAGGTTTACGCATGACGCGCGAGCGCGCGATCATCGTGGACGAAGTCTTCGCCTCACACGACCACTTTGATGCTGAACAGTTGATCCAGCGCCTTGCCAGACGCAACGACAAGAATCGCGTCAGCCGGTCCACGATCTATCGCTCACTCAAGCACCTTGAGGAAGCAGGCCTGATCCGGAAAATCGCCCGGCAGGATGACCGTGATCTTTACGAACACGATTATGGGTATCCCCAGCACGATCACCTGATCTGCAATCGGTGCGGGACACTCATCGAGTTTCACAACAATCACATCATCGAACTATTGGAAGAGGTCGCCCGGGATCATGGCTTTCGCATTGAAGGCCATCGCACCGAGGTCTATGGCCTGTGCGACAATTGCTGTCGACCGCCGTCTACGCGACCGAAGAAACTGAACCTTCTCTAGGGAAGTATGCTCTCTCGACTGCTGGCACAGCGCGCATCCGGATTGATGTAAGACTCAGTTCCTCGCGGCAGAAGCGGCAGATCAATACGCTCAAACGGTCTAAAAATTCCGCTTGAGTCAAGGGGCTCTTCAAGAGCCCTTTTTCAGACACCAGCGAAAGCAATCTCGCCCGAGATTCCGCAAGACTTCTGATTCTACGAAGCACATCACGGGCGTCATCGCGATGCGACTTACTCAGCGGTTGGCGTTGGGGCATCACTTTCGCGGGCGTAAACGATTCCGCAGTCGACTTGTTTGAACCCCGCAGCCATCGCAGCACCGACTGCCCCCGAATAACTTTCCGGAATATGGACCTCAGCACGGGTGATCATTTCCGTCCGCAGGCGGCGGATTGCCTCGACAATGAGCGTCTGACCAAACCCTCGTGCCCGGAATGGTTCTTCGACATAAATATCGACGAGACCAATGGCACGTTCCTGCCAGGCCTGAATGTAGTGATCGAGCCCGACCACCGTCATGTTGGCCACGGGTGCACCCGTCTTACGCTCGATTAGTCGGAAGAGCATCGATTCGATGTTTCCAAAGCGACAGAACCACCACCAAGTCGGATTCTCAGGCTGATCAGAAACGACAAGCTCTGTCTGACGACGAAGGGCCATCAGGCGATAATTCATCGGATCACGGTGATCCGTCAAATCCCGTTGAAAGACGGGGATCCGCTGCACGGGACGATACCCAAGTGAGCGGAAGAAGGGGTCGGCCTTCGCATCAGAAAGCGGAAAACCACTGGGACGAGCACCGCCATAGATTCCAAAATAGAAGGGGTCGTGCCCCCGTGATTGGCCCGCCTGAATCGAAGTCGCACCGCGCGAGGTCAGATACCCCTCGAGTCGCTGAATCAGTTCTCGGCCAATCCCCTGATGCTGATGTTCCTGGTCGACCAGGATGCAGCAGATGACGCCTTGGGAATAATCGAGTGCATCCAGCGTCGGCAGAAAGCCAAATCCGCCATGAGCGAAGCCGATGACCTCCCCTTCATCTTCGGCGATGATCATCCCCGCCGGATCGAAATAAGGGAGCCCGAAGACAGAAAGTTCGAGCGCGTGCGTAGACTCTGGATTAGCAAAGGCCCTGCCCGGTCCCGCTTGCTTGAAAAGCCTGAGCAGATGCGGTGGATCGGTGTTCCTGAAGGTTCGGAAACGGGCCACTGTTGCCTATACGTTGTTACCAGCGTTCGCGACTCCAGCGGCAAGTCATGCACGCCGGAAAAACAGACTTCAACGTGATGGGTTACCGTGATGGACTCCCTCCCTCGGAAAGGGAATCCCGTCTTCTGATCCCCTGATCAACCGAGGATCACGCCTTCAGCAACTCTGGGCGACCCATGATTCCTGCGGAATCCGTTCGACAGTTCTGCCTCAGTTTTGCATTCGGCACTTCGCCTGACAAACCTGAGCCGGAAACATAAATCACCGCAGACACTGCCTGACAACGATAACTCTGACGAAATGTCTAAAGAAGAACCCGGCCGCCTGATGGGCGGCCGGGTTCTTCGGAAAACTACTTTGCCTTGCGGCTGACTGCCTTCTGGACTGCCGACGCGACGGCATCTGCGGTCAGGCCGTACTTGTCGAGCAGACCCTGTGGATCACCGCTTTCTGCATAGCGATCCCCAACGTCCACATACTCCATTGGGACCGGCGTGGTCTGGCAGACAGCCTGAGCCACGACCGAGCCGAGCCCCCCGTGGTGCAGGTGCTCTTCAGCGACAACAATGGCACCTGTCTCTTTGGCTGCCTTCGCAATTGCTTCGACATCCAAAGGCTTAATGGTGTGCATATCCAGCACGCGAACCGACAGTCCGGCTTCTTCGAGCTTCTTGGCAGCATCGAGAGCACCCGGAACCATCAGGCCATTGGCGATGATGGTGGCGTCTCTTCCATCCCGCAGCTGAATCGCTTTTCCGAGTTGGAAATCGATTCCATTCTGGTAAACAGTCGCGACCTTACCGCGGCCGACGCGAAGATAGGCAGGGCCGTTGTGAGCCAGGACGGCGTTGGTTGCTGCAGTGGTACAGACAGCATCGGATGGGACAACAACGATCAGGTTTGGCAGGGAGCAGGCCAGAGCGACGTCCTCGATCCCCATCTGGGAAGGACCGTCTTCGCCGATCGAAATCCCCGCATGGGTGCCGACGAGTTTGACGTTCTGGTTCGGGAACGCAACCGACATCCGAATCTGGTCAAACGCGTTGTCCATCAGGAAGCAGGCAAAGCTGGCCACGACGGGGATCTTCCCAGATGTTGCCAAACCACCAGCGACGCTGACCATGTTTGCTTCCGCAATCCCCACGTTGAATGCACGCTCTGGAAATGCCAGTGCGAACACTTCGGTCCGGGTGGAGTTGCCGACGTCGCCGTCCACGGTCACGACTGCCGGATTCTTGGCGCCGAATTCCTTCAGTGCTTCCCCAAAGGCGTCACGGGTGGCGGGCCCCAGTTTTAAGCCGCTATATTCGCCGAGATACATAAGGTGATCCTGTTTACCGCTGTAAAATTTGTCTCGAAATCGGGCCGGCCATTGCTCAGTCCAGCCTACTTGTCTTCTCATCCGGATCGGGACCGGCTGGCCCCGACAATTTGCGTCACAGAACGAGTGGCACCCTGCCCGGAGAAAACGTCTGAAAACCCAGTCGCTTTTCCCGACAGACGCCTGCCCTGATTAGCCGAGGAATGCCAGGGCCTTCTCTGCCAGTTCTTTGGAGAACGGCTTGCCGTGGTAATTCAGATCGCCTTCTTTTTCGAGCAGCGGCAGAACGCCGAAGCCCTTTTGAGTCCGGGAGACAATCGCTTTCGGACGGTCTGTCACCTGAGCTGATTTCTTCAGCGCGGCGACGACTTCTTCCATGTTGTTGCCGTTGATCGTCTGAACTGACCAGCCGAATGCTTCGAGCTTTGGCTGGAACTCCAGCATGTTCAACACGTCTTTGGTGGCTCCGGTCTGCTGATACCCGTTCTGATCGATGATCAGAGTCAGGTTGCCAACGCGGTATTTTTCAGCGGCGGCAACAGCTTCCCAGACCTGCCCTTCACCCATTTCGCCGTCGCCGGTCATGACGTAGACGTTGTAATCTGACTTATCGAGACGGGCATTGAGTGCATGGCCGAGACCAATCGACAGTCCCTGTCCCAGCGATCCGGTGGATGCTTCGATCCCCTTCAGACGGCGGACGTTCGGGTGGCCTTCGTATGGGCTGCCCAGCTTGCGCAGAGTCATGGTTTCTTCAATCGGGAAGTAACCGACGTGAGCCATGGCAGCGTACAGCACGGGGCAGGCGTGTCCCTTGCTGAGAATGAAGCGGTCACGCTTTGGATCCGATGGATTCTTGGGATCCACCTTCAGAAAGCCGCCAAAATACAGGGCCGTCACGACATCTGTTGCCGACAGGCTGCTGGTCGGGTGACCGCTGCCAGCAGCGGTCGTCATCCGGATGATATCCTTACGGATTTCAAGAGCCTTGGCTTTTAACTGGTCGATGCTCAAGTCAGGCACGTTCAGTCCCTTTGAATTCTTTGTCGCTGAATTTTGTCGCTGGTGTCACTTTGCGATGAAGTCTGTTGTGACGACATCCTCAAAGTGACCCGATGGAACTCTGATTAACTGGATCAATTTCCGCAGCGAGTGCGGGTTGTCTCGAAATTCTGCGGAGATCGGGGGCCACCCTGGTTCTCTGCAAACCGGTTCTGGTCTGCGATTTTGAGAAATCGGAGAGCAAGTTCCATCCGCGGAGGCGTTGAAAGGCTCCGCCGTCATACTACTGATGCCCGGCTGGTGCTATGCTACAGAGCTATTTGCAGGCTCGCAACCTCTGTCGATATCACAGAATCCGGTTCGGCGAGGACGGTCTCGGATTCGGAGCGGAAGCGGATCAAACCATGGTGAGACCTGCGTTCGCATCGGCAGCATTCAATTCGTTGACGTAATTTGTCCTCTCAATTCAAGAACTTTCGGACATGTCGACCGAGTATCCCCTCGATGAGCGATCCTGAAGCAACTGCCAATTCGACGCAATTGCTGGCTTATCTCGACGAGATGCTGCCCGTAGAAGAGGCGTCGCAACTGGAACAGCGGATGCGTTCGCAGCCGGAACTTTTAGTTCAGTTGGCGGCCCTGATTCGAGAGCGCGATCAGGGAGGACATTCTGTCGGAGACATCTGGCGAAGACATCGTCTTAGCTGTCCCAGCCGCGCAGAACTGGGGCGACTTCTGCTAAAAATCACTTCCCCCCGCGAAACAGACTACATTCAATTCCACCTGAACGAGATCGGGTGCCGACTCTGCCAAGCGAACCTGCTCGACCTACAGCAGTCACAGATCGAAGAATCTCCGAAGCGGGAAATACGACAAAGACGTTATTTCGAATCATCGGCCGGCATCATCAGAAATCGCACAAACGAACACTGAACCAGAACCAGTTCACTCGACCCGGGTCTCTCCAGAACAACACGGCTCAGAACAACACCGCTCAACATCCTGAGATCTGTCTATCATGATCTTCGTCCTCGATAACTACGACTCATTCACCTACAACCTCGTGCAGCGGTTCGGCGAACTGGACCCCCGCCTGAAAATTGAGGTCCGCCGAAACGACCAGGTGACACTGGAAGAGATCGAAGAACTACGCCCTGAGCGAATCATTGTTTCGCCCGGCCCCTGCAGTCCCTCAGAAGCAGGGCTGTCAAAAGCGGTCATCGAACACTTCGGACCAAAACTCCCAGTTCTAGGAGTCTGTCTCGGACACCAGTCGATCGGCGAGGTTTACGGAGCGAAAGTCGTTCGCGCTCCCCGCATGATGCACGGCAAGGTGTCCGACGTGGAACATGACGGACAGGGTGTCTTTCAAGGACTGCCGAGCCCAATGAGCTGCACCCGTTACCACAGCTTGATCGTTCCAGAAGAGACACTCCCGCCGGAGTTAATTCCTTCCGCCTGGGTCCGCGAGCCGGGACAGCCCGTTGAGCTGATGGGACTTCGCCACCGGGACTATCCCGTGCACGGCGTCCAGTTCCACCCCGAAAGCTTCCTGTCCCCTTATGGAACAGAGCTGCTAAAGAACTTCCTCAAGCTCTAAGAAAATGACTGGGTTCGAAGATCAATCGAATGGGTGAGCAGCACATCGCGAGCCGCTTGCTCTCACACCTGCTCTAATTCGGATTGGTCAGTTCGGTCACCATCCGGGAGAGTTCCGCTGGCAGAAGCTCCATTTTCAACCAAGCAGAGCGGCTGACACGGACAAATTGTCCTTCACTGTTGCGCAACTCTTCGATTGGGCTGCTCAATCCGCTGAGCAATTCCGTTCTGATGTATTCCAGTACATCGACCAGCTCGGCGGTCTGAGGCGCCGTCAATTGACGGGGAACCGGAGGAGGACCAAGTGGGAAAGCTTCGCTCAGATCACTTGCTTCCACTGATACCGGACTTGGAGCCCCGCCGGGCGACTTGAAGTCTGAACTGTACGACGTGGTTGATGCGTCCTGAAGGCGTTCTGACAAACGTCTCAGTTCTTCAGGTCCGCCAAAAAGGAGAACACTGCGACCGAGCATGATCAGGTCGCCGGGCTGCAGGACACGCAAGCGTACGGGGTGTCCGTTAACGCGGGTGCCGTTCGTGCTATCGAGATCCGTGAGGATCAGCCGCCCGCCATCTTCCTGAACTTTGACATGGAAGCGGCTGACACGTTCGTCGTTGAGCTGAACATCGTTGTCTTCCTCGCGTCCAATGGTCAACGGAGTGGGGACGTCCCGGAAGATACGTCCGGCCTCGAGTCCTTCGACAACCTGAAAAGTGAGCTGACTCATTTCTGCGAGAACTTCATTTTTTGAACAGCCAGGAACGAGAACGTTTGAGAGAACGTCCCTAAAGCAACATCCAGGTCTTGGCCAGGCAGCAAACTGCCGAGGGACCCCGCCCCCGTTCCTCAGTCCGTCAGCTCAGCCCGATTATAGCTCTAAAGCGAGATGGATCACATCCAGTAGTATTTCACGACGTACCGGTTTTCTCAGAACCGAAATCGTATCCAGTTTCTGCGCCTGTAATTCGATCTCATCAGTCACATTGGCACTCATTAATATGCAGGGAAGTTCCAGCTGCCGCTCCCGCAACCATCGGATGGCATCCAGACCTGAGAGGACCTGCATATTCAGATCGAAGAGTGCCAGATGAACCGGGGTCGTTTCGACAACCTGAATCGCCTGCTCACCGGAGGGAACCGCAATGGTGCGAAAAAATGGCTCAACGATTTCAACGACCGCTTCGCGAAACGCGTCGTTATCGTCGGCAATCAGCAGACAGGCATCCGAACGCCTGATCGCAACCACAGTCTGCCCCTCCGCTTGAATCACCTCATGAGATGACATCAGGAGTTCTCTCTTCCCGAGCCCACACAGGAAGACTCCATCAGGAAGGGCCCCTAGGGCAAATTCCTCCGACATCAAACAGGCGAACAGCATCGTCCAGTGTCAACACATTAACCAAAACCGATGAGTGCGACTCAGATTTTGATTATGACTGGCGAGTTCTACCTGACCCTTCTTTTTGAGGGTATCCCATTTTTTCCTTCAAGTCGGATTCCGGCAATTCTTTAACGGCCATTTTCTAAAAGAGATGTGAATTTCGATACGTCCCAATAGAGTGACAGACCGCGTCTTACTCAGATTTTCCCACTTTACGGCCATCCCTTTGCCTGTCTTATGATTCTTCCGCCATCCCATAGCCTCCCCCGCCCGGTGTTTCGATGATGAGTTGATCCCCGAACTGCATCTGAAGCTGAGTCGCCCCCGGCAATTCCTCACGGATCCCTTCATTGAACCGGATTTTCTGGTTCCTCCCGATCAAACCCGGGCTCCCTTTTTGGAGACCAAATGGAGGAAAGGATCCCCGACGCTGCGTGAGCAGGGAAACCGTCAGGGGTTTGAGGAAAACGAAGACCCGACGGATCCCGTCCCCGCCCCGGTGTTTTCCGGGGCCACCGGACCCTCTTCGGATGGAGAACTCCTCGATCCGCACCGGATAACGGGATTCGATGATTTCGACATCCGTCAATCGAGTGTTAGTCATGTGCGTGTGAACCGCGTCCGCGCCGTCCGCCTGCGGAGTCGCACCCGCTCCTCCGCAAATGGTTTCGTAAAACCCGAATGTTCCATCCCCGAAGGTCAGGTTGTTCATCGTCCCCTGACTGGCGGCAGCGAGTCCCAAGGCTCCGAGCAATACATCAACGACCCGTTGAGAGGTTTCCACATTTCCCCCAACCATGGCCGCGCATCGCGAGCGATCTTCCAAGGCAGGCGGGTTCAGCAGACATTCAGGCAGAACGATCCTCAGCGGGCGGAGGACGCCACAGTTCAGTGGAATCGACTCCTCGATCATGCACCGAAACACATACATCACAGCCGCGGTAACGATCGCCCGATTGGCATTCAAATTTGTTGAGCGAACTGGACCGGTCCCTGTGAAATCGATGACGGCCGAGTCTCCGGTGACTTCGATCCGAACAGCAATGGGCGATCCGTCGTCGAGAAAATCGGTCCGCTCGAAAACACCGTCCGGGATGGCTGACAGCGCCCGTCGCATCTTGATCTCGGCGGCCTGCTGGATGAAGCCCATATACAGAAGCACGCGTTCACGGCCGGAGCGGCGGAGCAGATCTTTGAGCAGAGTCGCCCCAACCTGATTTGCCGCAATCTGCGCCGTGACATCAGCGAGGTTGTCGTCTGGTGACCGACTCGGCCATGGCCCCGAGGTCAGAAGCGTCCGGAACTCATCAAATCGAGTCGTTCCCTGTTCGACAATCTTGAAGTTCCGGATCAGAACACCTTCTTCCCCGAGTGATCTGGAGAAGGGCGGCATGCTTCCGGGGGTCATGCCCCCGATTTCGGCATGGTGGGCGCGACTCGCTGTGAAGAACAGGAGTTCCCCCGTTGCATCATCATGGACCGGAGTGACGACGGTGAGATCCGGGAGGTGAGATCCGCCGCTGTAGGGATCATTCGTCACCAGAACATCGCCGGGCCGCAGGTCAGGATTATCACGCAGCAGACAACTGACAGTCTCGCCCATCGCTCCGAGATGCACCGGAATGTGTGGCGCATTAACAACCAGTCCCCCACTCGCGTCGAAAAGGGCGCACGAATAGTCCAGCCGTTCTTTGACGTTCGTAGAAATTGATGTCCGGCGGAGTGTTACCCCCATCTGCTCGGCAATCGAGGCAAACTGATTGTTGAAAATCTCCAGCGTGACCGGATCGGGCGCCGCTTCGAGGGCGATGTCCTGTTGAACTTCTGCCGGGTTCGCCCGGGCATCGGAGTCGTGGATAATCAACTCGCCAGAAGCCAGAACATGACACTGGAAACCCGGTTCGATCCAGACAGTGGAGCCGGTTTCACAAAGCAGTGCAGGACCAGATATCTGATGACCGCTACGCAGGTCCTGCCGGAGATAAACCGGCGTCTGAACCCGTTCCCCCTGAAACCAGACTTCACGGGATTCCGCCGAAAGCAGATCTGCTGTCGCACGGGGAATCTCAGGCAAAGTGGAGGAAGGGAGATGCCCGACCACATCCACGACGATGGTGACAATTTCCAGAGGACGATGAGGCTGGATGTACCCGAAAAGTTGCTGGTGCTGCTGCTCAAATGCGGCGCGGTACTCGCTTGCTGTCCAGCTGGAACCGACGGGCTCAGGGATCACAAGAGAGGCATCAACTCCCTGATAGCGCAGTCGCAGACCGCGATGAGGGGGATCGATGTTTTCCGGACCCACGCCTGCGTGTCGGACTTCTTCCTGCAGCTCCTCCGCCAGTGCTTCAAAGCGAACAGGAAGTTCCTGTAACTGGTCATCCGTCAGAGGCCGAAGCATCTGTCGCTCAGCGCGACGGCGGACGTCCGCGAGTCCCATTCCATAGGCACTCAACAGTCCGGAGAGAGGATGGATCAGGATCGAACGAATCCCGAGAATTCTCGCAAGGGCACAGGCATGCTGCGCACCTGCTCCTCCGAAGCAGACCAGCAGATGTTCCGCCGGGTCGTAGCCTTTTCGCACTGAGATCGTGCGAATTGCCCGGGCCATGGTTTCATTGGCGATCTCCACGAAACCCTGCGCCAGTTGCTCCGGGGTGTATTCAGCTGAAAAGCCTGAGGCCTTCATCTGATGCAGGATCTCGTCGATCCGAGACTCAACGGCAGCCCGATCCAGATGAAACGGAAAGTGGTCAGGCAGAATCCGGCCGAGCATCAGATTCACGTCTGTGATGGTGAGCGGCCCGCCGCGTCCGTAACACGCCGGCCCGGGATCCGCTCCTGCACTCTCCGGTCCGACCCGGAGCAGGACCCCATCGAACTGACAGAGACTGCCGCCACCAGCGGCCACCGTTTCAATGGCCAGCAACGGGGTCGCAATTCGCACACCCGCTTTCACAGATTCAGTTTCGAGTTCATAGGCTCCGCCGAAGCGGGAGACGTCGGTACTCGTCCCCCCCATGTCGAAGCCGATGGCCTGGTCGAACCCTGCCGCCTGAGCGATCCGGGAATAGGCAATCACACCTCCCGCCGGCCCAGAGAGAATGCTGTCTTTTCCAGAGAACTGATTCCCGGGAATCAGGCCCCCCTGAGAGCCCATGAGTCGCAATGTGCTGTCAGGCCCGAGTGACTGTTGCAGCGATGCAATGTAAGCCTGAAGAACTGGATTCAGATAGGCATCGAGAACAGTTGTCTCCGCGCGGGGAACGGCCTTGATGACCGGAGCGACCTGACTTGAAACACTGATGGAGGTGAAACCAGCTTCGCGAGCCAGCTCCAGAAGGCGATGCTCATGCGCCGGGTTGAGGTAGGCATGCAGCAGACAGATCGCAATCGATTCGATCCCCTGTCGTCGTAGCTGCTCCAACTGCTGACGAGCTAGTTCTTCATCAAGAGGAATGAGGACTTCGCCGGTTGCGGAGAGTCGTTCAACGATCTCAACGACGTGATCGTGAAGAGGTTCCTGCTTGCGGATGTTCAGTGCAAACAGGTCCGGGCGATCCTGATTTCCGATCCGGAGCAGATCGGCAAAGCCTCGCGTGACGAGAAAGCCGGTCGCTGCGCCTTTTCTCTCCAGCAACGCATTGGTCCCGCGGGTGGTTCCAAGCCGGACATCGACTCCTGGCAATCGCTGACCGAGCGGAACTCTCAGCAGCTGCCGGATGCAGAGGATCGGAGCCGGTTCCGCAGACCGCAGTTCATAATTCACACCAACGAGCGATTCCGACACCGACTCCGAGAGTCGCAGTTGCCCGGCTGGCGTGGAATCGAGGACCTGAAGCGAATGCCTCTTCGCTGTCCCATCAGAGAATTCGATCGTCCAATCGCTCCAGAAGTGAGGATGGTCACCGATGCGATGCGGATCGACAATGCTCCCAGGATCAGGCTGCGATTCAACCGTCCCTTTAACGGCCCCGGAGCTGAGTGCCTTCCACTCGAAGACCTGTCCGGTGGGCGAGAGCCCCACACAATCGGTGAACGTCCCTCCCACATCGATCCAGAACTGCCAGCGATTCACAGGTGTCCTTTGTCGGCGGCAAGAAGCAGGAACACGCAGCGCAGGTGCCCTGTTTCAGCGGCTACGAAGAAGTCGACGGGCCGATCGGCCTATGATTCGTGAACCCGGTCGACCGGCGGAAGCAGGTGCCCCATCTTCTGTCGCTTCGCATCCATGTAGCGACGTCGGTGCTCATGAGGCGGTGCGATAATGGGAACCTGAGCAATGACCTTGAGATCAACCCATTCTTCAAAGGCCTCGGTCTTCTTGGGATTGTTCGTGAGAATCCGCACTTCCTTAAGACCCAGATCTTTCAGAATCTGGAGACCGACCATGTAGTCCCGCAGGTCGGCTTTGAAACCGAGTCGATGATTCGCTTCGACGGTATCGAGACCTTCATCCTGCAGTTGATAAGCCTTGAGCTTGGCGGAAAGTCCGATTCCTCTCCCTTCCTGCGGAAGGTAAACGACGGCACCGCAGCCCTCCTGAACGATCATGTGCATCGCCATGTGCAGCTGGTCACCGCAATCACAGCGCAACGATCCCAAGATGTCCCCTGTGAAGCAGGAAGAATGCATCCGGACCAGCGGAGCGGGCGACGAAGTAAGATCTCCCCAGACGATTGCCAGCGGCTCCTGATCATCGTGCTCCACCCGATAGGAAATGAATTTCGGCGTCCCAAATTCCTCAGTCGGAATATCCACTTCCACTTCGCGGCGAATCAGCTGCTCACGGATGCGGCGATGCTGAATGATCTGAGAGATCGTGATGATCGGGAGGTTATAAGCTCTGGCAAGTTCATTGAGTTCTTCCAGTTCGGCCATCCCGGGTCCGCGTTGACTGCAAATTTCAATGAGGCAGCCGACATGCGTCAGTCCGGCCATTTTCATCAGGTCGATGGTCGCTTCGGTGTGACCTGCACGACGCAGCACTCCCCCTTCTCGGGCAAGCAGCGGCGAGACGTGCCCGGGCCGGACGAAATCACGGGCCTGGCTCTGAGGATCGGCGAGCGACTGCAAAGTCCGCGATCGGGCTTCTGCACTGACGCCGGTTCCGCTGTCCCGATGGTCAATCGGAATCAGGAATGGCGTCTGATGCGGAGTGGTGTTGGACTCTCGATCGACGATGGGAACAAGTCGCAGTCGGTCGGCGGTTTCCTGAGTGACCGGGGCGCAAAGCACACCTGCCCCCTTGCGGAGCATGAAGTCGACATTCTCAGGCGTCATGAACTCAGCGGCACAGATCAGGTCGCCTTCGTTCTCCCGCTCCTGAGCGTCCAGAACGATGATCATGCCCCCGGCCCGAAGCTGCCTGAGGGCATCATCCAGTGAACTGAGATTCGGTTGAGCGACGTCTGACATGTTGTTGACCGTTCCGCGTGCAGCGTGGTGGATTGACCACATTCACCGTTGGATCTCTGTCGAGGTCCGCACGACGAAAGCCGCATCGAACAAGCCCCTCAGAAATCTCCATCTGCCGTGGGGGCCAGCATGCCGAGATGCACTAAAACACCAGCATTCGTAAACAGACCGACCACGACTGATCTCATTATAGATCAATGGAGTCCCTGTGGACACGAAGGATCTCCCAAAGTGCTGTGGAGCCAATGCTCGCTCCAGACAAGCAGAGCGTTCGGCCTCCGCGAAGCTGTCTTTCTTGCCCCCGGAAACAAAAAAGCAGGGCCGGTGGAGAAGTCCACCAACCCTGCTGGGATTTCGAGCTCAATGTGAAATGTCGGTGAGAAGAGAAAAGGATCGCCGTTTCCCGACTCACACCGCGACAACAGCATTAAGACTTCAGAGTGTCCACGGCAGGAGCGGAAGCTGATGCTGTTTCGGGTGAAGAAGCGAGATTCGCCTTCAGGAAGCCCATTCCAATCGGGCTGAAGAACACGGCAGAGTAAGCCAGGGTCGAAACGACGGAATTCTTGAAGAATGGAAGCCCGGCGATATAGGCCTGCTGTAGACCAGCCAGTGTCTTCGGGAAGTTGATATAGCCATCAAAGGCCCAGACGCCGAAGTTGCTGACAACAAAGAAGAGTGCAGGTGAGACCAGTCCAGCGCAGATGATTGTCCCGACGTCCCGTCGACTTCGGACGATCAGCCCGGCGCAGGTGGCGAGGATCATTCCGACATAGTTGACCAGTTGCCCCGGGTAGATAGCGTAGGCCAATCCCTCTTCCAGTCCTTGATGCATGATCGCGAGCGCCCCGATGGCCACGTCAGAGGCAATCCAGGCGGTCAGCGGGAGGAGAAAGCCGGTCGACTTCTTCCGGAAGAGTGCCACTCCGAATATTCCGACGGCGAACATGGGTGTAAACGTCCACGGATAGACAGTCTCAGACTGCATATCCATGCCCAGGTGCATCAGAACGAATGGAAATACTTTCACCAGAAAGCAATAGGCAAACAGACCGGCGATGATTTTTTTATTGGGCTGATACATGGACGTTTCGTATTTCCGCTCTGAAAAGCCGGGATTACGTTCGAAGAGGGCGAATTCCCCATCGCCTTTCCATCAGGAGGAATTGACCTGACGGGCGTCGAATGGGGAATTTGTCCGTGTTACCAGAATCAGGGTCTGCGGTCCAGCCTGCCCCGGTTCTCAACAGGTGCAGGGAACGGTATCATAGTCGATCCGGCATCGTCCGACGAAAATCCCCCTGAATCATTCCGTTTTCCAGAAGAGTGTTGGCAGCGGCAGACTGCCGACCAACCGAGTTTAATTGGTATGGCGCGCGTTGTTCTCGCAATGAGTGGAGGAGTCGACAGCTCCGCTTCGGCCTGGCTTTTGAAAGAGCAGGGGCACGAGGTGATCGGCCTCTTCATGCGCTCCGGAGCCAATGAAGCCGAGAGTTGTGAAATCTCTCCCAACCTGCTGCCGATCGTCAATACGAAGGCTCACAAGCAGGGGTGCTGCAGTGCCTCGGATGCTGCGGACGCACGTCGGGTTGCCGATGCTCTCGACCTGAGTTTCCACGCGCTGAATTTCAGCGAAGCATTCACCCAGATCAAAGATTACTTTGCGGACGAATATCTCGCAGGTCGGACTCCCAATCCGTGCGTGATGTGTAACGTCTGGCTGAAGTTCGGAAAACTCTGGAATTTCGCCGAACAGGTCGGGGCCGAATACATTGCCACCGGACATTATGCCTCGCTGCGCGACGTTCCCGGAGAAAGCCGACGCGGACTCTTCCGAGGACTCGACGGCGGCAAAGACCAGTCGTACGTCCTGTTCGGGATCCGCCCTGACCTCCTCGACAAGATCCTCTTCCCGGTCGGCGGGTACCAGAAGGACGAACTGCGTGCCCTCGCCCGACAGGCCGGGATCCGCACCGCAGACAAGCCAGACAGTCAGGAAATCTGCTTCATTCCTGATAACGACTATGGTCGCTTTCTGAACGACTATCGGGGCCCGCAAGAGACGGCCGGAGAACTCGTCGACACCTCTGGCAAAGTGGTGGGGCAACATCAAGGCTATCAGCACTTCACCATCGGGCAGCGGCGCGGACTGGGCGTTGCCTTTGGGGAACCGCGGTTCGTTGTGAAGATTGAACCAGAGACCCGTCGCGTTATTCTCGGCAGCAAAGAAGAACTGGGACGACGGACTCTGACCGCAAATCGCCTGAACTGGTTAAAAGAGGACCTGACGTTCCCACTTCGGGCGACGGCGCAAATCCGTTACCAGCACACGCCGGGTCCCTGTGAAGTCCGGCTGATCGGACCGGACCTGATGGAAGTCGAATTCGACGATCCCCAGTACGGCGTGGCGCCGGGTCAGGCCGTCGCGATCTATGACCATGATCGCGTTCTGGGAGGCGGCTGGATCCTCTGACCGATTCTCACCTCTCTCACTGCCGCGGAAACACGATGTTTCCGATTTCGTTTTACTGGCCCTCTTCTTCTGTCGCCGGGGATTTCACCCGCCCCTGCTGATTCCGTAAACGTTCCTTTCATATTACTTCTTTGACTGGCCTGCCCTGCTTATGAAACTCCGTCGTCTGCCGGAAGATTTTGATGTCCGTGAACAGAACAGCCTGCCGATTCGGCAAACCGGGGCCTACGCTGTTTATGAACTGCGGAAAACCGGCTGGACCACGCTCGATGCCCTCGATCGTCTCGCGAGGATTTTCAATCTTCCGCGAAAGAATATGGCACACGCCGGACTGAAAGACCGGCATGCGGTGACCTCGCAACTCATCACGGTTCGCGGCGGTCCACGGCATTCATGCAACGATAATGCAATATCGCTGACATATCTGGGGCAGTCGGAACGGGCCGTCACCTCCGACGATATCGCGGCAAATCACTTCCGGATTGTTCTTCGTTCTTTGCGACCTGAAGAACAGCGACTTGCCGAATCGGCGATTCCTGAGATCCAGCAGTCAGGGGTCCCCAACTACTTCGATGACCAGCGATTTGGCTCATGGTTCCCTGAACATGGCTTTATCGCATCCGCATGGATCCGTGAGCAGTATGAACAAGCACTGCGTCTGACGTTCGCGGAGCCAGAGCCGCTGGACGATGCGGAAGAGCGTGAGCAGAAAGCGATCCTCCGCGAGAACTGGGGCAATTGGCTCGAGTGCAAGCAGCAACTCAGCCGCTCACACCGGCGGAGTGTGATCACATATCTCTGCGATCACCCCACTAAATTCAAAGGAGCGTGGGCACTGGTCAATGGGGACCTGCGGGGCCTGTTTTTATCAGCATTGCAAAGCGATTTATGGAATCAGATTGTCAGCCGGGAAATTCAGACACTCTGCGAATCGGGTCAGACGACACTTCTGCAACTGCGAACAGGTCCGCTTCATTGCCCGAGAGCCCTCTCGCCGGAGAATCTGCAGGTCCTCAGTCAAATGCAGATTCCACTCCCTTCCGGGCGAGTTCGTCCCGAGGAGTTTCCTCACCCTGAACTGGCCGAAGAGGTGCTGAAAGAACAAGGTTGGGAACTGCGGGACCTGAAAGTGAAGTTTCCACGTGATCGATTCTTTTCCCGATTACGGCGCCCGGTGTTTATTCCTGTGCGGGATTTCGCTGCAACATTCGCCAATGACGAGCTCGATGCCGGACAAGGAAAGAAATTAACGTTGCGTTTTTCACTCCCTCGTGGTGCTTATGCCACAATGGTGGTGAAACGGCTGTTTCTTGGAGAAGACGCTGCAATTTCAAACCAAGTTGCAGACTTATCAGATTCAGCCGTCGATGCAGCTCCAGGCGGCGACGTCTGAACAGAACGACAGGGTTTGAAGATACTTCTTCTAAGCTTGTTCGCGACGCGAGACAATCACATCTGCGTCGCGTTTTAATACAGATGCGATCCCCTTCCGTGCTCAGTTATCTAGTGGATTTCCACATTGAGGAGAATTAAAATCCATTGAGTATGGATGCGATTTATGTGTCCTGCGTGAAATTTGTGACAGCACTCTTCCCTGCGGGGCACTTCGATGGCGACACTTCTTGTGCTCGGAATGCCGAATCCGGGCGAGCGGAAGTCGGTCCTGAAAAACCGCCATCTTATCATTGGCCGGGATCCCACCTGCGACCTGGTGATCTCCAATCAGGCCATCTCTCGATTTCATGCCCAGGTCATCTCGCTGCAGGGACAGTACTATGTGGAAGATCTGGGCAGCACAAATGGGACCTACCTGAATGGTCGCCGTCTCCAAAAGCGGGAACGTCTTCAGGATCAGGATCGCATCTCTCTGCATGATGTTTCAATTGGCTTCTTCCTGAAAGATCCGGACGACCCGAAGGTCAGCGAAACGGTCCCGCAAGTCGATGTTCAAAACACCGTACTGGGGGGGAGCTCGACTTTAAATTCAGGTCAGGGCAAACCGCTCTCCGGCGGGATCTCGAGTAAAAACCTGAAAGGGCAACTGGAAACGCTGATTGAGATCACGCGTTTTCTCGGAAGCAGTCTCCAGCTCGACGTCATTCTGCCGCGCGTTCTCGACCTGCTTTTTCGCAGTTTCGGACAGGCAAATTTCGGGGAAATCCATCTTCTCGACCCTGACGGACAGATTCGCCCCGTCGCCATGAAACATGGCCGCGACGCAGACAGCACCGATTTGACGGGAGTTCCCCTGAACGTCGAGCTGATTCAGGAAGTTCTCAAGACCGGTCGGGGCGTCGTCCGCACTGAGGACGCAGGCGATCCCGCGATGGCGATGGATGACCTCCATCAGTGCACCATCTGCGTTCCGATTCTGGGCCCGGAATCGACTCCATTCGGAGTGATCATTCTGCAGTCGGATGGGTCGGCTTCATACGGGTTCAGCGATGACGATCTCGACCTTGTGTCCGCCGTTGGCGTCGTCACCGGGCAGTCTATCGGGTACGCACGCGCCCACGACATCGTCGTTCAGCATCGGGACACTGAGCGCCAGCTGGAAACCGCCCGTCATGTACAGCTGAGTATGCTGCCTCGAGCGCGACCTGACGTTCAGGGCTATGAATTTTTCCACTATTACGCCGCTGCCGAAAAGGTGGGAGGCGATTACTTCTTCTATGAGAAGATGAGAGACGGCCGGGTCATCTTCGGCATCGCCGACGCAAGCGGAAAAGGCTTACCGGCGGCAATGAACATCATGCGTTTTGCTGGAGAAGTGAAACTCCGGGTTGCGACGTCTCCAACGTTGAAGTCTGCCGTCTCCAGTCTTAACCGCTTCATTCTGGACAATGCTGAAGAATGTATGTTTATCACCGCCTGCTTCGGTGTGCTGGACGCAGAGAGTCATCTGCTGACCTTGGCAAATGCAGGGCATCCTCACCCCTTACTGAGACGAAGGGGAGTCTCGCCTGTGAAGGACATCAGTTCTTCGCAGCGATGTTTTCCTTTAGGAATTTCCGACACGATGGAGGTTCACCCGGTCAGCCTGAGCATCTCACCTGGAGACCAGATTCTGCTTTACACGGACGGCGTTTCCGAGGCGATGAACCCCGCGAATGAGCTCTTTGGAACAGAACGACTTGCGGCAGCGATCGAGAATGCCCCTGAGGGGCTTCATGACATGATCAACACCGTAGTGGAAGAGGTGACTCGATTCCGGCACGGCAGGGCGAATAGCGACGATATGACAATTCTCGCTTTCGGCCGCCAGGTCTGACGATGGCTGTCGAAGAATTCCAACTCGCCAATTTTCACCGATGGGTTGCTCACCTGCCTCACAGCTTGGTGAGGGACTGAATCAGCTGGCGGCGGGCTCACAGGTGACGCAATGTCCCTTGAGCAGGATCTCGGTCACTCTGCCGATCTGGCTGGAGCGTTTGCGGGACGCGGTCGTCAGTTCCACATCGCCCAGGCAAGTGACCGCCCCGCAGTCGACACAGACAAAATGAGGATGATCATCCTGATGTGAATCCGCATTCTTCAGCTCGAAACGCCAGACGTGGTCTCCCAACTCTGTTCGCCGCACGAGACCGGAATCCGCGAAATCATTCAGATTTCGGAAGATCGTCGTCTTATCGAACCCTGAGGGAACGAGCCGATCAGCCAGTTCCGCATGTGTGATCGGCGATGTGGCCCCCTGCAGTTCGAGCAGGACAAGAATGCGGGCGGGCGTACTCCTCAGACCTGCGCCGCGCAAGATTTCCCTTGCGGTCTGCACCTGTTCTGAACTTGGTCGTTTGCCGACCATGGTCGTCGCCCTTTTGACGTTAAAGCATCCGTGTCTGTCACTCGCGGGGATTCTAGCACCGTTTCCTCGTGAAGTGCAATTGTATTGCAAATCGACGAACAACCGCAAAGAGAGCTCTCATTCAGTAAAAATCCCCCGGGAAGAGGGTGTTCCCGGGGGCGAAACGCATCGGCTGATTGTCGTCTCAACTGATGCTTCTGAGATTCTCACCGCCACTGGACGGTTGGCTCATTCTTCCAGCGGCTTCACGGCAGAATGGAGCGGCGCACAGCATTTTTACTGTCGAACGGTCGCTGTGCGGCTGTCTGGTAACACGACCAGTACTAGAATTCGACCTCAATCACGCGTCCCATAATCAGTCGAACGTAACGCTCCTGTTTAACGTCTCGCCCATCAGGACCATCGAAGTGAGCTTCCACCCGACAGATATGGGGGATTCCCGGAATCAGCGGCTCGGCCGTGAAGTGCCACATCGTCGGGTCGAGATGATCCTGAAACCCTTCGAGATAGTCTTCAGTGCGATAAACATTCATGTCATGCACACGAACATCTTTCGCATTCTTGACTCGAACATCGACAATCGCGGATCGAGGGTGCATCGAGACAGGCACCGGGCGGGACTTCATCTGATAGGTCCGACCGATCGTGCCTGGGGGCGGCTGCCATGTGGTTGCCGTGGCACCTGAATAACCGGGGCCAACACCGGGAACACCGGTCGCCGGGACTTCACTTCCGACGGTCACCCCGTTCGGTTGCATAGGATTTGAATAGGGCATCCCTGCAACGGTCCCCGGATAGGGAGCGCCTGGAATAGAACCTGAATAAGGTTCCGCGATCGGGCCCGCTGAATAATCCATTCCCATGGAGACGCCGCCTCCGGCGCCTCCTTTCTGACAAGGACATCCCGCCATGGAGCTGACTGGCAGATTGGCGCCCAAAGCAACAATCGCTCCGACGACAATCATGTTTACTTGAAATCGAGTCATGACGACATTCCTGTCCTCGAACAACATTCGAACATCAGAGGCCGCGGTGCAGATTTCGCTCGATGACACGGATGACCAAGCGACCCGAGCTATCCACTGCTGAATTCGAGGTTCAATCACGAGAGCAGTGAACGGCGCCACTTTGAAATCTGTCGTCGAAAAGAGTCGCCAGCGGAATGCGTTCCGCAAGAAACGCATTCCGCCGACATCTCAAAATCAACTGGGCGTCTGCGATCTCGATCTGGTCACGTCGAGGGAAAGTCACCAGCGCATCGCAGGGTGGTGAACCCACTCGAACTCTACCACCCCGGGCATCGGCGGCTGAAATTCCTGGCGTGCAGACGACAAAAGCCCATCGAAAGTTCGATGGGCTTCGCTATCGTCCGTTTGATTGTCAGTCTTTACCTGTTCAGCACGATAAGCTCACCGCAAAGAGTTCCTCAAACCGAATCAGCGAGTCTTGAATGTCTCTGGCTGACCGTCAGGCCCGACCTGAACCTGATAACTCTCTCCATCGGGAGCAACAGACGCTTTGATCCAGACCCCAGCACAGGAATCCGTGTCACCGGTATTCGCGATACGCTCTGCTGGCGCCTGCTGCGCAGCATCGAGTTTGAGGTTTCGGTGAAGCTGAAAAAGAGCCTTATGCGAGGCGGTCGAAGTTACGGTTTCAATTACCCTCGGGTCACCCCCCTTCGACGGACCGTTACACATGACGGCCACAACTGGATCAATTGCTTTCACCAGAACAGGGTTGTTACTGACCCCGAGTCCATGATGAGTCACCTGAAACAGGTCGACTTTTCCGACAGGATTGTTCGGCGTCACGAGTTCAGCTTCGACATTCCAGGTGAGGTCGCCGCAACACAGAAAACGGAAACGCCCGAAATCGAATCGCATCGAAAGACTCGCCGCATTGTCGGATTTGTCCTCTTTCGCAGGGACATGTTCTCTCGCAAACGGATTGGGCTCCCCTTCGTTCGGAACGACCTTCCGACTGCCTGTCAGGACGCGAATCGACACTGGCACCTGCTTCCCCTTGAGCGAGAGCTGATCTCCGACTTTCAATGCGAGCGAAGCATTTTGTGACGCGGCTCGATACTGTGCGATTCGCTCGTCGAATTTTTTATCTTCCGACAGTGAGTCCGGAATTCCGCGGTCCCAGAATTTGCCGATGGGGATCGCGGCGGCGAGTGACGCATGGTTTCCGTAGTGGTCCAGATGCCAGTGCGACACAACGGCATGATCGATCTTTTTCAGTCCGGCGACATCCCGGACGACTTTGAGAATCCGGTCGCGATCCCGATCCATGTAGTCTGGATACCCGGAATCAATCAACATCGACTCACCCGCAGGCGAAACAATCAGCAGTGCGGCACCACCTTCGACATCGATGAAATACAGGTCGAGGCGACCATCCTCTGCTCCCGCCTGAAGACCCAGCGGCATCATTGACAGGAAACAGAACCCAAGAAATCCGCACAAGAGCTGCAGGCGCATTAGCACTCCCTTGATTGAGAAACAGTGCAGGACACTTTTCAAGCTCGAACGCGAGTTCAGTCTTTCAGAAAGACTGCAGAGCGTCGAAAGATCGCATAAACGCACTCGTCAGTGTGACGAAGTCTTTCGAAAAAGGGTAGCACCGCGATACGTCGGCATCCCCTTTGAGCATCCAGCGATTCAGCAGCCAGCGGGAACCTATTGGGAAGACTATCGCAGCAGAGCATCTTCCAGCGAGCCATCTGTCGACTGCCAGGCTGGACGCTGAACCTTGATCGCAGGTTCATAGGCAACCGACAGCCATCCACTGTTCAGCGTCAGACTTTGCAGGCGGAGCGGCACAGGTTCCTGATTCGCTTCGCGAGGAATATTCACAGTCCGAGGCAGCGTGTATTCCTTGAGACGCTGTTCAATGGCCTGCTTCAGGATTCCCTGACCTGCCGCTCCAAAAATCCCACCGGCAGCAGGATCGAGCTGTTCAATAGAGGCGAGTTCTGGCTTGAGAATAATTTCCGTTTCCGTCAGCACGGGGCGGAAGGAGAAAACGACTTCACAAGGAGGGATCTCCGGCCCGATCACCGGCTTGAAACCGGCCTTCACAGTCAACAGAAACTCGCCGCCGTTAATCGTTGCGGACACCGGGTTCTCCGGGTGCAGCACGAGGGTCCCCATCGATGGTCCTTGCGGAGCATCGCCTGAGCTCCTGAGCAGGGAATCCAGCACTGAAGGCGGAACCCCTTTTCCTCCGAGTTCATACCGTTCTGCAATGTCGACGATCAGCGATTCATGCACCAGAAGGACCACGCGATCCTGAATCTGATCTGCTTCCGTCAAAAACCGGGCAGCGAGACTGGCTCCGTCGCTAGGCTGACCAGAGGTTGATACCGGGATCAGCCGGCGAGAAGGTAACACCTTCTTCCGCACTCCGGAGGCAGAGACCGGCTGAAAGATCCCCGACTTCGCAGAAGAAGGAGCTTCCTTTTCAAAGGCCGCTCCCCAAAGGCCGGCACGGTCCGACGATAACGTCGCAATATGGCTCGGATAAATCTGAGCCTGCAACAGCCAGTTTTTCAGATCTCCATTGAGCTGATCATTCAGCGAGCTCAGGACCTTGTCGAGCTGCGTATTGAATTGCGGCGCGACAGCCTGCGTAATTCGCTGTGCCGCAATCGTCTCTGTCATGGGCTTCCGCTGCTCGGCGGCATTCATGACGATCGAACTGGCCAGAGGCCCCAGCAAGGGAATCGGACTCATCGGCGTTGATGCCCCGAGATGCTGCTGACGGATCCTCATATAAGCTGCTGGCGTCCAGGTCGTCAGCTGGAAGCCGTCGAATTCGACCTGCTTGGTCACTTCAAATTCAACACTGCCTGCACTCTGAATCGCAGCCTGGCGAACCTGACTCAGTGTCTGATTGACGGTGACTCCATGCAGCACGACCTTCAACTTCATCGCCGATTCATTGGGAATGAAGTCCAACGAAGTCCGGGCGTTGGTCCGCTGACTCCCCTGAACATTCGCACCCAGAATGAATTCCTGAAACGGCCCTTCGTCGATGGTTTCAGTCGCGATCAGCAGAGAGGCAATACGCTCACCGATGATGACACACAGGGGATGTCGCTCAGCGAGTTCGCACATCGATGTCTGTGTGGAGATTGTTTTGACGGGCATGCCATTACCTGGCATCCCACTACTGGACATCCCACTGCTGGGCATCACATTGCCCGGCATCCCGGCAACTGGGGGGCGCATCACCGGCTGCATCACCTGTGGACGAACCGGCTGCTGAACCGGGACCGGGCCAAAGGGCTGAGCGAACGCGGAGGCTCCGCCACAGAGCGAAAACAGGAGGCCGGCAATCTTGTCGCGAGACAAAATTCGAGATCTGAACGTGTGTAAACGAGTCTCGAACATACCGAATCCCCTTAATCCGCGGCAGCGGGTGTCAACTCCTGCGACTCTCCCGATATTGCGAGCTTTCAATTTGTGGAAATGAGATGTTTTTTTCGCAGATCCGGAGAACTCAGTTTTGCCGGACGCGAAAGTGAAGGCGAATCATTGAAAAGTTTACACGGTGACGGGGCCGGAGATCGACGAGTTTGGTGTTTTTTGCCGTTCGGAGCATTCATGAAAACCGACATTGCAGAGAAAAACAGTGAAGAAAACATGGTGACTCAGGCAAAACGCAACGCCTAGGGAACTTTTATCACCTATCTCTTCAGAAAGGGCCACTGCGCTCATGAGCTGCGGACAACGATTTCTATGGGTTGAAAATGCCGAAGCACATTGATGTTATGATTATTGGTGGGGTCGCGATTGTCGCTCTGACGGGCCTCCTGCTGTTTGACCGCAGTCCTCTGGCGGGCAATGAAACGTCCTCTACCTTGCTGGGAGACTCATCGCTCTACCAGCAATCGCCTGCAAGTTCCGATCCCGAAACCGCCACTGCGACGTCAGAGACGCCCAAAAAGAAATCCTGGTGGCAGACGGATTCGGAAAATTCGGCTCCTCCCAACTCACGCCTTCAACCGGCTCCTTTCGAGAAGGGAGTCGTCCATCTGGGTGAGGGAGCCTCATTGGGAGGGCGACGCCCGCTCCCAGATGACAATGCGTGGAACCAAACCATTGATCACCTGCCAGTCGACCCCCTTTCTGATCTGATCATCAAGAACATTGGGGCCGAAAAGAACCTTCACCCCGACTTCGGTGCAGGTCTCTGGAAGGGAGCCCGAATCGGAATTCCTTACATTGTCGTGTCCGGAGACCAGCGGCCGGTTCCCATCCGCTACACCGCTTACGGTGACGAGAGCGACCCCGGCCCATATCCGGTTCCCCCCAATGCACCAATTGAGGGAGATCCCAATGAAGAGGGTGACCGCCATGTCATCGTCGTCGACAGGGATTCCTGGAAGCTGTACGAACTGTTCCGCGCATTTCCTGTCGCAGGGGGGCATCTCTGGAAGGCTGAATCAGGCGCGATATTCGATTTGAACAAACACCCGGATCGTCCTGTTGGCTGGACGAGCGCCGATGCCGCTGGCCTCCCGATTTTCCCGGGGCTGGTCCGTTACGACGAAGTCGTTGAACAGAAGGAAATCCGTCACGCCTTGCGATTCACTGTCGCCAAGACCCGACGTGCTTTCGTTCCCCCGGCAACGCACTATGCCAGCAAGCACACCGACATCAACCTCCCTCCGTTAGGGATGCGAGTCCGCCTGAAGAAGGACGTGGATATTTCCTCATATTCCCAGGAAGTGCAGGTAATACTCACTGCCATGAAGAAGTACGGAATGATTCTCGCGGATAACGGAAGTAACTGGTTCGTTTCCGGGGCTCCGGATCTGCGTTGGAATGATGATCACCTGCATCAGCTTAAGAAAATCAAGGGATCTGATCTGGAAGTTGTCTTAATGGAAGGACTGGTGGAAGAGGGCCTCTGATTCCGATATCGTTTTTAATGAACTCTTCCAGGGGCTGATGTCGAATCAGACGAAGAGCAACTTCCGATGGAGAGGAAACGATGCGGATTCTTGTCACCGGCGGCGCCGGCTTCATTGGCAGTCACATCACGGACGCACTGCTGGCAGCCGGGCATGACGTTGCGGTGATCGACGATCTCTGCTCTGGCAGTTTGGAGAACGTCCCCTCGAAAGCAAAGTTCTATCAGGTCGATATTCGCGACACTCAGGCAGTCCAGCGGGCCTTTGAAGAGTTCCGGCCTGATGCAGTGAGTCATCACGCAGCACAGATGTCAGTGAGTCGGTCTGTTGTAGAGCCTCACTTCGACGCCGAAGTCAATTTGCTGGGGTTAATCAACATCGCTTCCGCTGCAGTCGCTGTGAAATCAAAGCGAATCGTCTTCGCCTCCTCCGGTGGAGTCCTTTATGGGGAAGTGACATCACCTGCACCCGAGGAAACTCCAGCCAACCCGATCTCTCCCTATGGCATCAGCAAATGGGGTGGAGAGCAGTATCTAAAGTTTTTCTCCCGTGAGCATGGCCTCTCATCTCTGGCTCTTCGATACGCCAACGTTTACGGGGAGCGCCAGAACCCTCACGGAGAAGCCGGGGTCGTCGCCATTTTCTGCACACGTCTCTTGAGAGGCGAATCGGCCGCCATCAACGGCGACGGACACTATGTCCGGGATTACGTGCATGTTTCAGATGTTGTGACAGCGAACCTGCTGGCATTGCAGTCCGAAGCAGAAGGTTTCGATGCCCTGAACGTCGGAACTGGGGTTCCGACCGATGTGAATCAGCTGGCCGAAGCGATCCGCACAAACTGTCAGCAAGAATTAGAACGCCTTGGAAAGTCGACCATTATTCCGGAACTGAAGCACGGCCCAGCGCGTCCGGGTGATCTGCGTTCTAATCTGGTCTCATTTCAGAAAGCGAAACAGAAACTGGGCTGGTCCCCAGAAATCGATCTCGCAACGGGTCTGAAGCGGACAGTCCACTGGTTCGCCCAGAAACTGCAATAGCCCCAAGTGCGGGGTTCACGCAGAAGTCAGCGATGTTCTGCAGCAGGAAGACCGACTTCTTTCTGAGCCGCTTCGACCTGACAGAATTCGCACGGCTCCCGGTGGAATCGCCCGTATTCCAGAAAGTGAATGATCTGGTTGGCAGCGGTGCGTCGCAGAACGAGTCCGCTGTGCCGACTCGGGACGGTGATGTGATCCACTTCGCATTCAAGGTGGGTCGTCATGTCCGACAGGACATAATCCCATTCCGCGGCAATGACTCCGACCTGCAGATGATCAGGCAGTTCTCGCGGCAATCGGTTCACATAGCTGTCTTCGCGATCGGCGAGCTCATCAATCAGGTTCGTGAGCCATTTCAGATAGGGACCGACCAGCGTTGCAACGTGAGATCCCCGGTGCGGTGGCGAAAGCATGACGACTCGCCGCAGATTCGGAATTGAACGCCGGTTCAACGCTGCCCGAGTGATAATCGCCCCCATGCTGTGACAGACGATATGCAGCGGCATGTCAGGCGGCAGCTGCTTTTCCAGCGTCTCGAGACGTTCCTCAAACTCAGGGATCAGTGTCTCCAGCGACTGCCAGAGACTGTAGTATCCCCAGTTTTCGACATGATATCCTTCCGCCCGAAGGCGCTGAGCAAGCAAAGTCAGCAGCCAGGTGCCGACGCCTAATCCGTGGAGCAGGACAACCGTCCCTTTCACTTCCTGTCCTGTTGACGGAGACAACATCGTCTCTCCTCCTGCGAATTCGAAAGCAATCTGCTCAGCCCTGTCATCAATAGAGACAGGTGGTTTTCTGAATGGTTCGCACCTGCAATCAATCAGCCTGTTCGCGCCGATGATGCCTTGATTCATTGTAGGCACAAGAAAGCAGGAGGCGAACGATTGTTTTCCGGGAACGGACACCCGACAGTATTCCAGTGAATTCTGGAATCAGGAGAGATCAATTGTCGAACGCCGTTCATTCTTCGCTGGATCTGACCGCGAACGTCCATGGACCGTCACATGCTTCGACAGTGGAACACGAGCGGCTCGGAGCGTCCCGGGACCGGACGGCGAACTGGAAACGCTGGGGACCGTATCTGTCTGAACGACAGTGGGGAACTGTCCGTGAAGATTACTCAGACAGCGGCAACTGCTGGGAATACTTCCCACATGATCACGCGAGGAGCAGGGCCTATCGCTGGGGAGAAGACGGCCTCATGGGGTTCTGCGACCGGCAGGGGCGGCTCTGCTTTGCCATCACCCTGTGGAACGAAAAAGATCCAATTTTGAAGGAACGCCTCTTTGGACTGGGAGGCCCGGAAGGAAATCACGGCGAAGACGTTAAAGAGTGCTACTACTACCTCGATTCTTCACCGACTCACAGCTATGTCAAACAGCTGTACAAGTATCCCCAGAACGAGTTTCCGTATTCCAAACTTGTCGTCGAGAACAGAGAGCGAGACCGTAACGCACCGGAATATGAGCTCGCCGACACAGGAGTGTTCGACGAGAATCGGTATTTTGACGTTCAGACGGAATACGCGAAAGGCTCGCCTGACGACATTCTGATTCGCATCACGGTCTCAAATCGTGGCCCTGACGAGGCGGTCATCCACGTCCTTCCGACCCTTTGGTTCCGGAATTCATGGAGCTGGGGCGAGACGCTGGAAGATGGGAATGGCAAGCCTTCTCTCGTCCTGAATGATCAGGACATTGTCGTTGCAAAGCATGTGACCTTGGGGAGGTATCTCTGGCAGGCCAGCCCTGCGAGTGACGGCACAACTCCCAAATATCTTTTTACTGAGAACGAAACTAACTTCCCCCGCCTTTATGGAATCGGCGACACAGAAGCCTTCGCCAAAGATGCCTTCCATGAATATCTGCTTCATGGCCGAACCGCTGCTGTAAATCCCGAAGAGATGGGAACCAAGGCGGCAGCACATTATCGACTCTCAATCCCTGCCGGGGAATCGCGTCAACTGAAGCTGCGCCTGAACCAATCCAATCAGGATGAGACCGAGCCGTTGGGCGACGACTTTGAGAAAACCTTTCAGGCGAGAATCCGCGAGACAGACGAGTTCTATCACGGCATTCTTCCTGAAAATCAGTCGGTCGAGGAACGGTCGATTACCCGACAGGCGTACGCAGGTCTCCTTTGCTCCAAACAATTTTATTACTACGTCGTGAAGGAATGGCTGCATGGCGATCCTTTTCAGCCGAAGCCGCCTGAACATCATCGCCACGGACGGAATCTGGAATGGAAGCATCTTTACAATCGAGATGTGATCTCGATGCCAGACAAGTGGGAATACCCTTGGTATGCCGCCTGGGACCTGGCATTCCATATGATCCCGTTTTCTCGCGTCGACCTGGAGTTCGCAAAGGAGCAGATGATCCTGTTTCTACGCGAGTGGTACATGCACCCGAACGGCCAGATTCCGGCCTATGAATTTGCATTCAGCGACGTCAACCCCCCTGTCCATGCGTGGGCCTGCTGGCGGGTTTTTACAATGTCCGGCCAGCGCGGGCACCGCGATCTGCAGTTCCTGAAAAGGGTCTTCTTTAAACTCCTGCTGAACTTTACCTGGTGGGTCAACCGCAAAGATCCTGAAGGAAAGAATCTGTTCTCCGGAGGATTTCTGGGGCTGGACAACATCGGTGTCTTCGACAGGTCCCGTCCGTTACCGTCCGGTCATCTCCTGGAACAGGCTGACGGCACCGCCTGGATGGCGTTCTATTGCCTGACGATGCTTTCCATGTCGATGGAGCTCGCGCTGCATGACAGCGCGTATGAAGACATCGCGTCCAAATTCTTTGAGCACTTCGTCGAAATCGTCGATGCCATGAACACCCTTGGCGGAAGCGGATTATGGGATGAGCAGGACGGATTTTATTACGACGTCATTCGGGCCAGCGGAGTTTCGCTTCCATTACGGGTCCGCTCGATCGTAGGCCTGATCCCGTTGTTTGCCGTGCTCAATCTGCAACAGAATCAGATTGACCGGCTGCCGGGATTCAAGAAGCGGATGGAATGGTTCCTGAACCACCGGCCTGACCTCGGACGACATATTTCCTACTGCCAGTCCGACAGAGCGACGCATGGTCAGCAGCATTCGGTCGAACTGAGATTACTTGCAATTCCCTCGCGGGAACGACTGGAGCGGCTGCTGAAATATCTGCTCGACGAAGACGAATTTCTTTCCCCCTGGGGAATTCGGGCACTTTCAAAGTTTCATGAGAAGCACCCGTTTGAATTCGATGTCGACGGAGAGCGTCTTTCAGTGGGCTATGAACCGGCGGAATCCCGGAGTTGGCTGTTCGGCGGGAATTCCAACTGGCGCGGGCCGATCTGGTTCCCTGTCAACTTCCTGCTGATCGAAGCTCTGGAACGATATCACTATTTCTATGGCGATGAACTTCAGGTCGAGTTCCCGACCGGCTCTGGTCACCGGATGAATCTGAAGCAGGTCGCGCAGGAAATCTCCAAGCGGTTAACGAACCTGTTTCGGACGGACGAGGAGGGACGCCGACCTGTCTTTGGCGATGATCCTCGCTATGCTAATGATCCTCACTGGAAGGATCTGGTGCTGTTCTTTGAGTACTTCGACGGGGACGTCGGACGCGGACTGGGCGCGAGCCATCAGACAGGCTGGACTGCCCTTGTCGCCGAACTGCTGGAAGACTGTGCCCGCTGCGCCCGCTGATCTTCTGCAGGCCACAGTGAGAGTGCCTCACACAGCAGAGTGCCTCACGCAGAGGAAAGAAAGCTGAGCCTATAAAAGCAAACAGGGCTGACAGCATTGTCGCTGCCAGCCCTATGATGAATTCATCGAAGCATTGCCAAGGAAAGCTTTCCCCTGCACGTGCTGCTTCGGCGTTCAGTGTTCGGTGTTCTATCTTCAGCGTTTGACCGTGAAGAAGCGATGCTCAGTTGTCTGCCGATACTCTTCCCCTGGCCGCAATGCGGTGGATGGGAATTCCAGCTGGTTGGGTGAATCCGGAAAGTGCTGACATTCCAGGCAGAAGGCCTCGTGCCGACCAAATCCGCCGCAATCCGATGATCCGTCGAAGTGATTGGCGGTGTAAAACTGCACCCCCGGCGTCGTGGTGTGGACTTCCATGATTCGTCCACTGTTCATCTCGGCGACGCGGGCAGCGAGTCGCAGCGAGCTATCCCAGTTCTTGACCACAAAGCAGTGGTCGTAGCCGTTTCCGGTCTGTGGAAGAGTGTCCCCAATTCGGCGCTGAGTTCTGAAGTCGAAGGGACTTCCTGACACATCCAGCAGCGTCCCCGTCGGAACAATATCCGAGTCGACTTCCAGATAAGAATCCGCAAACAGTTCCAGCTGATGATCTGCGATGGAGCCGGAGCCTGCGAGATTCCAGTAGGAATGATTGGTCAGGTTGACCACCGTCGTCGCATCCGAGCGGGCGGAATAATCCATGGTCAGGATATGATTCGTCAGACGGTAGGTGACCGTCACTTCAAGTTGCCCGGGATATCCGTCTTCGCCGTCGGGACTAACCGTATGGAAAGTCACGAAGTCGTCACCGACAGTGGCGTCCCAGATTCGATGCGTCAGCCCGCGAATTCCGCCGTGCAGGTGATTGGATCCGACATTCTGGGCGAGAAGATACTCTTTCCCGTCGAGCCAGAATCGTCCGCTCTTAATTCGATTCGCAAACCGCCCGACGGTCGCTCCGAGATAAGAGGGATTCCGTACATAGACGTCTGCCGCGTCGCCGCTCACGACCACATTGCAGGAATTTCCAGCTGCATCGGGGCAGACGAGCGAGACTAGCGACGCACCCTGATCTGTCAGGGTCACGCGCAGGAATGGATTTTCGAGAACAAATAGGGAGATGATTTGCCCGTCAGGAAGCTGTTCCCACACTTTCTGTTCAACCGGCATTTCATCACCTCTGACATTCATGCTTGAGCTGTTTGACGTCGGACCTGCTTCACCCCGGCGGCCATTATGCCGAGGGAGCGGCACAATGCAGAGAGATCAAGCAAACGATTCAGGAAGACCGGTCAGACCCGTCCACGACAGACGCAGCCGTACCTGTCGACACACCGATCCCCCAGCCTGAACCTGTTTCTGTTTGCCGATTCTAGAAAAGTCCGGACGGAACGGAAGCAGTTGTCGAAAGGCTTCGCCGATTTTGAACAATTGAGGTTGGACGTCGGGGAGAATCCCAGCCGCACAATTCGATATTTGGGAGCTATCGGAGCGATTCAACTGCAGAGTCGCCGATGACTACGGCACTGGAGCAGGATTTGTTTCTGGACCAGATTGGGGGTTGAGCATGAATCCCAGAATGTCCAGCGCATCCTGTCGGGTCGTTGAATGGCCCCCCTGCGGACGATGGATCTGCAATACAGGTCTTTCGAGGATTTTCAGGACGTTCATCAGCCGGGTCACGCTCTCAGGCGGAACCGCTTTGTCCTGCCCCCCTGTTGTGACGGCGATCGGCATCGTCAGCTTTTCAGGCCAGTATTCAGAGCTTCGCTTCTTGTACTCCGCCGGCACCTGAGCTTTCGTTCCCCCGAAAGAGGCCTGAATTGCGTCCTGATAATTCCCATACTCGAAGTGATTCGCCAGCGGATTCATCGCGGCCACTCCATTGATCAGTTCAGGGTGCATCGCCGCGAATGTCAGGGCGGAAGTCCCCCCCATCGAGCCGCCGCATAAGTAAATCTTATGGATGGAATACTGGCTTTTCAGATCCTCGATGATCTGAAGCAGGTCTGCTTCGGCGGCAGGCCCCATCCAGCTCGTGGCGTGTCGATAGTCCGGTGAAACGAGCAGCATCCCATGCGCACTGGCAAACTCTCTGACTGCGACTGCCGCTGGGAATGTCTCTTTGACGAACTGCCAGCGATCTCGACCATGTCCGTGCAGCACAATCAACAGATCGACGGGTTTGGCGACCACGCCGGGCGGGGCGACCAGCACATAACGCTGTTCAGTGCCGTCCAACTTCGCCTGAAAGGCGACTTCGACCGGAGCCCCTGTTTCTGCCGCCTCCAACATTTCCCGGCCACAAACCCGGTCGCTGAGGCAGAGAAGCAGCAACATCGCGACACGACGAATCATGGAGTGAGATCCTGAGGAAGAATTTCAACCAGAAGCGGTATCACGACACCGCCGACTCCCCGTATCAGAACAGTTCGCCCAGAGAACCGCTACACACTTGGAATGGCGAAATAGAAGGTTCATGCACACAGAGCGAAGAAATGCGGTCAAAAAATCAACGCGGAATGACACTCATCCGGAATGTCATTCCGCGTTGATTCGACTTTGCGAACAGGGTCAGTCACCCGCCATCACTGAAGGTGACGGGTGACTTCGACGAAAACTTATGCCAGTGACGGTTCGGCGACATCCGTAGCGAGGGAGTAAAGCAGATGCTCGCCCATCTTGGTGCTGCACTTCGGGCACTTGGCTTTCGCGATCCCCTTGGGTGATTTGCCACCCAGGTTTTCCTTCTTTCGCCCCGCTTCGCTGACCGCTGTTTTACAGGCGCCGCACTCATAACCTGCGACTTCCAGCTTGACCGTTGGGTCAGCCTTATAGAGTTCGACGTCCAGCAATGCCTTAATCGGCGTTTCCAGGAAGTGACACTTGAGCTGATGCGTCCGTGGTTCACGGGGTAGTCCGGCTTCGTCGTCCAGCCCTGAAATCTGGTAGACCTCTTCCAAGGCCTTGCGGAACTTCCAGAACTCGGTAATTCCCATCGACAGGTAGAGAGGGTGCGGAGTTTTGTCAGTGAACGGCAACTGTACTGCGACGCGATTCGTTCCGAAGACGGGAATGCCATGGAACAGGTTCGAAGCCCTGTCCGTCGCCGGCTGTACGACTTTCACCTGCGAAAGTTCCTCGGACTCGAAGGCGTACTTATCACCCGTCGGTGCTTCCTCCAACGGCTTCTTTTCGGCGAGATAGGCCTGTAGCGCCGACCGAATTTCCTCCTTCTTGCCGCCGGCCTTGCCGAAACGACCGGCCGCCTTCTTCGCGAGTGAGGCAACTAGCATCACATCGTTGCTGAAGCCGACATCGACTTCGATAAAGTCTTTAAAGAGGCTGTCAGCCTTCAGTTTCAGCTTGGCTGGATCGACGACATGCAGGTGCAGGTCCGGAATCCAGTTACGGAAGAGATCGGCAGCAGGCGTCGAAGCGGCTTCGCCCGTTGCAGCGGCCTCGGCTTTTGGAGTTTTAAATTGCGGCGGATCGACAGGCACAATGAATGGAGCCTGACATCGTGGACACCGACCGGTCATCCCACGATGCGATTCCTTCACTTCGACTTTGCAGCCGTACGGGCAGTAAATAATCAGTCCGCCGCCCGGCGTCCGGATTCCCCCCTGCACCTTCCGGTGCTTGAGCCGCTTACGGACTTCCTGCTCTTCTTTAATGGCAATATCCAGCAGAGCATCGCCACCTGTCGCGACAGAATGAGCGACATCACTCTCCGCCTGTTCGCGAGGGCGTTGGGGCTTCTCTTCCGCTTTGGCGGCATCAGAAGGAGAAGCAGCAGGAGTCTCTGCTGGTTCCTCGTCGAGAAACGATCCGGCGACATCCGGCGTCGGTTTGGTCTCTGGAGCCGCGGCAGTCGGCTCTTCGGCCCGAATTCGAATCACATCGTCGCTCGTCGAACCGCTTTTCGGCGTCTCAGCCGCCATCTGACGGGCAATCGGAGTTTTCAGCTGGAAGTCATCCGCTTCCGTCTGCTCAGGGGACTCGGAAACATTCGAGAGAGCCCCTTCGCTGAAAATGACAGGCCGTGGGCTGGCCTGCATCGCAATATATTTCTCTTCGACGTCGCGGTTCATGAACCCGCCGCAATTCCAGCAGCGGAGAGAGTTAATGCGAACCATCTCCCCGCAGTCGGGACACGGTGTCTCTTTAGGATTCGCCTGACTCATGAATTCAATCCTGCGATTCAATTGCGAGATGATGAAGAAGAATGCAAGGAAGATGGTGAAACCTGATCATCCCGTTCCGGATAACGTAAGGCAAGCGAACCTAATGGGAAACGCTGGTTCGAAGGCCTCGAAACGACTCTCACAACCCGTACGATAGCTACAGACATCTTCCCCGCTCCATCTCCAAGCCGGGCCGGGACCTCGGTTTCCTCCCTTCCCGGTATTCTACGTCGGAAGTCGCTCGACGCGGCGCCAAAATCTGAAGTTCGGCCTGCGGCCGTTATTCCCGCAAATTCCATCCAAGCGAAGTGAGGTGCAGCGAACAGGCATGGAAAAGGAACGCCTCCTGCCCCGCCATCTCATCGCTTTCTTTATTGATGTTCCGGGATCGGGTCCTCGAAACCCGCACTGCCTTTGACCAGGCGGGGGGCCGCCTTGCCGCTGAAGCGATAGAACAGTCCGGGGTGGACCAGGTACTCACAGATCGTGGACGTAATGAGTCCGCCGAGGATGACCGTCGCGACCGGATGGAGAATTTCCTTCCCCGGCTGCTGACCGCCGATGACCAGAGGAATCAACCCAATTCCGGCAGTGAGGGCCGTCATCAGAACCGGTGCGAGCCGTTCCAGACTCCCCCGGACAATCATGGCCTCATTGAATGATTCCCCTTCTTCCTTCATCAGATGGATGTAGTGGGCAACAAGGAGGATTCCATTCCGCGCAGCGATGCCGCCAAGCGAGATGAATCCGACAAGACTGGCAACAGTCAACGTCTGAGACGTCAACCACAAAGCAAGCACTCCACCAACAAAGGCGATCGGCAAGGCGAGCATGATCTGCAATACCACCCGAGCTGACGGAAACAGCGTGTAGAGCACCAGGAAGACTCCAGCGAAGGAAACCAGGCTCAAGATCGCCATGCTGCGGGTCGCTTCCTGCTGAGCCTCGAACTGTCCGCCATACTCAATGAAATAGCCCTCTGGCAGTGAGACCTTTTCCTCCACCGCCGCCTGAATGTCAGCCACGATACCGCCAAGATCGCGATCCGTCGGGTTACAGCGAATCGTAATTCGCCGCCGCACATTCTCGCGGCTGATTGTGTTCGGTCCCCCCGCCTCATAAACCTTCGCGACGGCGGACAGAGGAACCCGTTCTCCGCCGGGGAGATCGAGAGACAGGCGGTGCAGATTGGCGTAATCAGTACGGTGCTGGTCATCAAGCCGCACCACAACATCGAAGGAGCGCTGACCTTCCATCAAGGTCGAGACCGTCCGACCGTTGAGTGCCGTTTCGATGAACTCATTTACCGTCGCCGGAGTGATTCCATACTGCGCGAGTTTCTCGCGATCGACTTCGATACGTATCTGGGGAATGATCTGTTGTGGTTCAATCACAGGCGGGGCAAGTCCGGGGGTGCCTGTAATCGCAGCTTTGACCTCCTGTGCCTTCGCCCGCAGGATGTCGAGATCATCGCCATAGATCTTAATCGCGATCTGGGCCGAGACTCCGGACAGCATATGACTGATCAGGTGAGCCAGCGGTTGCTCTGCTTCATACTCAACGCCGGGAATTTCCTCCAGTTCCGCCCGTAAAGTGGCCAGTGCATCACCTCGCTTAATTCCGCTGTCGGGATTAAACGTCAGAATGTACTCAGTGACGTTCACTCCTTCGGCGTGCTCATCAAGTTCCGCCCGACCACTCCGACGAATAAAACTCTGAATCAACCCATTCGGGTGTTCTTCGTCTCGCATATGTCTCCGGAATGCAGTGTCGACCATCTGGGCAACACGGTTGGACTGTTCCAGCGAACTCCCCGGCGGGAGCACCAGATTGACTTGAGCAGCACCTTCATCGAACGACGGAAGAAAATCGGACCCAAGTCGGGTGACCAGAACCCCACTCCCGATCACCGCTACGGCGACGCCCGCCAGCAGAATTGTATTTCCCGTCCGATTACAGCTTAGATGGATCACTGGCGTTACCAGCCGTTTTAGATTTCGCAACAACCAGCTGTCCTGATCGGCATGCTTGGAATCCTTCACATTGAGCAGCAGACTGGCCAGAACAGGAGTGACTGTCAGCGAAACAAGCAGCGAAGCAAGGATCGCGACGATGTAAGAGACCCCCAGTGGAGTGAACAGGCGGCCTTCAATTCCTTCCAATGCAAACAGCGGGACGAAAACGAGAATCACCAGAATCGTTCCAAAAACGATGGAACTTCGGACTTCGAGGCTCGCTTCATAGATCACCCTCAGCTTTGGCCGAGGCTGTGGGAGCGCAGCATTCTGACGGAGTCGGCGAAAGACGTTCTCGATATCCACGATCGCGTCGTCTACCAGTTCACCCATTGCAACCGCCAGACCTCCGAGGGTCATGACGTTGATTGACATTCCGGTGAGCCAGAAAAAGAGGCCGGTGAGAATCAGCGACAGCGGGATGGCAGTGAGTGTAATGAAGGTCGTGCGCAAGTTGAGCAGAAACAGAAACAGCACCACCATGACGAGAATGGCCCCATCTCGCAGGGCTTCAACCACATTGTGAATCCCGAGATCAATGAATGACCTCTGCTGATAGAGATCGGACTCAATCACGATGTCGGGGTTTGTCTTCGCCAGTGACTGCCGAATTTCATTCAGGGCGACTTCGATCCGCTCAGTGAGATCGCGGGTATCGGCTCCGGGCTGCTTCGCAATGGTCAGCACAACGGCTGGATGACCGTTCACCGAAGAGTCCCCCCGCTTGATCTGCGTCCCTTCCGTGACAGTGGCAATATCCTGAATGAGGACCGGTCGCTCCCCGGGCACCACGACGGTCATTCCGATATCGCGAGCGTTCGCAGCCCGTCCGATCCCACGAACGAGGTATTCCATCGAACCCCGTTCCAGGTACCCGCCAGTCGAATTCTGATTGCTGTTGGCGAGTGCCTGTTCGACCTGCTCAAGCGTCACGCCATAAGTGATGAGCAGATCGGGATTCACCTGAACCTGATACTGCTTCCGCCCTCCCCCCATGACAACGACCTGAGCAACACCGGGAATCGTCAGCAACCGCTGGCGAACGATCCAGTCTGCGGAGGTCCGAACATCCATCGGGATTGTTGTTCCATCTTTACTCCACATGCCGATCATCATGATCTGCCCCATAATGGAGCTGATCGGAGTCATCTGCGGCGTGACTTCCGGGGGGAGCTGACTGGCGACTGTCGCCAAGGCCTGGCTGACATTCTGCCGGGCCATATAGACATCTGTGTTCCAGCCGAACTCAACGTAGATCACCGATAGGCCAATGCCTGAAGCACTGCGGACCGCTTCGACTCCCGTTGCGCCGTTAAATGTCGCTTCCAGCGGAATTGTGATCAGTGTTTCAACTTCTTCCGGGGAAAGCCCTGGGGCTTCGGTCATGATCGTCACACGGGGACGGGTCAGATTCGGAAAGATGTCAATCGGCAATGACAGGCAGACGGCTCCACCTCCGATCAACGTCACGAGCGCCAACGCCACGACCAGCAGTCGGTGTTGCAGTGAGAATCGAATCAGCCAGTTCATGGGAAGACTTCCTGCAGCCGCAGTGTCGCGACGAGTCGTAAATCAACAGTCTTCGAACAAAATCGTCTCAATCCGGGAACGCGAGAGCACGGATCAGTGGTTATGCCCGGCGTGCAGATCGACGCCGCTCCCTTGAGCCTTGCGAAGCGCGAGATTCAATTGATAGGCATCATTCATGGCAATGGGATCGCCTTCGAACAGGTGCCCGTCGTCCGCGATGACTGCAAAACGAGAATCCTCATATTCAACCGTGACTCCGACACGCTCCAGCAAGCGGCCGTTTTCTCGAAAGACGTACGATTCGGCCCCTTCTTTCACAACTGCGTCAACAGGGAGCACGATCTTTTTCGTCCAGTGTTCGACAGGCACACGCAGTTGCACACGTTGCCCTGGCTTAAAGCGCCAGGCACGAAAGGAGACCCCTTCGGCATTCGCGAGATCCCGAACTACTTCGTTCTTCAATGGGAGATAAAACCGCAGCAGTCGGGACGTCGGATCGACAACGTTGTCTGCATACTGAATCTTCAGATTCTCCCGAATTACCGGGATCGCCGCACTGGATTCAAAAATAGCCGTGACCGGCAACTGCTGCTCAATGACGGTATTGATGAGTTCCGCGTCTTTCGGAAACGCCATTCCCACCACCCGCAAGTTGGTGTGAAGTGCCAACCCACAGAGTTCGTCTGCAGGCTGGACCAGCTTGCCGGGGAAGACGTTCAAGGTCTCCACCGTGTAGATCTGGTCTCCTTTTGAGAGGTCAGGATCTGACTCGACCTGTCCCGAGGCGGGAAGAAGTTCGTTTAGTTCTGCCTGAGAGGTTTCCGGCGTCGCCTGCTCATCCTTTTCCGAAGGAACGCGAATGGTGAAGGATCTCAGCAGGACTTTCGATTCCATGATCTGTTTCACCTGATCCGGTGACAGACCTCGCACCAGCAACTCCTGCACTTGAACAAGGCGCTGAGTCTCTAATCGCTGCCGCTCATACTGCTTTTCGAGAACACGGTTCCCTGGGATTCCTCCCTGATCAGCGAGTGGCTGAAGGCGGGCCAGTTCAGCTTGAACCAGTTCAAGGTCCTGAATCGTCTTCAGCAGATTCGCCTGCGCATTGGCGAGCAGTTCGCCGGTTGTCTGAATGTCGACGAGAGCATCATTCGGACGCACCGTCTGACCGGGGGTGACGTAGATCTTGGTCACGATGCCATTCACCGCCGTGGTAATTCTTCGCTCCGAGTGCCCTGGCTGCTCGGAGATCTCACCGGGAACCACGATGGTTCGCCAGAAATCGCTCAGCGTGACGGGAGCGATTTTCAGCCCAAGATTCTGGCGTGCCTGATCACTCAGCATCAGGTCAGTGCCGGCGCCTTCGTCGTGACCATGGCCGTCCCCATGCCCATGATCGTGATCGTGTCCATGGCTATCTTTTGCGGACGAGTTCGCGGAGGTCGTTGAAGGAGTCATCGCGGACCGGTGGATAACGGATGCGACAACAATTCCTGCAACGACACCGACGGCGAGGATTCCAAGAGTGACGATGATCTGTCGCATCACAGGCGACTCCTTCTTGACCGATGAACGTCAGGTTCAAGTCCGGTCATTTGTTCTTAATTTCAGATCGCTGCGTCCCGTTGAAGAACGCCAGCGCCACACTGTCCAGATCGAGCAAACTGCTCTTAGTGCTGATGCCCACTGAAATTCAGCTTGCCGGAATACGATCGGCCCTTGATCGACAAGCGAAGATGAGCGTTGTTGTTTTCCTGATGCAGCAGACGGACCAGTTCGGCATTCTGGATGGCAAACCGGGAACTCTGCTCTGGAGGATCCACCGCGAGCGAGACAGCGAGAAGATGGAATTGCCGGGGCCGCGCATTCTCTCTCAGATTAATCAGGATCGAGCTTGCAGGGATCGCCAAAGGTTGATTCGCGCCCTGGTCTAATAAATAGACCATTACCACATTCTGTTTCTCGTCGAGTTTGACCTCGGCGTGCCATTCCTCATCACCGAGGACGACAAGAGTCCCGCCGTATTTCGTCTTCTTGTCATGACCGTGAGCCCCCGGCGCAGCTTCGGCTGACAGGAACAGACTTCCCCAGAGCACCAGTGAAAGGCAACACGTTTCGAGTCGAAGTTTCATCTGATCCCAATCCAAACATGACGATGCAGTGGCAGTTCCCACCTTCATCGTCTGGTTCACTGTTTCAAAAAACGCAGGAAGCGGTGACTGTTTCGAGAGCGGCATTTCTTCGGACAGGCCGCAACCTGCAGGCCCGGATCTCAAGTCCGGAACTCAGGTGAGCTAATACGACGCTGTTGCCGCACGCCGCGGAAAGTCATTCCCGAACCGGACGCCGTCCAGTCCCCACGGCAATGTCTCCGCCCCGTGCACTCATTCCGCACAGTTCGCTCGCTTAGCACCATGCGACGGCGAACGGAATCCGGGACACAACTTCGGCAACAAACTGCGAAACGCCTCTGAGCCACGCTCTCCGTGTCACCCTCCCAGGGCCACACTGAAAGTAAGCGACCCAGAAAGAGAGCCGGGTGCTTTAAATTAGAAAGACGCCCAACAGCGATCGAGGCGGATTCTCTTTGAGAACCCAGCAACTCCCGCGTTCAAGGGTGGCGGTGCTGGAGAGAACTGCTTCACCGCTCAAAGAAGAAAGCCCGGCAGCCGCGAAGATCCAGGGATCAGGTACTGTGGTCGCAGAAACTGTCCGGTAGAAAACATGAGTCCCCACACAAAGGTGATGCGAGTGCGGGTTCGGACCGTCGTCCGATGGAACGTCTGATTCAGGCTGAAGATCAGTCGGTACTGAATGCCCGCCACATTTCACCGCTTGACGACCTGTCTGATGCGCTGCATGCTGACAATCGGCGAACTTGGGAGTCGCCTGAGACTGATCGTCGCCATGATGATCGTGGCCGTCACAGCCTCCGGATGCACACGAGAACTCCGTCGCACAGCAGCAGACGACCTGCTGCGTGAGAAAAGTTGACAGTGTGATGAGGCACAGAATCCAGCGCACAGAAATTTGCTCCCTGAACGTTGAATCCTATCATCGTTCACGATCGCCAAGTCAAGAGAAATCGTCGTCCGCCCGTCGCAGAAGGCTGAGAAGCGTTCTGTTCACTCTGAAGGAAACGGGTTTGGCGGCGTTTAAATTCGACTGAATATCACCGGAACCTCAACAAATCGCCACCCATTGATTTGTCAACCCGGTTCGTCGGTGTCTGGCGTTGAGAGTTGAGAGGCGGTTTTCGCGGCGATACAATCCATCGCTTCAATTTGAGAAACAAGCTATCATTTGCACGCGCAAAACTTTCACTGGAGAATGAATACGTGGCAGTAACCGTCGGTATTAATGGTTTCGGGCGAATCGGACGTATTACCCTGCGAGCCATGCTCGCCCGCGGCAACGAGTTTGACATCGTCGCGATCAACGACCTCGGTGATCCGAAGGCCCTCGCCATGCTGTTGAAGTATGACAGCGTTCAGGGGCGTTTCCCCGGCGAAGTCAGCGTTGAAGGCGACTCGATCGTCATCAACGGCAAGAAGGTGAAGGTTGTTGCTGAGCGTGATCCTCGCAACCTGCCTTGGAAACAGCTGGGCGTTCAGGTTGCTCTGGAATCCACCGGATTCTTCACCGGTCGTGCCAAAGACGGCAAGCCAGGTTACGACAGCCACCTCGAAGCCGGAGCCCAGAAGGTCGTGATTTCTGCTCCAGCTTCAGATAAGCCAGACATGACCGTGGTCTGCGGCGTCAACGACGACCAGCTGACCTCTGAGCACAAGACCGTTTCCAACGCCAGCTGCACCACCAACTGCCTGGCTCCAATGGCGAAGGTTCTGCACGAGACGTTCGGAATCGAGAAGGGTCTGATGACGACCGTTCACGCTTACACCAACGATCAGCGTGTTTCAGATCAGATTCACAGCGATCCACGTCGTGCCCGCGCTGCGGCCATCAACGTGATCCCAACTTCAACCGGTGCCGCCAAGGCTGTCGGTGAAGTGCTGCCAGCTCTGAACGGCAAGCTGACCGGGATTTCTCTGCGAGTTCCAGTTCCAACAGGTAGCGTCACCGACCTGGTTGCCGTCATGTCCAAAGACGTGACCGCCAAGGACGTCAATGCCGCCATGAAGGCCGCTTCAGAAGGAGCTCTGAAGGGAATTCTGCAGTACACCGAAGATCCGATCGTCTCTTCCGACATCATCGGATCCACCTACAGCAGCATCTTCGACGGCAGCTGGACTCAGGTCATCGGCGGTAACCTGCTGAAGGTCCTGAGCTGGTACGACAACGAATACGGCTACTCCAACCGGACAGCCGACCTGATCGCCAAGCTGGCCAAGCTCTAAAGCAGGCCGCCGGCTCCCCGCACCCGCGCCGCGCGAATTCCAATTGAGAAAATGGATGGAGTTGCGAGGAGAGGTGGAGCAGAAAACTGAGGATGGCCTCAGGAATGAGTAATCCATCAGCAGTGAACAATTTGAATGTCTGACGCAGGCCGGCACCATGTGTGCCGGCCTGCGGTACTTTTCGGGACTGTCCGGCCATTCTGGACTTTTGTCCAGACACTGCGACAATTAACCCCATGGACGCAGGCTCAGCAGGACCTTCCTGGATAAGAGCCAAGTCCACAGGAAATCACAACACTGAAACGGAAGTGACATGACGGCACCGGTTTCCGAACGATTGATGATCGCACCTTCGATGCTGAAATGTGATTTCGGCAATCTGGAGGCGGAAATTGCGTGGCTGGAAGATGCAGGTGCCAAACTGCTCCATCTGGACGTCATGGACGGGCATTTCGTCCCGAATCTGACCTATGGGGCAATGGTCATCGAGCGGATTCGCGAGCGGACAAGCCTGTTGTTCGACGCGCATCTGATGATTGAGAATCCAGAGCGGTGGGTCGACGACTATCTTCGCGCCGGATGCGATTGGATTACAATCCATATCGAAGCCTGCGCAGATCCTGTCCCGGTCCTTCGAAAGATTCGTGAAGCAGGACGCCTCGCAGGGATTGCTTTAAATCCCGAAACGCCGGTCAGTGCGTTAACCCCTTGCCTTGGGGAATTTGACCTCGTTCTGGTGATGAGTGTTCATCCCGGATTTGGAGGACAGGCATTTATTCCCAGCTCGACGGATAAGGTCAAAGAGATCCGCCAGCTGATTGGCTCTGAACCGCTGATTTCGATCGACGGGGGAATTGGTCCAAAAACCATTGCCCAAGTCTCGGCAGCGGGGGCAGAGATCTTTGTTGCCGGAAGCTCGATCTTTGATCAGGAATGCTACCAGACTGCCATTAAAGAAATGGCCGATCTCGCAGCAGCCGCTCGAGCCTGAAGGCGTTGATGGATGGAATTTTTATGTCGCGTTTTGTGGTTCGGCCTGGCGAGACGGATTTTGACGTCCAGGATCGTATCCAGGGGAATCTTGATCTCCCCATGACAGCGCAGGGTGAGTTGCAGATCGCGGAAATCGCGAAGTCACTGCAGAGCGAAGCATTAGATTGCATCTATGCTTCTCCGAGTGAACCTGCTTACTCAGCCGCCGAAAGCCTCGCCCGAGAGCTGGACGTTCCATTGAAAGTCCTTGATCGGCTTGGAAATGTGAATCTGGGACTCTGGCAGGGGC
>JAEZFD010000061.1 GCA_023417655.1 Planctomycetota bacterium | reverse complement strand
GATCCACACAACCCATTTCCTTATAAACACTTGCGTGACCGAACCAAAGTCGACCGTTCCATTTCTTAAAAAAACCCGGTAAGTCCCATCAACAAACAACGATATAGGAATGACGCCACTGTTCTGGTCTCGAAGCCCGCCGGATGACAGATGACACTGCTCCCTTTCCAGCCACGTCAGTACGAGGAGTTTCTCGAATTCTTCACGAGAGACCGGGAGCGTCTGTTTCGCTACATCTTCTCACTTGTCCCCAATCACGCGGACGCGGAGGACATTTTTCAACGCTGCAGCCTGCTGCTCTGGAGAAAGTTTCCAGAGTTCGAGGCCGACCGGAATTTCCTCTCCTGGGCGTGCGGCGTCGCTCTTAATGAGGTCCGGAACTTCCTTCGAACAGCTGATCGCAAGCGCCTGACATTCGACACCGAATTGATGTCGCAACTCTCCCAATCGCGGCTGGGGGAGTTTGAGGTCTCCGCTGACATTCTTAGTCACCTGAGTCACTGCCTCGATTCGCTTCCGCGACAAGATCGGGAGCTGGTGCAGATTGCCTATGGGGATCAGGAGACGATTAAAGACTTCGCCGAACGCGCCGAGCAGGCTCTCCAGACACTCTACAACCGCTTAGGACGGATTCGGCGGCAACTCCTGGATTGCGTTCAACGCAAACTGGTGGTGGAGTCATGAACAGAGCCAGAAACGATAGCTCAAACTTTCTGGAACTGGACCAGTTAGTGAATTCCCTTCTGAACGGGACCATTACGCCGGTCGAGCACGACCGGCTCCAGATGCTGTTGCGCGACCACCCCCGCATGCAGCAGGAATATTTAGCGTTGATTGATCTGCACCTCGCGCTCAAGAGCCATGTCAGTCTCCGTACGCCGCGTTTGGAGCGAGTTGACGCAGTCGTCCGTCCTGTGAAAAAGAAAAGGGGATCCGCTCCGCGATTCCGTTCATGGGGATCGGCTTTATGTGCGGTCGCGCTGCTGGGACTCGTGGTGGGATTCCTGCTGCAGAACCAGTTCACTTCCGGCGAATGGCATGAGCCCAGCATTGGAGCGACCCATAACTCAGAGAATCAATCAGCTTTGCCAGTCATTCAGGACGCTCCGGCTGCCTCGTTAAAACAGATGGCCGGTGCGGAACTGATGAAGGAGTTTGTACCGGAAGTCGGGGCTGTCTTGCAGTCCGGACATGAGTACACGCTCGTTAAGGGGCAACTAGGGCTGGAATTCTCCTGCGGCGCTGAAGTCATCATTCAAGCTCCGGCCATTTTCATCGTGAAGTCCCCGAAACGTCTCGACCTGAAGATCGGGACCTGTTCCGTGTTTGCGCCCCCCACTGCTTCCGGTTTCGAAGTCATTACTCCCCAGAACCGGATCATCGATCTGGGAACCCGCTTTTCCGTGGCAGTGAATGATTTTGGTGCTTCAGAAATTCAAGTCGTCGAAGGCATGGCTGAAGTTCAATTCCCAGAATCTCCTGAAGTCATATCGACTCTCACAACAGGCAGAGCTGTGCGGTCGGCACAGGACCGAAAGGAACTCCAGGACATCCCGTTTACCGGCAGTGACTATCGCCACGGTCTACAGGATCGCGTGATTTCCTATGTCGCAACGCGGGATCCAGGGCAGGAAGGCGTGCGTGACCTGCTGAGTGTCACCGTTCAACGAAATGGGCAACCGATTCAGTATTCCGTTAACGAATTGATTGGCATCGAGGTTATCCATTTCCGTTCAGGCGGGAGCCCTAACAACGCTGCCTCTGACCGTGACCTGCCTGAGAATCTGAGCGAACTTCTCACGAAAGATCATGCACTTAACACAGGGTTGATTAACTTTGATGGAAACAGGAAAACCCTGCATCCGCGGGAATCCAATTTCTCGCAGTTCAACGATCGGGCTGGGCTCGCGGTCCGATTTCGCGAACCCGTCAAGAATCACGCCGGCCCGGATATCGTTCTGTTCGAAGTTCAATCGGTCGCTTATCCCTTGGAAGGTGACCACTTTCGCGTCAGTCCAATAGAAGATGGCCCAGGTCTCAATTCGCATGTCATTAAGCAATTTGACATCACTCTGCATTCGGCCGATGCACAAAAAGTTGCTCCGTTTCGGGTCTATCGCTTCCCTAAACCGCTGCAGTCGCTGAAGAACATGACGGATCGTCCTGCCACCCGTGGAGGCGCGATGACACTTCCGTTTTATGCCCTCGCTGTGGGAATTGACCTTTCAGATCTCGGCTATGCTCCCGGGGCTGAAGTTCCCGGCATCTTCCTCGAAGACGCCAGCACCGAAACACACCACATCATCGATCCGGTCTTCATCGGAGGTTTGCCTCCTCTTCAGTAGATGGACGCGATTGTTTTGGTCGACATGTTGACCATCCAGTTCGTCCTAATGACCATTTTAATTGCGGAGCCATTATGAGATACAGATCAGCGTCAGCACGAAGCGGCTTTACATTAATTGAACTGCTGGTCGTCATTGCGATCATCGCGGTCCTGATTGCTCTGCTGCTGCCAGCGGTGCAGCAGGCTCGAGAGGCAGCCCGGCGTTCTCAGTGCAAGAACAATCTCAAGCAGATTGGTCTCGCACTGCATAACTATCACGACACCTATTCGACCTTCCCACCGGCGTTCGTCCTCGCCACCACTCGCGCTGACGACAAGGGACATTGGGCCTGGTCCGCACTGATCCTCCCTCAGATCGAACAGGCAACGCTGTACAACACACTTGATGTTTCAGGGAAATTGCCTTCTCAGAACCTTCCCGTGAATCGGAATGCCATGCAGTCGAGCGCACCGGTTTTTCGGTGTCCTTCCGACAGTCTGCCGCTGTTCTACGATGCGAACATGTCAGAGCTGGCAGGCTATGGCATTGAACCGGCGGACGCAGGCTCTCCAAATATCGGAATGGCGGCGACGAATTATCTCGTGTCGAACAGCAGCCGCCCTCCCCGACGAACTCCGGCAACGGACCTTTCCAATGGGGATACAGGTGCGAACGGCATCTTCTGGGAAAACAGTGCCTGCCGGCTGCGAGACATTACGGATGGCTCAAGCAACACCATCCTGCTGGGCGAACGTTCCTTCGATTTCCAAGGGAACATCGTTGGAGCCGGGATGCTGTATGCCGTGCGTGACAATTCGAATTGCGGACCAACGTCTCGTGATGGAGAAAACGCCACAGGCGCCAACAGCGCGGTCAAAACTCGCTGGGGCTGCAGTCCTGGGACCAACTTCAATCAAGGCCTGCGCACCATCACTGGAGCAACGTTTTATCCCATCAATCCAATCGTTCGCAGTCCCTATTACGACGCATGGGAAAGCCTGACGTACAGCAGCAAACACGTCGGAGGGGCTCAGTTCTGCCTTGCCGATGGCAGCGTGCGATTTGTCAGCGAAAACATTTCGTACAATCAGGCGACAGGACTCGTTGACAGTACCTACGAGCAACTCGGAGCCCGCGCTGACAACGGAGTTCTCGGAGAGTTCTAAGATAAGTGACTCCCACTGCTGTCCATTTTTTCACGAAGAGAAGGAACCGATGCATCACTGTCCGACAGAGTGTGACTCGCGATGCCAGCTGCAACTTTCCTCGTCCCTGACATCCGGACGATGGCTGGCGATGGTGCTCCTGATCTTCGCAACGGGATGCGGGAGCCGTGATGGAGTTCAGTTGGTCCCCGTTCAGGGTCATGTGACACTGGACGGGCAACCACTGGATCGGGCGACAGTGACCTTTCAGCCTGCAGACGGCCGGCCCTCGGTCGGCATCACCGACGCAAAAGGCTTCTACCGCATGCAGTACACCGCCACGCGACCAGGCGCTTTGCTCGGCCCCCACTCGGTCTCCATTTCCAGTGAAGTGAGAGGAACGACCAATGAAGCGACGGGCGAATCGATTCCCGGCCGGAAGGAAATTCTCCCTCTTCGATACCGCGACAACTCAGAACTGACCGCCGTGGTCGAACGTGGAAAAAAAGCCTACGACTTCGCCTTAAAATCAAATTAGTCCGATGCGTTGTGGAAACTTCAGGCCAATTTATGCTGATTTTTTCCCCGCAATCCAGACAAACCTGCCCTGACTGTTGATTCGATGATCCCGCCTGCGAAAATCCCCGATACAATCCAGAATGAACGTGTCGCGATGACTCCAGGAGCTGACCGACTCCCGCCCATTCGACGATCCTGGCGCTGTCTACTGGCACTGTCCAAGATGGCACTGCCTTCGAGGAGACAAATCGTGCGATTCTCCCCCTGCTCTGACGTGAGCGCGAAACACCGTGACGCGGTGCATCTGTTTCTCATGATCGCCTTTGCGGTCTCATTCGTCTCACGCCATGCAACGGCTGAGAACGCTCCTTCTCCAGAACAGATCCAGTTTTTTGAAAAGCATGTGCGCCCCTTGCTCGTGGAGCACTGCGCAAAATGTCACGGGGAAGAGCGCCCGAAAGGCGGTCTCCGTGTGGACTCGCGCGGGTTCCTGCTACTGGGCGGCGAATCAGGACCGTCAATCGAGCCGGGTGATTCCAGCAAAAGCTTGCTGATGGAGGCCGTGCGATATGAATCGTTTGAAATGCCTCCCTCCAAGAAGCTGAGCGATCAACAGATCGAAGTGCTCGCCAAGTGGATCGACATGGGGGCCCCCTGGCCCGGCGATGACGGCAAAGTTGCGATTCGAACGGACGGAGACAAGTTCTCGGAAGCAGATCGAAACTGGTGGGCCTTCCAGCCGGTCAAAAAATCAGAGCCGCCACAGGTTCCCGCTGCCCAGAAATGGGGACATAATGAAATCGACAACTTCGTCGCCGCTGAACATGCGAAGCAGGAGCTGACTCCGGCACCAGAGGCCAGCCGTCGTTCGCTGATTCGCCGTGTTTACTTCGATCTGATCGGATTACCACCGACGCCAGAACAGATTCAGAAGTTCGAAGACAGTCGGGATCCTCAGGCCTACGAGAAGATTGTCGACGAACTTCTCGCGCGACCTGAGTATGGGGAACGTTGGGCTCGACACTGGCTGGATCTCGTCCGATTTGCCGAGTCTGACGGATTCCGTGCCGATGGTTTCCGCCCAGAGGCCTGGCGCTATCGTGACTATGTCATTCAGTCCCTGAATGAAGACAAGCCCTATGACCGCTTTGTCCAGGAACAGCTGGCAGGAGACGAGTTGTTCCCCAATGATCCGTCGGCACTGGTGGCGACAGGATTTCTGCGTCATGGCATTTATGAATACAACGCTCGAGATGCCCGGGGACAATGGGAGAACATTCTCAACGAAGTCACTGACACCACGGCCGACGTCTTCCTCGGCATGGGTTTCCAATGTGCCCGCTGCCACGATCACAAATACGATCCGATCCTGCAGAAGGACTACTTCCAGTTAAGAGCATTCTTCGAACCGATTCTCCCGCGGGATGATGTCGTCGCCGCCACTCCCGAACAACTCGCTGAATACGAAGCGAAGTGGGTGGCATATGACGAGAAGACTCGCGAACTGCGGGCACAGCTCGACTCAATGCTGCAGAAATATCTGGACGCCGGTCGGGATTCTGCAATCGGTCGCTTCCCGGATGATATTCAGGAGATGTACCGGAAGCCACCGCATGAACGCACCCCGCAGGAAGAGCAACTCGTGCAGTTGGCCTGGCGACAGGTGATCTACGAATACGAACGCGTCGACAGCCGAATCAAAGGGGAAGCTAAGGATCAGGTTCTCGCACTGCGTCGCCAGCTGGCGGCTTTTGATGCCATCAAGCCACCCGATCTGCCGCGACCGATGATCGTCAAAGACGTCGGCCCGATTCCGCCGAAGACCTTCATTCCCAAGCGTGGAATCGAAGTAACGGCGGCGTTCCCATCGATTCTGGAAGCAGAGATCCCGGAGATCACTCCCCCCGAGAATGTCCCGAACACGACCGGTCGTCGGGCAGCGCTCGCCAAATGGATCACTCGCCCGGACAATCCGATTACGAACCGCGTGATTGTGAACCGCATCTGGCAATATCACTTCGGCAAGGGCCTCGTCACAAACAGCAGTGACTTCGGCCGACTGGGAGATCCTCCGTCACATCCGGAGTTGCTGGACTGGCTCACCGCCCGATTCGTTGAACGTGGCTCCCGGTTCAAGGATCTGCATCGCCTGATCGTCACGTCAGCGACCTATCGACAGAGCGCTCAGCACCCGCAGCTCCATGCCCTGCAGGTGAAGGATCCATCAAACCGCTACTACTGGCGGGGAGAGACCCGACGTCTGGACGCCGAACAGATCCGCGATGCCATTTTCGCGGTGACAGGTCAACTGAAATCGACTCGCGGCGGTCCTAGCGTACAGCCGGATCAGCCACACCGATCGATCTACACACGCATTATGCGGAACGCTCGCGATCCACTGCTGGACGCATTTGATCTGCCCCAGTTCTTCTCCAGCACTTCGTCGCGTAACACAACCACCTCGCCGGTGCAGTCATTGTTGTTGATCAATAGTCAGACAATGCTCGCTCATGCAGGAAAACTCGCAGCAGAGGTTCGCTCTCCACGAGAAGAAAGTGGTGACACAGCTGCTGACATTTCGAAGCTCTGGTGGCGGGTTTTCGGACGCGAACCGAACCTGAACGAATTGAAGGCGGCACAGCAGTTCCTTGATGAACAGGACCGAAACGAACCAGCGTCGGAGAAGGTCGAAGCCGTTTCAAAAGTGCTGACAGGAAAAGTCCCTTATCGCGACGGACAGGCTGTCCTGTTTCAAGATCAGCAGAACACTGAGAGTTTTGTCATTCCCCCGGACGAACGTCTGAACGTCGGGGACTTCACCGTTGAAGCCTATTTCCAGATTCGTTCTGTTTATGAATCAGGGGCGGTGCGAACGCTGGCCACTGTTTCGAGCGGACGTGGAAACGATCGAAGCTGGACGTTCGGGATCACCGGCAAAGGGTCGCGCCGCAAGCCGCAGACACTCGTTTTGCAGTTATTCGGAACCGATATGAATGGCACGCATCGCGAAGCGGCTTTGTTCTCGGACCATCATCTGGAACTGAACAAACCGTATTATGCGGCAGTGAGTGTCCGTCTGGCCCAACCTGCGAAAACCGGGGACAAGCCAGAGCCCGCCCAACCCGGAGTCGCTCGGTTCTACCTGAAAGATCTCTCCAACGATGACGAACCGTTGCTGACAGCGGAACTCCCGGTCCCGATTGTTTCGGAATTCAACTCCAAAGCTCCTCTCTTCCTTGGCTCTCAGCGAGGCAAGAATGGTCGCTTTGATGGCTTGATTGATGACATTCGACTCTCTCGGGGAGCACTGCCGTTATCACAACTCCTTTACACATCCGAGGGAGCCAACCGATCGACAATTGGTTACTGGCAGTTTGAACCGACGCCCGGTGTTTTCCGGAATACGATTCCTGAAGGCCTGCATCTGCAAATGTCCAAAGGAAATGATGATCCTTCCAACGGAACAACCCGTTCCGCATTTGTGGACCTTTGCCACGTCCTCCTGAATTCGAACGAGTTCCTGTACATCGATTAAAGACGGCGTCTGCTGCCCCCCAAGGGAGTCATCTCCGATGGCGGAGGATTCAGCAGAACAATGTCCCTTCGATGCCCACGGTGAAAGTCACTTCACAACGGATGACATCGGTGCTCCTCACAAGTCGCCCCCGTCATCAGTTGCGAAGGCCAGCCTGATACGATTTCCGAAGACCGACTGGTCAACCCCGTTCCAGCGAACGGCATTTGTTCAGCCTGTCAGGAAATCTCAATTCGTATTGCGAGAGTGTGAACATGATTCCTCACATCCAGATCCCACAGTCCCGAAGAGAGTTCCTGGCCCGCAGTGGGGCTGGCTTCGGAGCACTGGCCCTGGCAGGAATGCAGGCTCAGGCAAACAGCTCAACAGCGGCAGCCGATGCCGTGCTGAAAGCCAGTCACCACATCGCCCCGACGGCGAAAAGTGTGATCTTCCTCTTCATGGAAGGGGGACCGAGTCACATGGACACCTTTGATCCGAAGCCGGAGCTGAATCGACTCGCCGGGCAGCATCTGCCAGAGAGCTTCGGCACCGTGATCACGGCGATGGGCGAGTTTCACGCTCCGCTCATGGCGTCAAAACGATCATGGAAGCAGTACGGCGAGAGCGGCACATGGGTCTCCGACTGGCTCCCCTACACTGCTCAATGCGTGGATGATATCGCCGTCATCAAATCCTGCTGGACGGACGGAATCAATCACTCGGCCGGCGTCTGCCAGATGAACACCTGCTCCATGCTGGGAGGTCGTCCCTCACTGGGAAGCTGGGTCACCTACGGACTCGGCAGTGAGAACCAGAACCTTCCGGCTTTCGTTGTGATGCAGGACAATCGCAGCTCCGTCGTCAACGGACCCCGAAACTGGAGTGCCGGGTTTATGCCAGCGCTCTACCAGGGGATTCATCTCTCCGAGGGTTCACAACCAATCCCGCACCTGAATACCCCGGAAGGCATCTCCAACCGCGTCCAACAGGGCAAGCTGGATCTGCTGAAATCACTGAATGAATCCTATGCTGCAGAACATTCGCAGCAGACGGAGTTGGATGCCCGAATCCGCAGCTATGAACTCGCGTTCCGCATGCAGGCCGAAGCCCCCGAGGCTGTTGACCTGACTCAAGAAACCGCCGCGACTAATGCGCTCTATGGTCTCGACCGCAAAGAGACTGAGCCTTACGGTCGCCTTTGTCTGCTGGCGCGGAGACTCGTCGAACGTGGGGTCCGCTTTGTCCAGCTTTATCATGGTGCCGGCAGTAAGTGGGATGCTCATAGCAATATCGAGCCGAATCACTCGCGGTTATGCGAAGCCATGGATAAGCCAGTTGCCGGTCTTCTGAAAGACCTGAAACAGCGGGGCCTGCTGGATCAGACTCTCGTCATCTGGGGTGGGGAATTTGGACGAACCCCGATGTCTGAACAGGGGAACGGGCGCGATCATAACCCGACCGGGTTCAGCATGTGGATGGCCGGCGGCGGCGTAAAAGGTGGGCAGTCGATCGGTGCGACCGATGAACTCGGCCTGCGTGCTGTTGAAGACCGCATGCACGTCCACGACATTCACGCCAGCATCCTGCACCTGCTGGGGATCGACAACATGGAACTCACCTACTTCCACAAAGGCCGTCCTGAACGTCCCACTGTGAACGAAGGAGAGTTCATGAAGAAGCTCGTCACCGGTTGACGAACGGACTACTGCAGGACAGACTCCGCTTGTGCTGAACCTTCGATCCACTCTCACGCACAGGCGGATCATTTCCTGATCCTGCTGGTGACAGGGATGCGGTGGCTGCAACACAAGAGGACATCCTCTCTGTTCGGTCACGAGGTCAGCTCAGAGCAAACCGCTCAGTCAAGATCCTTGGAAGGGATGCTGTCGTGATCCGCACTGCTGACTTGCGATGCTTCTGTCTGGCTGCACTCTGTCTGGTCTTCCATTCCATTGCGCTTGCTGAAGAGCCAGTTCAACTCACGCTGACCGGCGACTGGACACTGCAGGCGACGTTGCCTGCCAACGGGCAGCGGCCGGCCATCTCGACAGATGTGACCGTCGCCGCTCCACCGCTGCTCGTCGTCAGCGGGGAACGCTATGACAATGTCCCTCTCTTTAATCCCAAGGCCGGTGCCTACACCCGGGGAGAGAAGCTCAAAGGTGTCCGGAATGCAGAACTGACCACGCCGGGACTGCTCGATCCAGAGAGTCTGGTTATCCGCACCGGTCCGCAGGAAACGGATCCAGTGTTACAGTTGGGGAAAGACTACGAAGCTGAGCGTTTCTGGGGCAACTTCGGACGCCTGCCCGATGGTCAACTCAAAGCCGATCAGCCGATGTTCGCCAGTTACCGCCATGGTCTGCTGCGGCTCGACTCTCTGGTCCTGACGGCTGACGGACGACTGGAATATCGTGCCGGCAAACCAGTCGCTGGCAGTCCATTGCCCCCAGCGATTGCCGAGGCAGAAAAACGGGTTGCGAACTTCTGGATTCCCGGCCGCATCGCCCGTCTGACAGAAGATCATCTCTTCCCGATCCTCGAGACCGAGTACCCGACGCCGCCAGCAGCAACTCCGACGATCGCCGAGCAAAGCATCCCCAAGGCAATGGAAAAGCTCCGAAAAGGCGAGCCGATCCGGATTCTTGCATGGGGCGACAGCGTCACCGACGCCAGCTATCTCCCTGACGCCCAACGCAATCGCTGGCAGGCGCAGTTTGTCGCCAGACTCCAGGAACGCTTTCCTCAGGCGAAAATTGAACTGGTCACCGAAGCCTGGGGCGGACGGAGCACAAGTTCCTATCTCGGCGTTCCTCCAGGTGAACCACATAACTATCAGGAGACCGTGCTCGGTGCCAAACCGGACCTGATTATCTCTGAATTCGTGAACGATGCCGGGTTGTCACCTGAGGCTGTCGAGAAACGCTATTCCCGACTGCTGTCTGACTTTCAGAACATCGGGGCCGAGTGGATCATCCTGACGCCTCACTATGTGAGGCCCGACTGGATGGGACTGACCAAAGAACGGGACATTGATCAGGATCCCCGACCATATGTGGCAGGCCTTCGACAGTTCGCGGAGAGACATCATGTCGCGCTTGCCGATGCGTCACTGCGGTACGGACGACTCTGGCGACAGGGAATTCCTTACAACACCCTGATGTCCAATGCAATCAACCATCCTGATCCGCGCGGGATGACAATCTTCGCCGATGCCTTGATGGAAATTTTCCCCGCGCAATAGGCCCACTCGCTCCCCAGGTCTTTCCGTGTCGCCGCTTCAGCGCGCCTTCGCCCGATATGCATCTCACGGCGCCCGCGAGGGAAATTTTTGCGCAATCTGCTCTAATAGCGTCGTCCGATTCAGGTCGGCGAAGCCCTCTGCTGGTCGGGCCGCCGATCGATCCGTTCTGATTTCCGACTTTCAACACGATGTGCGTCGCCATGAGTAAAGTGCGTTTTGGAATTATCGGTGCCGGGGCCGTCTCGGATTATCACCATGTCCCCGGCATTCGTCTCGATTCCCGGGCTGAACTGGTTGCGGTCTGCGATCCCAACAAGGAGCTACTGGAGAAGCGGCGGACTGACTGGGGAATCGACAAGCTCTATTCCAACTATGAAGACCTCGCGAACGATCCGGATGTCGATGCCGTCATCATCGCGACGCCGAATGACACGCATCACCCAATCGCCCTCGCCTGCATCGCCGGGGGAAAGCACCTGATGTGCGAGAAACCGCTCGGTTTGAACGCCCGGCAGTCGATCGAGATGTATCAGGCCGCCCGTGATAAAGGGGTCAGACACATGACCGCCTTCACCTATCGCTTCGCGCCGTCGATGCGGTACCTGAAACACCTTGTACAGTCCGGTCTGCTGGGTGAGCCGCGTCACTTCCGCAGTCAGCGATTTCTTGACTGGCCGGAAACCAGTTGGGGATGGCGTCAGTACAAGGCCCGGGCCGGTGCCGGCGATCTGTTCGACATGACTATTCACCGGATTGATCTGGCAATGGACCTCGTTGGTCCCCTGTCGTCAATCTGTGGAGCTGTCGCTCAGTTCTGCCCGCGTGACAAAACCATCGACGGCAAGTCATGTCCTCCTTCCGAGGTCGATGACTGGTCATCACTGATCGGCCGGTTCGACAACGGCGCTGTCGGAGTCTGGGAAGGAAGCACCGTGATGAAGGGATACCACCACAACGGCTTTGGACACGAATGGGCCGAAGTGAACGGAACAGAAGCCAGCGCCGTCTACCGCCTGCAGGAACCGAACGTAATCCTTGTCGGAAGATCAGGCGAGACGATGAAGCCGCTGGAAGTGCCTGAGAAATTCCTCGTTATTGAAGGGAGTCCTCGCAACCCGCATGAAGGGGTTCCAAGCACGGTCTTCCGTTATGACCTGACGTATGAACTGGTCTCAGCCATCGTCGAAGACCGTCCCGCCGTGCCAGGCTTCGATCACGGGGCACAGGCACAGATCGTCGCCGATGCGGTGCTTCAGTCCAACGACACCAACCAGTGGGTCAAACTCAATCTGGATGTCGACGCCCCTCTCGTCTGACAGGGTCTGAACGCACATCATAAAGTTCTTGAAGCGGGCATCTCTTCATTCGGGATGCCCGCTTTTTTTGGTTTGAGTATCTGATTCGTCAGAAGTCGATGTCGGATCCCCTAAGGAGGATGTCTACAAGTTCGAGCAGCAACACGGCATCCTCCTGCTGAAATCGTCCGAGTAACGGACTATCCAGGTCGAGGACACCGAGCAGTTCGCCCTCGTGCAGCAATGGAATCACGATTTCAGACCGCGACGCAGGATCACAGGCAATGTGTCCCGGGAATTCGTGGACGTCCGGGACGATCACCGTTTCCTGTCGACTCGCTGCAGCTCCGCAGACGCCGCGAGTCAGAGCGATTCGGGTGCAGGCAGGCTTTCCCTGAAACGGACCGAGTACGAGCTCCCCCTTCCGCAGCAGATAGAAGCCTGCCCAGTTCACCCCGGGCAATGTTTGAAAAATCAATGCGGCGGCATTGGCAAGATTCGCAATGAAATCTCGTTCACCCAAGAGGACGGCCTGAAGCTGAGAACGCAGAACACGGGCAATCGCCGCAGGTTCTGCCTTGTCTGAGATCGGATCGAGAGCGTGCATCTGGAAATATCTCCGTCCCTGTGAGTCCGGTCCAGAACTCTGCATGCTGAATTCATCAATGCGAGTTCGACACTGCGGACCTGACTCGTCAGACCTGTTACATTGGATCGCCTGAGCTGCCCCTGTCCCGAGCCTTCAGCCCCGTTGGACTGTCTCGGAAGATGACACTGGACCAGCCAGAGTTCCTCAGGTGAAATCGTACGATGCATCACAACGAAGTCCATCAACTTGAACTTCTCTCATCGATCGACGCCCTGCGGTCCCGGGTGAACAACTGGATCGAGATGCCTACCCCCTGGGCTCCGATCAGTCGCTGCCAGCTCCTGTTGCGACGGGTCGCCGGTCGCATCGAGACCTTGCGAATCCGGATGGAAGCCCCGCTCGTTGTCGCAACGTTCGGCGGGACCGGGACTGGCAAAAGCAGCCTCGTCAATGCGCTGGTCGGGGCTGACGTGACACGATCAGGCAGACAGCGACCGACGACCCAGCGCCCGATTCTGATTGCTCATCCGCAGACGTCACTGGCCGATCTCGGAATCCCGCTCGATGAAGTTGATGTCGTCCTGCGTGATGCGGATCTGCTGCGAGACATCATTTTGCTCGACTGCCCTGACCCTGACACGACCGAAGATGGCACACCTGACAGCAACCTGGAACGCCTGAGAACCCTACTCCCCTACTGCGACATCCTGCTGTATGTTTCGACCCAGCAGAAATATCGCTCGGCCCGGGTCGCCGATGAACTGAAAACAGCTGCATCCGGCTGCCGGATTCTCTTCGTCCAGACACATGCCGATCTCGACGTTGATATCCGTGAAGACTGGCAGAAGTCACTCGCGACGGAGTACGACGTTCCAGAAGTCTTCTTTGTCGACTCAGTCAAAGCCTTGCAGGATCAGTTGGCAGGCCGCCAGCCCGTCGGAGACATGGGCCGTCTGATTGACTTGTTGCGAAATCATCTCGGGGTCTCAGAACGGGTCCGGGTCCGCCGCGCGAATGTTCTGGAACTGTTTCACGCCGGACTTAATCGCTGTGAGACAATGATTGCCGATAAAGAACCGGCACTGGAGACCATCACCAAGGTTCTCGCCGCTCAACAAGGTGAATTGACCCGCCGCCTCGCCACTCAGCTACAGGAAGAATTACTCACCAGTCGGCGAATCTGGGAACGTCGCCTGATTGGCAGCGTGCTGGACCGCTGGACGCTTACTCCCTTCTCCTGTGTCCTTCGGAGCTATCAGAGCCTCGGCAATCTGATTGCTTCGTCCATGCTCTTCCGTGCCCGCAGTGCGGCCCAGCTGGCAGTCCTCGGAACCGTCCAAGGATTACGCTGGGCAGAAGACCAGCGACAGGAGAAAGCGGCAACCAACTCGCTGCAAAGACTTGCTCAACCGTCACTGGATGACGCGGTGCTTCGCGAGGCCGAAATTGTGATCCGGGGGCACGTCGCCGAAGCTGGACTGGATCTCCAATTGATTCAGCATCGCAGCTTTTCTGAACTGCGGTCGAATGCCGTCAACGTGGAAACAGAGTTCCTTACGGACGCCTCCCGCCGGATCGATGAGATCATTCAGGACCAGGCAAAACAGCATTCGAGCTGGTGGTCCCGACTTTTTTACGACGTCATTCTTTCCGCCTATCTCGGCTTTGTTCTTTATCGGGTCGGCAAGAACTTCTTTTATGACTCGTTCCTGCACGATGCCCCTTTACTCTCCGCTGACTTCTACATCGCCGCTGCTCTCTTCCTGCTCCTGATCTGCGGACTGCTCGTGATCCGTTTCACAAGTCGACTTCAGGCGGGATTGACGACCCGAATTCGTAAACTGACAGAACGACTGGTGCAGACTCGAATCGGGCAGTCACTCTTCCCACAACTCGAAGACGGAGTTCAAACAGCCCGTCATCAGGCCGAAGAACTCCGCCACTTGACGCGGGAGACAGTCAGGCTCCGGGACGACCTCGCGGCCGTTTCCAAATTGGGGTATGCGCATTTGCCGTCGATTGGAAGCTGAGCCGAGTCCGTCATTTTCAGCTGAGCGTACGAAAAATGGCCGATGATCCAACTGGACCACCGGCCATTTTTGTTTTTCAAATTCGGTTCAGTCATGCCACCCCCGAAATGAGGGCACGACCATTGGCAACTCACTGGCAGCGACGATCAGTTCAGCACGTCGCCATCAACTCCCCAATGGGAATTAGACGGAGAAGCTGCTGCCGCAACCGCAAGAACGGGAAACGTTCGGGTTGTCGAACTTGAATCCGCGCTGCTGCAGGTCTTCATAGAAGTCGATGACCGTTCCGTCGAGGTGCAGGTCATGGTTCTTCTGGACCGCGATCTTGATGCCGTGCTGATCGGTAATCAGATCCTTCTCTGGATCGGCCTTTTCATCGAATCCAAAGGCATACTGGAAGCCGCTGCACCCGCCGCCAGCGACGCCGACTCGAACGAATGTCCCTTCGGGGAAATTCTGATCGTTCATAACTCGCTTGATTTCGGACGCGGCACGTTCAGTCAAACTGACCATTATTTTTCTCCCCATCCCCTGACGAGGATGCCTGTGACATTCACCGTGAGTTCAACACTGTAAGTTTAACGCCGAGGCCAAGTTCGAAACAGACGGGCTGTCTCGGCGAACAAGATTCAATTTTCAAATCACTCAACAGGAGAATCGACCGAATGAGATCGGAGTCCTGCTTCGAGGTTAGAATTGTCTTCCTCTCAGTCTATAAGTCAAGAGGGGAGCGGACAATAGAATTCCCGCACCAGTCGCTGCTCCCGGAAAGCTCTGGTCAGCCCGAAGCCGACAATGCCGGGTACTGAGCGGAATAGCGATCAGGGACGCAACTTACGAAGAGAGGGTTTACTTTCAGAGTTCATCAGAACTTTGCACTCGTTCCCATCGGAGTTTCGTGATCGGATCCCTAATATATTCGTCACCCCGGTCTGCCGGCTCGCCCTCCCAACGAATTGCCCTCCGGAATTGATCGTCTGCCCAGTCATTCCTCTGATCATCAGGTGACCGTGACCGGAATTTCAAATCCCCCCTCGGAGTGTTCATTGATGAAACGCGTCCTCTGCCTCCTCGCCGCCGCCCTTCTCACAGGGCTTTGCCAAACTCAGGCCTCTGCAGTCGAGATCATTGCCCATCGTGGGGCCTCGCATGATGCCCCTGAGAACACCGTCGCCGCTTTCAAGCTCGCCTGGGAACAGGGAGCGGACGGTGCTGAATGCGACCTGTACCTGACCAAAGACAACAAGATCGTCGGCTTCCACGACAAGACACTGAAGCGGACGGCCGGAATCGACAAGCCGATCAGTGATTTCACTCTCGAAGAGCTGCGGAAACTTGAAGTCGGTTCATGGAAGAATGAAGCGTTTCGGGGAGAGAAGATCCCGACATTTGAAGAACTGATGGCAGCCGTCCCTCAGGGAAAGAAGGTTTACATCGAAGTGAAATGCGGGCCTGAGATCGTTCCGGAACTTCTGCGTCAGCTGGGAACGTTCTCTCATCCCCCGGAGAACACACCGGTCATCTGCTTCAATGCCAAGGTGATCGCCGCTGTGAAGAAGGCCCGTCCTGATCTGCCTGCCTATTTCCTGCATGACCCCAAAAAGGTCACAGCTGAAGAAGTCATTGCCATCGCGCGAGAGATTCAAGCCGACGGGCTCGACCTGAGAGCGACACCGGAACTCGACAAGGCCTACGCAGACAAGGTCCTTGCTGCCGGATTCCGACTGGATGTCTGGACGGTGAATAAACCTGAAGAAGCGCAGCGAGTTGTCCAACTCGGCGTCAAAGGAATCACGACTGATCGACCAGCCTTCCTGCGGGAAGCGCTTTCGGCTCAGCAGTCGGAGTAATCCTGACAAGCCTCAACAGTGCAGAACCGGCGGCTGCCCCCTGCTCTTCGCGTCGAAATCACCGCGTCAAGTAGCTGAGCACTGCGGAAAGCACCGCATAGGCATTATCTGAAATCTCAGACGGGGCCGAGAGAATGTCGGCCTCGCTCTGGATGTACTCTGCCGTCACGAGTTCATGTCGGCAATGGCTGACAATGTCCCTTATAGATTTAGGCGACATTTCGAGGTGAAACTGCAGGCCGATGACTGACGAACCGTATTGGAACGCCTGATTCTCGCAGGCAACACTCCGAGCGAGATGACGGGCTCCCGCCGGGAGATCAAACGTCTCTCCATGCCAGTGAAAGACCGTGAGTGCCTTAGGAAATGCAAACGTTTCTGCATGGCCATCGGAGACCCCCTCCACCGGGAACCAGCCAATTTCCTTCTGAGCATTGGGGAACACACTGGCTCCGAGTGCGTTCGCGATTAACTGGGCGCCCAAACAGATCCCCAGCACCGGGACGCCGCGTTCGATGGCGTTGCGGATGAACTGCTTCTCTTCGATGAGCCAAGGGAATTCCAACTCATCTTTCACACTCATCGGCCCGCCCATCACGATGAGCAACTGGATCCCGTCGAGATCCGGGGGCGCTTGAGACTTGTCGAACCGCGTCGTCGTGAAGTCATAGTTTTCGGCAGTCAGCCAGTCTGCTATCCGCGCCGGGCCCTCAAACGAGACATGCTGCAACACATGGGCCCGACGCCGGGCTGACTTTGCGAGTTCTGCCATGCTCACCATCTCCGTTTCGTCGCGTCCTCCGCCTCGCCCCCGATCTCCGTACGCCGACTCTTACACAGGGTTAAGGAGATGATTGTTCGCCATCGTGATCCCTGAGAGCATTGACCCGATGATTCCAAGGAATCCCTGATCGGTCCCGCACAGATACAGGTTGCGAATCGGCGTTCGCCCATCGAGCACTTTGACTGGCGCTCCGTAGACCGCTCCGTTCGCGTGCCACGTAAACCGATGAATCGTCTTGGGAGTAAAGACATCAGTATCGATGATGTGTTCGCGGAAATCCGGTATGTGTTTCACGGCCGATGCGGCCATCCGGTCACACCACTCCTGCTTGGCAGTCACGTACTCATCCGGAGGCAGCGACATCCAGTACTGCGGATTCGCGAGAGCGGTGATCCGAATGAAGCCTTCTTCCAGCTTCGCACCGTCGGAGTAAACAAAGTTATTCGGCGAACAGATGATCCCGCTTCGCAAATCAATCGGCTCGACAGGTGGCTCGTAATGAAACTTCGGGGCATCATTGTAGAAGACGATTGTATCGTGATGCCCCAGTTCTTCCGGTTGCCGATTCAGCACGAAGATTGCTTCGTTGAATGAGACCGCTCCACAAGCCGGTTCGGGCGCCGGAGCATGAGTCCCGCACATCCTCAATGTCTCGACAACCCCGGCACTCGAAAGCACCTGCCGCGCCCGCAGTTCCCGACCGTCATCGAGTCGCACACCGATAGCTCGACCGTCCTCGATGAGAACTTCCTGAACGCCGTGCCGGAGTTTGAGTTCTCCTCCCAGCGATTTGTAATGCCGAACCAGCGTCTTGAGGATTTGCCGTACACCGTCGTATGGCCGCGAGAACCCTTCCTTGAAGATGCTCTTGAACATGATCACGAACTGATTGAAGTCCATGTCATGCGGCAAGGCCGACCCGTAAAACATCAATGGGCAGAACAGCATGTCGACCAGCACCGGGTCCGACAGAAACTCGCCCACCACCTTTCTGGCAGAGACGGGTTCCTGCTGCAGATTGAGTTCATCAAACTGCTCGATCTGCTGCAGCAGACGATGAAAGCCATCTGCCTGATCCGGGAACTCGCGCACCACCTCGTCTATGAATGCGGCAAAGTCATTCGCAAAGCCGATGCGATGCCCGGGGAACACGACGGACGATCCCCGTTGCGGCGAGAGATCAAAGTCTTCCCAACGCAGCCGGAGCTGCTTCAGCAATTTCGCCAGTGGCCCAGTGCGTGTCCCGGGGGCGGCATAATTGGTGACCGCATGCAGACCGACATCATAGTTGCGCCCGCGCAAGCGGTAGAACGAATTCAGCCCCCCGATTGTCGTATGGCGTTCGAGGATGCAGACTTTCTGCTCGTAATAGGCCAGCCGGATGCCCGCTGCCAGACCGGACATACCGGCCCCGATGATAATGGTGTCGTAGATCACGCCGTCGTTACCGCATTCCTCTGGACCTGCTGAGTTCTCCCCTGCCGCCGGGACGGTCAGCGACAATTCCGTCAGGGAAAGCCCTTTCACTCAGATAGATTGGCGAGTTCGTGCCGGAAAAGCACGCGCCCGCGCCACAGACCGGCAGAAACCGCCAAACTTCGGTTTCTTGCCTAAAAATTCTGGCGAATTTCGCCGATCTACAATTCCAGATGCAGTAGTCAGACACTGCATTTCTACCAGATGTTGTTGCTTCGTTTTTCAGGCATCAAGTATCTGTACGGATGGACTGTTGCCTGGATCAAAAGGTGAGAGTAATTTCCGCACAACGAAGCACGGATTGCAACGTTTCTCCGGTTTTCCCAGGTTGCTTGAAAGGAATCAGGCATGAGCCACCTCGCTCTGATGGCGGACTGCTCCGTCGCGGAAGAACATCCTCGCATTTACTCGTTCATCGAGTATGCCTCCAAGCGAATTCTGAAGATGCCGGCCGTCCAGGACCGGGCGCGAACTGAACTTCGCAATCGCTGCTGCCCCATCTGCAATCGGGCGACTGTCGATTCCATCGAATTGAACGATGGTCGTCTCGGCAAGAACGGTCGAATGATCCCCGGCACGGGTTCACTCGTCGGATTCAGCTGCAACGCCTGCGGACATGAATGGCCTGCCAAGTAAGGCCCTGAAAGAACGCATTCAAAACGTCAGAGCCCGCCGCCTCGACCAGTTCTACTGGCGAAGCGGCGGGCTCTCTTGTTTCTAACGGTTCCATCTGGGGCGGCTTCATCCCGGACGGTTCACTCTGACCGGAATTCTGAAGTCCGTGTCAGAGTGCTCTCCGCTTACCGCACCTTGCACTGGAAGGAAACGTAGCCTCCCGTTTTGCCCTTCAGTGGCTTGTCGAACTCGAAGGTCAGCAGTTTCGCACCGGCACCGTTATCGACGGCATCAACCTGCCCGTCGAGACTCGACTCGACCGATCCGTCGATGAACTCCAGACGCGGCGACAGGTTATCAACTACCCGAACCTTCAGGAGGTCGCGTTCGCCGACGTTATCGAACCGAATCGTAAACGTCACAATATCGCCAGGATGAGCAAAGGCCTTGTCAGCGACTTTGATCAGCTGCAAGTCCGCAGGTGTGCGTCGGTCTTCGATGCCCACGTATTCCTGAGGAGCCTGTCGCCCCTGCAGGATCTGACCGGATTCGGTCTGCGCGACGATAATCGGTCGTCGACCATCTGCCCATTCCAGTGCGGCGTGAATGTGATCCTGCAGCTGAGCGGAACTGACGTTGTCGAACCGTCCTTCCTGAATGAACCTGAACTCTTCGTAGACGTTGACAAGTTTGGTGTGATTGCTGGCGGCGATGGCCTTATCCAGCTCATGATCGGTAATACGCCCGGCGAGCCCACTGGATCGGGTCCGGGTTTGCATCCCGACAGCTTCATCCGTGCGTGTGTTCTCATCCACAACGACTTTCGCACGGAAATCGGCCACCTTCGTCTGATCCTGATGCCCCATAGCCTTCGTCACGCCCAGCCCTTGTTCCGGGAGTGTGGCCGAACGGACTTCCGCAAATCGCGGAGCATAGATCAGCGCCTCGGTACTCGGTTTGACGTGCATTTCTCCGGTCTCTTCCTGGTACTCGGCGACGGTATCTTCGAGTTCCAGACCGGCACGGTCGCGGCCAACGTAGTGGACAGGCAGACCTCGGTCTCCACCGTCCCGCACGTATTCGTCGGCGATCATTTCGTTCACAGGGAATGGTCGGCTGACAACGGCTCCCATTCCTGCTCCCATGCCCATTCCTGGCGGACAACCCGGAGCCCCCATGACTGGAGTTCCCATTGGTGGAGGACAGGCCGCCGCATTAGGAAATGGCTGCATCGGCGTCGGCAGAGGTCCCTGAGCCGGAGGCAGATCCGCCCGAGGTGACTCAGGCAGTGGCTGAGATGCAGCGTCAGCAGCCACGGGAGCTGACTCTTGAAAGGCAGCGTTCGTTGATGGTTCGGCTGCGACCTGTTCAGCTGAAACTTGAGCGACGCGCTGCGTTTCGGCCATCGCGAACGGATCTTCGCCGCGGTTGATCGCTGACATCAGGTCAGGCTGTTGTGCAGCTGGCTTGGTGGCAGTTGGATTGGCGACAGCTGGCTTCGCAGCGGCAGTCTGGACGGGCTTTTTCGCGGCCGCCTCGGTTCCAGCCTGTGCAAGCATTGCTTCTTCGGGAGACTGTTCGGAGGACTGAGAATCCGCGAGGGCCTTGCTCCCCTGGGTTCGCTCCGCCCGAGACTTCTCGGCTTCCGCCTTCGCGATCGCTTGCGCCTTCGAATGGTCAGACAGCGTGTTCTTGACGTACTGGCTGACAGAACTGCATGACGTACTACTCAACAGCAGGCCGAGTGCTGCCGCCTGTTTCCAGTAGTGCAGATGATTCGGTTTGCGGATCGGTTTCAGTTCGTACGTCATGCGAAAGTTCCCCCTGTTGTCGCGTGCCCGCAACTTGATCAACGTCTCAGAATCTGCAACGGAGACTTGCTGAAGAATTCATCACTGATGGATTGCGGATCGGGAATGCGTCCCCCGATCCGGATAATGGCCATCGGACGGCCTCTCAGATCGGCCGCGTGTAGCAGATTTACTGTCGGTGGCAGATTCTCAATCCGAGGCCCCTGCGTCTGCTCTGCAGGATAGGCCAGATCTGGCTGTTCGAGATAAACGACCTTGGTCACCATCCGATCCTGCAGAACCGTTTCGATTTCTTCGGCGGTGATCTGAAGCGGAACCGGGAACTCCAGTTCCAGTCCGGCAGGAGGATGGAGGCGATCTACCAGTTCCACGGTGGGATACAGCTCGACTCCTGGGAATTCAGGCATCTCACTGATTTTCACGCGATAGACATAGCCAACCCCCAACGCAGTGAGCGACGGAGCGGCCAGCGGAACCGGATTCTGCGGACTGCCGGAATAGAAAGTCACGGTGCCAGTCGACGGAAGCGAAAGTTTGACCGGCTGAGGGATTCCAGCAATGCCCGGTCGAGTCAGAGCACTCCACCGGCCCACCATCCCCGTCGGACCACGATGGTCGAGCAGCGTCACACGTTCTTCCGCGCGAGCCGCTGAAGCCAGCAAGCCCCAGGTCGCGCAGACGCAGCAGATCAGAAGAGAGCGGCAGGCAACAGGCATGGTGATGACAACTCAATCAACCACGGAACGAAAAAAGAACGCACAAGACAGCAGGCGACCGAAATCCGGCCGCAAAAACTGGCGGCTCCCGAAGAGTCATCGGCCACCAGCGGAAATTTCTCAGGGAACGACATCAGCCGGAGCAGTCTCCGGCTGATGTTTCCACTTCTCGGTCAGACTACTGTGGCGTCGCCCAGGCTGGCATTGAGGTTTCGCCTTGCTGATAAACCGGGTGCTTTTCGGTGTACTGCATGTACCGCACTGGTTCTGGCAGGCTCAGACCTGGCTCATGTCGCACGTCGATCAGCATGTGGTCCACAGGTCGTGGGAGGTCCATGTGTGTCGTGTTTCGCATGGTGTGCGACTTCAGACCAGCAGGACGTCCCAGTGGGATGTGAGCAGGACCCGGGAGACCGATTGGGGTGCCGACGCTTGGATAGCCGTACATCGGAACACCGTTCACACCGACGATTGGATCGTAAGGAGGACGGCCTGGGCCAGCTGGTCCACCGACCATGATCGCTCCTGGAACTCCACTTCCCAGCGTTCCGCTGGCAAGGTGGCTGCCAACTGGCATTGGTCCCATGAATTGCCCCTGTTCGCCATTGACTTGCTGAATTCCAGAGTCCTGTCCATTCTGTCCCAGCAGAGCAGCTGGTCCACCTGGCATCTCCAGATCCATGTTGCCCATTCGCAGAACAGCCATGATGGTTCCGCGGCGATCCGCTTCAACCACTGGATCCAGACCTGGGCCCAGTCGGGTGGAGACCAGTTCTTCCACACCGGCGACAGCCAGTTCCTGGAAGCGTGCATCTGGCAGATAGATCACTTTGGTCACGAAGTTGTTGGTTTCGACCTGATCCAGGTCTTCATCGGTGACACGCAGCGGCAGAGCATTGTGTTCGAGATAGGCAGCGGTCTGGGGCAGCACAGGGTAGACGTGGAGTGACGGATAGATCGTCAGACCTTCACGTCCGGGGATCCCGGAGAACTTCAGACGGTAAGTTGCTGCCTGCGGGAAGTTGTAGCGGGCGGGAGCCTGCAACTGGTTTTCCGCGAAGGCAGGGCCGATCTGCCAGCCGATGGACATCCCTTCAGGTCCAAGGAAACGAACCTGAGAGGTCCGTGGTGGACCGTTCGGAATGAAAGCTGGACCAGGTCCGCCCATTCCGGGACCGCCCATACCAGGGCCGCCTGGTGGACAGGCCATCGACATTGGCATGCCATAGCCAGGTCCCGCGGCTGCTGGAGTCTGATGCGACGCAAGCGTCAGGTGGGGCCCCATGACCCCGGGTCCAGGCCCGCCGACCATTGGTCCAGGCTGAGCCAGCATCTGCGCCGGTGGCGCATGGTATTCATTCTTGTGAAGGACTTGCTGACCATCGACGGCGCAGCCCACACACACGATGAGCAAAGTGCCCAGTGCCAGGAAATACAATCTCATCGCTTGTCCTCTTCCTTGTGGTCCCGGTGTTTTGCTCCGGATTGCGGTCGACCAATCTTTCCGTGAATGGCTAAAATCCGACCGATCTGCCGCGATGTCGTGAACTGCTGGAGGTCGCCCTCTGCCAGTAATACGCTGTACGGAATGACTCTTCGGACTACTCTGTTTTCGGATTGACGCGGCAGCAATCTTTGGAAAATCCGGCACCTTCGGGACAACATGAACAAACTCTCCACATTAACGGTCGCTGTTACGGCAATAATTGTCGTTTCAGGACACGTTGCCGGCGTTTTTGCGCTGCAGCAATCTGATACGGCGGCGACCGGAGACAAAGTTCCGGCAGAATCTGCCGCTGCCGTCACCGAATCGGATCCGCAGGCGACCGAGATCCTGCGGCAGTCCCGGAATCGACTTTTCGAACGACAGTCGGTCCAGGCTGAGATCACCCAGTTGATTTCACTCGGTGAGTACCGGCTGCAGTCCCGTGGAACCTATGCCTCAGGCACTGGCTTCCGGTATCGGCTTCAATATCAACTGCAGCTCGGCGATCTGCAGGGAGAGTTTCTGGAAGTTTGCGACGGTCAGATTCTGCATACCCGACGTCAGATCACTCCCATTTCTCCGAAGCATCAGGACGTCGCTGCCCCGGAGATGGAGCTGACACGCCGGGATATTCAGAGGATCCGCCGCGAAGCACTGGGAATCAAAGACGCTAATCCGACCTCGAATCTGTCAGACGCACTCCGTTCTGCAGAGATCGGACTCGGAGGAATCCCTGCCATTCTCGCAATGCTGGAGCGAACTCTTCTGCTGGAACCTGCCCGCGTCCAGAATCTGGATGGCCGCAACTTTCTCGTCCTGCAGGGACGAATGCGGCCGGATCGTCAGGCAGAACTTCTCGCCGGCCTCGGTCCTGCCAGTGGACAGATCGCCGGATTCCTGCCCGACGTCGTACGACTCTATCTGGATCAGGAGACACTCTTCCCTGAGAAATTCCTGTATCTGAAACTGACCGAGCCGAACGGAAAGACACTGGCTCCGCTGATCACGGTCGAGTTTACCAATGTCCAACTGGACCAGCCGATTCAGGAAAAGCAGTTCGTCTATATGGCTCCTCCAGGTCTCGAGGAAAAGGACGAAACTCTCGTGTATCTGGAGATGATGCGTCAGGCGGCCGCCGCTGTCGTAACTCCGGCCGAACAGAGCCCCCCCGCAGGAGCGACCCCTCCTCCAGCTCAATAACCCCTGAATAATAACCTCCGCTCACAAACCTCTGATTACAGCGGACGCGATTACCGGATCACCTCGAACTCACCGTTTCGAATTTCACAGTTTCGAATCCCGGCGTTTCGAAACCCGGTCCGGGTCATACAAAAGCAGCATCGCCCTTTTCCGGGTTTGACGCTGCGCTGGAGAGCGTCATCAGAGGGTCATAGAGAGCCACCGTCGCGACAACGAAAAAACGTCTCCCCCTTGGTATTCTGAAAGTCACTCCGGGACGAGGGCAACATCCGCACCAAGCCCCTGATTCCTGATGATCCTGATACTGTTTTCCGGAAAGATCGCATGTCGTCAACTCCCTTGCGCCTCGTCCTGATCGGGCGAGACCAGCAACCCCGGATTCAGTCCGCAATGCAGGAGTTGCAGAAAAATCTGGAGATGCAACTCGGCATCGAGATCACCGGGGTATTTCCGCGAGACGATTCGGCCGACATGACCGATGCGGACATTGCCGTGGTCGTTGGAGGTGACGGCGCCATTCTTCGGGCCTGCCGCAGCTTCGGAGCCAAACAGATCCCGATCCTCGGCGTGAATCTCGGACGACTCGGATTTCTGGCCGACCTTTCGCCCGAGGAATTCAACGTCCTCATCCCGGATCTCGTGAACCGGGAATTCAGCATCGTTCCGCATCTGATGTACACCTGCGTGCACCGTCATCAGAACGGAACGGAAGAGACCTATCTCGGATTGAACGAAGTCGCTTTGCTGGCCGGTGCTTCGCTGCAGATGATTGAAATCAATCTGACCATCGACGACGAACCCGTCACGACATTCAGCGGAGACGGACTTATCATCAGCACCCCCGTCGGATCGACTGCTCACAACCTGTCAGCAGGCGGCCCTATTCTCCGACAGGATCTGAGAGCCTTTGTCGTCACCCCAATCTGTCCTCACACCCTGTCGATTCGCCCGATCATCGATCGCGCGAATGCGGAATATCTGCTGACCATTGATGACCCGCCGTCAGGCGTCATGCTGGTCATGGACGGTCAGGTGAAGGTCCCATTCGCCGCAGGGGACTCGGTCATCATCAAAGCAGCACCGGTGAACTTCGAACTGGTGCGGATGCACGGCCACAGCTTCTATGGAACTTTGCACCGCAAACTGGGCTGGCATGGACAGCCTCGCTACCGGCATACAAAACGGGAAAAACCACTCGGCGAGTAACGTGCCAGACCGCTTCGGGCATTGCTATAATCAGCAAACGTTGATCGATCTCTCCTTCTCCATTGGAGCGCTCCGCGATGTCCTCAGCTTCCCCTGTCTTTCAGGCGGTTCCGGATCCGGACGAGCTCGCTAAACTTCCGCGAGATTTGAGGTTTCATCCATGCAAGAACCCGCACCCGCGAGTGCTGTCGCCGGAGCAGATTGCCTCGTTCAACGATCAGGGATTCCTGAAGCCGGTCTCCATCTACAGTGACGCCGAGATCAGGGAGATCCGAAACTACTTCGATGATCTGCTCGCTCGAGTGACCGCCGCCGGAGGCGACAGCTATTCGATCAGCTCTGCGCATCTGAAATACGGACCGGTCTATGACATTCTCACTGACCGACGGATCGTGGACTGCGTTTCCGATCTACTGGGCGAAAACGTCGTCGGATGGGGATCTCATTTCTTCTGCAAGATGCCCCACGATGGAAAAGCGGTCGCCTGGCATCAGGACGCGAGTTATTGGCCACTCTCGCCATCGAAAGCTGTCACAGTCTGGCTGGCCATTGATGATGCCGACTGCGAAAATGCCTGCATGCGTTTTATTGCCGGTTCGCATCATGTCGGTCATCTCACCTTCCGCCCCAGTCGCCCGGAAGACCACAATGTTCTCAATCAGACCGTTGAGAACCCTGAGCAATATGGTCCCATCGTGAATGATGAACTTCGGGCCGGACAGATCTCGCTGCATTCAGATCTGCTCCTGCATGGTTCCGAGGCCAATCAGAGCGATCGGCGCCGCTGCGGACTCACACTTCGCTATGCTGCAGCCGACGTTCGAGCGGGAATGGACTGGAACCAGAAAGGGGTCTGGGTACGAGGATCAGATCCCACTGGACACTGGAACAATCGCAGTCGTCCTGAGCAGAGTTGAGTCACCACACCATTGTTCTGTCGGCGACCACGGGCAAAGACAGTGACACCCACCTCGAGAGCTCACCCCATTTCAGACTTCGTCTGAATCAGAATCGCGATTCGACAGAATTTTGCCCGATCAGTGCAGTCTTTAACTGACTGCACATTACATTGATATCAGAGAGGTTTCCTTATGCATTTCAAGAGTCTTCTGGCCTTCCTCAGTCTGTGTTGTCTGAGCCTTCAGATACCGGCTCAGGCGCAACAGCCAGTTCCCCAAGCGACTGCAGGCGCAGCTCACGACTATGACGTTGTCATCTACGGCGGAACCAGTGCAGCTGTGATCGCTGCGGTTCAGGCAAAGAAGATGGGAAAGTCCGTCGTGATCGTCTGCCCTGAAGTCCATCTGGGCGGACTGAGTGCCGGCGGACTGGGATACACCGACTCAGGGAAGAAGGAAGCTATCGGCGGGCTGAGCCGCGACTTCTATCATCGCGTCTGGAAGCATTATCGGGATCCTGCAGCGTGGAAGTGGGAACCTCAAAAAGAAATGCGCAGCCAGGGCGAAGCTGAGATTGCCGGAAACCTCCCGCCCGGCATGTGGGTCTTTGAACCGCATGTCGCCGAGAAGGTCTTTGAAGACTATGTCCGGGAATTCGAGATTCCTGTTCTTCGCAAAGAATATCTCGACCGCGATTCCGGAGTCGTTAAGGAAGGCGATCGGATTGCCTCGATCAAGATGCTCAGCGGAAAGACCTTCACCGGCAAGATGTTTCTTGACACGACTTATGAAGGCGATCTGATGGCCGCCGCCGGGGTGAAATACCACGTCGGTCGCGAAGCCAACAGCGTCTATGGAGAAACGCTGAACGGGGTGCAGACCAAGGGGCGTCACACCGGTCACCACTTCATGACGAATGTCGATCCTTACAAAATCCCAGGCAAGCCAGAAAGCGGACTACTTCCTCGAATCAGTGCTGACCCTCCCGGGGAACATGGTGCAGGAGACGATAAAGTTCAGGCCTATTGCTATCGGACCTGCCTGACCAAGAATCCCCAGAACCGGATCCCCTTCCCCAAGCCAGATGGCTATGACCCAGCCCAGTACGAATTGTTTGTGCGAATTCTGGAGACCGGATGGGACGGGGTCTTCCGCAAGTTCGACATGATCCCCAACCTGAAGACCGACACCAACAATCATGGCCCGTTCAGCTATGACAACATCGGTTACAACTACGACTACCCGGAAGCCAGCTACGAACGTCGCAAGGAAATCTGGGACGAACACACCCGCTATCAGCTCGGCCTGTTGTACTTCACGGCGAATGATCCCCGCGTCCCGGAAAAGATCCGGAACGAAATGGCGAAGTGGGGTCTGGCGAAAGACGAGTTCAAGGACAACGGCGGCTGGCCTCACCAGCTCTACATCCGCGAATCACGTCGTATGCTGGGCGAGTACGTGATGACCGAACTGGATTGCACCGACAAGGTCGTGACCCCTGACTCGATCGGAATGGGGTCCTACAACATGGACTCTCACAACACTCAGCGGTATGTGACACCTGAAGGATTCGCACAGAACGAAGGTGATGTTCAGGAACGCTCTCCCCGGCCGTACGAGATTGCCTATGGCTCGATCGTCCCAAAAGCGGGGGAGTGCGCGAACTTGCTGGTCCCCGTTTGCGTTTCCAGCAGCCACATCGCCTATGGATCGATCCGCATGGAACCGGTCTTCATGATTCTGGGGCAGTCGGCTGCCACCGCGGCTTCAATGGCGATCGACAAGCAGATTCCTGTGCAGAAGGTTTCTTATCCTGAACTGCGTGCCCGGCTGCTGCAGGACGGACAGGTCCTCGAACTTTCTGATCCACGAGCCGAAAAATTGAAGAGTCTGAAAGGGATTGTCGTCGATGACGAGCAGGCCCAGTTCACTGGTGATTGGGGTGGCAGTGCTGCATTACCCACTTATCTCGGAACCGGGTACCGCCACGACCGGAACTCAAATAAGGGAGAAGCGACAGCTCGCTTCACGGCGAAGCTGATTCCCGGTCGGTATGAGGTTCGCTTGTCCTCTGTGCCGACTGGATCGCGTGCAAATAACGTCCCCGTCACGATTCATCATGCACAAGGGGAAAAGAAAGTTGTCGTCAACCAGCAGACGCCTCTCCCCCCGGATGAGGTCGATGTCAGTCTGGGAGTCTTCGAGTTCGCCAATGAAGGTTCCGTGACCATTTCGAATGCAGGGACAACCAGTTTTGTCGTGGCCGATGCCGTCCGTTTTGTCCCGGTTAAATAAGGACGAAAACGAAGACAAACATCTCATTTCCAATGCCCCGACTCAGAATGGCTGAGCCGGGGCAATTTCTTGGACTTTGCACATGCCCACATTCCGCCTTCTCGCCGTCACTCTGGTTCTGTTCAGCCTGTGTGACGTCCGCGCCGAGCAGCCTTCTGGTCAGCCTGCCCCTTCCACAAAAGCAGTGGCTCTCAATCCACAAGGGACGGTGCTGCTCGATCACCCCGGTAAAAAGATCCTTCTCAAAACAACGGTCTGCCTCCGGGATGGCTTACTCGAGATGCTCGTCTGCCCGCGACAAACGAAAGAGCATGAGTCCATCCTTTCGATCGATGCCGCTGCCGAGACCATTCACGCCGGGCTGCTTGCATTGGGAGCCAAGCCGGGACACCCCGTGCAGTTTCAGCCGGAGTATCGTCCTGCGGCCGGCGAAGAGATTGAAATCTACTTGAACTGGAAAGACGATCAGGGCCGTCAGCAACGAGTTCCTGCACAGGACTGGATTCGTCACTCCCTGCAGCGTTATTTCGAATCCCCACTTGCCGCTCTTCCGCCGGGACTCAAACTTCCCAAGGGCCGCTCCGAACCGGTCTATGATGAGGCCAACCGGAAGCTGATCTTCTACGGCCCAATGTCGGAGGAACAGTTGAAAACGTTCCTGGGTTACAGCGAGGACAAGGCCTATCAGCAGGCACTTCGGGATTTGCGACGACAGGGGGAAGAGCGTCCCCTGCAGGCGAAGTTTCTGTTTGCCGGAAGCAGGTTCGTCAAGCTGACGAACGGAAAAGAAGCCTATCAGGCGAACAGCGGAAACCTGATCTGCGTTGCAAACTTTTCAGATGCGATGATCGACATCGACGTCAAAAGCTCCGCCAGCAATGACTCAGGCCTGCTCTTTGAGACATGGACGGAGCGAATTCCTCCGCTGCAGTCGGAAGTCGTCGTTGAATTGATTCCCGTTTCACTCAAAGAGAAAAAGTGAAAAGCCGGAAAGCAGATCGCATCACCAAGTGACCGCGCAGCTCGGTTTCCGAAACCAATCCCGCTTTCCCCCGCCCGGGTACGGAGGGGAAAGGCAATTTCGAAGTCACTCAAGGGCGCATGAACTTCTTCAAGCTCATGCGCCAGTCGCAATCCCGGTCCGCAGTAGGAGTCGTTACCAGCCCGTCATGAACCCGTCATACCCACGGCCAAAGTCGAGATTGACCGGGCCGCAAGGGTTAGGAGGGCATGTCTGGCAGCCGCCGCCCATGACAGGGGCTCCCATCATCGGGCCGTAATTCGTCTGCTGAACCCAGAACGGATTATTGAATCCCCACATTCCCTGTCCACGGAACCCTGTCCAGTATGGCTGCGGAGCGGCCATGATTCCTGGTGAGACGACAGTCGGTTCGATGGTCGCCGGAACGACAGTCGGAACAGTCGACATATTGCTCGGCGGAGAATTTGTGATGTGCGGCGTCGTCGAATTCGGGATGGACGAGTTCGGAGTGGTCGTGCTGGGGCTCGTGGAATTCGGCATGACCGAACTCGGAGTTGAGGTGCCCGGAGTGGCCGGGGTCGGCTCGCTCGTGGCGGGCGTTGGATTCGTCGGAATGCTTGAAGGTGCCCCGAGTCTCGGTGCTCCTAACCCCGGTGTGGTGGAATTCGGGGTCTCGTAGGTCGGCGTCGTCGCTTTCGTAGGAGTGGGCGTAGTCTCAGGAACGATCAGCGTTCCATTGGAATTGAATGGGAGATACGGATCCTGCGCGAAAGCGTCAGCCCCCGCGGTCAGGAGAACCGCCACACCCAAAATTCGAAGAGGATTCCGACACATTTCTGACTACCTTGTTGAAAAAGGACTGCAAACCGATTCGATCCTACGTCTTTCACAGTCGCGTGCACTGCTCGTGTCGCATTTTTTACAACTCCGAGCGTTTTCAATTCTCAACACGTCGGACTGTTTGCGCAAACCCTCAGGTTGATTCGAGAATTGCTCAAGATTGTGCAAGGAAAATTTGAGAACTGGTACAGTGCCCCTTTCGGGGAGAGGCCTCGCCCCTATAAGAAACTTTCGTGCCAGTCTCCGAATCCGCTCCGGGACGACATCGTTGGTATCCAGCGGCTCCCCGTCGATTACCTCATTAATACGAGGAACTTCGCCTGAGGAGTGCTGCGAACCGCCGCGGGAGGTTCAGGAAACAGAGGCGGCGGACGGTCGGCTTACCCGTTGGAACCATCGCAATCCGCACCCCCAGCAGACTTCAACCTCCGTCCGGTTGATTCTCCTCAGCCTTTCGCACGCCAGGGTCAGGCGTCAGCTAACGTAAAAATAACAAGTCTTCTCACCAATCTCCGGACCGTCTGCCCCGGCTCATTGAAACTGATGATGAATACCTCCCGAATGGCTCAGGAATTCACCGCCAGCGAACTCTCCGCTTCTGACATCTGCCCCAACTTTCAGGCAGGATGGCAGCAGCTGAGCCGTGATGCATTGGTCCCGAACCCGTTCCTTGAACCCGCATTCGTGCTGACCCAGATGCAGCATCTCCACGAGGGACAGGGCCAGTCACTCTGGACAGTCAGGAATCAGGCGGGCCGTCCGGTCCTTCTGACCGCTGCCCGACCGGTTGCCGCTTCTTCGCAGATTCTCTTTCCTCACCTGCATGACGGAACGTCAACGTACAAATTTCTGGGCGGTCTGCTGGTGGACCGGCGCTGCCCCCGGGCCGCGATTCTGACCTTTCTGGAATTCCTGAAGACCACGCGGTTCCGCCACGGGATGGTTCTGAACTCTGTCGAAATTGACTCTCCCCTTTCAGCAGAGCTGTACACCTCCGCGGCCCTTTCGGGTTATCAGGTTCAACTGCAGAACCCGTGGTCCCGGGCAAGTCTGAATCTGCTGGAGATCGATCGATCCCGGCTCTTTGATTTCTGCCTGTCCAAGAATCGCCGGAAGTCACTCCGCCGAGCTCATTCAAAGCTCCAGCAACGCGGCACGGTTCAATTCCGGGTCGTTCAATCTTCTCACGAAGCCGATGCAGCAGCACACCGGTTTCTTGATCTGGAACGACGTGGATGGAAAGGGGCCTCCGGAACCGCGATGTCCTGTTCCCCCGAACATCGCAATTTTTTTGCGGAACTCGTCAACAACCTGTCCGCCACCGGAAAGGTCCTGTTTGGCGAATTGATGGTCGGGGACAAGGTCGTTGCATCGACCTGCAATCTTCTCGCTGGCCAGACTCTCTTTGCTTTCAAGATTGGCTGGGACCCTGATTTTCAGGCAGGAAGTCCGGGAGCGTGGGCGGAACTGGAACTGGCGAACTACATTTCCCGTGAACGCCCTGACATCACCACTCTGAACAGCTGCTCGACTGCAGGCTCCTATCTGGAACGCATCTGGCCGCACCGGATGGCCATGGGGAATGTCATTCTCTCCCAGTCACATCGCGCGGTCCTGTATAGCGGACTCCGAAAGACGCTCCGCACGGCAAAACGTTTGATCTGGCCGGTCACTGGTGAACGGGTTCCTCCCCGAAGTCTCAGTGTCAGTGATCTTGTGAATTCCCACTCTCTTCCGCCCGGGTAGTTTTCAGAGTGGCTGATTGTCACAATCCGGATGCATTCGTTTCCGCGACTCTGACCGGCCTCTGACTCATGTCTCCATTCTCTGCGTTGATCGTCCAACACTTCATCAGCGGAGACGCGTATTACACGGGGATCTTCTGCCTGATCCTCGCGGTTGCCTGGCGCCGATTCGGATGGATTGGCAAAGAAAGCCTGGTCTGGTTCTGGGCCGTAATGGGCGGAATGTTCGTCCTGCTCTCCGGCACGGCAATGTTCAACGGAGTGCTCCTCTCAGGTCTCGTGACCATCGGCTGGCTGCTGCTCGAGAAGCCCCCCGGCGCGGAACCTGCCCCCACCATCAAGCAACCTGCATCACGTCGGCACTTCTCCGTCGACGGCTGGCTGGGTCTGGTCGTCGTTGTGCTCTGGTTGTTCGAAGGAGCAATCGAACTTCCATGGCGATTCCTGCCTGTGCTCTCCCCAGACAGTCGCGATCGCCCGATTGTAGTTCTGGGAGATTCGCTGTCTGCAGAATCCGAGGACGGAAACATGACCGCCTGGCCGGATCAGATCGCGAAAGCAACAGACAGAAAGGTGACAAATGCCTCGGAGCCGGGAGCGACGCTGCGTTCAGCGATCCCTCGTGTGAAGGAGGTAATTCCGAAGAACTCACTGGTTTTCATCGAATTGGGCGGAAATGATTTGCTGGAGAAATTGTCCCCTGCTGATTTCCGGAATCAACTCAATCAGTTGCTGGAAGAAGTGACAGCCCAGGCAGGTGAGACAGTGATGTTCGAGCTGCCGTTGCCTCCCTTCACTCTGGAGTACGGCCAGATTATCCGCGAGCTGACCACGCGGCATCGTGTGAAGCTGATCCCGCGCCGTGTCCTGAGTAACGTACTCGTGTCACCGATCACGACGACCGATTCGCTCCACTTGAATCAAGCCGGGCATGATAAACTCTCGCGCCTCCTGCTCCCGACGCTGAATCGTTAGAGCAGTTTGCTTGACTGTCTGCCTGCGCAGCGAGTTTTGGTGCGCGCCCCCGTCAAACAAAACACGGCGAATCGATGAGTGTCGATTCGCCGTGCGAGAAGAGTTCGTTCAAAAGCCTCGAGCGGGCCTTTTGGCTTACGCCAGAAGCTTGTCGATGCCGGTTGATCCGTCGCCAATCCGGAAAGGACGTCCGCTTGGAGAGAAGATTTCCATCTTCGGATCGATCCCCAGACAGCGAGCGATTGTGGCGTTGTAATCGCCCGGTTCAACGCCGTCTTCGTCCACCCGATAAGCATTCTCATCGGACTTGCCGTAAACCTGCCCTGTCTTGATACCAGCACCGGCCAGCAATGAGCTATAGGCCGCCGGGTGGTGATCTCGACCAGTCCGCTGGTTGATGAACGGAGTTCGGCCGAATTCCGTACAGACAGCGACAACCGTATCTTTGATCAAACCGGTGGCCTTCAGATCTGCCATCAGAGCGCTGAGCGCCTGATCCAGAGTCTGCGCCATATTCGGCAGTCGAGTCCACAATTCGGTGTGATGGTCGAAACCACCATAGGTCACTTCGACGCAGCGGATCCCACCCTGAATCAAGCGGCGGGCCAGCAACAGACCGCGACCGACGCGACTCGGACCATAGGCATTCTTGGTTTCCTCTGGTTCCAGCTTGAGATCGAAGACTTTCAGATCTTCGCTCCGCAACAGAGTGACGGCATTCTGATAGAGGTCGTCGTAACCTTTCACCTTCGAATTGTTGGCTGCCAGCTTTCGGAACCCGGCATCGAATGCCGTTGAAAGTTCCATGCGGCGATCGAACGATTCTTCAGTCAGGTAGGCCGGGGTCTTGGTGTTCTGCAACCCATCGTCCGGATTGCCGATAGGGACCGGTGCATACTGAGCTCCCAGATAACCAGGTCCAACGCCGGCGCCGATCTGAACGGTGCTTGGCAATGTCGCATGGCTGCGTCCATGCACCCGCTGAGCCCATGCTCCGAGACCTGGGTGGGCGATCGACGCAATCTGACGATAACTTGTCTGCTGAAGATAGCTGGCACCGTTATGGTCAGCAGTCGGAGCATTCATGGAACGAATGACTGCGAAGTCGTCAACCGAGGCGGCGAGCTTCGGAAGATATTCGCCGAAGGCCACACCTGGAATCTTCGTCTGGATCACAGTCGTGTTGCCCTGCACTTCGCTTCCCGGCTTGGGATCGAAGGTATCAACGTGACTCATCGCCCCTGCCAGACGCAGGTAGATGAGATGCTTCGCAGGTGCGGATTTTCCGCCAGCTTTTGTTGCTTCGGCAGCGGAAACGAGACTTCCCAAGCCAGGCAGCAGAGCGAGTCCAAAAGCATGCTTTGCTGTCTGGCAGAGCAGTTCGCGGCGAGTCAGTAGATCCAAAGACATGTGAGACATGAGAGATCCGTTCTGTTCAGTTGATTCGAGTGTGGGATCGAAGGGCCCCGCGATGCCGGGGCCCATAGCCTGCTGAGTTTGCTGCTGCTTAGCGCAAATTACTGCACAAACAGAAACTCGCGTGTATTGATCAGAGCCCAGATCACATTCCCATAGCCCGCACGTCCGTTGGTCCGGATTTCATTCATCGCCAATGCACGTTCATCGGGAGTCGCACGACGGCTGAGGATGCACCAGAACATTGCATCGATCTGGTCTTCCGGCATCTTCTTGCTGACGACCCGCTTATAAATCACGGAACCTTCTTCGAGCATCATGTGCGTCGAATTTCCGTTGAACATTACCATCAGCTGCGGAACGGTTCCTTCAGTCGTGCTGTCGTCAATCTGTTCGCGGTTGCTCTGGCCGAACTGACGCAGGAAGTGACCATCCGCCAGTGGCTGCCGCAACTCAGACGCAGGAAGCAACTCCTGACCTTTGTACTGCACTTTTTTCCGCTCTTCGTTGACCTGCTTCTGATAATCCCGATAGGCAGCGACCCGATCCAGGACATCCTGTACGCTCTTGACGTTGTCGAGATTGATCGTCTCATTGAATCCTTTGGTGAATTCAAAGGAGTACTGAGGCCGTTCGACCGTCAGAGTGATCAGCGAATCCCATACCTGCTCTGCAGTCATGCGACGAAGAACAGGGCCGGGGAAGTGATACTCTCCCTCCGGGGGAAGGTCGTCATAAGTGACCTGACGACGGAAAAGATCTGAATAGCAGAGAATTCGGGTGAACTCTCGCAGGTCGTAGTCCAGCCGCTTGATCTCGGATTCCAGAAACGCCATCAGCTCCGGATTCGAAGCGACGGTGTCGTCCCGCATGTCATCAACCGGTTCAATCAATCCGCGTCCAAACATCTGCTTCCAGAAGCGGTTGACGATGGTTCGAGCAAATCGCGGATTATCATCTGCAATCACCCACTCAGCGAAGGCTTCACGGCGGGTCTTGCCTTTGAGATCCGGCATCTTCCCGAACAGCACGCCTGGAGCAGCCACGTCGTTCGGCTTGGCGTTCGAGTAGGCGTAATCCTTCGGATAGCGGAGTGTCAGCTTCTCATTGACGGCAAAGTTGTAGCGGTTCGCACGGAACATCGCCCGAGCTGTTGAAGCTTCCGGGGAATCAAAATCGACCTTCTCATAGAACCAGCCAGCCTCAGGCATCTTCTGCGGAGTCTTCTCCTGCATCATCGGGCCGAGTGCCGGGTTGGAGGTCTTCCGATAATCACTGCCATAGGTGAACGCAGCGAGTTCGTAAAACTCCTTCTGCTTCCAGCGATCGAAGGGATGATCGTGGCACTGGGCACAACCAATCTGAGTTCCCAGAAAGACACGGACAGTATTATTCAGGGCATCCAGAGGCATCCCGGTATCGCGCAGATTGTAGCCGACGGCAGGGTTATCCCAGACGTGACCTTCTGCGGTCAGCATCTCTTTCACCCAGACGTCGTATGGCTTGTTCTGCCGCAACGAGGTCTTCACGTACTCCTGGTACGGCTTCATATGATTGTCGGCCGGAACGATGTCGACCAACCGCAATGTGTCGGCCCAGGCGTTGTACTGATGGCTGGCGTGCGCTGGTGAACCGAGCAACTGGTCAATCAGTGCTTCGCGCTTGTCTTCGGCTTTCCGGGAGACGTAAGACTCGGCCTGAGCGGCCATCGGAATCGTGCCGGTGAGCGTCAGGTAGGCACGCCGGACAAACACTTCCTCGGTAACGTGAGGATTCGGTTTCAGATTGTGTCGGGCGAGATCTTTCGCGATCAGATCATCAATAGTCTTGGCACTCTTCAGAGCCGAATTCCGTTTGACGGGATTCACCCCGACCATGGGAACGGCTGGTCCTCCTTCCCGAACGGGGAGAGCCGGCTTCTTAGCAGGCGGTCTCTTCACAGGACGCTGGGCAGTCGCTTCCTGAACCGATTGAAAAAGGAGAATTCCTGCAACCAGAACGCACGCACCCGACAACAACCGAGACTTCCGAATCACGCGTCAACTCCTGCCTGCAACGCCACACGTTGTGGGAGATCGTCATTTCGAAATGGCAGCCGCGACCGCAGTCATCTGACAGGATGGCCAGGAAATTGCCGCGACTACTGAAACCGGGCAGTTCAGAACTCACCCGGTCGGAATCCGTCGATGGAAACGGTTTATTCTCCCCCGAAACAACAGGGAAAACAAGCGAGTTTCGCAGTTCGTCAAACTTCCAGGGGGCGAAGCGTCACCCCCTTTCAGCGAAATCAGTCAATTCGGCAGGAGAATCTGTTCCGTGTTTGCAGAAATGCGTCTCAGAATCTCCAGTAGCGACGGAAATGCTTTTTTCACGTCACCTTACAAAACAGGATAGGAGTTCATGGTGCCCTGACTTTCGCGGGATCCAGAAATCAACAGAGGAAACTATCCGGTAATAAACTCAAGATGGACTGGGTTGGGGATCAAGCCAGCTTTGTACCCCTCATCCAGTAACCGCCGGACCGCTTCGCGTCCCCGATCCCCGAAATCGCGAGTCCAGTCATTAACGTACATTCCGACGAACTCGTCCGCTTTCTGGTGGTCGAGGTCGCGGCCGTACTGCAGAGCGTGCTGGAGAGCTTCGCGGCGGTGACCGAGGCCGTATTCAATACTCTCACGCAGCAAGCGAGTCACTTCTCGCATCCCCTCGGCCCCAAGATCCTTACGAACCGCATTTCCCCCCAGCGGCAACGGCAGCCCTGTCTTTTCCATCCACCATTTTCCCAGATCGACGACCAGATGCAGGCCCTGCGTCATGTACGTCAGCTGCCCTTCATGAATGATGAGCCCGGCGTCAGCTTCGCCCCGTTCGACGACATTCAGAATCTCATCGAATGGGTAAACCACATAACGAAATGTCCCGGCGTCCCCTTCCGTGTGGCTTTCACGAGGCGAGATCTCCGGCTTCCCACCGAGACAGAGGTTCAATGCCAGAAATGCCGTCGTCAGAGTTCCCGGAACCGCAATGGTCTTTCCCTTGAGGTCTTCAATCGTTCCCGGCTCGCGAGTCACCACCATCGGTCCGTAATTGTCTCCCATGCTCGCGCCGCAGGCACAAAGCGCATAGGTCTCCGTGAGATAGGCATAGCCGTGGAGGCTGACAGCAGTCAGTTCGAGTTCGCCTGAGAACGCCCGACGATTCAGGGTTTCGATGTCCTGCAACTCATGTGAGAACTGGTACGGCCCTGTCGCCATCTTGTCGTTCGCAAGAGCGTGGAACATGAAGGCATCATCAGGATCAGGACTGTGACCAACACGAATCTGCACGGGAGAGCTGTTCATAACCATCTCAATTGCCGGGTCGTTCCCCACCACGCTGCGGAAACGCCCCTTGAAGGAAATTCGATTCTGCGGCACCATCCAGTCAGCGACCGCTTTTCAACAGATTGAGAACCCAAGCAAGCAGGTCGCCTCAATCCACTCCAGTCTGACGGGGCATTAGACCATGTTCCCAGCGTCGATGCAGGCGAACCAAAGGCATTCGCATGGTGAAAGCGGAATTTCCCACTCGAGCCGCCAAAACTGACTCTCTTTCAACGATTCTGCCCCTTCCCCCAACCCGTCCCTGCTGTCCGGAGACCCGCTGACCGTGAACGGCTTTACTCACTGCTTCATCAAATACACGGCACTGGCCATCACTTTGTCTGCCATGGTCATCCTGTCGGGGACGAATTCTGCACAGGCCCAACTTCTCCCGATGCTCAACACTTACCTGGAACAACGGGCCAGCGAGTTCGACCAGATTCCCCCGGAACGGAGAGAGAAACTCGATGCAGTCGCTCGCGAGATTCAGACCCGCATCGCGGCCCGACGCCCGGTCAACCTCATCTTCATCTGCACGCACAATTCCCGCCGGAGTCACTTCGGGCAGGTCTGGGGAGCTGCTGCCGCGGCCTACTTCGGCCTGCCCCGGATCTCCACCTATTCCGGAGGGACGGAAGAGACAGCGTGCAACCCGCGAACAATTAATGCATTCCGACGGGCAGGGTTTTCAATCGATGTCCCCAAACCGGCTTCCAATCCGGTGTACACCGTCCACTACTCGTCGTCATTCCCCCCAGCTGCCTGCTTCTCCAAAATCTACAACTCGCCTGTCAACCCGCAGAAGAACTTCATCGCGGTCATGACCTGTTCAGACGCGGACGAGAAATGTCCCATCGTCATCGGAGCAACCGCCCGCTTCCCGATTACTTATGAAGACCCGAAGCGAAGCGACGGAACACCCGAAGAGGCGGCGACCTATGACGAGACCTGCAGGCTGATCGCCCGCGAGTGGTGCTATGTGATGTCGCGAGCAAAGAACGGGAGCTGACTCGGGCACTGCGCAAAAAGAAACAGGAGCCATGATCGAAATCATGACTCCTGTTCGAAGTGGTCGGGGCCGGGATGAATTGGGGACCCAGGATTTTCCATTCTCGAGGAGTACCAACTGATCAGTTAGGCTCCTTCAAAAGTGCCGGTGCACCCGCTCACTTCAGTGTCATTCCGTTCTTGTGCCACTGAAGGAGTTCGCATCCGTTGACCAGTTGGATTCGATTGGACTTCGCTGCACTTTCGATGGCTTCTCTGGTGAAATTGCTCGTAGTAACAAAGTATCCACGAAATGCCCGCTGCTCTTCAATGACGCCTTTGAACTGCTGAATCGCAGGGCGACCAACGGGATTCCCTTCTCCGTATCGTTTGCATTGGACGATGACCATGCCATCCGGGTGAAAGACATAACCATCTACCCCGAAGTCGTTCGATCTTGCCGTGAGCCCGGTCGGATATCCGTTCTTTTCGAAAAAACTCATGACATGACGCTCGAAGGCGACGGGATCCATCTGCATTAGGAAGGCGAGCAGCCCATCAGCGTCGTCTGGTGTCTCGGCGCGTTCCGGAACCATCGCGTCCGCACGCATCGCATCCAAAAACTCTTTTTTCGCTCGCCTTGCGGTCTCGAGTGCCACAAATGCAAGCAGGAGCCTTGTGAGTGGATCCCGAACACTCCGGTCTTTGATAAAACCTTCAATGACAGACGTCACGCCGGCAGTGCCCAAGAACAGCAGTAAAACGACAGGCAGTCCAATCCCACCTCCCATTGCAACCAATCCTGCGTACTTCGCACCGAAATACGTGGCCCCTAACATTGTGACGGGCATGGCCACTTTGAGTGAGAGCGGCAGGTTTGCGCCACGATAATTGGCAACGCTGGTGCTCACCGTGTTCACCAGAAGTTTGGCGAACCGGAAGGTGTCTACCGAACGGTACAGAGCCTTTGCCGTCTCAGATGTCGGGCGACCTGACGCAAGAATGTCACGTGCACCGACGAACCAGCGAATCATTTCATCCCGGTCTCGCTCTGCTGAAACCATCCGCACGCCGGTGATGATTGCCGCCGCGAGCCCAGATCTGGTTGCACCAAGGGCGAAACGTCCCGCATTACCAAGATGCGCAGCGCCTGACCTGAGAAAAAGATCACTTACGGACCCGACGGATGGTTCGAGACTGGGTGCCGCATCCCCCAGTGAACCAGCAGCGTTGACTGCTTCGACTGGAGCGTCACCTGGTTCCGCCATTTCGGAACCGGCGCTCGACTCATTGGAAGAAAGGCCCATCTTCCACCCCAAGTAGAGGTATTTTTAAGATGCGTTTTGAAGAGCAAAAGCCTCTTTTGGGTCACTGAGCAGTTCGATTGGGTCACACTGCAGAGCAGCCCCGAATCGCTCAATCACCTCCAGACCGGGAGAGCGATGGCCATTCAAACAAGGCGACAAACACGAAAGATCAACCTGCATTTCGCTCGCAATCTGAGCATTCCCCCCGAGATCTTCAAGACGCCCGTGCACGGGGGCGGAAAATCATTTTTGTAGCACCACCGCTTCCAAGTTCCGCGTATACACAGAGAACCACCACGAACCGAGAGGATCACTCTCAACTCGTGGTGGTCGGAAAAAAAGTTCAAAGTGGTCGGGGCCGGGATTGAACCGGCGACACCAGGATTTTCAATCCTGTGCTCTACCAGCTGAGCTACCCGACCAGCTGGGCATTCCGCGAAATCGTGGACGTAAACGACCAATTCTTCCGCGTTGCGGCGGGTATCTTGGCGAGTCTCTGTCGGACTGTCAACAGTCGAGACAGACCGAAATCCAACCGGTTCGCTTTCAAGGAGAAGTTTACAGATTCGGCTGCATCCCCTGAGGAGTTCTCTCCGGAAGATTCTGACGTAACTCCCGCTGCCGATGGGGGCTGGTGACTGGGCCGTTCCCTGGAGTTGGCACCGACCAAAGACCCACCCCTCGAGAGCGGGCGACCTGTTCCGCGGCGGCGAAGCGTCGTTTCATGTCGTTGCGAAATGGGTACTGGAGCTGCGCCGGGCTGAGCCCTGCGAGGATCAGCTCCTCATTCAGCATCCGGTTTCCGACATAGACGTAAGCGAGAGTCCGCCCGTATTTGTCATAACGCTCGGCATCGAACTCCAGCCGAATGGTCTGCCCGGCGACAAACTGAGTCGTGAACTCCGTGGCCTCGAGCCCGAAAGGCTCCGGTGGCTGATTGGGAATCTTGGTTTCCGGAGTATCGACACCGAACAGGCGAATCCGCTCACCGTCTTCCAGAAGCAAGGTATCCCCGTCCACAACTCGTTTCACACGAGCAAGACGGGGTTCCAGACCGAAGCGATTCGTGACCTGCTGCGAAGAGGGAGAAGAGGGTTCCGGCAGAGGAGGCTGCACAGAGCCCGGTTGCAGCCGGGACAGAACCAGCAGTGCAACACACCCCAACAGCAACATTGGGAACAGTCGCGGAGGTCGATACGCCATGTTCTTCCAACTTCAGAAGAACCAACTGCGAACGACTCGCCCGCCAGCTCCCTGCCTCTCGTTTCCGATCCTGTTCAGTTCTGGCTGTAGTTGGATCGCAGTGACTGTCGGGCTGGACCCAGCGGGGCCTTGAGGTAACGGCACATGCATGTCGAGCATAGGTCGAACTGCATCTGCTTCGGACCCGTTTCAGCGAGCTCAAAGTCAGCCGTACTTTCCATCTCGGCGAGAGCATCGGCAATCTGCTCAAGATGATCGTGTTCCAGGTGATCTTCGGTCAGCTCGTCGGGATCGAAGGCGGCAGAGACTTCGATCTTCGCCACGTACCGCTCTTCACGAATCGACCGTCCACAGAGATCACAGGAGTAGTGGATCATTAACACGAACCTTGAGAGAAATTGAATCAATAATGACTGGCAGAAATCAGTTCAGTCCCAGACAGAGAACTCGTCCGTGGAAAACAAGAACCCGATTCGCAGCAGAAACGAACACTGGCACACTCACTTGGCTTCGACCAGATAGAGAACCGTTCTGGTCCGATGTGTGCGGTGTTCACCCGCTTCACAGATCTGATAAGTGTGCTTGCGATACGAGGACTCCGTATCGCCTGTTCAATGCCTGTCAGGATCGGATTGTGTTCACGGCTCTTGGTTCCCAAGGTCTGTTGAGTTGCTGACCGTCATCGTGAAAAAGATGACTGAGAGTCCGTCCCGAACAATCTATCGCCTTAACTGGCCTGATTTGATTTAACCACAAAATCACGCTGCGGGAAAGTGCGCAACACCGGTTTTTTGGACTCTGGGAAATCATCCATCGGAGTTGACAAAGAGCTCTTTACAGACACCAAAAATTGACATTCAGGTTGTCATTCAAGTCGCGATCAAATCAGCTTTGCAGGAGTCCATTAATGACTCCCCTGTGGATCCGTCGAACTCTCCGAGCAGCTTGTTCGCCGCGTCTCCGCAGGGCACTTCTCATGCTCTTCCCTTGCTCATGAATTGCAGACAGAAATGCAGGGATTTTCGCGGCAGCTTCACCGATTGCGATTACGCGAGGGGCTGAAGCGTCACCGTGTTTGACGTGAGCTGACTCAGTCGCAACTGCCCGCAAGCGGCATCAATATCAGCACCCTTTCGCTTGCGGACGGTGACGTTCACGCCATTGTCTCGAAGCAGTGAAACGAACTGATGTGTGCGTGGACTCCCCGGCGCCTCGAGTGCGATGGTTGAGACCGAGTTCATGGGAATCAGATTGATGTGTGCCTGACGTCCGCGCAACAACCGCGAGAGTTGAATGGCGTGTTCATCATGATCGTTCACCCCGGCCAGCAGCACGTACTCATACGTGATCCGCCGCCCTGTCACATCAAAGTAGTCGTCAGCCGCGGCGAGGATGTCTTTGATACCGATGTTCTTGTTGACAGGAACAATTCGAGTTCTCAATTCATCGTTCGGGGCATGCAATGACACCGCGAGATGAAACGGAATATCAGTCCGGGCGAGTTCACGAATCTTCTCAGGGAGTCCAACTGTGGAAACCGTAATGCGGCGAGCGCCCAGCCCCATGCCCCCTTTGTCATTCAGGGTTCGCAAAGCTGGCAACAACGCACGCAGATTCGCGAGGGGTTCTCCCATTCCCATCACGACGACATTCGTGATTCGTTCTTCGACAGGGAGCAGTCGGTCGAGTCGCAGGATCTGATCCAGAATCTCTCCGGTCGTCAAATTCCGCTTCACTCCTTCAAGACCACTCGCACAGAAGATGCATCCCATCGCACAGCCAACCTGCGTGCTGATGCAGACCGTTCGACGATCGTCTTCGCGCATCAGGACACACTCGACCGCTTCCTGATCACGCATCGAGAGCAGCAGTTTCTCGGTTCCGTCTTTCGAGATCTGATGACGGATAATCTGGCTGCCGAAGAAATCGAATTGCTCTTCCAGATCTTTTCGCAATGCCGCCGGAACGTCGTGCATGGCATCATAGCCCAGCACACGCTTCCCGAAGATCCACTTCCGGATCTGATCCGCGCGGTAGGCTCCGCCGCGCTCCGCACACCAGGCCGCAAGCTCGTCGCGACTGAGGTCAGTCACCAGAGGTTTCAATGGAGCAGTTGATTTCATGGAACCAGCACGTAACACAGAAAAAAGGAATCTCCCTTTATACCCGGCCTAATGGCTGCTGGTAAAGAATCAGCCACGAAGTGCGATTCTTCTTGCACCTTTCCGCCCCTGCCGGCTCGACTCGTAAAACAGAGACCATCAAAACACGAACACCCCGGAAGGGCGATTCCGGGGTGTTCGTGAAGTCGGATCGTCAGGCTCCCCAAGCGGCGGAACGCAATGGAAACTGACGGTCCAGCAAAATTCCTCGCCCTTGGCACTCGCTGTGAGCGAGTACGGGGCAAGGAACTGTCAGAGAATAATCGGAGGCCAACAGAGAGACACAACGTGCCTGATCATCGAACGGCGAACCCAAGAAGCGTATTCCCCGCGAGCCGATGCCCCTGAACAGGACGGGGAACCCTCCGGGCTCCTTGGAATAATGACGTTACCGACGAGCACGGAAGGAACGCTGACTCTGTGAAGTCTGGCAACTCGGACAGTTGCTATAGGACCTCGCAGGGGCAGAAAACGAAGCAGGCAGAACCAGAGATTCAACTGGAGCCGCTGTTGGAGACTTGTGTTGATCCAGCACCTTGGCGAGCGAGGAGCCTGTCAGCTTTTCACTTGTACGATAGACCTGAGTTTCCTGCTTGTTGTCGATGACAACAATGCGAGGCAACGGGGCCGCATCAAACAACTGATGAACCTTCCTTCCTTCTTCTGTTGTCGTGTCAATGACCGCGACGACATAACCCTGCAGACTGTCAGCGACCTTTCGATCTGCCCGCAGAGCAGTCTCATCGATTGCCTGAGGAGCCGACTCGGCTCCTGGATTCAGAATCACCAGCATCGGCTGTTTTGCTTCCTGAGCCGCATTCCAGGCCTGAGAATAGCTGGCATAAGCCGCGGTCTCGACCGACCGTGTTGCCACCTCTTCTGCTGTGGCCGTTCCTGTGATAACAGCAGCAAATAACAGAGCACTCCAGCGCATAGCATCTCCTTACGTTTACAGAGCATCTCCCGTTACACCATTAACGGAAGCCCACCCGCATCAAGCTGATTGCGGTGGTAACTTTGGAGTCCTGTCGAACGCTTCAACTGCTCCTCCCGAATGCCACACCGGTCCACATCATTCTGGACGGAGGCGAATCGAGATTGCGATTCCACAGGGAAGCCCCGCAGAGAATCATCAGTGAAGAGGCAGCATCCAAACTGCCCTGACAGGTTCTTCCGACGCGACTGCGTCTCCAGTCGTCAGTGTGAGGTGGATCAGCCATCCCCATTTCACAGCACCGGGGTCATTCCCGTCTGACGACATCGGCACGATCATGGCGTGAAAAAATCGACTGTCAATACGATTCCTGTTCTCCAGCGTCCGACTGGGCCGACTGGCGATCTCCGAAGATTGCACTTCCTGCAATCTCGAGAAATCATGGCGTGAGCCAAAATTGTCGAGGCCGTCAAGACTTATCTGCAACTTTGATTTCAGGCCGAATCGCTGTAACTTTCCTCAGCAATATTCAGCAGAAAATTTCAAGTTGCGATCCCATATGCAGCAGTCTATGGAAGTTTAGGCGAAATAGATAAAGCTAGAACAAGAAGCGTTCAATTCTGCAGGGTGGTCAACCCTAGATATCGGTCGCATGAAGGGCCGGATCGCTGAGCCCCAAATCCGCAAACCCCTGCTTCCTCAAAAGACAGGAGTCGCAGTGACCGCAGGCTCGACCTTCCTCTGTCGGGTCATAGCAACTGTGAGTCAGGCTGTAATTGATTCCGAGATCCAGACCGCGTCGGATGATTTCAGACTTCTTCATTTGCAACAGGGGCGTGTGGATTTGAAATCGCCCAGCCTCCTCAACTCCCGCTTTCGTTGCCAGATTCGCCAGTTCCTCAAACTTCTCGATGAACTCAGGTCGGCAGTCGGGGTAGCCGCTGTAGTCCACAGCGTTCACCCCAATAAAGATGTCAAACGCTTCCAGCACTTCCGCCCAGGCGAGCGCAATTGACAGGAAAACCGTATTTCGGGCAGGTACATAAGTCACTGGAATTCCAGAGGCGAAATCCTGCTCCTCTCGATCTTTCGGGACGTCAATACTGGCCGTCAGCGCCGAACCGCCGAAAACTCGCAAGTTCAACGGCACCACGACATGCTCGGTCACATGTCGGGCTTCACAGATCCTTCTGGCAGCGTCGAGTTCGTGGTGATGCCTCTGACCATAATCAAAGGAAAGGGCGAAGCACTCGAAGTCATTGGCCTGGGCGATTGCCAGGGTCGTTGCCGAATCAAGCCCGCCACTGACAAGGACAACCGCGCGGCGCGATGAGGAAGACGACGTCGGCATGGCTGAAACTTCATAAAGAAGGAATAGAGATAAAAAGACACGCATGCTGGCTGGGCACTCGCCCGCCCCAGCGAGTGGCAATCTGAAGAATATCGTCTTGCAGTCAACCGGCGAATTGAGATAAGACCCGAATTCTCGCCAGCAACATCTCAAAACTTGAATCAAAATCTCGCGATATTTTCATTTTCCCCAAAATAACACCGCGAGACGATTTCCAGATCCCCCACATCCCAGTCCTAAATTCTCCCAGTTCTCGCGATTTCTTGCTCAGGCCCCGCCTGTCTTTGAATCGTCAGGAATCGGGAACCGTCACTTCAGGCTGAATTCACCCCGAGTTCCCCCCTGCATTTCGACACGACCCGGAACTGATCCGTCCAGGAGCGCAACATCATGGTGCGAGCGTCATTGGCATTGACTCTGGCTTTTCTCGGCCTGAGCACCGCTGCATCGTCATCCCACGCCGCTGATCACCAGTTCCCGTACACCGCCACGGTCGCAACCGCAGAAGCGGAAGTCCGATGTGGACCGGGGCAGCAATTTTACGTCACCGGTATCGCGAAACAGAATGACGTGCTGACCGTACACCGTCATGACCGCGGCGGGTGGTACATGATTGCGCCACCTTCAGGGAGTTTCAGTTGGATTGAGGCCAGCTTCGTTGAGCGCAAAGGCGGAAATCGAGGCGTTGTCACCGTCGACCCTGATGCAGGTCCATCCGCCCGGGCGGTCGTTCGAATCGGTAGCCAGGTCTCCGACGACCATGGGTTCTTCGGTCGCCAGCTGTCGAATGGCGACGAAGTGACCATTCTGGGAGAGAAAAAGTTGCACACCCCACAAGGGACTGTCGCAATGCTGAAGATCGCCCCTCCTCCCCAGGAATTCCGCTGGGTGAAAGGGGAATCACTGGTTCCCCAGAGTCAGCAGGTTCAACTGACGATGACCGCTGATCCTTACCAGATTCCGCCTCAACAGAAAAAGCGACTGGCTCAGGAAGGGAAAGCTCCTGTCGTCGCCGCGGTGACTGAACCTCCACGCGAACAACTCCAGTTTGCCGGCCCGATTGCCGCCCCACTGGCAGGCCCTGTCCTGAAAGCCCCGCGTCCTCAGCAGATCGCGTCCGCGAATCCAGATGCCGTCATTCTGGAACGAGCCGAACCAGCGCACGCCCCCACCCCCATGCCCGGCGCTCCCGCTGGCCCTGTGGCTGGCTCTGTGGCTCAGCTGACTCCTCGATTCGACTTCTCCCGCCTGGATGCCGTTGATCAGGAATACAAGAACATTGTGCAGCGTGACCCTCGCGAGTGGAAACTCGATGACGTCGTCCAGCGATATCGAGAACTGGCTGAAGATGCACCGGAGAGCTTCCGCCCACTGATCCAGAGCCGCATCGAAGTCGCCCAGCAACGCCAGATCATTGGAAACCGTTACCAAAGTTTCGTTCGTGTTTCCGCGGAAACCGCCGAACGGGATGCCGCTTTACTCGCACAACAGCGTTCCCCTGTAGAAACCGCAATGTTCGAGGCAGGTGGAGAACAGGGAATGATGGCAGAAACGCCGACAAACGATTTCCAGCAGGGGATGACGACTCAGGGATTCGAAATGCCCATGAACACCCCCGCCACTGGGAATGCCCCACTCATGTTCCCGCAGCCGAACGGCCCGATGCAGCAGTTGCCTCAGATGGCAGGGAGGAATCTCCCCGGGCAGAACTTTCCTGCTCAGCCGATGACCGGTCCGACGCCTGCCGGTCAGCCTCACCAGATGGCTGGAATACCGACTCAGTATCCAATGCACCACCCAATGGCAGCCCCCCAGATGTCCGCACCTCACATGGCGATGCCACATCAATTGGAGGGGCCTCATCAAGGCTCCCCAATGGGGATGCCTGCCCCCGGAGCTGGAGAACATCCAGCACCTGAACTCATCGGGGCCGGGGTCCTGCAGCGGATGCAGGGTCCGGCCAGCTTCCCAGGATTCGCTCTGATCGCTCCGGACGGGAGATTACTGGCCTACGTCACACCTCAACCAGGCGTCCAAGCTGAAGAATGGGTCGGAAAGCCAGTAGGACTCGTCGGAGAGCGAGACCATGATCCGGCATTGGGTCGGGACCACATTCGAGCCAAACGCATGGTGGCAATCCAATTGACCCCTTAATCAGCAACGACCTCTTAACGCATTGTTAACACTTAATTACACAACAACCTGAATAAGCAATTACCGATAAGTACTCCGCTCTAAAATGCCACGCTTGCTTGCGGCGACACCAGGTGCACAATACCTGACTTCTATCGCCTACGACGTGATTCATTTTCCTTTCCAACGCCTCAACGCTTTCAGGCGTACTCTCCTTGTGAGCAGCAAAAAACCTGCAGTCAGAGCTGTCGAAAGAACGATTTCGGATTGAAAAAACGTCCAATTTGAGTCTCTTGATGAATAGGTTTGACAATCACCCATCGAGGTGGTCTGATTCATGCGAGTGTACGGGCATTCTTCGCAAATTTGAGATTTCATCAGTTGATGACCGCAACCGAAATTCGTTTATAGCGCGGCGAATTTCTTGACTTTGCAGGAAAATCACTGATAATCAGGCACCCAATGAGTCAGGGGCATAAGGACACGCTCCATCATTTGCATCGATGGGCCCCCGAAGATTTCTCTTCGGGAATGCATTTGAAGCCGTCCACGCCGGGGGATGCTTGAGCTGGTTCTCATTTCTGGGGTTTTCACGAAAGATGTCCTTTCGTGGTTCATCATTTTTTGGCGGGGCTGGAGTATTTCCATGAAGATGTTGCGTCGAGGGTTTACCCTGATCGAGCTGCTGGTGGTGATTGCCATCATTGCCGTTTTGATCGCATTGTTGCTGCCTGCAGTTCAGCAGGCTCGTGAGGCCGCTCGTCGTTCACAGTGCAAGAACAATCTCAAGCAGTTGGGATTGGCCATGCATAACTACCACGACGTGTTTAACAAATTCCCACCCGGGTATGTTGATACATACACTCAGGTGGGGAGCGCTCGCCCGAACACAACCAGCCAGTACAGTGCTTGGAGCTGGGGCGCCATGCTCCTCCCATACCTGGATCAGGCCCCAGTGTTCAACCTGCTTTCTGTCGGGAACATTGGCGGAGACGATATTGCCACCGGGGCCACTTCCGACTCTGTGCGGTTGAACCGCCAGAACGCTCTGAAGACTCCACTCCAAGCCTTGCTCTGCCCATCTGACACCGCTCCTTCGACGAATTCATTCCGAAAAGTGGGCGCTGCAAGCAACGGCGGACTTGAAATCGCTACGAGCGCCTATGTCGCCGTGAACGGCAACTGGCATGTCGCTGGCGACAAGAATGGTACATTCAGCCCAGTCGACGGCAAATCTGGACCAACCGGATCATTCTTCCGTAACAGCAGCATTTCGCTTCGCGATCTCACCGACGGCAGCAGTAACACCGTCTTTATCGGTGAACGAGCTTGGAAGGTCAAAGATTCGAATCCTTATTCAGGAAACGCACTTTTAGCCTCAGCTGCTAACAGTTTCATTGCAACTGCAGCCGCAACTTACACTGCTTCTAACACGGCAGCTGGAGGCGCAGGAGGTGCTCGCTCACCACTCGCTGCAAACAACCGAACTGCCGCATCTGATGTCCTCGGAGGCGCCGCTTTCCGCATCAACGAAGGAAACGGAACCACCGAAGTCGCATCGGACGGATTCAGCAGCAGCCACACCGGCGGTGCTCAGTTCCTGATGGGCGACGGTTCTGTCCGCCTGATCGGCGAAAACATTGCCCACGTCCTGGATTCTGGGGTTCAAAGCAACAGCACCTTTGAACTGCTGATCGCCATCCGTGACGGCCAGCCAGTGCCTGAGTTCTAAGCCATCCCCGGTTAATTTACCTGGAGATCAAATTTCGGAAGCCCGTCCTGTCTCAGGACGGGCTTCTTTCGTTTGCAAGCGACGCCCCCGCCAGAGAATTCCGTCCCGAATAATTCTAAGTGGATTCAGCCGACAGATTCTGAGTACGCAGTAGTCGCCCCAACCACTAAAGCCGGCGGAGGCGAAAACGATTCCTACTTCCGCTTCTTCTTTTCAGGGACCTTGGGAACCTGCAGAGTCAGCGCCGTCTTTCGCTGATTGTCGCTGATCTCTTGGGGAATCGCATAGTCGGTGAAGATCGGCTCCTCAGGATAGTTCCCGTTGGCGTCCGGTTCTCCGTAGCCGGTAATAAGGACTTTGATCGGCCCGGAAACGGAATGTTTCCCCCCGAGAGAACCTGTATCGAACCGCCCTTCCTGGACGACGGCATACCCCGGGGGACCGGAGTTGCCTCGCTCACTGTCAGGGACGAAAGTGACACGTCCCAGCTTGAGTGGCTGACCGTCATATTCCACTTCGCCGCTGACCGCATACTGGCGTGGCCCCTCATTCGAGGCACCGCACCCCGACAGAAAGAGAGCTGCGGAGAGGAGTCCCAATGGGGCGCCGATAAGATGACGGATGCCCGACCGCTGGCCGGAAAAGTGGAGGAATTCCCGCATGAGAAATGATCCCAATCAGACTGCTGGAAGCCGTCATTCCTGACGTTGAACACAGACAAGGAATGTCAAAAGCAGGTCCCATTCAATTGCCCAGCTGGTCGGGTCGGAACGAAACCGCTGATGCACGTTGAGCTGATTAATATTCCCCGAGAACCTTTCCGTCCGCCCGGTCTCCGAGATTTCCGTAAGTCACAATGTCGATATTCTCGCTGACGAATCGCACCGCGCCGTCACAATACAGGAAGTGGGCTCCGCCAGTATGGCGACTGCCAAAGCCGTCTGAATCACTGATTTTAATAGGTGTACTGCGGTTGAGCGGGCGGGTCCGGTAAACAGTCCGTGACAGCAAATCGTCAGTCTTGTGAATTCGACACCCGGCCCAGACCGCTCCATTTTCATAGACAGTGGAACTGTCGACATCGGTGTACTGCAGATCGCTCACTTCTCCGATGGCGAAGGTATTGCTCATGCCGTCGGTGATATCGCGAGCCTGCGTCCGGGAATTCGTATAGAACACGCCAGGACTCTCGGTCATTTTGCTCGTCTGGCCGTGCATATTTTCATTTCCACGACTGACAACATAACTGGAACGCCCGTAGTTCCCGATCGACGGTGTTTCCCACGGCTGCGCATCGCTCGGGCACATATAAATACTCAGTGGTCGAGCAAGGACGCTTGAAGTACTTGGAGCGGTCAATAAACCCGACCCCGCTCCCGTGACAAAGCCGCCTCCGTCCCAGCAGCCCATTTTGTGCGAGAAGGTGACCTTGTTATAGATGTTGGCCAGATCAAGAAAAGGAGTGAGATAAAGCCCCCACCCGGGATTATGAGCGACATAACGATGATCATTACTCGGCACGTCGACGCCAGAACACGTTTTATAGCCTGGAACAATCCAGCCCGGCGGAAAGACACTAAACGCGTCGTGATAATTATGAAGCGCAAGCCCCATCTGCTTCATATTATTTTTACATTGCGATCGACGGGCCGCTTCACGAGCCTGCTGGACAGCAGGGAGCAGCAGGGCAATCAGAACTGCGATGATGGCAATCACAACGAGCAGTTCAATCAGAGTAAAGCCTCGATGCCTTTGATGCATGACAGCTCCTCAACTTCGTCAGAGAAAGGAAGAGAACGACGACAGAAGCGTCGATAGGACCCACTCTATTTCACGTGACATCAACGAACGTTGATGACAGCGTACCCAACCTGTAGATGAAGGCAATCAAATTTTTACGAGAAGTTCATGGAGCCAGATTTACTGCGGGAATTCCACGACTCCTCCGCTAGCGAATGGAATCTGTCCGGTTTTCAGGCAAACATGCCTGTGAAAACAGCGAGCGCGCAATGCAGTCGACACGGGAACTGAGGTTCCCCTTTCATCAAATCCCCGATGTTTCGGTGGCCGATTCGAGAAAGTGAGCGCTGAGAGACTGGCCTCGAGATGAGGTTCTGACGGAAACATGCAAACTCTGGGCCCATTCGACGCTGCCGGCCTGATTCTCTACACTTCGCATGGATCTCCGCCGGTTTCTTCGGAGCGAAACCAGAGAGAGCGGAATCAAACATTTTCAGTGTGACCGGGAAAAGGCCTCACTATGGCGGATCAGGATCGTTCGGCGTTGATGGACAAAATCGTGTCGCTGTGCAAGCGCCGCGGTTTTATCTTTCAGAACTCGGAAATTTACGGCGGCCAGAACGGCTTCTGGGACTACGGCCCATTGGGAACCGAGTTGAAGCGGAACGTGCGCAATGCCTGGTGGGACGACATGATCACCCGGCACGATCCACTTGATCCACCGCAAAGTGCGCCCGGCTCCTACCAGATGGTCGGTGTCGAAACCTCGATCATCATGCATCCGCAGGTGTGGAAAGTGAGTGGGCACTTCGACCTGTTCTGCGACAAGATGGTCGACTGTCGGGAATCGAAGGGCCGCTACCGTCTCGATCACGTCACCGGCCGCTGGCTCGAAGCCAAACGGGGAGACGCTCCCGCTCAGAGTTACTTCATCACCGCTGTGGCCGACGCGACCGTTGTCGAAGAAGTCCTGACGAGCCGGGCCTTGAAGTTCTTGGGTCTGAAGACGAAAGAAGCAGAGAAGCTGAACTGGACCGGGGAGACACAGAGCCTCGCGAACATCCCGGTTGAGAGCTACCCGCAGGTTCTGGCACCGGAGGCAACGCAGGTCAACACGCTGACCGCTCCGCGCGACTTCAACCTGATGTTCAAGACGATTCTCGGAGCCCTGGGAACAGAAGCCGACGCGGCATTCCTCCGTCCGGAAACGGCACAGGGGATCTTCGTCAACTTCAAAAATGTGATGGATTCCAATCGCGTGAAGCTGCCAGTCGGGATCTGCCAGATCGGAAAGAGCTTCCGGAACGAAATCACGCCGCGAAACTTCACCTTCCGCTCGCGTGAATTCGAGCAGATGGAGATCGAATTCTTCTGCCGACCTGAAGAATCGCAGCAGTGGTACACCTATTGGCGGAATCGTCGTTTTGCCTGGTATACCGAGATGGGGATCGGGCCAACTCACCTGCGTCTGCGTGACCATGAGTCCGACGAGCTGTCGCACTATTCCTGCGGAACCGCCGACATCGAGTACCAGTTCCCGTTCCTGAATGCCGACGAGTACGGCGAGCTGGAGGGAATTGCCCACCGTGGAGACTTCGATTTGCGGTCTCACATGGAAGGGAAACTGCATACCGGTCCAGACGGCAAGCTGGAAGTTGAACTCAACGCCGAAGGTCAGCCGAAATGGCGTGGCTCTGGCAAAGACCTCACTTACTTCGACGACGTCAGCCGTGAGCGGTTCATCCCACACGTCGTCGAACCATCGGCCGGGGCAGATCGAGCAACCCTCGCCTTCATCTGCGAGGCCTATCACGAAGATCAGGCGCCGGATGACAAAGGAGTCATGCAAACTCGCGTGGTCATGCGGTTCCACCCACGTCTGGCTCCGCTCAAGGTTGCTGTCTTCCCACTGGTGAAGAAAGACGGCCAGCCGGAGAAGGCGAAAGAGATCTACCGCGAACTGCGTGACGCTGGCATCGCCACGACCTATGACGAGCAGGCTGCCATCGGCAAGCGCTATCGTCGGCAGGACGAGATCGGAACTCCATGGTGCATCACGGTCGACAACGAGACTCTCAGCGCCGGTACTGTGACCATCCGTGATCGTGACTCGCTGGAACAGGTTCGCATCCCTGTCGCGGAGATCGTACCGGAGATCCAGCGTCGCCTGCGTGCTGTGTGGAAACACCCGAGCGCGAAGTAGTTGTCCGCCATATGGAGTGTGGACAATTGCGAAGCAGCCCAATGAAATTCAAAGCACGAAATCGAAAAATTCAAAACGAATCAAAATGTTTCGAATTTGAAATTTTGAATTTCGAATTTCATTCGGACGTGCTTGCTGCAACTGTCCACACGTCCTGAACGCTCTCTTTTCATTATTGACGTTTACCCCCACCTGACTGATCACATCCAGCAGGCATTTCTGAAAACACGGTTCCATGGAACAGCAAGCCGCGAATCTTTACGACTATCCCCAGTATTACGACCTGCTGTTCGGTTCAGACTCCGGGGCTGAGATTCGCTTCCTGAAGAAGTGTTTTCAGAAGTACGCGAAGTGCGAAGTGAAGCGAGTTTTCGAACCCGCCTGCGGGACAGGTCGGCTCATTGCCCGACTCGCGAAAGCTGGTTACGAAGTGGCAGGAAACGATCTGAACCCGCACGCTGTTGAGTACTGCAATCAGCGCCTCGTTCGAGGGGGATTCCCAGCGAGCGTCACAGTCGGTGACATGGCCGATTTCAAGGTGAAGAAGAAGTTTCACGCCGGCTTTAACACCATCAACAGCTTCCGGCACCTGTCGAGTGATGAGGCCGCAGAGGCTCACCTCCGCTGTATGGCCGCCGCGATCACAAAAGGCGGACTCTATATCCTTGGGCTCCATTTGACCCCGACACGCGGCACTCGTGTCGACCATGAAGAATGGACGGCTCGTCGTGGACATCTGCAGGTGAACTCTTCGATGTGGTGCAAGAAGCTCGACAAGAAGAACCGGAATGAAGTTCTGGGGATGACCTTCGATGTCTATACCCCGACGAAGATCACTCGACTCATCGATGAGATGAATTACCGCACTTATACAGCCGCGCAGTTTGATGAATTACTCGCGAAGGTCCCTGAGTGGGAGATCGTCGCACTACACGATTTTGTGTACGATATTCGCGAAGTGATCACGATCACTCCGGAAACGGAAGACGTGGTCTTTGTGCTCCGAAGGAAGTAATACTGCTCAATTAATACTGTTCACTGAAACTGATCCGCCTGACGCTTCAGCCATCTCCGGGTAAAGCGGTCATCACCAAGGGAAGGAAAGTCCGATGCCACTGCATTCTGTTCCTGTCAGTCGTCGTCAGTTTCTCGCTTCGAGCGCCGCCGCCCTCGCAGGGCTCAGCATTATCCGTGTCGCTCCGGCGGCACTCTCTTCCGACGTCCTCAGACTTTCTCTTCTGTCTGACACTCACGTCGAAGCAGACCCTGCCAAGGTCGCTCGCAATATCAATATGACAGACAACCTGCGGCAGGTTGTGAAGGAAGTTCTCGCACAACCCAAGAAGCCGGATGGTGTCCTCGTCAACGGCGATGTGGCTTTCAATTCAGGCCGCCCGGGCGATTATGAGAACTTCGCTCAACTGATTCAGCCACTGCTCGATGCGAAGCTGCCGTTGCACCTTACGATGGGGAATCACGATGCACGCGACGCTCTCTACGGTTCACTCGCGAACCAGCGCCCCACTCATCCGTTCGTCGAGAGCAAGCACATCACGCTGCTGGAAACCCCAGTCGTCAATCTGTTCTTACTCGACTCGCTCACGAAGACAAACGTCGTGACCGGGGAATTCGGAAAAGAGCAGCTGGAATGGCTCGCCAAGGGACTCGACGCCCGCGCTGATAAGCCTGCGGTCATTATCGCTCACCACCCCTGCCAGTTCACACCGCCAGCAGAAGGCAAACCCTGGGGCGGTCTGGCCGACACGGGTGAGTTCATTGAAGTGCTGAAGAGCCGTCCTCAGGTGAAAGCATTCATCTTCGGTCACACTCACGTCTGGGGAGTGAGCCGACATGACAATCTGCACATGATTAATCTGCCACCGACGGCCTATATCTTCAAAGACGAACTTCCTAACGGCTGGGTGGCGGCAGAGTTCACACCCTCAGGTCTCACCCTGCAGTTGAACTGCCTCAAGCCCAGCCATCCGGAACATCAGAAGGTCGTCAAACTCGACTGGTAACTTTCAGATGAGGGCCAGCCGATGACTCTATCCTCGGTTGGCCCGTCGATCATCCCGACGCTCTTCCCGTCGGTGTTGCCTTTCCGCACGACGTTCCTGGCGGGCGAGCACCCGCTGCGCTGCATTGTCAGTCGCGAAAACGGACACGCCGTGAAGCGCGAGCCCCGCTCCCCAGCCGAAGAGTGGCCACATCGACCAGAGTCGGTCAGGATTTTCATTCAAATTCAGGACAACGAGTCCGATGTTGACGACCACATATGCGGCCGCGTGCGCATAAAAGATTTGCTGAGCCCGTATCTGGGCATCATGTTCTGTCATCTGCATGGCGATTCCTCCTGAACAGTAACGACTGAAACTGCATTCCGAATCCCCACCCCACTGGTAGGACTCGCCTGAGAGCAACTTGCTCTTAAAGGAGACGCTCTTGTGTATTCCGTCGGCGTCAAACGTTTTATATGCAGCTGCCGTGCCAACCTGACTCAGACATTAAGGATTCAGGTCCGGGCGCATTCAGGAAACGGCTCCTCGAATGATGTGCCCTTCGACAGAGGACCTTGCTTCCCAGAAATCGTCGATGTTCTCGAGACGCTCGGCCACGTATTCACCCTCTTCCAGTATGATCTTTTTGCCGGTCTCCTTTGCGATGATCCGCTCGATGCCACCGGGAGTTAATTCATCGCGGCTGACGGGAATCTTTCGGAGAGCCCCGCGGTTGCGTTTCGAAGTCGGGGACTGAGTCAATGGCTCGCAGTTGGCGCCATCCTGCGGGAGATAAATGGTGCCGTTAATGAAGTCGACAGCGAACGCAATGACACCGGGAATAAAGAAGAAGAACAGTCCGATGCCGTCCAGAAGCACGACCTTCCAGTCGAGTCGTCCTGCAGGCTGACCGCGACGCTCTGGATAGAGCAATGTTCCACAACCGGATGACCCGGTTCCCATGACACAGACTGCCGCCATCGCCAGCCAAGTTCGTCTCGTATACCGTCGCAGCACGCTTCACCTTATCGTTGGCTCGACTGCCCGGTCGAGGAGCAATGACGAGATAACGGACGTTCGGAAATCTGGAAAGCTCTTTTTCTAATCCCGCTTCACAATGCGAACTCTAGTGAAACCTGAGAAAGGGAGTTCTTCTCAGCAGGCGGCAAGTGATGCCGAGTCGCGAGGCTCGTCCTGGGACCACAATGCAAACTGGACTTGCAGCCCCCCTCTCCTGTCGAACACATTTCCAATCTTCGCAAAGCGTTGAGCAGACCAGTGCAAGCAGGGACTTTGAAGCCATGGCATTTTCCAGTCAGACCTATGCCCGACGACGAGAGCTCGTGCGCAAGCTGCTCCGCAGCAAAAAACTCGATGCATTGTTGGTGACTGCTGAGAAGAACGTCGCCTGGCTGACTGGATTCACAGGCGACAGCACCTGGCTGATCGTGACTCAGAATGGGGAACAGCTTCTCAGTGACTCCCGGTTCACAACGCAAATTGAAGAGGAATGTCCGGGTGTCGCCAGCTTCATCCGGGAATCTACCGAACGTCTTTCAGACGTTGCAGTTGCACAACTCAAAGGGCACGGAGTAGAGCGTTGTGGATTCGAAGGTCATGCTCTGACCTGGGAGACGGCAAATTCACTGCAAAGTCATGCGTCAGAAGGATTCTGGACGGCCGTAAATTGGGAAATCGAGCAGCTTCGGGCCATCAAAGACAAGGACGAAATCGCGGAAATCCGCTCTGCGATTCGACTTGCAGAACGAGGCTTTGAGTATTTCAAGGCGATTCTGACTCCGCAGCAGACTGAGCGACAGCTGGCCGCGCTGCTGGAGCAGGCAATGCGGGAATTTGGTGCCGTCGGGTGCAGTTTTCCGGCGATCATCGCGGTCGGGGACCGAGCCGCCCTGCCGCACTACCGGCCGGGGGACATCACAGTTACTCAGTCGTCGACTCTTTTGATCGACTGGGGAGCCCGGACTCGCTCCGGTTATGTTTCCGATCTGACGCGGACGCTGCTTACTGGAAAGAAAGACAAAACCTACGAACGAGTCTACAAGACTGTTCTTGAGGCTCAACAACGGGCGATCGAGGCAATCGCCCCGGGTGTCCTCTGCCGAGACGTCGACGCTGTCGCCCGGCAAATTATCCAGAAAGCCGGTTACGGAAAGAACTTTGGGCATGGACTTGGGCATGGAATCGGATTAGATGTCCATGAACTTCCCCGACTGGCAGGATCTTCAGGGACGGTTCTCAAACCGGGAATGGTTGTCACAGTTGAGCCGGGGATCTATCTTCCCGGCTGGGGCGGAGTTCGGATCGAAGACGACGTGCTGGTCACGCGTGATGGATTCGAGGTTCTCTCCTCAACTCCCAAGGGATGGAATGATATCGCGGTCGCCTGTTAGAGCGGTTTGCTCTAACATGGGCCTCGCAACTCGACGCCCTGCCCCGAAGAAATGCGGATCGCGGAGTGCGGGTTGAGCGATCATTTTTCATCGTTCGCCCGGACGGTGTTGAGTGCAATCAAAAGAGGGTCAGAACAGGATTCTTGGCATCACTCTTCAATTTGATGATGCGATGCTGCCAGACCGGGTTCTGACCGATCAGTCAATTCGAAATTCAGGATCAGATGGGAATGGTTTACTGTTCCCCATCTGTCGCAAACAGTTCCGGCGATCAGTCCACTGGACCCGCGAGCGGGACCAGACATTCGCAAACTCAAATTTAATGCAAAACCTGTGATCGAACACAGGTGAGGGGATGGCAATGGCACGGGAGCCGAAGGGGTCAGAACAATTCGATGTCGAGGGTTTACGTCAGTTGCTGGAACTGATGGAAAAGTACGACATCCGCGAGTTCAAGCAGCAGAGAGGCGACGCCTATTACGTCCTGCGTCGCGGAGCACAGCAAGTCGTTGCTGCAGCTCCTGTCGCTTATGCCCCTGCTCCGGCTGCGCCGGCCCCGGGTGCACCCGCTGCTGCTGCTCCAGCGGCGCCTGCAGCTTCAGCCGCACCTGCTGCCGATGAAGGCCTGATCCCCATCAAGAGCCCCACGGTCGGGACTTTCTATCAGGCTCCGAGCCCAGGCGAAGCGGCCTTCGTGAAAGAAGGAGACAAGGTCTCCCCTGACACTGTTGTCTGCATCGTTGAGGCCATGAAACTGTTCAACAAGATTCCGGCCAAGGTCTCAGGGACAATTGCCAAGGTTCTGCTGAAGGACGGCGACGCCGTCGAATTCGGCCAGACCCTGTTCCTTGTGAAGCCATAGACCCCCTGACAGCCTCGATCCCGGCGGGGTTGGACGTTCAAATCCCGCTGCTGAGTGACCGGATTTCTGCATTTCCACTTCGGGCGTCGTCTGACTGACGGCCTGGCGAACCCTGCCCGCACACGGGACGATAGCGACCATGTTTCAACGGATTCTGATTGCCAACCGTGGTGAAATTGCACTGCGGGTGATTCGCGCCTGTAAAGAGATGGACATCCAGACCGTTGCGGTCTATAGCGAAGCCGATCGTGGAGCCCATTATCTGAGTCTGGCGGACGAGTCCTACTGCATCGGTCCCGCTCCTGCTTCAGAAAGCTATCTGAAGGCCGAGCACCTGATCGCTGCCGCAGAACTCGGAAATGTCCAGGCGATTCACCCGGGTTACGGCTTTCTCGCTGAGAACGCTGACTTCGCCGAGATGTGCCGGGACTCGAAGATCGAATTCATCGGGCCTCCGCATGAGGCCATGCACAAGTTGGGTGACAAAGTCGCCGCCCGGCAGATTGCTATGGAAGCCAAAGTCCCCTGCGTGCCGGGAAGTCCCGGGCTCGTGGAAAGCGAAGAAGACGCCGTCCGGATCGCTGCCGAGATCGGCTATCCCGTGCTGATCAAGGCAACCGCTGGTGGGGGCGGAAAGGGGATTCGTCCTGCCTTCAACGAAATGAACCTGCGGACTGAATTGAAAGCCGCTGCTGCTGAAGCGGAAAAGGCATTCAAGAATGCCGGCGTCTACATCGAGAAGTTCATCGAACGTCCTCGTCACGTCGAAGTGCAGATCATTGCCGATCAGCATGGGAACGTGCTGCACCTCTGGGAGCGTGACTGCACCATGCAGCGCAAGCACCAGAAACTGATCGAAGAATCCCCCGCTTCGAACCTGCCTCAGAACGTTCGCGAAGACATTTGCAAAGCCGCCGTGCGACTGGTGAAGACCGCTGGCTATTACAACGCGGGAACGTGCGAGTTCATCGTCGATCAGGACAACAACTTCTATTTCATCGAAGTGAACGCCCGAATTCAGGTCGAACATCCTGTGACCGAGATGGTGACTGGCTTCGACCTGATCAAGGAACAGATTCGCATTGCCGCTGGCGGAACCCTGAGCGTCAAGCAAAAAGACGTTCCCTGCAACGGCAGCTCGATCGAAGTCCGTATCAACGCCGAAGACCCTGATCAGGGATTCCGCGGCTGCCCGGGAACGATCACCAAGCTCCGCATTCCCGGCGGGCTCGGAGTTCGGTGGGATTCCCACATCTACGAGGGCTACAAGATCAGCCCGTATTATGATTCAATGATCGGCAAACTGATCGTTCATAAGCCGACTCGCGAAGAAGCGATCGCCTGTATGCGTCGGGCACTGGATGAACTGGTCGTCGAAGGACCGGGGATCGCAACGACGGTGTCATTGGCAAAGAAGATTCTGAGTCACAACACCTTCATCACGGCAACCGGTGACACCAAGTTCGTCGAACGAACCTGGTAGGACCTGTGTCGAGCCCGGTCCCTGAGAACAAGTCGTCGAGTTGATCGAACGGGAACTCTTGGTTTCAGTCGGGATCGCGCCATGTGGAACGGCATTCCGGAATACCTGCTTTTCGTCGCGCTGATTGCGGCGGTGATGCACAGTGTCAGTCGCCGCTACGGCCTGTGCATCGTCGTGGCTTCCGTTACCACTTCAGGACTCAGTCTGCTCCACGAAGCGTGGCTTGTGAACTGGCAGGTGAACCTGGGTTGGGGTCCACCGATGTTGGTCATCGGAGCACTGCTGGCAATTCCCGTTGCTGCCGTGACGGGCTTGCCGTTCTTTCTGATTCGGAAATTTTCGTGCGATGCAGCGACCGTCTGACCAGGGCCTGTCTCCTTAGTCCTTCAGCTCAAGCTGTGAGACCTTTGAGACAAACCGGCATTTCCTTCACCGCGAAGTCTACGTGAACTCCAGCCCGGTCATCGTCGATTTCCCGGTGGAGAAGGAATCGACTTCCAGACCTGTTCGCTGCAGCAGTGAGACGAAGAGATTCGAGAGCGGATAGTTCTTCGTTCGGTCGAACGCGAGGTGCTGACCATGACGGAATCCCCCGCCTGCCAGCAGTACTGGCATGTTGCGGTTATCATGGTTCGACGCGTTACCCAGGTTGCTGGTGAGCAGCACTGAGGTCGTATCGAGCAAGTTGCCGCCGGCATCGTCGGTCTTCTTCAGTTCACGCAGGAAGTCTCCCCAGGCACGAACGACTTCACTTTCGATCAGGGCGAGCTGCTCCAGCTTCTCCTCTTCTTTTCCATGGTGGCTCAGAGCGTGGTATCCCTGATCGACTCCTTCAATCGGGGGAACCGCGCCGGGTGCGCCGAAGTGAAGTGAGACGAAGCGACTGGAATCGGTCGAGAGCGCGAGCCGGACCATGTCACTCATCAGACGCTGTCTCGCGACTACGTCCGCCATGCTGCTGATATCAACAGGCTGCTTGACGTTGACAACCGGCTTCGGGCGATGGACCCAGGCCTCTGACTGAACGAGACGATGCTCGAGTTCACGAACGCTCGTGAAGTAGGCATCGAGTCGATCCCGGTCCCCTGCCCCCAGCCGACGCTGCAGCGACTTCGCGTCATCGGCGACCAGATCCATGATGCTCTGGCCTTCCTGTGCCCGCCATGCCTGCCGTCTGCGGTCGGCCTCGGAGTCGTTGATGAACAGCTGAGAAAACAAACGCGATGGCGAGGTCAGCGCCGGGATCATCGATCCGTTCTCGGTGTACGAGGGACTGTTGGTCCCCAGCAATCCCAGCACCAGCGAAGGGAATCGGGTTTGATGGCCCAGGTGTTTCGCCATCAACTGTTCAATCGAGATCGTGTTCTTCGACTGAGCCGTCGAACTCATCGGAGCCGCAGAAAGGATGCTGGCCTCGGCACGATGGCCGCCCGTGACTCCGGGATGTGATGAACCCGAGACGACAGTGAAGTGCTCACGCAGATCACTCAACTGACGGAGATAAGGCGAGAGCGCGTAGTTGCGTCCCGCCTGCTCCGGGAACAGGTTTTCGGCATGGAGCCCCAGCCCGAGAGTCATCGCGACAAAGCAGCGTCGACGAGGCTCGGCTGACGGCGCGGCAAACGTCGGAGACATCGCACTCAGCCACGGCAGCGCCATCGCAGCACCGGCTCCACGGAGGAATGTTCGGCGATCCAGCTTCTGCTGAAAATTGAAATGAACGGGAGCGGACATGGGTGAAACCCCTTTCCTTCCGAGGATTTTACTTTTGCAGAAACAGTGGACTCGCGATCACCGCATGAACGATCGACCGGAACCCGTAGTCGTCCTTCGCCGCTTCAGAGACAATTCGATCCAGTTCAGAACGCTCTGAAAACGCGATCGGGGCACCGGTTCCGTAAGTCACGAGCTTTTCGGCGAGATTTCGGGCAAGCATCTCCGGCCGCGATGCGACCAGCGTTTGGAAGGCCTTCAAGTCACGGAACTTCTCACCCGTTAACAGTTGAGAAGAGGGATCGATCTTCGCCCCCTTGGGACCATATCGGTCGCGCCACTTCCCCCCTGCATCATAATTCTCAAGAGCGAAACCGGGGGGATCAATCTTCCGGTGGCAGCTGGCACAAGAGACATCGGCACGATGCTTTTCCAGCAGTTCCCGAATTGTCGTTGAACCCCGCGTATCCGGTTCAACGGCAGGCACGTTCTCAGGGGGAGGCGGAATGCTGTCCCCCAGAATGCGTCGGGCCACCCAGACTCCGCGAAGAACCGGAGATGTTGAGGTTCCGTTTGCTGTCACCTTCAACACGGATCCATGAGTGAGCAGTCCCGCCCGACTTGATTCCGGCTTCAACGAGACCAGCCGCATCTGATCCCCTTCGACATCCGTGATTCCGTAATAACGGGCAAGCCGACTATTGAGCCAGGTCTGCTTCGCATTGACGAGACCACTGACGTTCTGGTTCTCTTTCAGCATCTGCTCAAGGAACAGATGCGTTTCCTCCAGCATCGAGTTCTCGACGATCTTGTCGAAGTCCGGGAAGAGCCTGCGGTCCGGCTGGGTGAAATCAATCTGGTTGAGTTCCAGCCATTCCGCTGCAAAATCTTTGAGGAACCTTCGGCCGGACTCACCCGTGAGCAATCGTTCCACCTGACCAGAAATCACGTCAGGGTTTCGCAGAGAGTCCGTCTCTGCAAGCTGCTGAAGTTCCTGATCCGGGAGACTGCCGGTGAGAAAATAACTGAGCCGGGAGGCAAGTTCGTAGGAATCAAGTTTCCCGGGCGATTCATTCACATAGAGAAATCGGGGAGAGCACAACAGAGCACGATATCCCGCCCTAAGAGCGGCCACGACATCGCGGTCCCGTTGCAAGACGCTGCGAGCCAGGTCGCAATATTTCTGAATCTCTGAGGCTTCAACGGGGCGGCGAAACGCACGCGAGGCCATTGAAACCAGCAACGCGTCCACTTGTTCAGGGGTCACTCCCTTTGAGTCGACACTCCACTGAATCTTCTGGAGCGATCGGGACTTTTGAGACTGACTGAGCGGCACCTCGTTCAGCTTGATGTCGCCGAAGAGGCGTTGGCGGATCTCAGCGTCATCAGGTCCACGATGGAACTTCTCCATTGTGAGATGTTCCATCGCGATGCCCGGGACGTTCTGTGGTTCTCCTTCCCCGGCGCCAACCTGACCACCGAAGCGTCCCCGCTTGAGAGTGATGTCGCCGGGCCGAATCTCGAGCATGTGACCTTTCGTCATATAGGTCTCAAACTCAACTGTCTTCGGCTTTTCTTCAGCTTCGATCGCGGTTACCCAGGTGAGAAGTGGAGCGCTGGAAACACACGGCCCCTGATAGACCGTCGTCCAGACGCCTCCGGTCTTCGGAAGATTGAGGCCAGAAATTGTCAGCCGAAATCGGTACCAGCCATCTTCGGGAGCGGTCGTGACGGGAGTTCGGCCATAATAGATGACTCCCGCCGACCAGATGACGGCCTTGCCGTTCAGCATCTCAGGTTCGCGATTGAATGCTTTCGGATTAGATCGAGCGATCTGTCGGGCCTCAAACTCTTTGTCATAAACGAAGGGGCGGCTCAGAGCACGACGGAACGCCTCATCAAGAGCGATGTCGACCACGGCCAGATGTCTCTCTACGTCGAAATGGGAGATTGATTGCCCAATTGGCATCGTCGAGAATTCGGACCGTTGTGGTTCTTCCGGAAAATGCTCCAGTAACGGGATGTCGATTCCTAGCAGATCCTGCAACGTTCGCTCGAGTTCGCGATTCGTGAGCCGGCGACCGTGAACCCGTCCCGATTTTGCAATCTGTCGCTTCTGATGTTCAGTCAGCCAACTGGTCACCGAATCCAGGAACGGCCCGGTGACGGACTGAGGAAGTTTTCCGTCTTCAGGCGGCGGCATTTCTCCTGACTGAATCCGGTCATAGATTCGAATCCAGTGTGCTTCGGTCGCAGGATCATCAAGATCCGACTGCAACTTCTCGAGGTTCAGCCCCCCCGACGCCTCGGCCCCTTCATGGCATGAGGAGCAATGTTCTGTGAGGAATGCATGAGCCGGAGGATTGGCCTTCTTGACTGATTCAGCAGAGAGGGGAACTGGACTCGCCAACACCGCAAGCATCACAAGAGCGCTGAGCCAAGCGGCAGCAACTTGAGAATGGCAGCGACTTGACGGATGGCCAATTCGCAATTCAGGAATGGGTGTCACAGAGGGCATAAGTGAACGACAACCCGATGGCGAGGAAGGGGGAGAGAGCCGGGTGATGGCGCGTCACTCCCAAGGCGGTATTGAGGAGAGAGATTTATCGTACCGCCCGAGAATGGCGGTGACCAGAGAATTGTCCGGGAAACAGCCGCACCGGCGACCGTCGTTGTGCTTTTTGAAGCCCGGACACCGAAAGAAAATTCCCCGGGAAATTAGGAAAGGCGCCAGGAATTCTCATCTGCCCTGCAAGGTTCCCAAATAGGGCCCGCAGAGAGAATTCACCATCAATGTGATTCAGCGCGGCCGCACCAAACCCCATTATCCCCAAGCTGGAATGACGATCAATGACCAGTCAGACCAGCTCAATAAAGAAACAGCCTCTTCCTGATTTCCCGGGTCAAAAAAACTCGTCCGATTTTGACTCCGGCGGACGCACTCCGTCACGTGATCTCGAAGTCAGACGTGCGCTCACCCGTCCTGATAGGCCCGAATTCCGAAATATCCGGGGTTGATTTGAGGCACGTCGCTCGTCACAATTCCCCCGCACTGCCCTTGGCAGGTCAGCGGGTGTAGCTCATTTGGCAGAGCGCTAGCTTCCCAAGCTGGAGGTAGCCGGTTCGAGCCCGGTCACCCGCTCTTTTCTTTTCAGTACAGGTCAGATTTTTGCTTCCTGGCAATCGGAAGAGTAAGAATTACTCTTCTTCCTCTTCTTCTTCCGCGCCAGCACCGACTTCTTCGAGGGCTTCGACATTGATCGTCTTCGAAAGTTCGGTCAGCAGGGAATCTGCATTCCCTTCTTCATCGAGCGTTTCCTGCAACAGGTCGGCTGCTTCGCTACAGGACATCAGTTCTGCCCAAGTCCGGAGCGTACCGTAAGTTGCGATTTCGTAGTGCTCAACCTTCTGAGCCGCTGCGATAATCAGGGCGTCTTTGACGTCTGGATCGGCGTCTTCTTCGAGGAGTGACTGCCCTTCTTCCAGCAGACCGGCCATCGCTTCGCATTTCTTCGCCCGTGGAGTCAGTTCGAATAGCTCGAACACTTGCTCCAGACGGGAGATCTGGTTCTGAGTTTCTTCCAGATGGTTCTGGAGTGCCATTCGCAATTTATCGCTACTGGCATGCTTCGCCATTTTTGGAAGCGCTTTGGTCAGTTGCTTTTCAGCACTCAGAATGTCGCGAAGCTCATCAATAAAGGCATCTTGCAACGATGTCATAGCCATTGCATCTCTCCTAAACGTTGACTCATTTGAGTCGAAATGGGTTTAGAGCAGTTTGCCCTCCCGTCTGCTCGCGCAGCGCGCCTTTCGGTTGACGAAAGACTCATTTTCGCGTGGCAAGGACGGGCAGATCAAAAGTCAAAACTGTTTAGAAGGGGAGAAAGCAATCGCTGTTCCAGTTTGATCCGGTTAGCCGCCCGGAAGTGAAAAGGAGAAGCTCCCTACGGCAGGAGACTCTTCAAAGCGACAGATGCTTTCTTCCAGAATGGCAGAGTGATTCTGCGGGAAAAGATGTCGTAGTCAGCGGCTTCGATCTCCTTCAAAAGCGACCAATACAGTTCATGCAGGCCGCAGAAGATTTTCGCGCCTTCCGGGGTCAGCTGTTCCCTGAGCGGCCAGGATTGTTCGTAATACGCTCGCGCGCGTTCGACCTGAAATCGCATCAGATCCTGAAAAGCCTGATTCCGGAGTCCGTTCTGCAGGTCGGATCGGGAATAGCCAAACTGAGATAATTCATCGAGGGGAAGATAAAGGCGCCCGTTCCCGGCATCTTCCTTTAAATCGCGCAGAATGTTCGTGATCTGAAACGCGAGGCCGCAGGCCAGAGCCGGCTCTCGAGGTTCTTCACCTTTAAAGCCCCAGATCCGCAGACAGGCCAGCCCCACAACTCCGGCGACCTGATAGCAATATGCCTCCAGCTCTGCGAAGTTCCGAAACTCGTGAGGTTCCAGATCAGTGCGAACTCCCTTGATCACCTCGAGCAGGTAATCAGGAGGAATTTCTCTTCGCTGCACAACATGCGTCATGGCCGTGAGAATCGGATCCGGGATCTGTTCGCCTGCAAGTGCCCGACGGAAATCTTCTTCCCAGGCGGACAGTTTCTGCAGTCGCTGCGACATGGCGAGGGCAGGATCATCCCCGAGATCATCGGTACGTCGCATGAAAGCGTAAAGCACGCACATCTCGCGGAACTTCTCGCGAGGCAACGCCCGAAAGGCGAAGAAAAAACTGCTTTTACTCTTCCGGGTGAGCCGTTCGCAGTAGTCATAAGAGAACGGAAGAACGGATGACATCAACGCTGCCTCCTGCAGGGAAAGAAAATCCGGAATTCATTCCGGGGCTTGAAGAGTCCCGCTCTCCGCTGCAAATCACGGAAAGCCACCCCCCTTTCTCATTTTGACGCCTCCAACCGGAAACGGACTGTCGGCAGGAGAATCCTCCTGGCCCGCGGGCGCCTTGAGTTTGGCGGTGACTCATTCCTCCTGTGATTTGAATTTCAATCGAATAAAATTGTAAAGTGAAACGATCTTCGATACGTAGCCTGATCCGCTCACAATTGTTCCGGGGAGTTGAAATTCTTCGCGAAGCCCGTTTTTGAAGCTTTGCACTCATCCCTGGAAATTCCGCACGCACTCCTTTGCAGCTGGCAGTCGCCTATTATGCAGTGTTCATACAAAAAGCGAGTTACGACACGCGGCCAGCGATCTTTAGCGGCATGGAGTGTCGTCATCATCCTCGGACTTCTCGGTCACCCTGCCGTTGCTGCAGAGCCGGTGATGGAGTTCCTCAACGGTCTGCGGGATCGGGGATATTACGACTCCGCCCTGTTTTATCTGGAACAGCAGGAAGCCAACAAGTCGCTTCCCCCAGAGACCGCCAAGCTCCTCCCCTATGAGCGCGGCCAGACTCTCCTGCAAGGTGCCAAAAACCTGCAAAACCTCGACGCTCAGCGCAAACAGCTCGATGCCGCCCAGGCCGCCTTCGAACAGTTCGTGAAGTCAGATCCGAAGCATCCTCTCGCAGGACAGGCCAACACTGCCCGAGGCCAGATTCTGCTCGAGCGTGCCAAGGTCGACATCTGGGACAGTGAAAAGCCCTCAAACGATGGCGTCAAGGAGAAGTATCGAGCTTCCGCCCGAAAAGCGATCGCCGACGCCCGCAAGATCTTCGAAGAGGCCAAGACACAGCATCAGACGGTCTGGAAGGCTTTTCCGGCATATATCCCAGAAGATCAGAAAGCAGAACGCGCCGCTCGCGACGCTGCCGAGGAACACTTCATCCGCTCGCAACTCGATCTGGCCCAGTGCATTTATTGGGAAGCGCAGACGTACGGCAAGACGTCCCCTGAGCGAAAACGATTTCTGCAGGATGCCGCCGTCGCCTTTGAAGCGATTCACCAGCAATACCGCAGTCAGATCGGCGGGCTGTTCGCTCGAATCTGGCAGGGGAAGTGCTTCGAGGAACAGGGCGATGCCGAAGGAATCCGGATTGCACTCGGGATCTATGGCGAAATTCTGGAGCACGATGGTTCCACACCCACAATGCGAAATCTTCGGGATCGGGCACTTCGTTTTCGCCTGATCTGTTTGAATACCCCGATCCGGAATGATCATCAGCTCGTGATTCAGGAAGCCGACACATGGATGAAAGCGAATCGTGATCGCGTTCGCACGGACGTCGGAATGGGGATCGAATGGGAAATGTGTCGGGCTCTGGAAATCGCCGGGACCGATCGAACCGCTGGCGAGAACGCCCGTAAAAACAGTCTGACACAAGCTCTGAATCGGGCTCGCTCCATCAACCGATACCCGGGGGAACTCAAGAATCCTTCCTCGGCGATGATCCAGCGAATCCTCGTGCTGCTGAATCGGGATCCAAGCGATCCGAAGGACTTCGACACCGCCTACGGGAACGGTTCCCAGCTGTATGAACAGGTCTCAGCCGTGAACGCTCAAGTCCGACGCCTCCAGCAGGAGCGAAAGGACAAGGAAGCCCGCGCTCAGTATGACACTCTCATTGGAACCGCCGGGGAAATGACCCGGATGTACGATCTCGCCATTCGACTCGCGACAACCAACACTGACCCCAATCTGGTGAATATCGCCCGGTTGCGACTTGCTTATGGGTATCTCCTGCAGAAGCGGCCCTTCGAAGCAGCCATCATCGCTGAAGATCAGATCCTCCGGCATAGCGGCGACAATGCCACACTCGCTCAGGAAGCAGGCTTCTTGCTCATGGCCGCATACGATCATGCGTACGGGGACGCCCCTGAGAACAATCGCCAGTTCGAAGAACAGCAAGTGGTCGCAGCAGCGAACCTGCTCTGTGAACGCTGGCCGGAGTCAGATCGTGCCAACGATGCTCGAAACACAGTCGCCAAGATCTATTGGAACAACAACGATTTCCTGACTGCCGCAGACTGGTGGCTGAAGATCCCAAAGGGGACTTCCCAGTACGCCGACGCTCAGGTTCGCGCCGGCAAGGCATTCTGGCGTCAGTATGTCACTTCCGCCGCCCTCCCTGAAGCAGAACGGGCCTCGGTTGATGACCTCAACAAATGGAAAACGGCCGCGATTACTCACCTGACAATCGGCCTCGATGAAGCAGAGAAGAACATTCCGGACGACGCGCCGTTCCCGGACGACCTTGTCGGCGCGAAGTTGACGATGGTCAACATCCGCAACCTTGATGGTCTCTATCAGCAGAAGGATCCGAAAGGCCCACCGGGCTCGCTCGACCTGTTGCTCAAAGATCCTCACAGCGTGTTGAAGGAAGTCGATCTCCCGAAAGGAGAAAAGCGGCCGACAGACCCGTCGAAGGCCAAGAGCCGACAAATGGCCAGCTTCGCTTATCAGCAGTTGCTGCGAGCTTATGTCGGGATCAAGAACCTGGATGAAGCCCGTAAAGCCCGGGTCAAACTGGAAGAAGTCGCCGCCGGGGGAGACGAAGCCGCGCTGACTCAGGTCTTCGTGGAGTTCGGGCAGGAGCTCGAGCGCGAACTGGAACGCCTGCGGGCTTCCGGAGACAAGAAGCGACTGGATGATGTCCGGACTGGGTTCGAATCCTTCCTGAACGACCTGTTCAACCGGAAGGAAGGCCAGACGATGTACTCGCTGTTGTGGATCGGAGAGACCTTCAACAGTCTGGCTGATGGATCCACAGATGATCCGAGTAAGGCCGCCGACTTCTACCAGAAGGCTGCCGGAGCCTATCAGGCCATCGTTGATAACGCCGCAAAAGATCCCGCGTTTGCCACGCCTCAGCAGATCATCGCCAGCAAACTGCGTATGGTGAATTGCCTGCGAAACCAGAAAGACTTCACTAAAGCTGAGCAGGTCATTCTGGATGTCCTGAAATCCAACCCGAACGCTCCTGACGCCCAGTTCGAAGCCGCCCGATTGTATCAGGCATGGGCAAAAGCCGATGGGAACGCCGAGAAGTTCAACGTCGCTCTGTACGGGAAGAAGGAAGGTCAGAATATCTGGGGTTGGACCTATACAGCCCAGTCCCTGCAGCAGGCACTTTTCCGCAATAAGGAAGAGCGAATCGAACAGCTGCACTTCGACGCCCGGTACTTCCAGGCAGAAGCAGAAAAAGAATTCGGTCTGTCTCTTTCCGATCCAAAAGAATCGCGGATGCACCTGGATCGGGCTCTGGCGAACATCAACAGCTTCCAGCGAGTTTCGAAACGCTGGCCGGATGAACAATACACACGGTTCAACGGTCTTTACAAAGACGTGCTGAAAGATCTGGGGGAACCGGTCGTTGACCTGCCGCGTGAGCTGGCGAGTACCGAGCCAAGCAAGGAGATGAAGGCCGCGCTCAACGAGGTGAATCCTCCGGTGGATGCCCCGGCAGCCGCTCAGTCGGCACCGAAAGTGGAAGCTCCGCCAGCCGAAGCCAGCAACTCGGGAATGATCTGGTTCGTGCTGATCCTGATCGCCACTCTCGGCGGCGTCGGGTTCTGGTACTGGCATCAATCGAAGAACGTGTTCAAACCGAAGCTGACGATCGATGCCGGCGACGACGCCGCGATCGTTTCCTCAATGGCAGCGAATGCCGCAGGGGGAACTTCTGCTGGAATCCCGGGCGAATTTGGACCTCCGGTGATGGGTGCCGCCCGGTCGAACGGTCATGGTCACGGAAATGCGCCCCGTGGACCCGCAGGTCCCGCATTCCCTGGCTTTGGAGACGGTGACAGCCTGACCACTTCCTCGCCGCATGTGACGACTCCGGTCGCCGCGCCGATCGCGGCTGCAACGAAAGCCTCAGCTGCGAAACCTGTGGCCAAGGCACCGGTTGCCAAACCTATTGCGGCCGAACGACCAGCAGCCCCGAAAGCTCCTGCCGCAACCGTGAATCCGGTAGCTGCTCCCAAGCCGGTCGCTGCTCCAGTCAAGGCTCCAAACGCAGCACCGGCACCAAAGCCGGCTCAGGCGGCCAGCCCTGCTGCTCCAGCGCAACCGAAACCAGCAGCCCCAGTGCCCGTCGCAAAACCGGCTCCTGCCGCGGCTGCCCCGAAAGTTGCTAACCCAACTCCGGTGAAGCCCGCCCAGCCGAAACCACAAGCGGCAGCTCCGCAGCCCGCTGCTCCGAAACCGTTGGCAGACAATCCATTCTCGCCGAAACCTGCAGCAGGAGCACCTGCTCCCGCTCCAATTCCACCGGGGTTGAAGAAGGCAGCAAGTCCATCGAAACCGGCCCCTGCCGCTCCAGCAGCACCAGCTGCTCCCGTTTCAAAACAGACTCCGGCCGCAGCGAAACCCGCAGCCAAGCCAGCGGCAAAACCGGCAGAGGACAACCCGTTCCCGTTTGGGAATCCGTTGCCGCCGCCAGCGGCCAAGCCGGCCTCCAAGCCAGCAAAACTTCCTCCGGACAACCCGTTCGCTTAGAGACGGGGGGTGATTTCACCCCGACCTGAGCGAACCTGTCCTATTCGTAAAAATCCCGAAGATTCCAATCGAATTGAATTCGTTCCAGAACGGGTTCAATGGAGAGTGTCCCCATGAACGTCTCTCAAATGCGGTCATTTTCCGCGATGGTTGCCGCTCTCGTTCTCGGAGTTTCATCCGCCTCTGCCGCTGATCTCGACACCGTGTATCGCCCTGGTGATACAAAGGGTTTCGCCGGGCAGATGACGGGGGTCACCCGAACTGACGTGACGATCACCCAGAAGGTGGGAAATAAAGAAGAAAAGATCCCTGCCAACGAGATCGCACGCATCGAGTTTCAGGGTGAACCCCCGACACTGAATCTCGCCCGCAGTAATGAGAATGCTGGCCGGCTCGCTGATGCCATGGCCGGGTATCAGGAAGCATTGGGCGCCACCAGCAACGACAACGTGAAAGCCGAAATCAACTTTTTGATGGCAAGAACGTTGGCAAAGATGGCTCAGGCTGATCCGTCGAAGGCAGCCGCAGCAATTGAGAAGCTGAACTCACTCGCCAACAGCTCGCGCGACCACTATCGCTTCTACCCTTCCCAGCTGCTGCTCGGGGAAACCGCTCTGCTGATTCATGATCATGTGACCGCCCAAACCGCCTTTGATCGCGTTCAACAGGCTCCTTGGAACGATTACAAGATGATCTCCAAGAACGGTCTGGCCCGCACTTTGATCGACCAGAAGAAGCCGGACGAAGCGAAGCCGCTCTTTGATTCGGTCGCAAGTGCGAAGGGGACGACTCCCACGGAGAAAGCGGCCATTCTGGAAGCCATGCTGGGACAGGCCGAATGTCTGCAAGCCAAAGGTCAGGGTCCTCAAGCTGCTGAGATCCTTCAGAAGGTCGTCGCCGAAGCAACCGCTGCCGATCATCGCATCCTGGCACAAGCCTATCTGCAACTGGGAAGTATCTATTCCGCCGACAGTCAAAAGAACAAGGAAGCGCTGCTGGCCTACCTGCACGTCGACGTGATTCCGTCACTGGCCGCCGAATCGGATCTGCATGCCGAGGCTCTCTACAACCTCGCCAAACTCTGGCCGAGTGTCGGTCAGCCCGGCCGTGGGGCCGAAGCATCGGCCAAGCTGCAGTCGGACTACCCCTCGAGCGAGTGGACCAAGAAACTTGGCGAAGGGGAATAGTTCTCTCCCCCGCTCTACGTCGTGCCTGCGAGGCCTCCCTTCCGGGGAAAATTCGTGACGCTCAGATGCCAGTCTGGGAGCAGATTCGCTACAACATCTATTAGCGTTTCAGAGACAGCCGCGATGATGCGGCTGTTTTCGTTCTCGACCTGTTTGCTGGACCAATCCCCAGCGCAGCCCGGACGTCGAGACCATTTTGCGATGGGCTCTCAGCTCATTCACGTTCACGCAGTGTCGGACTTATCACCCGCCTGCAATCTGCTTTGCCGACTTGTCATAGAGATTTTCCGATGTCATTCGCTCCCGTTGATCAACAGCTCCAGATCCTGCTGCGTGGAATTGAAAAAGTTGTCCCGCAATCCGAACTCGCAGAGAAGCTGACAAAGAGCCGTGAGACGGGAACACCGCTGCGCATCAAGTACGGCATCGACCCGACGGCCGCCAACGTCCACCTTGGACATACGGTCCCGCTGCGGAAGATGCGTCAGTTTCAGGAACTGGGGCATCAGGCGGTGATCATCATCGGCAACGCCACCGCGATGGTCGGTGATCCCAGCGGCCGTGACGAAGCCCGCAAACGCCAATTGACCGCAGAAGAAGTGGAAGCCAACGCCACGTACTATCTCGAACAGGTCGGTAAGGTGATCGATCTGTCCAAGGCAGAAGTACATCGCAATGGCGACTGGTTCGGAAAGATGGGACTGGTCGACATCCTGCAGCTCTGCGGCAAAGTCACGATTGCCCAGTTGCTGACCCGTGACGACTTCGCCAAGCGAATGGCGGCAGAAGCGCCGATCTTTCTGCATGAATGTCTGTACCCGGTGATGCAGGCCTGGGACTCGGTGATGATCAAGTCCGATGTGGAACTCGGCGGGACCGAACAGCTCTATACATTCATGCTCGCGCGGGATCTGCAGAAGCAACAGAACCTTCCGCAACAGATTGGAATGATGTCCCCGATTCTCGTCGGAACTGACGGGACGCGCCGCATGGGGAAAAGTCTCGGGAACTACATCGGGATCTCCGAGGCTCCTTATGAGATGATGAAGAAGTTCATGCAGATCCCGGATGCCGTGATGCGGACCTTCTTCGAACTGCTGACCGAAATCCCGATGAACGAGGTCGATGAAATTCTCGCCGGGCATCCCAAAGAAGCTAAAATCCGGCTCGCCCGATCGGTCATGACGGAATACCACTCTGCTGAAGAAGCTGAAGAAGCGATCCGCCGCTGGCAGCAGGAAATTGGTGAAGGCTCACTCCCCGCTGAAATTCCAGAAGTGAACCTGTCTCGCGGCAAACTGAATGCCGATGGCGCGATGCAGTCGGCTCAACTGCTGAAGGAAATTGGTCTCGTCCCCTCAACCAGCGTGGCGATTCAGCGGATCCAGGGCGGCGCCGTCTTCGTCCTGCGGGGAGATGAGAAGACGGTCATCAAAGACAAAACAGAATGGGTCCCGATCACGGATGGTATGATTGTCCGTGCGGGGAAGAAGGACTGGCGACGGATCCGTATTGTCGATTGATTCCTGATCGTCGGCGTGAGGTCGGCGTCCATGCGGAATAGCATCGAGTGTGACTCTCGAAGTGAGGCGTGACATGACTCTATCGTCCGGCCCGCCCCCGTCGAATGCGAGTCCATTTCGCGTGGTCAGTCTGTCCCGCATTGATGGAGAGCGGACAACACCTCAGACCGACTGTCTCGCCGCCGAAGAGCCGATGGAGATCCGGCTCAGCTATGTCCTTCAGGGCCGGCGTCGACAGCGCACCGTGTCCGTCACGATGCGGACACCGGGCCATGATCGGGAACTCGCGGCCGGATTCCTTTATACCGAGGGAATCATCTCGTCGGCGCATGACATTCTGGCAATGCACGACTGCCGGAATGGAAACAAGATCCGCATCCATCTGCGGCCCGAAGTAACTGTCGATCTGGCCCGACTGAAACGGCACGTCTACACGAGTTCCAGCTGCGGAGTCTGCGGAAAGACGTCGCTGGAGGCCGTGCAATCGTGCATCAGAGTTTCGCTTCCTGAGAACTCGCCCCAAGTTTCCCCGGAACTGATTCATTCGCTGCCGGAGAAATTGCGCCAGGCACAGGCCGTTTTTGAACAGACCGGGGGACTTCACGCTTCAGCACTCTTCTCGAAATCCGGGGATCTGATCTGGATCCGGGAAGATGTCGGACGGCATAATGCACTCGATAAAGTGATTGGCCGAGCCCTTTTAACTCGAACCCTGCCATTGTCTGAAACCATTCTTCTCGTCAGCGGCCGGGCGAGCTTCGAACTCGTGCAGAAAGCGGTAATGGCAGGAATCCCGATCCTGGCTGCCGTTGGAGCCCCCTCGAGTCTCGCAGTCGAACTTGCAGAACAGCATGGGATGACGCTGCTTGGATTCGTGCGGCAGAATCGATTCAATCTCTATTGCGGAAGTAGCCGGATCTGTTGCAAAGAGGCCCCGGCCGGTGAGACGCCCGCTGGTCATCCTGGGCAATGAGATCATCACATTCAACTGGAGATCGCTGATGTCCCACTCCACACAGGACGCCGCTGCGACCGGGTCGTCAGATCAGATCCCCGTCGTATCACTTGTGACGCCACGGCCGCAAGACTGGATGACACTCGCGAGCGAACACGGCCCGATTCAGGTTGAGCGACCTGAGCATCCGCTTCCGCTGAAAGTGACCGCCCCAGTTCGAAAAGCGACGGGGCTCCATGCTGTCGTCAACAGCTTTTATTACGCCTGGGGGGAAGCCGGACTCCTGCGAGGGACGTTGCCACTCTTGCAAGTGAACCAGAAGAACGGGGTCGACTGCCCGGGATGTGCCTGGCCGGAACATGACGACAAACGGGTCGTCTTCGATTTCTGTGAGAACGGTGCCAAGGCGATCGCCCATGAGTCCGACAAGCGTCGCATCACGGCTGAGTTCTTTGCGAAGAACTCCATCAGTCATCTCAGCCACCAAACCGACTATTGGCTCGAACAGCAGGGACGACTCACTGAACCAATGGTGCTGCGACCGGGCGCCACACACTACGAACCGATCTCCTGGGACGGTGCGTTCTCTCTGATCGCGGAGGAAATGAACGCCCTTTCTTCTCCTGACGAGGCGGCATTCTATACCTCCGGCAAAGCGGTGAATGAGGCGGCGTTCTCTCTGCAATTATTCTCACGGCAGTTCGGGACAAACAATCTGCCTGACTGTTCCAACATGTGTCATGAATCCAGCGGCACCGCTTTGAATCAGGTCTTCGGTTTCGGCAAAGGAACCGTCAAACTGACCGATTTCAAACATGCGGAGCTGGTGCTGGTTGTCGGGCAGAATCCGGGCACGAACCATCCTCGACAACTGTTGTCACTGCAAGAAGCCAAACGAGCAGGAGCACGCATTATTGCCGTGAACCCGCTGCAGGAAGCAGGCTTCCTGAACTTCATGAATCCACAGGAAGCGAGCGGTCTTCTTGGGATTGGAACCCCACTCACCGATCTCATGCTGCAGGTGAAAGTCAACGGCGACGTTCCACTCTTCAAAGGGATCATGAAGCAGTTGCTGGAATGGGAGGACGCCCAGCCTGACTCGACATTCAACTGGGAATACATCCGCCAGCACACCACCAATCTCGATGACCTGCTGGCCGATCTCCGCAGCGCGAACTGGGAGGAAATCGTCGCCGTCTCAGGGATCTCGCGAGAGCAGATCACGACCGCCGCGAAATGGATTCAGGAGTCCGAGCGAATCATTCTCTGCTGGTGCCTGGGAGTCACTCAGCATCACAACGGAACTGAAAATGTCCGTGAGATGATGAACCTACTGATGCTTCGTGGCGCCATCGGCAAACAGGGAGCCGGGCCGTGTTGTGTCCGCGGACATTCCAACGTTCAGGGTGACCGAACGATGGGAGTCTGGGAGCGACCGACAACCGCATTCCTAGATCAACTGGAGCAAGCCTTCCAATTCTCTCCACCCAGGAAGGCGGGGTTCGACTCACAAGAGGCGATGCTCGCGATGCGAGAGGGGAGAATCAAAGTCTTTATCTCGCTCGGCGGAAACTTTCTGCAGGCGATGTCTGACACTCGATTCTGTGCCGAGGCGTTGCAGCGAACAAACCTCACCGTCCGCATTGGCACCAAGCTCAACCGCTCGGATCTGGTCACAGGGCGTCAGTCGCTCATTCTCCCCTGCCTCGGGCGAACCGAGCTGGATGAGCGGATCGAATCGGACGGCAAGCCGGCTCGCCTGCAGTTCACGACGACCGAAAACTCAATGGGTGTCGTGCAGTCATCAACCGGGAAGTTCAAACCGGCATCGACAGAGCTGCTCGGCGAAACTGAGATCATCTGCCGGATGGCACATGCCGTTCTCGGAAACAAAGCCACTGTCGACTGGCTGGCTTGGGCGAACGATTATGACCTGATCCGGGAGGGTGTTTCCAAGGTCATCCCCGGCTTTGAGAACTTCAATGAAGAGGCCCGGAAGCCCGGTGGTTTTTATCTGCCGAATCCGACACGTGACCATAACTATCAGACTCCGACTGGCAAAGCGTTATTTACAGTCAATCCGATCCCGCGGCATGATCTCGAACCAGACCAGTTGCTCCTGACGACCGTGCGGAGTCACGACCAATTCAATACGACCATCTATGATCTGGATGACCGGTACCGGGGGATTCACCGCGAGCGGCGGATCATCATGATGAATCGGGATGACATTCGAGAACGCGGACTTGCTACGGGTCAGAAGGTCCACGTTCACAGTCATGTCGCCGGTCAGACTCGCACGGCTCACAGCTTCTGCGTCGTCGAGTACGACATTCCGAAAGGGAACGCGGCGATGTACTTTCCGGAAGCGAATGTTCTGATCCCGGCAGGCAGTGTCGACACTCGCAGTAACTGCCCGGCATTTAAATCTACTCCCATCACGGTCACCGTCGCGACAGAGGTTTCACTTGAGGAGGCCTCACGAGGCAATGGTGTTCCGACGAGATAACGCCATGCGAGTTGCGTCTCAAAGGTGAATTCAGATCACGTCGACGCGAATCCGAACTGAAACCCCTTCCGGTCACTGATTTTCAGTCTGAGATCCGTTATTCTAATTTGATTGAAGGCGGCCAATTGCCGCTGGTTTCCCTGCAGTTTTTCCCGTCTCTCCCCGCGATTCACCGCTACGGAATATGGTCATCACGCTCATCGGGTATCGCGGTACCGGCAAAACCACCATCGGCTCCGCACTCGCGGCTCGCCTGAACTGGGATTTCATTGACCTCGACTCAGTCATCGAGTGTCAGGCGGGAAAGACGATCTCCGAAATCTTTCAGCAACAGGGCGAACCTTATTTCCGCCTGATGGAAAGCTCGGCGCTGCAGGCATCGCTGGCTGGCGAAAACCGGGTGGTTTCACCGGGGGGCGGAGCGATTCTGGACCCTGCCAATCGGGCGGCCATGCAGGCAGCAGGACCAGTCATTTGGCTGTCAGCTTCTGTGAAGACCATCGCAGAGCGCCTTTCTCAGGATCCCGTTACGAAACTCAGTCGACCAACGTTGACCGGGACTGACGTCGTTCAGGAAATCGAGACGGTTCTGACCCGCCGTCTGCCTCTCTACGAAGAAGCCGCGACACATATCATCTGGACCGAAAATCGAACTCCCGCTGCGATCGTCGATGAGATCATGGGCCTGCTACCTGAGACACAAGGGTCGCGGCCATGATGAATTCCTTCGCAATGCTGGCCGATGCCTCACAAGCGGTGCGGATCGATCTGCCGCTGTGGATCATCCTGCCATATTTGTTCATCATCGGGGCGATGATCGGGAGCTTCCTGAATGTCTGCATCTATCGAATTCCGACTCAGGAACGATTTTTCGACCAACTTCGCCAACTCTGGAACCGACCGTCACACTGTCGGCGTTGCGGCGAAAACATTCGCTGGTACGACAACGTCCCGATCTTTGGCTGGCTGAAACTTCGAGGCCGCTGCCGCAAATGCCGGATGCGAATTTCTCCGCGTTATCCGCTGATTGAATTTCTGAACGGGTGTCTGTGGGTCCTGTTGTATGTGATGGAAGTCCCGACGGGCTTCACTGCCAAACTCTCCGACAGTTGCCTCTACACCGATCTTGGACCGCAGAACTTTCCGGGATTGGGACCGCTTTCCCCTGAGGCGTTTGTCCTGATCCGGTTCTTCTTTCATATCGTTCTGGTCGAAGCCCTGCTTGTTGCCACGATGATCGACTTCGATCTGCGGATCATTCCAGACGGGAGCACCCTGCCGGCGATGGCTTTCGCGATCATTTGCAGTGCAGCAGTCGCCCGGGTTCATCTCGTTCCGGTCTGGTTCCAGAGTCCGAATATGGAACAGTCATTCGGTCTCGTCACCCCGGAATGGCTTCATCCCCTGCTCGTCGGCGGTGCGGTGCCGGAGTGGATCCAGAAGATGCCGCATCTGCATGGACTGGTTGTCAGTCTTGCTGGTCTTCTCGTCGGAGGCGGGCTGGTCTGGGGTGTCCGCCTGCTGGGACACTGGGTGCTTCGACAGGAAGCAATGGGTTTCGGCGATGTCATCCTGATGGCCATGATTGGCGCGTTTCTCGGGTGGCAGGCGACGGTTCTGGCGTTCTTTATTGCTCCGGCCTGTGCGATTGTCGTTGTCGTCGGGACATTCATCTGGAATGGCATACAGCGTCTCAGGGGAATCAAACAACCCTTGGACAACATGATCCCCTATGGCCCCTACCTGAGTCTGGGAGCATTGTTCACCCTGCTGTTCTGGAAGCCTTTATTCCAGAGCACGCGTCACGTCTTCGAAATGGGAGTTCTGTTGATTCCATTCTGCGGGGTCATGCTTGCTGCGTTTCTGTTTTCGCTGCTGATTGTTCAGTTGGGCAAGCGACTGCTGGGGATCCAGTCACTCCCGCTGACGCCGTCAGCACAGTGGCGGGCGGCCGATCAGACATGGTTCTTCAAAGGCGAACATGTCGAGCGCTTTTGCGGTCGCTGGCGGAAGTCTGACTGGGAAGGAAACGCCGCCGGTCAGGGACTGGTGCATCAGGAACGCTGGAGGGGCTGGAACTCTTCCACCAGTCGGAACTCACGACCTCCACGCTGGTAGCAGCCGGAGGTCATCAAGACCGACCGCAGTCCAGGCATCCTGCTTCTGGGTTGACGGCTTTGGTTTGCGACTGTCATTCTCAGGATGGGAACGCATGAGAGCGGGGATTGTCGGCATGATCGCTTTTCCGCTTCTGGCAAAGACTCGTTCCTCACTGAAACCTGGGCCTCACCTGACCGGAGAGATTCCGATGAGTCGACTGATCCGCGTCGTCTATATCTGCCTGTTCGCGGTCTCTTCGGTCTCTCTGTCCGCCTCGGCAGACGACACCAGTCCGCAGAAGCCGGCTCCCCGTCGCTATACGTTCCAGAAAGATCACGATCCAAACGGGATTGGCAAGTTCTATCACGGACGCGAAATCGCCCGGGTCATGGGACATCAGGGAATTGCCTGGCTCGAGCGCCCGGAACGGGAGGAAGAAGAACGTCTTTCTTTGCTGATCGAAGGCCTGAGTCTGAAGCCCGGCATGGTGGTCGCTGATATCGGAGCGGGTTCAGGAGTCATTTCCGTCCGCATCGCCCAGGCAATCCGGCCTGACGGAAAAGTCATGGCCGTCGACATTCAGAAGGAGATGCTGCAGGCGCTGGAATACAAGTGCAAGTCCCTCGGGATCGACAACGTGGTGCCTGTGCTGGGAACGGTGAAATCACCGAATCTGGACCCGGAGAGCGTCGATCTGGCCGTCATGGTCGACGTGTACCACGAGTTCAATCTTCCTTATGAGATGCTCCAGTCGATCGTGACGTCGCTGAAGCCGGGAGGGCGGGTGGCCTTCGTCGAATACCGCAAAGAAGACCCCACGGTTCCGATCAAGGAAGTTCACAAGATGTCAGAAGCACAGGTCAAACTTGAGGCCCTTCAGCCGGAATTCGGGCTTCAATGGGTCGAAACGTTCAGCAAACTCCCACGGCAGCATGTCATCCTCTTCATGAAGAAATCGGCGGCCGATGCCGCCCCTGCACGGTAATCCAAAAGTGTCGTCAATCTTGTGGATTTTCGTATAGGCAGTGTTTCTCCCACTTATTACGCTGTTTCCGCGCCCATTCCGTCGGGACTGCGTTGACCCGACCGCCCTCGTTTTTCATCAACATCGATCGAATTTGCTCGACACACGTCCCTCCAACGGTGCCAGCTTCAGACAAAGGGTGCGAGTCAATGGTGGTATCGCCGAAGTTCCCAGTCCTCCAGGCACCTTCGGCCAGCCCATCTCCATCGCACCCACCGAAGACGCCTCCTGCGGCGCCTCCTCCATTTATTGATATCGTCCTGGGGATCGATGGAACCGCTTCCCGCAAATGGCTGAATCCCGAAGGGAGCAACAGCCATGTCTATCGGTTCGTCCAGCAGATGAGATGCGGTGAGAATGGCGGCTATCTGCATGGCCCCGGTGACCTGGGGCTGGACGTCGCCAACATTGTCAATGCGGGCGTGCAATGGATCAGCGAGAGGGTCACAGCCGCTGCGGCTCCCCGCGCAAGCTCTTATGGGGGATTGAACCAATCTTCGTTTCTGTCACTCTCAGACGTCTTCGTCCGGCTCTCACTGGTTGGCCATAGTCGCGGCGGCCTCATCGCGATTCTGATCGCAAAGCGACTGCGGAACTTTAAAGTCTGCCCTCGGATTTCAGGGATGCACCTGCATTTCCTCGGACTCTATGACGCCGTTGACTGGCACCTGGGTCCATACGCTGATGTGATCCCCGGGAATGTCAGCAGTGCATATCATGCGTTACGCGACCCGACCGTCTGCTCGCGAACCTGGTTTGGAAACACAGGGACCAAGGCCGAAACTCCTTGCCGATACACTTCCCGGCTCTTCACAGCAACGCATTCCGGTGTTGGCGGCGATCCCTGGAAAGGGGACAAGCCCTCGCAGATCAACGAGCAGATCGACATTCTCGGTTCAGCTCAAGTCGGGAACTGGATGATGAACATGGCGAAGTCTGAAGGCCTTCCCATGAAGTAATCCGACTGTTCAGCCGGTCCGAGTTACCGCTGCGACAGGGCGAGTGCGATACCTGCGATGACAAGTGCGATCAGCACCGCAATGGTAATCTTCGCGACGCTGTAGGGACGCTCGCCTGAGATCTTTCCGGTCACCGCATTGATTGCAACCTGGAAATTCTTGCCATGGAACTGATAGGCGAGAATCCAGATTGGCAGCAGCAAATGCTTGTAAGTGATGCCTTCATACTGAGTCTGAACTTTGTGAACGCGCTGCTCGTCTCCGCCAATCTGGCGACGGCAGAGTTCCCGAATGGCATCCTCCATTTCTGCCCGCGCCACCTTGAAGCCGTCCGGCAGTTCGACGTCATAGGTCCGTGACGCGATGCCTGACAGATAAGCCGCATTGAACGGGACGGACTTCTCCAGCTTCCACGGCGGGAGTTCCCGAATTAACCGACTGGGCAGTCCTTGTGCAGCCAGCACGATCCTGTCATCGAAGAAATGATCGACTTTTCCTGCTGCTGCCGACCAGCGGGTGCGACGTTCCCGACGCTCATCTTTGCCTGAGCCGACTGTCACGTAATAGTGATCGCCACGTTCGCCGCGATAACGGGAACGGGTCATCGCGTCGAACGTCCAGTACGGCAGATAGCTTCCCTGAAAGCGTCCGTCATCACCGGCGTGCTTAAACTTGTTGGGAGCAAACCAGCGTGAGCGGACCCAGTCGCGGAAGATGCGTCGGGCCTGTTCCTCCGGGACCGTAAATGGAATCAGCGCATCCACCGGAATGCGCTGGCCTCCCTGATGAATTTTTGATCGCTGCAGCGGAGTTCCACAGTAGGCACAACGGGTGCTTGTCAGCGTTCCCACGAAAGCCACATTCGCCCCGCAGCCGTCGCAGCGCACTTCCTGATGCTCTGCCGGAAGTTCAGGGGCCTCTTTCTGCTGCCGAATCAGTTCCAGCATCGCCTCGAAATCTTGCTCAACGATCTCCGCCGCTGGATCGTTGACGATCCCGCGCGTGGTCGAGCAATGACGGCAGATGAGAGTATCGCGGCCGGGCTCAAAGACCATATCCGCCCCGCATTGCGGGCAAGGAAAGATCTCTCCTCTGCCTTCGTCAATATTCCGACCTGCTGACGACATCTCAATGCGCCTCTAAAGATAGAGGCAACCAGTCCTTCGCAATCAACTCCACCAAAATTAGCTACGCCCGAGTACGAGTTGATCACCTCTCCACCCTCAAGACGCTAACTTCCCCTAAAGGTGAACCGGTGATCCGGAAGACGTAAAGCCGCAGATCTTCCGGCCCCAAAACTTATCGAGGGCGAGACATAAACACCGTCGGCTTTCCATACAAACTTCCGTTTAAAGCGTCTAACTCATGTTCAATATCGTGCCAGCACCCGCATTTGCTGGCCCACATCCCATTCGGGAGTTGGAGCGCAGCATGGGTCGGTTTCCCCGCCTCGTCACAGTAAATCGTAACTTTCTCGAATCCCGAGGTGAGTTCGCCATCGGCACAAACCTCGTAGCCAAGTCGAGAGTACAAGGCAACGAAAGCCTGAATTTCCTCAACACGAGAAATCTCCGGTGGCCAATAACTATCTGCATCCGGCCAAAACCAAAGATCGTCCTTACCATAAGCCCAGGCAATGCAATTATATCTCTGGTCGACTGGGCTAGTCACCTTGTGGTTGTGAGGAGCTAATTTTGGGAACCATTCCGCCGGCCCACTCATTCGCACTATTTCCTCCTGAACCCTTTAGACTCACCCCACAAAACCCATGCTTCGGCCATTTTGTCGACTTTTCCGCGAACTGTGTCGTCTACAGGATCTTCACCCGTCAGTTCACGGAGCGCAGAAAACCAAAAGCTCGGTGACACTCTTAGCTCGTCTAAAAGCAAGGGAATAACACCTTGCCCCAGCTCGACAATCCGTCGATATTCCGGCAATGCGGCCATCTCTTTGGGAGAAGAGAGGAACTGCGCCTTACATTTCCAAGCTGCAGCGAGTTGCTCAAACCTTTGCTTTAAGAGGTGGGCATCTACAGAAGGCGGAAAAGCCCCCGAGGCAATCACTTCCCCCGACCTAGATCCTGGCCGGCCTCCAAACAGAGAGGTGCTAAACTTTGGTGCCCCCCCTGTTGTCACTTGCGAAACCTTAGATGGGCGATAAATCAGTTTCGGAGAACTACTCCTCCAAGACTGGGACCTTCGTCTCTGAGCCATTAAAGTTTCCCTCCTGCCGAGTCACCGCCGACATCGGCCTGATCGCGATCATCAATCATTTCATCCAGCCAGTTTCGAAGTGCACGAGCGGTCGCGAGATTCATAAGAACGCCGATTTCAACTTCGCGCACGAGATCACATCGCGTTTCGCGGCTTGTTTCCACCAATTCCCCGTTATCTGCAACTCGGTAGTTGACGCGTTTGGGGATTGGCTCACGACTATTCCAGAACGAAAGATGCAGATCTCCATTGCCGGAGAGCCCACCCCAGATTCCTTCTGCGTAGACCACCCGAAAGAGTTGGCTCTTCACGTAGTCAATAATCAGATCCGGCTCTTCACTTCCACTTGAGACGGAACATTCCTCTTCCACGTGAACACTCCCCATTCGTGTACCGCCAGCAGCGACCGGAAATCTCGCTTACCCACTGTAAGCAGTATCTCCGGCGGCTGCACCATTGCGACTCTGGCAACACAATATTCGTGCCAAACCTCACCAAAATCCCTTGCCATGCCCACGTAGTCGTTAGAAAAATAAAAGATGTCACTGGACTGACACAACATCAGTTCAGTTGGTTCTAGTTGCGTACGCCACCATAACCGAATTGACAATCAGATTCATAGCCTGCGGTTGCGCCGCAAAGGAATTCATCGCCGGCACTTACATTCGTCAGACGCTCTCGTCCAGCACGTCGACGGGCTTGAAGCGTTTGCCTTCGAGCATTTCGAGGCTGGCGCCACCGCCGGTGCTGACGTGGGTCACCTTGTCAGCGAAGCCGAGTTGCTGGATCGCTGCGGCACTGTCGCCTCCGCCGATGATGCTGATCGAATTGGAGTCAGCAATCGCCTGGGCGACCGCTTTCGTTCCTTCATCGAACGGCGGCATTTCAAACACGCCCATTGGGCCATTCCAGATCACGGTGCCGGCCTTCTTCACGATGTCAGCATACAGCTGAGCGGTCTTCGGACCGATGTCGAGCCCTTCGAAGTTGTCCGGGATGTGACCGGCTTCAACAACCAGCTTGTTGCAGCTGGCTTTGAAATCATCGCCGCAATGGGTGTCAACGGGAAGGACGAGCTTGTCCCCACCGGATGCGATCAGCTCACTCGCCAGATCGACTTTATCTCGCTCTACGAGGCTCTTACCGACCTGCCCGCCCTTGGCGAGTGAGAAGGTGTAAGCCATTGCGCCACCGATCAACACCTGATCGCAGACGGTCAGCAGGTTCTTGATGACCTTGATCTTGTCTGAAACCTTGGCACCCCCGACGATGGCCACGAATGGACGCTTCGGGTTCGAAATGGTGTCGCTGAGGTACTGAATTTCTTTCTGCACCAGGAAGCCGCAGACCTTGGGCTTGCCGGTCATCAGCGACGGAACCGTATACATGCTCGCGTGAGCACGGTGACAGGTGCCGAAGGCATCGTTGCAATAGATGTCGCCGAAGGAGGCCAACTTCGCAGCGAATTCCTGCTTGGCGGCAAGCTGTTCCGGAGTCGCCTTCTCGTCCTTCAGTTCTTCTTCCGGAGCAAAGCGGACGTTCTCGAGGACGACGACTCCACCGGACTGCAAGGCAGCAACCTTAGCCTGTGCGTCCGGGCCGACAGTATCGGCGGCCATCTGAACAGGAACGTTGAGCAATTCCCCCAGGCGAACAGCAACTGGCTTCAGGCTGGCCTTGGGATCGACTTTTCCATCAGGACGTCCGAGGTGGCTCATCAGGACGACCTTGCCGCCCCGATCGAGAACAGATTTGATAGACGGCAGTGCCATCTTAATCCGGCGGTCATCCGTAATCTTCTGCTGGTCATCGAGGGGCACGTTGAAGTCCACTCGCATCAGTACGGTTTTGCCTTTGACGTCGACGTCAGCGATGGATTTCTTTGCCATCCGAGATCACCTTCCAAATTCCAAAAGACCTGAACAATTCAACTTCGCGCAGACGGCGATCCTGCTGTGTGACGTTCCCTCAGGAGAACGGTGATCGGTCCGGCGCAAGGCGTCATCGTAAGTCACAGATTGGCCACTGCCAAGCTGGCGGGAAATTCATCAGGAAACACTGATTGCTGGGGGCTGTGAACGCTCGATCGAGCGCCGCTGCCACCGCCGAAAGAAATCCCAAATTCAAAATCTCAAATTCAAAATCTCAAATTCAAAATCCCAAATTCAAAATCTCAAATTCAAAATCTCAAATTCAAAATCTCAAATTCAAAATCTCAAATTCAAAATCCCAAATTCAAAATCACAAATTCAAAATCCCAAATTCAAAATCCCAAATTCAAAATCCCAAATTCAAAATCCCAAATTCAAAAT
>JAEZFD010000057.1 GCA_023417655.1 Planctomycetota bacterium | reverse complement strand
ACTATGAACGATTGGCCGAAGTCCTCGCGGGTTGGCACTGGGTGGCCATGGTCGCCCTCCTCCTCAAATACGCCCCACTTGTTACGCAGAGTTCATAACAGGCTCTAAGTCTCCCGCGCCTGCCTGCTCGGAATCAGAGCTGGTCCGCAGTGGGGGAGCAAACTCTCACTACCCCCTCTGGGAGATCGTTCGGTGATGCTAACCAGTCTTTCCGGGTGACGAACGAGCGAGTGCAGCGAAGCGGTGACGGGAGCGCCGGGGCGCCTGATCGTACGCGTCCCGAGAATTCAATCGTCCGTCCCGGGTGTGATAGTGACCGCAGCGGAGTACCCATGCCGCGCGAGAAGCGCGATCGTGGAGGCGTTGAGAGAGAATCCGCGTGTATAATGCCCCTTCATGCCGTTCGTTCCAAAAATCGATAAGTGGAACTCAACGTCGTACCCGGAACATCGTTCTGCGAGCAAAGGCAGAGCCCGTTGTAGAGCATTTTCTAACTGGCGGGCATGCAGCCGCTGGTCTTCCTCCGAGCAAAGCAGAACGTTGACGCGAGGTGCGCTCCCCCTGATTTCAGAAGCGACCGTGATCTCGAAATCACGAGCGAGGTGGTCGGCGATCGAAGTCAGATCATCTGGCTGACAGATGATGAAGATGACGGACTCGAGCATTCGGTGGCCTCCTCCTGTGACCGGTCTCCTCATTGCAAAGGAAAGGGAGTCCCCTGCACTGGCGGGAGACTCCCTTGTTATAACAGTCATGCTCGACTGGGCCAGTGTCCGGGGGGCTTAGTATTCTCCCAGGACGTTCCCGTCTGCTCGCTGGCCGAGATTCCGCCAAGTCTGCAGATTGATGTTTTCACTAATCGTTCTGACGGAGCCATCCATCAGGAGTGAACTGACAGTTCCGGTGTGGTAGCTCCGCGAGACAACTGCCGCGCGGACGACGTTGTTCGTGGAGTTCATCTGTGCTTCACGAGTTCCCGAGAAAGACATATCGGAACCGTTGTAAATCAACTTCGTGTTCGGCCCGAACGCAGTGGTGAACCCTGTGTGAATGGTGTTTCCTGAAACCCATTCGCTGTGGCCATTGACCGCGCTGAAGTTGGAGCCGTCGAAGGCTCCTGTGATGTCCGCAGGATTCGAAGGCGTCGTTGCCGGAATTCCTGTCCAGTCATGCGTACGGGGAGTCTTACACTTCACTTCTGACATGCCAATGGTGTTCGATAAGCCGTCAGTGAAGTCGCGTTCCCGTGTCACGCGGTTATAGGCAAATGCTGCTCCCCCATCGACGGTGCCAGCGAAGTTGGCGATTTCATAAATACCGCGGCCGACGCCATAGCTTAATGGGTAATGTTCCGGGTTCCCCGACGAATCCAGACGGACACTGTCGTTATTGTCGCTGGGGCACAGGAGCACCGGGATCCGCATCTCTTTGATCTTATTTGTCAGGTTGCGGCCGGCTCCGTATCCGACGTTGAAATCGATCAGGTTATAAAGGTTTCCTCCCTCCAGGAACGGAAGCAGAAACGCCTGAGCGGACCATTCCTGGGTGTTCGAGGCGTTCTTCACACCGTTCGGTGGAAACGAGCGGTGAGTGTCGAGGTAGTTGTGCATGGCCAGTCCCAATTGCTTGAGATTGTTCTTGCACTGGGAACGGCGTGCGGCCTCTCGGGCCTGTTGAACGGCCGGGAGCAGCAACGCGATCAACACCGCGATAATGGCGATGACGACCAGCAACTCGATGAGAGTAAAGGCTGCCTGTGATGTCTGTCGGGTGGGTTTGGCCGCGTTTGTTTTCGAGTGCAAAGGCTGGGAGGGCATGGGAAATCCTGAACATCCTGACGCAAGTTTCGGGCGGGAAGGATGCAGATTGGCTACCTGAATGATGCGACATTCATCGAAGGCGAGGGAGAGCTTCGTCACCAAGATCAGGCGACGGAATGACTGACCCGTTTGTGTCCTTCGAAGCAGACAAAATCACCAAAGCCGCATTTTCAGAGATGGCACCGCACACATGAGACTGGGTCTCAGTCGCGGTAACCTAACGCGCTGCAACTCGTCTTGCAATCAAATCGTTTCTGGAATGTCAATTTTTTCGGGCACTTCAAGTGTGCCGAAAGGGGACCCATCGCCGGTGCGGGTCCTCAGCGAAGAGAGACCAATACGCGTGTTTTATGGGAGCCGTTAAGCGTGTTCCCACAGCGAGATGCGTTCAATGTTCAGTCAGCTCAGTGGAGCTTCAGAAGGCTGGACTCTTGCTTGACCATAGAGGGTTCCCCTCCAGACCTCCCTTCCTATTCAACTCGCGACAGTGCTAAGGGAATATGATTTGCACTTCAGGTCGAGGCATCTGACCAACGTATCCGAGACAGGGCACGGAGTCGCCTGGATGAATTCCTCGACTAAGAATCTACTGGCCTTGGGCGCCCTTGCCGCTGCAGGCGGGATGGCTGTGAATCAAATCCTGAGAAGCTCCCGGTGGTTCGACTTCAAAGGGAAAGTCGCGATTATCACCGGAGGAAGTCGCGGACTGGGACTTGTGCTTGCGCGGCAGTTGATCGACCGGGGTGCCCGCGTCGCCATCTGTGCCCGGGAATCGAGCGATTTAACCAACGCGTTGAATGAGCTTCAGGAACGAGGCGGGGAAGTCATTGCGATCCCGTGCGATATCCGCGACCAGGCAGCAGTGGAATCAATGGTCCAAGAAGTTATCAAGCGTTTCGGAACGATTGATCTCCTCTTCAACGTCGCTGGCATCATCCAGGTCGGTCCTCTCGATTCGATGACGATGGATGATTTTCGGGACGCGATGGAGACTAACTGCTGGGGACCACTGCAAACGACACTGGCGGTGCTGCCGGAGTTCCGGAAGAAGGGTTGGGGACGGATCGTGAATATCGCGTCCGTCGGAGGAAAACGGGCGGTTCCGCATCTCCTCCCCTATGCGGCCAGCAAGTTCGCTCTGGTGGGGCTTTCGAATGGGCTCCGCGTGGAACTCTGGAAGGAGAATATTTTCGTTACGACAGTCTGTCCGAGTCTGATGAATACAGGGAGCCCCCGGAATGCAGTATTCAAAGGACAGAACAAAAAAGAATACGCCTGGTTCAGCATTGGCGATTCAATTCCTGTGATTTCGATGGACGCAAATCTCGCGGCGAAACAAACATTGAAGGCCTGCCAATACGGAGACCGGGAGGTCATCCTTCGAAATCCATTAAATATCGCTGTTCTTGCACAATCCCTGCTGCCGGGCTTCACGCAGGAGCTACTCGCCCTGATGGACAGAGTTCTCCCTGAAATGGGAGGGATTGGTCGTAGGGCGGCACGCGGGCATGAAAGCCAGTCTGCCTGGTCCCCTTCCTGGCTCACCTATTACGGAGAGCTCGCCGCTCGTATGAATAACGAAATGCACTACACCCGTCCGGCCGCAGCCGAAAACCATAACCACCGATCGATTCAGGCGGACGGACAGTAGGAGCTAACTTATGTTCAACTTAAATTAAAAGAAAAAGGCCGCAGCAAAGGCGGCCTCTTTCGTTTAATGTTCGCTGTCGAATGAAGTGCTTCTGCCCTATTTCAGCTCAAAGGTATATTGATTCTTGTCCGCCTCTTTCTCAACCGAGGCGGTGAGCCCGCTGGCGTTGAGTATACCGTATTTCTCTGGGATTAACGAAGTGACAGGGACTACGGCATTATCATTCCCGACAGCAGCCTTTGCGGCCTTCTCGTCGACTTTCACTGCCCGAATTGTCACGCGGTGTGGGCCGATGACAGCTCCCTCCTCGCCTTGGGTCGCCAGTTGGAACTCACCCTCATCGTTTGTCATTCCCATGGCCATCGGGCCATTCTCTGGGGTGAACAGCACCTGAGCCCCTGATAAGGGTTTGCCTTTAAATTTGACGATGCCTGTTGCATAGCTCAACTGCGGCGCCGCAGTGCCACCGCAGGCAGTAAGAATCAGGGTCGTAAGACAGATTCCTGAGAATGCCACCAGTCGCATTGTTCGCTTCACCTTATCTTCACCCAATCAGGGACGTCGCTTCGGAAAAGGAAGTCTGGCGGAGACCGGGATCGAGGGATCTCCTTCTCCTTTTAAATTAAGCTGTCAGTTCCGCCAGGCGGCGAGCAGGCTTTCTGTCGCAGCCGCACTGCGCAGCCTGATCGGCCCAGCAAGTTTAGAACTCTCCAAGAACGTTTCCATCAGCCCGACCACCGAGGCTCTGGTAAGTATTTGAATGGTCAATGTTTTCACTGACAAAGCGAACCGCGCCGTCAGCCATCACGAAGTGGGCTCCGCCGGTGTGCATTGAGCGGAAGCCTTTGGCATAGTTGTAGGCATTCGGTTGGGCGCAGGCCGGGTTTGTCGGCTTCTTGGTCCCGCCGGTGCAAGTAGTGAAGTCGTTCAGCGGTGTGACCATGGTAAAGACGACGTGAGAGCTCACCCAACTGGTCCGGAAGCCGTGGGTACAGCGTGATACGATTTCACCGAAGTGGATTGTGTTCGATGTCCCGTCGGTCACGTCCTGAAAACGGATTGAGACTCCATAGCGGTTGCCCATTCCAGACAGCCGGGTTTTCTCGTAAGTGTCACCCCAGTTTCCCATATTCGTTCCTGCAGCGCCTTTCTGGGCATACACGTTGAAGGGGGTACAGTTGGCAGGATCATAGGACGAACTGAAGAATTGAGAGCCAGTCGAAATGCCATAACTGGATTGAGCAAATCCGTCCAAGGGATCGGTGTTTGGCTCGCTGGGACACTTAAAGGCGGGGATCTCGAAGAAGCGAACCTGCTTGTTTCCGCTCAGAATCTGGTAAGGAACCCGTTTGTGCATGCTAGTTTCGTAGCTGGTCGCAGGGAGACTTCCTGTCATGTCAAACTGATTATAAAGCCCTGCCTGCTCGATGAACGGGAGCATACGGGCGAGAGCTCCGATATCCGGGGGAGCATTCCAGACGTTGGTGCTCGCTGGGTCTGTGCCGCCGATTGGAAACATGCCGTAGACGTCGTGATAGTTATGGAGTGCCAGGCCGATCTGCTTGAGATTGTTTTTGCACTGGCTCCGTCGTGCCGCTTCACGAGCCTGTTGCACTGCAGGCAGCAGTAAGGCAATCAGAACCGCGATGATTGCGATCACCACGAGGAGCTCGATCAAGGTAAAGCCGCGATGCTTCTTCATTAGAAAGTCCCTAAGAGATCAAAACTGTAAATCTGGATCTTCTAAAGGAAAGGTGTGTGACCATGTCTTCAGGAACGGACCTCGGGAACGAGACGGGGAGGTGAATTCAGAAGACGTATGGTCTGAGAGATACCTTCATATCGGAGATCGGGCCGCAGGTGATGCTGAAATCATCAGACAAATCAATTGTCTTTCATGAGAAAGTTTGTGGATGGATGTCTTATCTTTCCACTCGCCACAAGATGATTCGCATGCAATCAAATGAGGAGGTGAGAAGTCCGACGGGCAATGACTTGCAGGAAAAGGAAACGGGAGCGTGCGAGCATTCGCCCGGAAAGCGGTGGCGAGAGATCTTTAACCATTCCCTGCCCGATTGAGGAATCACGGCGGTTCCTGCAATCCATTACATTCAGGATCAGCGGCCGTTCTAAAAACAAAACCGGCACTGATCTGAACCAGTGCCGGTGAGCTTTGATCGGGGAAATGAGAATGCGATCGCACGCTGTAAGAGGGCGTGATTAGAGAGTGGAGAGCGCCTTGCGGAGTTCATCTTCTGAAATGAACCCGTCTTTGTTTGTATCGATGTAATCAAAGTAGGCATTGATCATCGGGACGAATTTCGATTCCTCCTTAGAGATCTTTCCATCTTTGTCGGCATCAACGTGCCGCAGAACGACCCCAGCGTCGAGATTTGCAGGAACACCTGAGCTGTCGATCTTCGGGCGACTGGCTCCAACTTTAATCGGGTACATGATGTCCATGTATCCGAGCAGCATCTCTTCCCACGACTGGTCTCCCCAGACCACAGTCGCCGTCGGGTCGGGATTCGCCAGATTCTTTGGTGAGTTATCGAAAACGGCGGTGCAGCGAATCGTCGTCCCCGCCGGGAGAGTCTTGGGAGTTGCCAGGACGTATCGAGTTTGCCAGTTGAAGTCGTAGCGTGGGACCTTCAGGAGGACTTCCTCTTTGCCGCCAGGATATTCAGCAACATACTCAAACGCTTTCCCGCGTAGATGCATATGTGGCGACATGGAGACCAGCTGAACGTCCACAGGCGATTTCTGGGATCGTGCAACGAAGCTCTGATTCTCCAGTTGAGGCTGGATCACGAAGCTCTGAGACCCTGCAACAGTCGTTTTCACTTCATGAGTGACCTCCTGAGGGTTCATGAAGAGGAAGCCCACCTGTGTCAGATCTTCCTGTGCGACGCCGTTCGGCGTGTAGTGAACTTCGAATCGCAGCCATGAGTTCGCGGGGAGACGTTTAGCAGACCCCGGCTGTCCGGGAGTGATTCTCAGTCCAGGAACATATGCGGTCAGGAAGTCATGTTTCTTGCTCCCCTTCCCGTTCGGATGGGCATAGACAATTACATGATGAACGACGGCCCGATTCCCCGGGCGAACTTCAGCGCCGACCAGCCATTTATCTTCCGACAAGTTCGTTGGTGCCCAGAACTGCTGGTAACGGATCCCGTCCTTCCCTCCCTCTGCGGGAACCTGAAACGGCTTGTCTCCCATCGCGATCACCAGATCAGGATCACGGGGAAACTGCCAACCCTCCACGTAATTCACAGGAGGCGGAAGTTCGGAGGGATTTCCTTCCGGGCAACCGTTCTTGACCCAGGTAGCGATCAGTTCCCGTTCTTCCGTGGTAAGGCTGGTGTCATTCACAAACTTCCCAACATGCGGATCCGCATGCCAAGGCGGCATGCGTCGTTCTTCGACGACTTCTGCAATCATGGGCCCCCAGCCAGCGACTTCTTCATAGGAGAGCATCGAGAACGGGCCGATCTCGTTGGGCCGATGGCACTCGACGCATCGCTTCTGGAAGATTCGTGAGATCTGGTTGGAATACGTGACCGAGAGGTCCCCTGTTGCTGGCTTGATTCGTCCGATCAGACAGCCGAGAGGGCTGGTGTGGGCGATGCTGACTCTCTTTCCGGCCAGCAGTTCGTCGATTGCGGTTTTGAGGTCTTCGCGTTCCGGTTTGGTTCGCTGGATTCCAATGACGTACTGGTCATCGATGCGGCCCCGGTAACGGATGGCCCGATCTGCATCCAGCAGGAAAACCTCGGGAGTCCGTTCGGCTCCGAACGTGTCGGCGACCTTGGCTTCCAGATCTTTCAGGACGGGATAACTTAACTTGTGATCCCGAACGAAGGCCTGAATTTCGGCCAGGCTGTCCTGCGCGTTAGAGTCGACAGCCAGAATGGAAACCTGATCTTTAGGGTAACTCTCAGCAATCTGCTGAAGACGCCCGGCGTAAAGCTTGGCGAGCGGACACTGAGTTCCCAGAAAGGCGACGACGACCAGTCGGGAATCAGTCTCTTTCAGTGAGATCTCATGGCCTCGGTGATCAGGGAGCGTGAAATGGTACTTTGAGACGGGAAGAATCTTTTCTCCTCCCGGGGAGTCAGCCTGAATGGTTCCCTGCAATAGACAAACCACAATCAGCAAGCAAATTCTCAAACACGCCATAAAGTTACCATCCCTGCTCAGAAATTTTGGAGTCTCAAGAACTACCCTGTGAGAGCTCTTCCAGTTTCACCAACCGTTAGAATTGGATGGGGGGATCTGCCAGAAACAGCGACGCGTTCACGAGTTCGGATTAGGGGGATGGCGGCATGGACCCGCCTGATTTCTTCTTCTGGAACTCGGCGATCCACTTCTCCGGTTCTTCTTCGAAAGCAGCTTTACAGCCAGTGCAGCAGACCCAATAGGTGGCACCCTTGAAAGTGACCGGCATGGTTCCGAGTCCCCCGGAAATGATGCATTCCCGCTGACCATAGCCTTCGTCGCTCTTCGCGAATGAAGTACCTTCGCGTTGCGTGGCGATGGTGTCGACCCGCATGAAGCGGCTTCCCCGTTTCTTTCCGATCTCGACAAGGAATCGATGGTTGTCCTGCTGATTGAAGACGATTTGCCAGGCATCGCGTTGGGCCGGTGGATCAACCTGCGTCAGCTCAACTTTGTATTTCACATGGGGCTGGCGATCATCTCCCTGAAATGTTTCGGCCGGTTGAATGAAGGTGCCTTCCAGAGTGCGAACGGTCCCCTCGTTGTCGGTCGCTTTCAGCTGAAAGACTTTGCGGTCAGGGAAATAAGTCAGACGTGCCTGCCGGAAGTATGGATTTGCGTCTGAAGTCATGACCATGGCCGGTTGCTTCCGGTCAGTCTTGAGATCCCAGACCCAACTCGACTTGTCGAGCCCTTTGAAGTCGCCGACCTCTTTTTGTGTGGTCCCATGCCAGTTCCCCAGCATGATCTGCAACGGCTTCATTGTTTCAAATAGCGTCCGCCGGAACTCGCTCTGATCGACGGACAGCGGTTCTGCCTCTGCGTCGACCGCGGCCACAGCAGCGACGACTCGAGTCAGTGAAATCGACGGAATCTCCATCTCCATTGGGGATTGTGCGGGCGCTGCTGCGACTGGAGCAGAAGAGGACTGTGAGGCACTGGAGGCCATCGCCGCTGCTTCAGGGGCGGGAGCAACGGAGGAGCTTCCGCAACCCGGGAGAAGAATTGCGAGAATCAGGGAAGAGCCGATCCATGTACATCGTTGAATGTCGTGCATGGAATCCTCGTGTTGAAGACGGGCGATATTTGCAAATCGATGACAGAAATCGCCGAGTCTAAGACGCATGTCTGGATTTGGATGAATTTCATTTTACCACGGTTTTCTTGCGCCTGCACGGCTCCACAGATGACGTTCTGCAGCGAATAATGGGAAGAGATTGGGATTCACATCGGATGAGATCCGCCTGTAACGGATCGATCGGGAAGGAAATCTGGGGCATCCCAATTGCCAGCTGGTTCCCCTTCCCTGCGGTCCGGACACGTCGGAATGTTCCTTCCGGCGCACAAAATCCGGACACCCGGCCCGGTCGAATCAGGTGGTTCGATTGAATCCCTGTCGTCATCCCCGTAGCATCACCGCATTCATCAAACCTGCTTGAAGAGTCCCCTGCGCTCCGGATACCCTTCAAGTTTTGAATCAGATCAAAGCCGGAGCTCGAGTAGAATTGCACGTGGTATCAAAGACGCTGACTCGTCAGGTGCACGGTTCCGTTTTCCCTAGTTGCTGAATCACCGCCAATGTCTGCCATTAAATCTGTTCTGCAAGAAACCCGACTGTTCCCTCCTTCTCCGGAGTTCTCCAAACAGGCGAACATTTCGTCGGAAGAGCAATATCAGCAGATGTGGCAACAGGCCAAAGACGACCCTGCCACATTCTGGGGTGAACTGGCTAAGTCGGAACTCGACTGGTTCAAGCCATTCACCTCGGTCATGGAAGGTGACATGCCTGATACCAAATGGTTTCAGGGGGGGAAGATCAATGCTTCTTACCAGTGCGTCGACCGCCATCTGAAGACCTGGCGCAAAAACAAAGCGGCAATCATCTGGGAAGGTGAGCCGGGCGACGTTCGCATCCTGACCTATCAGCAGCTGCACCGTGAAGTCTGCCGCTTTGCCAATGTCCTGAAGAAACTTGGCGTTGAGACCGGTGACCGCGTCACCCTGTACATGCCGATGATTCCTGAGCTGGCGATTGCCATGCTTGCCTGTGCCCGAATCGGAGCCACGCACTCCATCGTGTTCGGTGGATTCAGTTCGGACGCAATTGCCGACCGGAACAATGATGCTCATGCCAAGGTCGTGATTACCGCTGATGCTGGTTGGCGCCGCGGGAAAGAAGTTCCTCTGAAGGCGAATGTCGACCTTTCTCTGGAAAAGTCTCCCAGCGTTCAGAAAGTCGTCGTGGTTCGCCGGACCGGCTGCGAAGTCACCATGACGCCAGATCGAGACTACTGGTGGCATGACCTTGTGGAGCAGGTGGACGCGGATTGCGAAGCCGTTGAGCTCGACTCCGAACATCCTCTGTTCATTCTTTACACGTCGGGCTCTACCGGGAAGCCGAAGGGGGTGCTGCACACCACCGGCGGTTACATTCTCGGCGCCAAGATGACGACGAAATGGGTCTTCGACCTCAAGGAAGAAGACACCTACTGGTGTACCGCCGACATCGGCTGGATTACCGGGCACAGCTACATCGTCTATGGTCCGCTTGCGAACGGTGCGACAACCGTCATGTACGAAGGTGCCCCGAACTGGCCGGATGAAGGCCGCTTCTGGGAGATCATTGAAAAGTACCGTGTGAACATTTTCTACACGGCACCGACGGCGATTCGTGCCTTCATCAAATGGGGTGACGAATGGCCGCAGAAGTATGACCTTTCTTCGCTGCGGCTGCTGGGCAGCGTGGGTGAACCGATCAATCCTGAAGCGTGGATGTGGTATCATCGCGTCATCGGCGGAGAACGGTGTCCGATCGTCGACACTTGGTGGCAGACGGAGACAGGCGGTCTGATGATCAGTCCCCTGCCCGGCATTCAGCCGACGAAGCCCGGCTCCTGTACCCGGCCGCTGCCTGGGATCGTGCCGGCGATTGTCGATGAAAAGGGCAATCCTGTCGGAGACAACGAAGGGGGTCTGCTGGTGATGACCCAGCCTTGGCCTTACATGCTCCGCTCTCTGCATGGAGATCATCCCCGATTTCTGGAAACCTACTTCGGGAAGATCCCCGGGAAGTACTTTGCCGGAGACGGGGCTCGCCGCGATGAAGACAGCTTCTACTGGATCATGGGACGCGTGGATGACGTGCTGAACGTTTCCGGGCACCGCCTGAGCACGATGGAAATCGAATCAGCACTCGTTTCGCACGCACTTGTGGCGGAAGCGGCTGTCGTCGGGTTCCCACATGACCTGAAGGGGGAAGGAATCTGCTGCTTCGTCACGCCGAAAGCCGGGACTCCTTCCGATACCGAAAAGCATGAGCTGATTAAGCACGTCCGTAAGCAGATTGGAGCGCTGGCGACTCCGGATCAGATCCGGTTCACGCCCTCCCTGCCGAAGACCCGGTCAGGGAAAATCATGCGTCGTCTGCTGCGTGACATCGCCGCCGGGAAAGAAAGCGTGGGAGATACCACCACACTGGAAGATTACTCAGTGCTGGCAAAGCTCCGGGAAGACGATTAATTCGGGCTCAACCTGAGTCACATCAGGTGATCGATTGACTTCACCAGAAAAAAGGCCCGCTTCCAAACTGCTGGAAGCGGGCCTTTCTGGCTTTGCGGAGTCGTTGCAGGCCCCTGCTCTCTCACTGAATGGGCATTGGTTTATGCGGTGCGGATCTTCTCGCGTCCTTCGGTGATCTTGCCCGTTGCATTGCGAGTATCGAGCACCATCTGCGAATGACGAACGATCATTTCAAAGTCATAAGCAGAGTGATCCGTTGCAATCAGAATGCAATCTTGGGCAGCCAGATATTCAGGAGTCAGTTCCTGACTGCTCATTGGCGGCAGATCGTGGTGACGCATTGGAGGAAGTGTCGGAACGTGTGGATCGTTGTAGGACAGATCCGCTCCCCGTGCGAGTAGTAATTCCATCAGCGTGAACGATGGGCTTTCGCGTGGATCGTCCACATCTTTCTTATAGGCAACTCCCAGCAGACAGATCTTGCTGTTCTTGATCGGTTTGCCAGCATCGTTCAGGAACTCGGCGAGACGCTGAATCACGTACTCAGGCATGCGGGAATTCACTTCCCCGGCAAGTTCGATGAATCGTGTCAGCAGGCCTTGCCGTCGGGCGAGCCATGTCAGATAGAACGGGTCAATCGGAATGCAGTGACCCCCGAGTCCTGGTCCGGGGTAAAAGGCCTGAAACCCAAAGGGCTTCGTCTTGGCCGCTTCGATCACTGCCCAAATATCGATCCCCATGCGGTCGAAGAGCACTTTGAGTTCGTTGACCAGCGCGATATTTACCGCGCGGTAAGTGTTCTCCAGAATCTTGGCTGCTTCAGCAACTTCCATCGTTGGTGCCGGGACGACTTTGACGACAGCCTGCCCGTACAGGGCACAGGCGAGTTCGAGGCTCTGCGGATCGTAGCCTCCGACCACTTTCGGGATCTTCGCAGCAGAATAGACGGGGTTGCCTGGGTCTTCGCGTTCCGGGCTGTATGCCAGAAAGAAATCAGATCCGGCCTTCAGTCCCGAGGATTCGAGAATCGGCAGCAGGACATCGCGTGTTGTTGTGGGATAGGTCGTGCTTTCCAGAACAATGAGCTGCCCCGGACGAAGGACTTTCGCGATCGTTTCACCGGTCCCGACGATGTAACTCAGGTCTGGATCCCGGCTGTCGTTGAGCGGAGTCGGGACGCAGATGATGATCACATCGGCCTGCGCGAGCTTCTCAGGTTCCGCAGTTGCCGAGAAGCGACCGGATTCCCGCCACTCCCCGATTCGCTGGGAAGAGACGTGCTTGATGTAACTTTTTCCGGCATTCAGTTGATCGATTTTCTTCTGGTCAACGTCGAAACCGAGGGTCGAAAATCCGGCATTGAAGAAGGCGTCGATGAGAGGCAGCCCGACATACCCGAGACCGATGATGCCGACGAGGGCCTGCTGATTCTGAATCCGTTCCTTTAAGCCCTGTGACATGGCAGAAAATCCCTTCGCCGATGATTGAGAAAGCTCAACTTCTTTTGTGGTTCTTGATTGGGCGGCTATCATATCGATCGACACTTTGGCCGACTAGACCGGTTCGACCGACCGTGCCGACTGTGCGTGAGCGTTTGGCCAGTAAAAACGCTGGAACGGCCGTGTCAGTGAGTCACGTCAACCCGGTAATGGCCTGATCCTTCCCTCTCTTTCCGAACCAAAAGGTCCTGCGATGTATGCCGTCAACGTGATTCTGAAGGCCAAAAACGCGGAAGATGTTCCGGAACTGTGTGAACTTCTCCGCAAGCAGGGGCAGCTCTCCCGAGCAGAACCCGGCTGCCTTCAGTTTGATGTCTGCCATTCGCAGAATGACCCGAGCGTCTTCATTCTGGTCGAGCGCTGGGAATCGCAGGCGGCCATCGATGTGCATCGTCAGGCCGAGGCCTATACGACGATCTATCAGCCACTGGTTTTGCCCCGCGTCGACCGTGAGCCTCATGTTTCAGAACTTCTCACCTGAGACCCACCTGACTTGTTGTTCTCCCCTGCTCTGCGAAAGGTCAACTGATGCCGTCGAAGCCGCTCGAACGTGTCAATGTCGCGATGGTTGGTCTGGGCTTTGGCTCCGAATTCATTCCCATCTACCAGCACCATCCCCATGCGAACGTTGCCGCCATCTGTCGCCGTGATCCAGCAGGACTCAAAGAGACGGGGGACCAGTTCGGGATTGAGAAACGCTATTCCGACTTCCAGCAGGTCCTCAAGGATCCCGACATTGATGCTGTCCATATCAATAGCCCGATCAGGGATCACGCCTGGATGTCGCTGCAGGCTCTGGATGCCGGCAAGCATGTGATGTGTACCGTGCCAATGGCGACGACCATCGACGAGTGCCGACAGATTGTTGAGAAAGTGCGCGAGACTGGCCTGAAGTACATGATGGCCGAAACCGTGGTCTACAGCCGGGAATTCCTTTTCCTGAAGTCGCTGTATGAACGGGGTGATCTTGGAAAGATCCAGTATCTTGCCGCGTCACATCCTCAGGATATGGATGGCTGGCCTGCTTACTGGGAATCCATGATTCCGATGCACTATGCCACACACGTTGTCAGTCCATGTCTCGGACTGGTCAACGGGCTCGCGGAATACGTGAGCTGTTTCGGATCAGGCACCGTTCGCGATGACATTGCACAGAAGTCGGGGAATAAATTCGCCGTTGAGACCTGTCACATCAAGATCAAAGACAGTGACCTGACCGCCCATATTTGGCGGTTCCTGTACGACGTTGCTCGGCAGTACCGCGAGAGTTTCGACGTCTATGGAACGAAGCAGAGCTTTGAATGGAGTCTGACCGAACATGGTCAACACATCCTCCACACCGCAAAAAAGCCGGAGCCAGAAATTCCTTCACCGGTCGAGATCCCAGACTTCGCCCACCTGCTGCCTGAGCCGATTCGTCGCTTCACTCAACCTGCCGAAATTCATGACTCGCAGCACCTTTCCTTCATTCAGGGAGGCGGACACGGGGGCTCTCATCCGCATCTGGTGCATGAATTCGTAACTGCTCTGCGGGAAGACCGGGATCCGTGGCCGAACGCAGTTCAATCGGCAAACTGGACTTGCGTCGGAATCTGTGCCCATGAATCCGCCAACCAGGGTGGAAAGCTGATCCACTTGCCGGAATTCACGCTGGCGTAAGTTGCCTTCAGACGAACGAAATCCCAGACGCAGTTGTGAGATTCACTTGAGTCTCATGGCTGCGTCTTTTTGATACAGATATGATGTCCCCTCGCCGGGGTATCGCGTCTTTCACCCGCCGATGGAGTACATGGCCCGCTCTGGTCGGATGAAGTCCGGGGCGTTGATGTGGTGGCCTGCCCATTTGCTGGAGATACAGTTGGACATGACGGCGCGCAGTTCGTCGTCGGTGCCGTTTGAGCGCAGCAGTGTCCGGACGTCGAATTCTTCGAGGCTGAACAGGCAGCTTCGGAGCTTACCATCTGCTGTCAGGCGAAACCGATTGCATCGGTCGCAGAATGGCTCACTGACAGACGGAATGAAGCCAATCACCCCTGCCCCATCTGCGAATGCGTAGTCACTGGACGGCAGTTCCCTGCGGGGGTGGGAGACGGGGACGAGATCTCCGAACACCGGAATGAGAATGTCGCGGATTTCCTGAGCGAAGAGGACCTTCTCACGTTCCCACTTGCAGTCGGCATCGAGAGGCATGTACTCGATGAATCGGACGACGCAACCTGAAGATCGGGCGAATTCGGCGAATGGAATGATCTGGGATTCCGTCAGTCCCCGAATCGAGACCGCATTCACTTTAATGGAAGTGAATCCGACTGCCTGTGCTTTTTGAATTCCGGCCAGTACCCGTTCATAACCCGGGCGTCGCGTGACCTGCTGGAAAATCTCAGGGGAGAGAGCATCCAAGCTGACGTTCAAACTGCGGAGACCGGCCGCAAAGAGAGACTCTGCCTGTTCTTCCAGCAGAATTCCATTGGTCGTCAGGCCAAGATTCTGGACACCTGGAATCTGTGCAAGGCGCGAGACCAGGTGGGGGAGATTCTTCCGGACAAGTGGCTCCCCTCCAGTGAGACGAATCTGGGTCACCCCGCACGAGACGGCCACGGTCGCCAGCCGCTCAATTTCGTCAAAGGTCAACAGGCTTTGCGGTTCCATAAAGGAAACGTGCTCAGCCGGCATACAGTAAAAACACCGGATATTGCAGCGATCCGTGACACTGATCCGCAGTTTCGTGTGGACCCGGCCGAATGTGTCGATGAGGGGAAGGAGCGACATTGCGAGCCCCAGTCGGAATTCGTGGATGTCCGGTTTGGTCGCTGTGTCCGGCGTTCGAGCGCGTCCCCCGGGACGAATCACGGATTCGGTGTGACGGTGCCAAGTCCAAGATCAGCGCCGGTTTGGGGATCAGTTGTCGTCGTGATCGTCACCTGATCGGAATTGGCAAGATGAGAGAGCCGGTCCCAGGAATACAGTCCGGTCGAATGCCCGTCGCTCCATTGGATCTTGATGGCATAATTTCCGCAGAAGTTCATTCCCACTGGTTCAATGGAATCGGGAATCGATGCGACATCGAGAATCCGTTCACCTGTGAATTCGTTCACGCACGCGGCGCAGGGACAGGATTCGCGGAGCAGGCGGAAGGGATAACGGTGAATTGTTCCTTCCGTCCACGCAATTTCAAAGACCCCGGCAGAGCGAATCGCACGAATTTGGAGAGGCGGATCAATCATGCAAACGGTCCAGAATGGATAAGTCGGTGGTGATCTGGAAGGGTCGAATCAGTCAAAAGGAATTGTGCTCGATTCGGGGACAGATTACCAACCATTCAGCCTGAACGTCTGAAGTCCGGAAGACGGGAACGCCGACGAAATTCCTGCCGGACGAAGCATCTGCTGGAAAATGGGCGATCCGCACAGGATGCAGAGTGAAAAAGGTCGTGTCCACCCCCCTCTTCGGAGGCAATGGAAGTTTGAACATTGACCTGAAGGGGTGACGTCGGTAGGGTCACCTTTCGGAAAGAAACCATCTGTATCGCCTCCGGTCCGTTTCATAAGGGACCGGGCGGACGTTCCTTCACAGCAAATTCCACGAGGACGACGGACCGTTTTCGAATCTGATGAGTGAGCGGCGGCTCCTCACAAGAGACGAGGCCTGCGTCCGAAATCCTCAGGATCGGTCCGTCTCATGTACCGATATCTCGGACAACTCGTCGCCCGCCATCCTTATATATGGATTGGCTTCTGGATCGTCTTTGCCGTTGTGGCGATCCGATCAGCTCCTCCACAGGATCAGGTTGCGCAAGACGGAGAAATGAACTTTCTCCCGGCAACCTCGCCGAGCCTGCGCGCTGTCAAAACCTTCCGGGAGACCTTCCAGCCCAGTCTGGAAGAAGTGGAAGGAGATCAGGTTGGCACTTCAGTTCAGCAGGACCCCCTCGGCAGTAATGTCGTTGTCGTTCTGCAGCGCGAAGATCGTCCCTCGGGTCTGACAGATGATGATGTCGCCTTCATTACTCATGATCTCGTCGCTGCTCTGGAAAGTCTGCAGAGAACAACGCCGAAGGGCTATCACTGGAAGCCTGAACTCGAAAAAACGCTCACGGAAGATCTTCCGCCTCAGCAGCAGGTGATCAAGTCGATCGTCACATTGAATGACGAGCGGGTCGGAGCGCTTCTGACCAGCCGCGATCAAAAAGCGACACTCGTCATTCTGGAACTGAAGACGGAATTCCTCGAGCGTCAGAACCGATTGCTGATCGGCCGGATCGAGCATCTGCTCAATTCCCCTGAACTGCAGAGCAAACGGCCCTTAGGCCTGTCACTTGCTTTGAGCGGATCCGCTACGGTCGGCCGCGACATGCTGCGAGCCGAGCAGGAAAGCGCCAGTCGGACTGAACACTTCACGAAACTGCTCGTGATTGTTCTTCTGCTTGCCATCTATCGGGCTCCCCTGCTCGCTCTGGTGCCTCTCGTCACCGTCGGAATCTCGGTCGAACTTTCGAAAGCCCTGCTCCGGCTCATGGCGGGCTGGAACTGGATCGGACTGTTCACCGGACTCGACGTTTACGTCACCGTTGTGGTCTATGGAGCAGGCGTCGATTACTGCCTGTTCCTGATAGCGAGGTATAAAGAGGAGCTCGACGGAGGGCTGACGTTCCGTAACGCTCTTGCCATGTCGATTGAGAAAGTGGGCGCCGCACTCGCCACCAGTGCCGGGACCAGTATTGTCGGGATCGGCATGATGGGCTTCTCGGAGTTCGGGAAGTTTCGCCAGGCTGGATTCGCGATTTCCTTCGGCCTCGCTGTTGTTCTCTGCTTCGCACTGACCTTCACGCCGTCTCTATTGATCATCTTCGGAAAGTGGGCCTTCTGGCCTGACATCCGGTTAAGTGAAGTTAGAAAGCGTTCCGGGTGGCTCCCGTCGTCGACAATCTGGAACTCGCTGTCGAAATACCGGATGCAATGGGTCTGGGACGTCACTTCCGGGATCATCCGTCGCAGCCCTGGCCGCGTCTTCGTCACTGCAATTCTGCTGATGCTTCCGCTGGCGCTGGTCGGCGTCTTCTGTCAGGACGATCTCAGCTATGGATTGCTGACTGACTTGCCGCAGGACGAGCCGAGCGTCGTCGGAGCGAAGGTCGTTCACAAGCATTATCCCGCAGGAGTGACGGGTCCGCACTCCATCTTTGTGCAGTTCCCCAAGGAGGTGCTGAATGATGTCTTTGACGACAAGGATCTGACGCATGCTCGAACGGCTGAGAAAATCAGTGAGGCGATCACTCGCAATCTGACGGCCGAGGACGAACGCCTGCAGCAGACGAAGAGTGACTCCCCACTCGAACAACCGATCGGGATCGAGGATGTCCGCAGCCAGTTCCAGCCGCTCGGAAATAACAAGAAGGCGAACCAGTACCTCGAAAGTCTTTCGCTGGCCAAACGGGTTGCAAAACGAAACTTTGCCCACCGCACCTACACAGGGCTGCATGGTGATCTTGCTGGTCAGGTGATGCGCATTGATGTGGTTCTTTCAGAGGACCCGTTCACCCGTAATTCGATTCAGTCGCTGTCTCGCCTGGAAGATTCGGTGCGCCACTCGATCTTCTTCCCGCCTGAGGCGGAGATTCCGCTGGAGAAACAGCAGAAGCTGCGTGACTCGGCAGAGATCTATTCGCTGGGAACAACCGCAGCGATTCGAGACCTGAAAACGGTTACCGATCATGACCGCGTTCTGATTGATATTCTGGTGACGGTCTCGGTCTATCTGGTGATTGTCACCCTGTTGCGGCAGCCTGAAATCTGTGGTTACCTGATTATCAGCGTGATCTTCAGCTATCTCGTGACGCTTGGGGCGACTTATCTGTTCTTCTACCTGCGTGACCCACAAGGCTTCGCCGGAATTGACTGGAAGGTCCCGGTGTATCTCTTCACGATTCTGATCGCGATCGGAGAGGATTACAACATCCTGTTAATGGCTCGCGTGACAGAGGAGCAGGAACATCGGGGATTGGTCGAGGGAGTGCTTTATGCTCTCACTAAAACCGGCGGCATTATTTCCAGCTGCGGGATCATCATGGCAGGGACCTTCTTTACGCTGATGTCAGGGTCGCTGCTGGGAATGGTCCAGATGGGATTTGCACTCGGCTTCGGTGTTCTCCTCGACACCTTCATCGTGCGTCCGATTCTTGTCCCGTCGTACCTGATTCTGCTGTACCAGGGGCGCTTCGGTCGCTTCGGCCGCTTCCTTGGAGCACCTCCTGAGACATTCCTCACACCGAAAACAGAGAACACTCCGGTCCTCGCCGAATCAGTTCATGCCTGATCCACCCGGGCGGGCTGACCGCTTCTTTAAGGAGTCGCCGTAAAGCTCGTTGTCGTGTGAAAGAGGAGCAGGACAGGATCGAGCAATTATGAAAAGAGGAGATCATCGGTCATTCGATGATCTCCTCTTACTTTTTGACCCGAACTTACTTCTTCGAAGTGAGATCGAAGTTGAAGGTATTTGCTCCCGGAACGACGTTTGCCTTCAGTTCCGTTTTATTGTGATACTTGGCTGGAAGCTTTTCCTTCTGGACAGGCGGCTGCCCATCAGGGCCGGGAATTTCAGTCCGGATAAAGACAGTGTTCTCGCCGAGAACAGCACCTGCGCTCCCTTGGGTGTATCCGAGTTCATATTTCCCGCTACTATCCGTCGTCCCGAATGAAGGCCGGCCGTTCTGAGGCTGGAACATGACGGTCGCGTCGGGCAACGGGGCTCCATCGAGTGTGACCACGCCGGTAACTCGTCCCAGTTCGGGGCCGCCGATGCTGCCTCCGCATCCCGCCAGGCTAAAAGAAAGTATCAGTGCCGCGCACAAGCCGAGCCGCAGATTCATCGCGTATTCCTGGGTGAAGTAAGAACTCTGACTGGAAACCCTCTGTAGGCGGTCACCTTCCGTGAGGTTTTAAGTGAGTCAGATCAACAAAGAGATTCGGAAGCCCCGTCAGGCGAACGTTACGTGAGACGTTCATCGCAGCGTCAGCTGATCTGTATCAACCGGGCTGCTCGGGAATTGGGCAGTACGATTTGCTTTAGAACTCTCCGACGACCTGGCCGTCATTACGGTGCAGCAGAAATTCATAGGTGCTGTCCGCGGCACTGGAGTTGGATTCCCCGTTCGCGATGAACTGCACGTTTTCAGAGATGAATCGCACGGCACCATCGGCCATCAGGAAATGTGCGCCACCGGTGTGAACGCTGCTGAAGCTTTCAGAGAGGATATTCGTGTTGGTGGCATTCGAATTGATGGGCGCTCGCCCACTCGCTACGACGTCATCGACGCAGTCCCCTTGCATGCCCTGCCGACAACCTGCCCAGACGGCTGCCTCGTGTTTAAGTGTTCCGCGCTGCCAGGCAATCTCTCCAATGGCGACGGTGTTCGATGTTCCGTCGAGAATGTCCCTGAATCCGCACTTGCCATCACGCCAGAAGACGGCCCCGTTTGTACCGGATCCCCAGCCCCCGTTGACCCCCATATTCGCTTTGTAGTTGGAAGTTCCCCATGTCGCGATCGGTCGACTGGTTGTCCTGACAGATGGGGCGATATCACTCGGACAGCGGTAAACGGCGAGTGGCGTCAGAGCGCTTGTGGTGACATACCGTTCGAGGAGGTCACCGCTTCCAATTTTACAGGCGTTATACAAAGCGGACTGCTCCAGATAAGGGAGCAGGAAGGCTCCCCAGCCCCAGCTTTCGACGGGGTCCGGCAGATTGTCTGTCAAGCCGTTAGGTACAAACTGCGGATCAGCACGTTGGACGACGATCGCTGGCGGAAATAATCCGGCGACGTCGTGGTAATTGTGGAGCGCCAATCCAAGCTGTTTGAGGTTATTCTTGCACTGTGAGCGACGGGCGGCTTCGCGTGCCTGCTGCACTGCAGGTAACAACAGGGCAATCAGCACGGCAATGATGGCGATGACGACAAGCAGTTCAATCAGTGTGAATCCACATTCGCTGGAAGATGAATGTACATTCCTTTTTCTCAGACCCGTTGAGAACATCTTTGTCTCTTTCTTGAAATGAGGAATGGATGAGGAATTGTTCCAACCGAGTCACAAGACATCCGGGAACTCAGATGAGACCATAAGGATAGCACGCATCAGGCAGTGTCAATCAGTTCAGTCGCGATGATTCCCCGATTATTTCGATCCAATTGCAAGAATACTCCGTACCGTTGCAGTGACATGGTCTTCGCCTGCAACATTAGGAAGCAGTTACTTGTGTCGTGCACGACGTGTTAGAGACGTCCCTCAGGTAAAAACGAAAATCGTTATGAAATCTCCAAGTATTGCGATTATTGGGTTCCTGCTGCTGATCGGGGCGGTCAACGCTGCCGAGGTCTCTTCGCCGCGGCATGAGGTTATCGCCGCCGACAAAGGACGCATTGTCAGGTATGACGTGAATGGCAACCCGGTCTGGAATTATGACCACGACTCGAGTGTCCATCGTCTGCAGGTGCTCCCTAACGGGAATGTGCTGACCCAGAAGAATTGGAATTCCCTCGTTGAGATCAGCCCTGCCAAGGAAGTTGTCTGGAGCTATGACTGCTTCCAGAACGGAAACGCCGGGAAGAAGCTCGAAGTCCATACCTTCCATCGGTTCTCTGATGGAAGGACGGCGCTCGTCGAAAACGGCGTAGGTCGAGTGATTCAGGTAGATGCAAAAGGAAACCTGCTGCAGCAGTTTCCGATTCAGGTGGCAAAACCCCATCCGCACCGTGATGTGCGGCAGGCGCACTGGCTTGCGAATGGAAACGTCCTGGTCTCTCAAGAGTCGGACGGGAAGGCTGTCGAATATCATCCGGACGGCAAGATCGTCTGGAGTTATGAAGTCCCTCTGTTCGGTCGCAAACCGGCAGGTGGGCACGGCGTTGAGTCCTGGGGGAATCAGCTCTTCAATGCGTTGCGTCTTCCAAATGGAAATACGCTCATTGCAACCGGAAACGGTCACAGCGTCATTGAAGTCACCCCAGAGAAAGAGATTATCTGGCATCTCGCCCAGCGCGATCTGCCGGGCATCACGCTTGCGTGGACCACGTCATTGGAAGTCCTGCCCAACGGCAATCTGATTATCGGCAACTGCCATGCAGGTCCAGAGAATCCACAGCTGATCGAGGTCAGTCGAGACAAGAAGGTCGTCTGGACATTCAAGGACTTCGATCTGCTCGGCGACTCGACCGCAGCTTCAGCGACGATCGGCGCTGGCTCGCTGCGGTAACTCCAGCGCTGATGGAACTGCATCGCTGGCGGCTCTGCACGAACGAAAAAAGAACGCTGTCTGCTTTGAGGCGGACAGCGTTCTTTTGTTTCTCTACGGCTGATGGAATCAGTCCATTCTTGCTACGCGGAATTGGGACTTTCATCGATCGAAACGCACGCTGCTCGGGCAGACGGCAGAGCAAACTGCTCTAATCTGCGACAGGGAGGCAGACGCAGGGGCAGGAGACAAAGTCGAGGGAATCGAACTGCTTTCGGGCAGCTCGAATGTTCCCTTCCGTCGTCACATGCGTCATGAACACCAGTGGCACGACGGGATACTGTCCTGCCTCTTCAGGCTCGCGAACTTCTTTCTGAATGACGGAAGCCAGGCTGATCCCGTTGCTGCCGAGAATGTCGGCGATCTGTGCGATGACCCGGGGGCGGTCCTGCACGAGAAACCGCAGGTAATATCGCCGTTGAATGTCTTCCGGCCGCTGCAGCTTGAAGCCGTTGGGATCGTCAATCAGGTTCAGCCGGTTGAACGTCAGGCGATGCCGTCCGATGGCGACATCGACGAGATCGGCGACAACAGCGGAGGCAGTTGCCATCTGCCCGGCACCCATGGCCGAGAACCAGGCCTTTCCAACGGCATCGCCTGTCAGTTCGATCATATTGTAAGGTCCGTCAACCTGAGCCAGCGGCCGTTTATGGCGAATCAGAGTCGGCTGCGTATGCATCTCCAGCAGACCGTTCACCAGTTTGGCCGTCGCGAGCAGCTTAATCGCATAGCCGAGTTCGTCCGCGAACTTCAGGTCCATCAGACTGAGTTCATCGATCCCCTGTACCGGAAACTGGTCAGGCGTGAAACGACGCCCAAAGGCGAGCAGCGACAGAATTCCGAGCTTCTGAGCGGCGTCAGTCCCTTTGACGTCCATGGACGGATCGGCTTCGGCGTATCCCATTCTCTGTGCTTCGGCGACAGCGTCCTCATAGGATGCGTTCTCGAGGAACATTCTGGTCAGGATAAAGTTGCTCGTACCGTTCACGATCGCCGCGAGAGAGGTGATCTGATTTCCGGTCATCCCCTGCCCGATGCCGGCGATGATGGGAGTGCCTCCCGCGACGGCTGCTTCGAAACAGATGGCCCGTTCCTGCTTTCGGGCGAGTGCAAATAGCTCTTCGCCGTGAACGCAGAGCAGTGCTTTGTTCGCTGTGACGACATCCTTCCCTGAAAGTAACGCTGCCTTCACCAGATCGAAGGCGGGCTGCAACCCGCCGATCAGTTCGACCACGACATCGATGTCTTTGGCCTGTGCAATCGACATCGGATCGGTGGTGATCCGGATACCGCTGAGTGCCGGGTCGCGCGGCTTCGAGGCGTCCCGGACGGCTGCGGCGACGATCTGCAGCGGCCGGGAGGCGCGTTCGGCCGTTCTCTGGGCATGCTTCAGCAGAATGCTGGCCACGCCAGAACCGACGGTTCCAAGTCCGATGAGCCCGATGCGAAGTGGTTCGGTAGTAACGTTGGCCATACGGCGATCAAACTCCGGGCTGGCGGACAGATCTTGCAGGTGCCCACGATGAGCACAGTTCAGACCGGTGCGGCAGCCAACGCGATGGTGCTGGCGGAAAGACGTCTCTCAGCTTCGACAGCCGGAACTGCGGATACAATGTTTGGGGGATTGGAGCATATCGATTCGCTGCTGTCGACGGGAGCGATGAACCTGCTCGCATGTAGAATGGTCTCTCTTCGACGGAAGGATCGTTCACGTTGTAATCCTCCCGTCCTCCCACATGAGGAGGGCCCTACCAGACACGTTGACGGCGAGTCCCTCCCGTAAACCAACGTTGATTCAGCACAGAGCGTCGTCTTGCGACCGGACCTGAAGCAGATATAATCTTTCTGCGACAGGGAAGAACTTACCACTATGATTGACAGACAACGGCTGCAGCTGATGGATTTGCAGGGAACGCGGATCCGCGTAGGAGCGGTGTCGTATCTGAACAGCAAGCCCCTGATCGAAGGGCTGGAGAGCCAGCTCCCTCAGGCGGATCTGATTCTCGATTACCCCAGCCGACTGGCAGATGACCTTGCTGCGGGACTTCTCGACGTTGCCCTCATTCCATCAGTCGAGTCATTCAACGACCCGAATTACGAGGTCGTCTCTGATGCCTGCGTGGCAACTCATAGTGACGTCTTCAGTGTGAAGCTCTACTTTCGGGTGCATCCCGGCGAAGTCCGGACCCTCGCTCTGGACGAAGGCTCGCGGACGAGTGCCGCCCTGGCCCGGGTCATGCTGGCCGAGCGATTTGGAGTGATTCCCGAACTGAAGACATTCGTGCTGGGCGATACTCTCGCCAACTGCAAGGCCGATGCCGTGCTGATGATCGGCGATCGGGCAATGCACTCCCCTGAGGAGGTCTTCCACACGTCATGGGATCTGGGCGCAGAATGGGTCCGATGGACTGGGCTGCCGTTCGTTTTCGCGATGTGGGTTGGTCGACGCGATAAACGTATTGACGGCCTCGCCGAACAACTCGGAGCGGCACGCGATGCAGGCCTTCGCAATATCGCGGAGATTGCCCGGCGCGGTGCGAGTCAGCTCGGACTGAGCGAAGGCATGGTCTTACGCTATCTGACCAAGAATCTCCATTTCAAAATGGGACCTGCCGAGCGAAGCGGACTGCGGCTCTTTCAGGAACTCGCATCCACTCACAAACTCGCCGGGCCGACTCCCCTGCGTTTTCGGGACGAAGTCTGCCCACAGACAAGCATCTGATTTTCGCCGCGCACTTGCAGTCTCTCTGCCAGGTTCTCTGCGTGGCGATTCCTGAGGTCGCCTCAGACTCAAGCTGGTGAGTTTCCGTGGTCCGGGTTCTCTCTGGTGACAGCCGCGTCTTTAAGCGATTTGGTCGGGCAATTTCTTCGTGTGATCGTCACTTTCGGGTTGAAACGGTTGCAGGAATGTTGTCTCTTACAATCATTCCAATCAATGCAGCCCCTACTACCGGCGCAACCTGATGGTCAGCCTCCGCTTCTTCGTCACCCGGCTTGTCGGACTGTTCATTATCGCCGGACTTTACCAAGCCCTTTACGGGTATTGAGTTTCGGGCGATTTTGAGATGGAACTCGCACCGACTGCGAGGCCACAACGCTGCCGCGGTCTGTTTCGTTCTTTCGATGAGCTTTGGAATGTGGGTTCACCGCACCAGAGAGTGAGCGAACACATCTGCCAGGATGGCCGTCCATAAACCAACGATCACTGGAACCGCAGGGGGCCTTGCCCTCGGGGAAAGTCCCAACTGCATCAGTGTCAGCCTGTGCCACATCCAGACTCCCGGTGGAACAGTAACTCCGCTGAACAGAAGCAACTGCCAGAGCGGCGCCCCATGATTCAACAGATCGGCAGCATCGCCGACCGGAGAGGAAACTGCGGAGCCGAGATAAGTTCCATTTGCGATCAGGCAAAAGCCTGCGAACAATGCGCTGATCGAAGCGATCCTGTTTGATGTGCTTCGCAAGGCGAGCCAGAGCAGCAGCGGCAATCCGCAACCCGTGATCGGCCCTGCCCAGCAGACGGTCAGTGGATCTGGATTCGGAAGGACATCTGTCCGAGAAATGGACCACGGTGCGAGTTCGACATGAACGACCTTGCCACCGGTCACCCATGCACCCATGACATGACCGAGTTCATGCACCGCCTGCATTGCCAGCCAGCATCCGAGAATAAGGCCCAACCCATATAGGCAACGCAGCCACAGCGAGGAACGAAATGACGCTCCTCCAGCCGCGATCCCCTGCTCTTCGCCCCTCGATTTCTCGTCGGCCACTTCTTGGACTTTACGGCTTCAGTCACTCCCGGAACCACGTGGCAATCAGGAGATGATTGCTCGAATCGGATCTGCTCCTTCGACGCCGACCAATCTTTGATCGAGTCCGCCGTAGAAGTAGCTCAGTCGGTTCGGGTCGAAGCCGAGCTGGTGCAATGCGGTCGCGTGCAGATCCTTCACCTTGAGCTTGTTCTCGACAGCCTTTGCTCCGAGCTCATCGGTCGTGCCATAGCTGATTCCGCCTTTGATGCCGCCGCCCGCCATCCATGAGGTGAACCCATAAGCGTTGTGATCGCGTCCCGTTCCCTTCGCGTATTCGGCCGTCGGCTGGCGTCCGAACTCACCACTCCAGACAACCAGCGTCGAATCCAGCATGCCACGGGCTTTCAGATCGGCGAGCAGACCGGCGATCGGCTTGTCAGTTTCTTTTGCGTGAAGGTTGTGGTTCCCTTCCATCTCGGTGTGGGCGTCCCAGTTCGCATCGTTGTGGGCCCCGCCTGAGTAGATCTGAATGAAGCGAACTCCCCGTTCGACCATGCGCCGAGCCAGTAGGCATTGCCGTCCAAAGGTGGCAGAAACCGGGTCATCCATGCCATAGAGTTTCTGAGTAACTTCGGTCTCCTGGGTGAGATCCACCGCCTCTGGAGCATGTGCCTGCATGCTGTAAGCGAGTTCATAGCTCGCGATGCGGGCGGCAAGGTTCGAGTTGTCTGCCCGCGCTGCGTAGTGTTCTTCATTGTACTCGCGGAGCGTATCGAGCATGTGTCGCTGCGCGGCATTTGAAGTATCGGCAGGCGGCTGCAGATCGAGGAACGGTTCTCCCTTGGGCCGCATGACCGTCGCCTGGTAAATTGCAGGCATGTATCCGGAACTCCAGTTCTTCGCACCGGAGATCGGGCCCCCTTTCGGGTCGAGCATCACAACGAAGCCCGGCAGGTTCTGGTTCACGGTGCCGAGTCCGTAGTTCACCCAGGAACCCAGGCACGGACTGCCTGACTGGAGTTTGCCGGAATTCATCATCAGCATCGCGGACCCGTGGATCGGGCTGTCTGCTGTCATCGAATGCAGAAAGGCGATGTCATCGACTCGTTGGGCCAGATGCGGAAACAGATCGCTGACCCATTTGCCGCATTCCCCATACTGCTTGAACTTCCAGCGTGGCTCGATGAGACGCCCCTGATTCTTGTGCCCACCACGACCAAACGTCTTGACCTCAATCGTCTGATTGTCGCGACCGTACATCTCCGGCTTGTAATCGAACGTCTCGATGTGGCTCGGCCCGCCGTACATGAACAGAAAGATCACCGCCTTTGCGGGAGCAGCGAAATGCGGTTCTTTCGGCGCTAGCGGATTAACGAACGGAGCCGCCTTGGCCTGCGACGCGAAGAAGTCTGGTTCGAGCATGCTGGCCAGAGCCGCGCCGCCGAAGCCGCAGCCGGCCTGCCACAAAAACTCTCTGCGTGTGCGGCCACAAAAGTTGCGAGTGCTTGCCGTCATCGCCGAATTCTCCGCCGTCTTTCAGAATCTCAGTGTGCAGAGTCAGACGAGTCCGCTGGACGGAATCGCGTTCTGCATCAAATGCCAACACTGAACTATCGGCCAAAACTCATGTGAATTCAAGGCGACGCCCCTGCTCCGGTCGGAACCTGCGGCTCCGGGAGTCCCTCAAACTGCGTTCGCTCATTTTCCGTACAGGCGTTACAGTGGGGACTGCCCTGACTCTCAGAAAGGACTCATCCTCATCATGTCGCAGTCATCTCCTTCGAAATACGCCATTACCTGGGATCTGGAAACGCTTTATCCCAAGCCGGATACCGCCGAGTTCAAAAAGCTGATCGACGACTTCAAGGCCGAACTGTCGAAACTGGCGGATGAGTCAGAAACACTGCCGCCCCCTTCGAAAGTGAATGCGAAAGTCTGGGGCGATTTTCTCGAACGAGTCGAAAAGGTCTTCGCCTACGCCTGTGATCTCGGCGCCTTCGTCGGCTGCTACTCCGCCGCGGATTCAGAGAACAAGGCCTACATGCAGGTCGAAGCCATTCTCGGAGCCACCGGTCCTCAGCGAAATCAGGTCTTCACGAATCTGGAACTCGCCTTCCGTGAAATCAGTGATGAACAGCTGAAAGAGTTCGCCGCCGGCGATCCGCGAATGGAGCGAGTTCGCTTCTTCCTCGAGGACTCCCGCGCGAACGCGCAGCTCCGGCTTCCCAAAGACCTGGAAATGCTCTCTGCCGAACTCGGTGTCGACGGCATCCACGCCTGGGGACGCCTGTACGATCGCATCTCCGGCGAGCTCAAAGTCGAGCTCATGGAGAAAGGTGAAATCGTCAAGAAGTCGCCCGGTCAGGTTCGTCTTGACGTCATGGATCGCAAGACCCGTGAGAACAACTTCCATGCCCTCGAAAAGGCCTGGGGAAAAGTTGCTGATACTTGCGCCGATTCATTGAATCACATCGCCGGAACCCGCCTCGCCCGGTACAAGCGACTGAAGACGCAGGACCACCTCGACGCCCCGCTGCGTTACAACCGCATGCAGCGTGAAACGCTCGACACCATGTGGGACGTGATCTCGAAGCGAAAGAATGTCCTGCTGAAGTTCTTCGAACGCAAGGCCCAGTTGCTGGGGATCGAAAAGCTCTCGTGGTACGACCAGCTGGCTCCCCTCCCCCAGGCTGCGACCGCAGGCGATACCCTGTCATGGGACACCGCCTGCGACACGATCGTCGAAGCCTTCGATGAGTTCAGTGGGGAACTCGGTGACTTCGCCCGAATGGCTCTGAAGGACCGCTGGATCGAAGCCGAAGATCGTGGCGGCAAACGTCAGGGGGGCTTCTGCACCGGCCTGCCCGTCAAAAAGCAGTCCCGCATCTTCATGACCTATACCGGCAGTGCCGACAGCATGTCGACGCTCGCTCACGAATTGGGCCATGCCTACCACTCGTACGTGCTGCGGTCACAGCCGTACCTGTTGCAGGACTACCCGATGAACTTGGCCGAAACCGCCTCCACGTTTGCGGAAGCGATTCTCGGCGGCAAGCGGCTCGCCAACACGAAGACCGACGGCGAAAAGCTCGGCATCCTGAACAACATGCTGACGGATTCCGTCGCGTTCCTGATGAACATCCACGCCCGGTTCATCTTCGAGAACCAGTTCCATCGTGAACGGGCTGAAGCCGAACTGACTTCCGAGCGGCTGACCGAAATCATGCTCGCTGCTCAGAAAGAGGCCTATTGCGACGCCTTCGCGGAATGGCAGAACGTCTTCTGGATTTCGAAGCTCCACTTCTACATCTCCGGACTGCCGTTCTACAACTTCCCGTACACCTTCGGGTACCTGCTCTCGCTTGGTCTCTACTCGACCGCCAGCGAGTTCGGGGACAGCTTCCCGGCGAAGTACCGCGAACTGTTGCTGGCCACCGGCAGCATGAATGCGGAAGAGGCGGTCAAGAGCACGCTGGGCTATGACCTGACGAAGCCGGACTTCTGGAACCGCAGTATCGACGTGATCGATCGGAACGTCGCCGACTTCCTCGCCACCAGCGAGCAGTTCGTCAAGTAATCGCCTGGGGAGCTTCACCCGCTCCCGGGAATTGAGTATTGTTTGACAGTCCACCTGCCGGGTGATTCGCAGGAATCCCCGTCAGGTCCGACGGCTCTCGTAGCTCAGCAGGATAGAGCGCTAGTTTCCTAAACTGGAGGTCGTGGGTTCGAATCCCGCCGGGGGCGTTTTCTCGAAGTCGGCTGCCAACCAGCCGACTTTTTTCATGCGCTGAGCTCTCCCCGCCAAGTGCCCGGGTTGATGTCAAATTTGTGTGCCACCGCTCTGTGAGCTTGATCTTACCCACATCTCGGGGGTGGTTGGGCGAGTTGGTATCCCTCGACGAGGCGGATGAGCTGTTGCCAGCCGTCCCAGATCGTCTGCCA
>JAEZFD010000056.1 GCA_023417655.1 Planctomycetota bacterium | reverse complement strand
ACCCATACCTCCGCCCATTCCACCACCCATGCCGCCGCCCATACCTCCACCCATTCCGCCCATGCCACCCATGGCTCCGCCGCCCATTGGCTGCAGGTCCATGAGTTCACCGATTGGATAGATGCGGAATTCACGGCGTTCGTCAGCATCGGCGACCGTGGTGATCTGCATCACTTCGTCTTTGATGACGTAAGTCAGGTCAGCTCCGGCGACGTTGGTCAGCATCAGTTTCAGGGCACTCTTCAGTTTCACGCCTGAGAGAACGAGCGAAACTTCTTCTTCGCCAGTCAATCCTTCAGCTTCGAGAGCCTTCTTGTTGATGATGATCGGAATGCCGTGCTGCTGGGCGATGAACTGGATCACGTCGCTCAACGGGTTCGCCGGGAACTCGACGGTTGTGATCTCGTTCAATGCCTGATAGATCTTTTCTTCGTTCTTGCTGCTGAACTGCAGGTCGACAGACTTCCACTTCTGACGCATTTCGGTCAGAGCCCACCAGGTTTCAGCAGATGGGTAGCGGATTGGTGGATTGTCTGGGAATGGCACGTGAGACAGTTCGACCTGCTGCAGCGTCTCGAGCAGACGATCGGAACGTAGGTCCCGCAACTCGCGAGCGTTGTTCACCTGTGTCGCGGCTTCCGTCATGAAGACTTCGGCCATCGCGATCGCGGTGCCGGGATACGCATCCAGAACTTGGCGGGCCTGTGCTTCCGAAGCAGCATAAGCTTCCGACTCTCCCTGAGATGCCTGAATCATCAGAGCACGAATGCGATCAACCATCTGGACGAGCTGCAAGTCGCGTTCTTCAGCGAACTCAATCAAACGTGCTGTCACTTCAGCTTCTGCAAGCAGACGCTGACGTTCCTGAGCGATTCCTTCATATTGAGCACGACGGGCTCGCACATTCTGGAGAGTACCGTTCAACAGGCGAAGCAGGTTGTCTCGCAGATCGGGAGCGATATCGGTGGCCGATTTCACTGTGGTTCGAGTGCGATTCAGCAGCTCTTCAGCCTGTGCACCGAGGGCGTTGTCCAGCAGCTGGTTCGCCTGCTGAATCTGTGTTTCCACTTCCCGCTGCAGTCTCTGGCCCTTGGCATCCCGCAAGGCTTCATAGTTAGCAATATTGCCATCGACCGGTGGAAGCTCACGCTCAATCAGTGGCGATCGGGGGGCCGGTGGAGGAGGTGTAGCGGCGTCAGCCTGAGCCAGAAGTCCGAGGCGGCGTTCGCGAGCCGCGTTCAGCAGCATGGGGCCGCGACTATGTTCCGGGTCGATGCTGGCAAGAATCTCTCCTGCCTTTTCAGCTTTCTCGAGTGCCCCTGATTGGAAGGCCTGTTCTCCTTCCGCAGAGACCAAGGAGACATAGTCCTCGAATTTCTGCTGGGCTTCCTCGACCATCCATTCACCGGCCAGACCGATAGCGATTCCGTTTGATGCTTTCGCATCCTTCCAGTACTGAGTCAGGAAGGTGTTTCCTTCCGAACGGGTCCGGTTCAAGTTCGAATATGTCTGGCTGGCCAGCGGAGTCGATGGGCTGGAGACCGTGATCTTTGTTTCTGGGCCAACGTCCCCGGAAAGCAGGTAAACGGTTTCACGATCTGCCCGCATTGGCAATGGTCGCTGTGGTACCAACTCCAAAGTGGCGGGCTCAACGACGACGGCGGTTGGGTAATAGACCGGCTGATGCGTGGCCTTCACGAGCTTTTCAGCGATGTTGGCAGCGAATGCAGGATCATTGCTCAGACTGTCGCGACCCACGAAACCGCCGGTCTCTTCCCCAAGAATACCAAGGAGGCGAAGATCGGTGTTCGAGCCAATCGCGAAGCTGTGAACGGGGATTTTCCGGTCACGAAGTCCGGTGGTCAGGGATTGCAGTTCCTGCGGCTGGAACAGATGAGCCATGCTCATGCCGTCGCCGAGGATCAGGATGGAACCGTGCTTGGAACCCTGCAACTGATCGGCAGCGGTATGCAACGCGTTGGCGAGGTTGGCTGCCCCAGCTGGGAAGCGGCTGGCCAGATTGACCTTCAGCTGTTCAGCGGCCTGAGCTGGCGTGGTGAGCGAATCGGTGAGAGGACTCACCTGAACGTCATAGGCCAGGATGCTCACCCGATCATTCGCAGGGAGCCCCTTCAGGAACCCTGTCAGAATTTGCTCAGCCAGTTTGCGATATTCGCCGGTCTGGCTCGCAGAGGTGTCGAGAAGCACGACATGGGAGACGGTATCCAGGGATGGCAGCTGGCCATCGAAGGGGAGCGAGATGGAACCAATCTTCTGTCCGTCAGGGGTGAGGTGAGTCCGCAGGACTGGCTCTCCGCCCCAGACAGAGTTCGCGAACATCATTCCACCCAAGGCAGCCGGAATCCATGTGCGAGCGAACTTTGAACGGTTCAACATGTCGAATCTCCGAAATGACCAGTTGTCCCTCGAATGAGCCGCAGACTGATCACAGGGTCAAAGGCAAATGTACGCCGCACTGGTTCTCCCTGTGCAGGCGCAACATCTATGTTATCGAATTTGAGCAGCGATTTAGAATCAAATTCTCTGAAAGTTTGCCGTCCCCGCATCGACAAATTTCCCGATTCCGCATCATCGTTACGGGCGGTGAATTCGTGACGGAATCCGGCATTCGGACCGACGTTCAGTTCGCAACGTCGACGTACTTTAAACGGTCAGCCAGTGCCCGTTGTAACCGGGATTTTGAATACATTCTGACCACTTCGTTGTTGTAAGTGATCTGTCCCTGCTCATTGACCCCGAGCAGAGGCTGGATTTCAGGGCTGGCATGACCTGCGTAAAGTCCGGCAAAAGTCTCCGGATCCACTCCGCGTCCTGATTCAAGATCTTCCTGTGCGTTTCCGCCGCCAGTCATGATCAGGAAGGAATTGACGCCGTCGGTAATCGTCTTGTAGCGGCCGTTGGCTTCGAGAGTATCCCGGGCCTCGACCAGACTTTTGTAGGCCGCGTTAATTCTGCTCGCAGCAGGATCTTTCTGATCTTCCTGCGCGGTCACTGTCCGCTCGGAAACCTGCGCCATTCCGCAGACATACCCAAATCCGACCAGCAGAGCGGCCCACGCCGCGGAACGAACTCGACGCATGCTAGATTTCTCGCTGTCGCTTGAAGGAAAAATGGATTGCGTTGCCGTCTGGCCGAGACATGAACAATCGGTCATGAGCACCCGTCTTGGAAGTTGGGGTCATGGAGTCGGGGGGGAATTTGAAAGTTCTCGCCCCAGGTAATTCGCATCCCAGTCAATCCGTTCCAGATTACCCTGTCGACAATAGAGCGTACAACACGCCCCCGGCCCAAATCAGGCGGCCTGACGCGAATCCTGGTTGTCGCCGGACCGATTCTCCGAACTCTGTCGTTGAATCCCGGCAGGACGATTATCCCGGCTGCGATAGTAACTGACCGACAGCAGCACCCAACCTGCGAGCAAACCGGCGACACAATCGATCCAGATGGTCTGATCGTCAGTAAGCTGCTGGAGCAACTGCATCGGCAATCCCAATCCGTAAACGTCAACTCGGGCGGTTTGATTCAAGGTCAATTGTTTTGAGATTCGGACGTCCCGACGCTTGTGGTCGAATCCAATTCCAAGCTTGATGACAATGAGTTCGAATCAGCGTGGACCGCTCCTTGTGCGGTGCGCTGGCGGATCGTATCGGTTTTCCTGTTCAACGAATCTGTGCTGGTTCTCGGCTTCCTATCTTCTGCCGGGCAAATCCATCGGACCGCGGATTGACCCCTGAATCTGTTTCTGTTCTGCTCTCGTTCCCTGACTCAGGAGCCGGACGGCAGGCGTTCGTTCCCCCGGTTCTTTATCGGTGATGGGGGAAATACCGCAAGTTTGAACACGATGTATCCACACGTCGGCATCCGGTATCGACCCTGTCCACAGTGGAGACGTCCGCGTGAGAATCGGCATTGCTTCCCTGGCACTGGAAGCGAATACGTTCAACCCGACACCGACAACGCTGAAAGATTTTCAGTCCAATCTGTTTCTGCAGGGGGAAGAACTCTGGAGCCTGAAGCCTGCCCATCATGAACTGGGAGGGTTTCTGAGCGGTCTGTCCGAGCCGGGTGTCGAAGTTGTCCCGCTGATCGCGGCCGGCGCTGCCCCGGGAGGAACGCTTGAAGCCGGGGCGTTCGACACATTGCGAAGCATGCTTCAGAGTCATCTTGACCAGGCAGGAAAACTGGACGGCATCCTGCTCGCGCCGCATGGGGCGATGGTGGCCGAGGGTGAACTCGATGCGGATGGCTGCTGGCTGGAGCAGGTCCGAAATCACGTTGGGCCGGACGTCCCGATCATTGCGACGATTGACCCGCATGCCAATCTTTCCCGGCGGATGATCGCTGTGACTGACGCCATCCTCGCGTACAAGTCGAATCCGCACCTCGACCAGCGTCAACGTGGCGAAGAGGCCGCCCGACTGATGATTCAGGCCGTTCGTGGAGAAATTGAATTAAATCAGGCCGCCTGTTTTCCGCCGCTGCAGATTGAGATTGAGCGACAGCATTCTTCCACCGGGGCGTACGCTGAGCTCCTGGCTATCTCGAAGGGCTTCGAGTCCGAACCCGGACACCTTTCCAGTTCGATCGTCCTGGGATTTCCGTACGCAGATGTGCCGGAAATGGGATCGGCCGTCATCGTCGTCACTAACGGGAAGGTCGCCTCGCCTGAGGGGCTTGCAGTGCGTCTGGCGGACGAGATGTGGAACCGCCGGGACGCTTTGCGAAGTCAGCTTGTCTCAATGAAAGATGCCGCCCGACAGGTGCGGTCCCGGAGCGAGACAACCTGTTTACTCGATATGGGGGACAATGTCGGGGGAGGATCTCCCGGGGATTGCACGGTCCTCTTTGAAGTGCTGATTCAGGAGCAGGCCGGACCGACTCTCGGAGTCATCATCGATCCTGAGTCAGCCGGACTGGCACATGCGGCAGGAGTCGGTCGCAGTGTCGAGCTTCAGATTGGCGGCAAACTGCCGGGGACGGTCGGCAACCCCATCTCGGGCCTGTTTCAAGTGCTGGCAATCAGCGACGGGATCTTCTTCGAAAAGGAACCGCGGCACGGGGGGCAGCAGCAATACGACCAAGGTTTGACGGCAGTGGTACAAAGGGGTGAATTGACGCTGGTTCTCATCTCGAATCGAGTTCCCCCGTTCAGTCTGCAGCAGATCCTCCATCTGGGCGTCGAGCCTGCCAGGTTTCGGGTGATTGTTGCGAAGGGAGTCCATGCTCCTGTTGCTGCCTATACTCCTGTGTCGAAGCACTTTCTCAGGGTCAACAGTCCTGGCCTCACTGCTGCCGAAATGTCTAACTTCAATTATGTTCACCGTCGTCGTCCGCTCTATCCTTGTGAACGGGAAACACCATGGACGCCAGCGGTCACTCGCAGTTGATGTCCGTTCAGTCGGTGAAGGCTCCGCTGGCGGCGGTCCCTGATTGACTTCCCTCACAGATGGCAGGAATTTCGAATGTCGACCACTGAAACCAGTGATGAACGTTGCCGTTGCGGTTGGGCCAAGGGCGATCTCTACATCCAGTATCACGATGAAGAATGGGGCGTGCCGGTTTATGACGACCGACTGCTGTTCGAGTTCCTGATTCTGGAAGGGGCTCAGGCGGGGCTCAGCTGGATTACCGTTCTGAAGAAGCGAGAGGCGTATCGAGAGGCCTTCGACAATTTCGATGCAGAGAAGGTCGCGCGGTATACCGAGCGAAAGCAGGCAAAGTTGCTGGAGAACCCTGGGATCATTCGCAACCGGTTGAAGATTGCAGCCGCTATCAAGAATGCGCAGCAATTTCTGAAGGTGCAGGAGGAGTTCGGTTCATTCCACCGCTATCTCTGGCGTTTTGTGGGAGGGAAGTCGATTCAGAATCACTTCAAGGAACTCAAGGAAGTTCCCGCTCGCACGGCGGAATCCGATGCGATGAGCAAGGATCTGAAGAAACGAGGCTTCAGCTTTATTGGGACAACCATTTGCTATGCCCACATGCAGGCAACCGGGATGGTGAATGACCATCTCGTCACCTGCTTCCGGCATCAGGAAGTCGCCCGGCTGTCGAGCGACTAAAGTGGGCATATCAGTTCAGGCGAAACGTGACCGGTGCTGCGATTTCACTTTGCGGGAGTCATCTCTACGGATTTGAACCGGCTCCGATCAAATCCGATCCCGGCGGGAACATTGGCTGGGGTTCCGTCGACGATCTCGACCGTCTTCCATTGTGATCCGATTTCATTGGCGGACTCCTGCTGATACGACACGAAGCCCTCCCGTGTGATCCCCTGCGCCTGCACGCGGTAGGAATTGAGATCATAGAGATTGTCACGTCCGGTCCACTTCGCTCCATTGCCGAGGATAAGATTCTGCGGTGGTTGCCCGGCGAGAAGACTCTTCTCGAAGCTCACCGTTCCAGCGGCGACCGAGAACCCCAGGTTCACAAAGGTCGAGCGGTTGACTGTCAGTGTCGTGTCATTCCCGACAAAAGCATTGATGGGAGGGCCCTTTCGGAGAAACAGAATATTCTCCAATTCCACCTGACAGGCCGGCATGGCTCCCCCCGGCGTCACAACGAGGCCTCGTTCTGACGTCGAGTGAATGATCGCGTTGGTCACTTTGTATTTGCCGTGATTCAGAAAATAGAGATCGAAGGCAATGCAGTCACGGATCTCGACATTCTCATAGGTTGTCTCGCTGAAGTTGACGTCACAGATGCCGGTCGAATTTCCTTCTGCATAGAAACGGTGCACGGTGTACTTCGCGGTTTCGTGTCCGCTGATTCCGTCATCGCCACATTCGATCGCCCGAATGTTCTCGAAGTGAACGTCATTGCAGTCGCCGTGAATGTTGAAGCCGTCGTTCCAGACGTGGGTTGCTGTGATGTTGCGAATGACAAGATGCGAATTCTTACCCCCCAGTTGAACTCCGTTGGAACGGAGGGGAAAGGAAATCTTTGCATCGTCAAATTTCTGACCCGGCTGGATCTGGATGTAAAAGGCACCGGTCAGGCGGCGAGATGGGTCGGCTGCTGACTCAGTCGAAGGAACGAACGTCCACTCGCCCGGCTGCAGTGACTCCGGAGTCTTCAGCGGGGCCTGTTTCCCTTTTGAGGTTCGTCCCATGTGAACGGGACGGCCATCGAACAGGAAATACCAGCGTCCGAGCATGGCCGCGTTGAAACTCGGCATCAAACGTTCATTGCGAAACCGGCCGGGGGCGACTTCTTCCCAGTCCGCCGCTATCAGAGCTTCCGCTCCGTTTAAGGTCGCGCCATGTCCATCCAATGTGATGGGGTGGTCGGGCAATCCGTGTCGATTGGTGAACGACGCCAGATCGTGATAGACGATCGGCTTCAGATGAACCGTATCCCCGGGGAGTGCGAGAGCGATTCCCCGGGCGATCGTTTTGACGGGAGCCGCGATTCCATCGTTGGAATCCTTCCCTGAAACCGGATCGACATGCAGATCCCGGCCCCAGGTGACGGATCCTGACATCATCACACAGGCGAGGACAAACAGGCTGCCCCAGTGAGGCAATGTTCGCTTAGTGGCGGTCGTCTTCGTCGTCCTCTTCGTCATCATCAAAGTCGTCATCGTCGTCCGCGTGATGGTCAGGATGGAGAGGGTGGCTGGGATCAAAGAAGAAGTCCCCGAGACCCATTGGTAATGAGTTGCCGCCGAGTGAATTGCGTTTCCGTTCTGCCAGTGAATTCAAATCAAGAGCATCCTGACCCAGGCATTTCTCGATCGAGTCGAGCCAAGCTTGATCTTTGGAGAGCGGATGACCTGGAGTGGCCGCCAGTCGCTTGATCGCATATCGCAGGACGTTAATGCCGTCGCGTGTGGAGAAGTCGAGTTTCAGCTCATGTGACTGTTGGAGGAACTCGACTGTCAGATCAAGCATCTCATCATCTGCGAATGGCAGGTGATATTTCAGGATTGCGAGCTCATCATCACGAGACGGGTAGCCGAGCGACAGCGACGGCTGCAAGCGGCTCAGGATGTAGTCGGGAATTTCATAGGTCGAGTCGTCTTCATTCATCGTGACAGCGCAGCGGAAGTCAGGATGAGCCGGAATCGTGACTCCAGCGACAATCGACTCGACGTAACGGCGGTGGTCGAGCAGCGGGGCGAGGCTGGCCCAGGACTTTTCATTCATCCGGTTCCCTTCGTCCAGAACACAGATTCCCCCGCGAATCATAGCCGTGACGAGTGGAGAGGCCTGATACTGGATCTTTCCGCTTTCCGCGAGAACCGGGGTGACCAGCAAGTCTTCCGGGCGCGTGTCGGCCGTACACTGATAGATGTACAGATCCTGTTTACGAGTGCGGGCACCTGCGATCGCGAGTGTTGTTTTGCCGATCCCGGGCGTCCCGATCAGACGCGGCGTCAGCGGGAGGTCACGCGGATCGACGATCAGCCAGCAGGCCAGCAGCTGCATCAGGATTTCCCGCTGCCCGATCCAGTCTCCACTGGACGGATCCGGGTGCCCCAGATGCAACCGTACGCCGTCGATCTCCACGAATTCCTTCATCTGATGCCGTCCCTTGTCGTGTTAAAAAGTCCACCGAATCGCGGTTTCCTGAAACCACCACTGTGTTTCCGCAGTGACCCGGCTGACGCATAGCCGCCCAATTCTATCGCAAGTCGTGATGAACGGCACCTGTCCCAAATTTGTGGCGGCAGTGTTCGCGAGTTGGCCGGAGGAGAAGTCGATTCCTCCTTTCGCGACCGGTCGTGGGGAGTTTTGTTCACGGGGGCGGGATTCTCTCGTTCGCCGATCAACGTTCCGGGGTGTCCAAACTTGTGGAACGAAATCGACGGGTTCTATACTCAACCGGTTCGGCCGGGGCATTCATTGTGCCCGGTGCGAATCAAATTCAATTCCGTTTCCGAGCGTTTCTCTCAAACCTGTTTCTTTGGTTTCGGCAGAGCCATCAGTTCGCTGGCACCAAGCCGCAGGGGAGAGTGGAGACGTTTGAGACGAACCTCGTCTTGTGGAGAATTTTCTGTGCTCGTCCGGATGGAACTCGCCAGAATTGTGATGAACGAAATCAGCGACCAGCACTACGTCTATCTGCGCGAAGTCGATGGTGAGCGGTCCTTTCCGATTGTGATCGGGATTTTCGAAGCGACGAGCATTGATCGCCGGGTGCAGGGACATGTCCCGCTGCGACCGTTGACGCACGACCTGTTGAAGAATGCCATTCAAGAGTTGGGCGGCGAGATTCAGGATGTCGTCATCACCAATCTTGTCGATCAGACCTACTATGCCGTGATCCGGATTCGGCAGAACGGGGACCTTGTCGAAGTCGACAGCCGTCCTAGCGATGCGATTGCCCTGGCGGCCCATTTCGAACCGCATCTCCCGATCTATGTGGACGATGAAGTCATTGAAGCCGCGACATAGTTCTTCAAGGATTCTTCGAGCCGTTTTGCGGACTTGAAGGCAGCTGGCAGACTCAGGCCATCGACTCGAGATTCAGGCTCAAGCAACAGGATCAGGCGACATTTAGACCGCTGCCAGACAGAGCGCTGCCAGTTACCTGGCCTCACCTGCAACACTCGTTGACTTCAAAAGAAGTTAAGTCTTTTGCGGGGGAAGCCGTTCGGGGGGAACGGGAATTTCCGGCTGGCTCTTGCCCGGAGCGTCGGTCGCGGCGGCGGAGTTCAACTTGGTCGAACGTCCCGCCTGCAGACTGTTCAGGCGTGACTTGGTCACCAGCGCCCGTTTCAACTCTTTGCGACGGGCGATGACCTGATCAAACGCGAATGCCCAGCGGCGCTGGCGGCGGAATTTACGCAAAAGTCCCCGGACATGGGCCATCGTCTGCGGACGCTTGGCAGGGTCGATCGCCATCATCTGTTCGATAATATCGACCAACTCCTTTGGAACGGTCGGATTCACGGCATCGACGCGGGGCCGAGGATCGGTCCGGTGAGCGGCAACGGTCGCTGGACGTGATTCCCGAGGGAACGGACGTTGTGCCGTCAGACAGACATATAGCGAACAGCCAAGACTGTAGATGTCGGCCCGCCCGTCGACGCTCATGCTATTTGTAGATTGCTCCGGGGCGATGTAGTCGGCTGTTCCCAGGCATTCGTGTCCGAAAATCATCGACAGTGAGAACTCGTCGTCGCAACCGTTCTGATTGACGAGTGTCAGACCAAAGTCGAGAAGTTTGGCGTGGCCGTCGGCGTCCACCAGAATATTGTCCGGCTTCACGTCGCGATGCACCATCTTCTGTTCATGAAGATAGGCGAGGCCTTTCGCGGCCTGACAGACGACATCGCAGGCGGCATCCCATTTCATAGGGCCATTTGAGAAGCTGATTCCCTCGAGCATGGTGACGCCTTCAAACAGCTCCATCACCATATAGTCGCTGCTGCCGTAGAGATCGACCCGTTCTCCGAGTTCGAGGGTGCGAATCAGCCGGGGATGGTTGAGCGCCATGCCCGCTTTGGCTTCCATCTGGAAACGGGCGCGCATCCCGGAATCGTGCTTGAACTGTTCACCCAGAACTTTGATTGCAACGCGTTCGCCGCGCTGCTGGTGATAGGCGACATAAACCAGCCCCATCCCGCCGTAGCCGAGCACATCCTGCAGAACGTATTGGTTAATTCGCAGACGGCGTCCCCGTTCCTGCAGAATCTCTTCCGCCTGAAACCGGGTGATGATGTTTTCGCGGATTGCCAGGCGAGCCAACGCCATTGCGTCCGGCGCAGCGGCTGCTGCCGGAGACGCGACAAACGTGCGAAGAATCTCTTCCGCCACAACACGGCTTTTCACCAGCTGGTCGGAAAACGCTTCTTTCGTTGCGATCATGCAGGCCAGACTCCCTTGGTCGCTGACGATGCAACCTGCTGACTTGCCGAAGATTGGTGCAGGAAGGCAAGTCGGGCCAGGATGGGAAATGACTTTTTGAACGGGCGTGAGCAGACTGCTTCACGTGATCCGCGCAATTGGCTGATTCCCTCTATGTTATCGGGTCTGAAAGGTCGCTGAAGCGCTACTTGGAATAATTTTCCGCATGTTCCGGAGAAATTGAATGGAATCGCAACGATTTCGCTCTGAGATTGCCCGGGAATTCGCAACGATTTCCCGGAAAATTCCTCAAGTCTCCGTCGGGGGCAGGCAATGCGGCCGCGAGAAAATCTTCTGTCTGGAGTAGCGAAACGATTTTGCCCGCTGTTACGGACCGGTGCGACTGCCTGAGACAGGGAGATCGAAGACCCAGAGCACGTATCCTTTCTGCTCCCAATTCTGATCGGACTTCACGTGGAATGCCTCAGGCAGGGATGTCAGAATTACGAGTCGAACCCGGTTCGGATCCAGAAGAAGGTGATCCGGGACGATCGCGTCGCTGAACTGGAAGCTGGCCCCGATGAGCACGCGGCTGAGGTGATCCCAGTCCCGGGGTTTCTGATCCAGAGGCTTCGCCGAGCGAACCAGAAAACGTGATGAGAACGTCCTCCAGTTACGTTCCATTTTCAGATAGCTGGAGATGCGTTCTGGGCTGACGACAGATACCAGCGTGTGAGGAGAAGTCCCCGGCTTCAGATCGACGACGTAATCCTCATAGAAGGCTTTCGCGATCAGCGGCGGAGAATCAAAGACGCCTGCGATCGAGACACTGATCGAGTTTAAATAGTTTCCTGAAAGATTGAGTGACTGGATCGACGGGGTAAGACGTCGATGCAAGATCACACTTCGCTGCAGAAGCCGCTCGGTCGAAGCGGGCAGAAATGAAAACGAAGCAGAAGCGTCTGGCCCCCCCTGTATGACGTTGAACGCGTTCTCGACAGATGTTTCCGTAGAAGACCAGACGGCCTCTCCCGGGAAGTGGAAATCGGCAACTTCCGGATTGACCGAGGCAAATTGAGACCATTGCGTCACGTTGAATCGGCCGGGCGAGATCTCATGTGCGATTCCCGCGATCGCTGCCTGATTACGAGCGCTCGCGCCCAGTTGCCCGAGCAGCCAGAAGATCAGAGAAAAGCCAGCGACACTCCCCAGGAATGCGAGATAGAAACGTCCAACCTTCCTTTGATGATGTCCTACTCGATAGCAGTAAGTTGCAAGGACAATGAGATACGCAACCACAGCGATCCAGATCAATGGCCAGTTTCGTTTAAACCGTGCCATCTCCAGTAACTCGGAGAAGATCTCTGCACTCAATAAGCTGCGATTGAAAAATCCTTCCGATCTCAGTTCGCGATGGAGAGCATTCCGATCAGATTTGTTCTGGATGCTTTCGAACTGGGACCAGAGACTCACCGGTAAGCGATCAGGGTCGCTTACCGGGAACTTCACGACCTGTCCCCTTCTGAGAGAGAACTGATTCATGTTCTGCTGGAGAGGAGCAAGCATTCCGGAGAACGTGGGGAACTCGCCTGCGGCATTCTGTAGGATCGCAATTCGGCCTCCCAGGTGCAGCCAGTCAATGAGCGCCTGAGCCTGCAGTTCGGTAAACTGGGGAACCTCGTTGAGAATGACGATTGAGAGAGAATCAAGCGCGGCGACACTCTCGGGAAAACAGGCAGCCGGAAACTGTGTGCCCCTGTTCACTTCAGAGGTCGAGTCGTCGTTTGAGATCCACGCCATGGCTCGACCTTCACCATACGACGGCTCGATGATGAATGAATGACTCTGTCCGTCGCCCCAGCGGAGCTTCCATTGAACGTCACCTCCCGGGGCAAACGGCACGAGCTGGACCCACTTCGATTCCCTCTCCTGCAGGCTGACAGGCAGTGTGATCGTCACGTCGACCGGCTTCTTCCATGCGTTCATGCGATCCAGTCGCAGGGTCCCTTGCCAAGGGGTGTCGTTCAGATTTTCGAGCTGCACAGAAATCGGCTGGAAAAGATGTGATCGCAGGAGACCGTCAAATCCCACGCGGGTCCGTAGGACACGGATTCCGTCGTCACGTTCACTCTGCGCGAAGCACGGGCCGGCGAGCGTCAGCAGTAGGCAGATCAACAGCAGCAAAGACGCGCCGTGCGGAAGTTGACTGCCTGACCGATCCTGCAATGAAAAGAGTTGCAAAGGCGAGGGACGGGCGGAATGTTCGGTCATTGCATGATCCGCCGGTTGAAGAAGTGGAAGAGATACTGGTCCGGCACTGATGTGAACTCGCGGCGCGGATGCAGAAGTCTCTCATCGCGGTTCGATTTCCGATCCCGTTCAGAAATTGTTTCGTTGAGTTGCACCCGCTGCCACCATCCGGAATGGGATCTTTCAACAATTGGAACGCACAATACACGGGCACGCGATCGGGCAGACTCGACTGCCCTAAAAGGAATCCAGATGAACCAGTTCGCCATCATTCCTGCTCGCGAGGTTTTGGAAGACGTTCCGATCGATTCGTGTTGAGATGGGGCGGACGGATCCGTCAACGAAGCTGAAGTTTGTTAAATCACTGTGCGGTGACAGGAATCCGCCGACGAAGAGGCCCGGCTCTGCTGTCGGCGCTGCGGGATCCTGGTTTTCGTCTGGGGCGGGGGCAAACTCTTCTCGTCTGAGTGCGACCCGAGTCGCTGTGTACTCTTCCGCTGACCCCGGTGAACTTCCGTTTCTCAGAGTAGATCGAGAGCCTGCCAGCCAGGATCCGTTCGTGACGACTTCGCCGAGCATCAATGTGGCCTGCTGTCCGTCCGTCACGTCACCAAATTTGACATGGCTGTTCAAATACAGCACTCCGTTATTGTCAGAGCTAATTGGTTCTTCTCGGCTGTGATAACAGCCTGCATAGCTGTTGTCCGTACGTTGCCCCCACGGATGCGAGGGACAAATCAGCATCGGCGGTGTATATGCCAGCAACTGAATATTTGCAGGGTCATTTGCACTCAGATTGAAATCAATCTTGCTATGCAGCAGCGACATGTCGAGATAGGGAAGGATCTGAGGAATCCAGCCCATCATGTAGCCGGTGTCTCCCACCCGAATTGGGCCCGTCTGATTCACACAACCCGGTGGCAGAGAGCCGTGGGCATGGTGGTACTGGTGGAGGGCCATGCTCAGCTGCATCAGATTGTTCTGGCACTGCACTCGACGGACGCCTTCCCGCGCCTGTTGAACGGCGGGCAACAGAAGTGCAATCAACACCGCGATGATTGAGATAACAACCATCAGCTCGATGAGCGTAAAACCTTGCCTTCGGCAGGGCTGGCGCTTCTGTTCATGTTCGGATGAAAACAGGGGAGACGGCATGGTAGTCCTGGCTGGATGATCCCGGTCATTGTGAGCAACTTGCTCATGAGGATTTCATCGAATAGGTCAATTGCTGCGGCAGCCAATTTCAGTTCGAATCGGCATCATTATTTTCCGAGGGAACGGGGTTCTCATCTTCTGGCGGAGAAGGCTGAGTGATTTCACCCCGGAAGAAGTTACGCACCGAAGTCCCGGATTGACTGGAAATTTCTGCGATCACCGACACGAATTTGGTGTCCTCCCGAGACCCGTTCTCCAGTGAATACGAGATTTCCAACTTGCCCAGGTCGCCCTTCAAGCCGGGTGTCCAGGCAGGGATCTCCTGGAGCTTCGGGTCATCCTTCAGCAGCACGGCTGCCCGATCGAATCCGGCCTGAGCATACAACTCGGCCTGCGATAACAGTTCCCGACGCTCGAGTTCCCGTTGCTCTGTCAGAATGGCTCTCGCCATCCCGAGGGTGATCGTTGCGGCGACCAACACGCTCGTCAAAGCGGTGATCATCGCCATACCATGACGAGGAGATCTCGCAGGATCGCGAACAGGATTCTGCATTAATTCTGCTCCTTCCCTGTCGATGAATTCCGATTCTCATGCCGATTGGCGTACCCGATACGGGCGACCAGTTTCACCGGAACATCAGTTCCGGGTGATTTCATTTTCGGGGAGAAAGCGAGTCCGGCGGCGATCGCATTCACGGTCAGAGCGACGATGTCGCCTTCTCGTGAAAAGGTTGCGTTTGTGCCGGGAAATGCGAAGAATTCCTTCCGGTTTACGGAGCCACTCTGCTGGCGACTGATTCCCTGTTCGTTCGCATCGTAAGTGACTTTGAGATCCGAAGAAAGAATTAGTTCTATGCGAGTCGCAGCGTTCAGATTCTCTCCCGCCTCCATCTGTCTTGCGAGATGAACGTCTTGCCGGAACTGGTTCTGCAGGCGAGCGAGCCGTTCGAGGGTGGATGCCTGTTCGCTGTTCTTACGGCTCATCTCCATGATGGAAGCGAGTGACTGAATCGACATGACGCCGATGGCCGCAATCAGTGAAATGACCGTGGCGCACTCAATCAATGTGATTCCCCGCCGTTGAACTGCCACGACGGCGACACTCTGTCGTAGTGACCTCATGTTCCCTCCGCGACAGTGTTGACGGCTGACTCTGTCGGGGCTGAAGCGGTTGCTGCATCCTGTTGTTGAGTTCCCTCTTCAGCAGGCCTCCAGAACCGCAACTCAACAGGGCGGGCCGGTTGACCAGATTCATTCTTCCAGTGCAAGGAATAAGAACGCCATTCGCCGGCAGGGGTCATCTCCCTTGCCAGTAGTTCCGTTTTAAGTTCCATGCCGGGATGCCGCTTTTTGAAGTCCGGCGACAGCTCGGGCGGTTGGTTCGCGTCGGTCGCAGTGAGCTCAATGAGATTTCGCAGCTCGATCAGGGCAGCCTGGCGTCGCGCCTGCTCTGCTTTCACCCCCTGGATTCGCGCGATCATCGGAAACAGGGTGCCGGAAAAGATCGCAAGCAGCGAAACTGCCACGATACATTCCATGACAGTGAAGCCGTTGCTACGCGAACGGGTTGACCGGAACGAGGCCTTCATGCGAGATCCCCAACGACTTTGACGAAGAGACTCAGGATGGCGACACAAAACAGCAAGACGATGACCCCCAACAGGAGGATGATCGTCGGTCTTGCAAACTCGAGGATCCAGCGCGTTCGATTGTAACGGGACAACTCGATGCGGCGGGCAATGCTGTCCAGAGCCCAGGCAAGATGTCCTCTTCCGGCGGCGACATCAATCGCCTTGTATTCCCGCTGATTCAGGTAGCCCTCGTCAAACAGTGCCCCACCAAGTGTTTCACCTGAGGCGAGTCGCATCTGGACCCGTTGCAGTCGCTGATGTTCGAGAGTCGGTTTCTCGCTGAACGCGTATGCAGACAGGACGTCGTCGGGTTGCGCGTTTGCCCGAATCGCAATCGCAAGACTTCTCAGCAACCGGGGAGCCTGGAGTCGCGGCCAGAGCGAGTTCAGCCGTTTCATGTACCGTCCGTCGTATCCATCGCAGATTAACATTAACAAGTACAATGCCAGCAACGCAGCAGGAATGAGTGGGAGCGTCAGGAACCAATAGGACGTGAAGAAATCGGAAAGCCCGAGCAGCAGCAGAAACGATGGCGAGGCGTCAACGCCGAAATCATTCATAATCGCTTTAAACTTGGGGATGATGTAGTACATCACGAAACTGATAACGACCGTGCAGAGCGACAAACACGCCACTGTATACAGCATCAGCCCGTTGATGTTTTCCTCCAAAGAAAAATCGCGACCCCAGCGATGGGATTGCTGTCGCGCGAGAGTCAGCAGAGCTTCCGGAAGCTGAGACGTCCCTTCCGCAGCGCTGACCACGGAGATGACATCGACCGGGAGAAGCCCCGGCACGCTCGCCAACGCCCGGGAGAGAGAATTGCCTTCCTCCAGCGAAGCGGCAAGTCGCAGGAGTTTCGCCTGCTGGCGGTCATCTTCCGATTTCGCCAGCTGCAGAATCTCAAGATGCAGCGGCTTCTGAACACGCGTCCCAATCGCCAGCGCCCAGAGCAGGCGGGACCGACGGACCCTCACAATCAGATTTTGATAGGCAAAGTCAACTGACGTCAGAACCCACAGGTAGACCAGCGGAGCCAGGCCGAAGATCAGGACAGGAAGGGCCGTTACAAACAGACTCCCCACCCAGAGCCATTTCAATTGACGAGAACGAATTGCCAGCTTTGATACGGACGGACGAAGCTCGACTGGGGAACTGCCGATCTTCCAGGCGACGTTGGCAACGATGAACAGGATGACCATGACAGCGATTCGCAACAGCTGCCAGCCGAGAAGGACAAAGTCCCAGCCAGGGGAAGCGTTCAGCTGATCGATGAGTGCAATCGTCAACAGTCCGCCGATGCACAGCAACATCATGACGCTGATGGCGCGCAGGTATTTCTGATAGCGCTCAACGGTGTCGAGTGTTGCCGCATTGGTCAGCACGCGACAGCACAGCACCATCAGGAGCCCCAGCGAGGGAATTGCCACGGTCATCAGCAGGATTTCCACGTGTCTCTGTTCCCTATGCAGTTTGCGAAGCGAAGGATGGAATCTCGGTTCGAGTTGCGACCATTTTCCAAGCGCGATGTCGAATGTGATTTCTGTTCAGATCAGCGATGCGTTTCCTGCATTACAATTTCTCAGGATAAGTCGTTGAGGAGCCGAACCTGCGGGAAAAACAAGGCGGTCACGATCAGAAACGCCGAGATGAAGATCATCAGGAAAATTGTGGGCTCGATCGCAAAGCGGAATTGTGCCAGATTCGCCCCAGCCCGTGCTGCGAATACCTGTGATTGGATTCTCAGGCCTTCAGCAATCGCATCTTCTGATTCAGGCATCTCAAAGACACGAATCAACTCGACGGGCCAATTCTTAAACTGTCTTGCTGCGTCCGCGACAGACTGACCGGACTCGATCCGATCAGCAAGGTCCTTCATTGCGACACGGATGGATCCATTGTGAAGTGTTCGAGAAAGCGCCCGAGCTGCCTGCGGTAACGGGATGTTCGCATCGATGTAAAGAGCCAGCAATTCAGTGAGTTCCGCGAGACCTGTCATCCACGTCGCACGTCCGAGCAGCGGGATGCCATGAACGAACCGCATCGTTGCAGCCCGGGTCCGGGTGGAATACAGGAAACAGAGAAGGATCAGTAAGCTGACAATGCACACAAGCATGAATGGCCACCAGTGATACCAGAAGTCCCCGACGACGATCAGGACCTGTGTTATCCAGGGAAGTTCAACGCCAAAGTCGTAAAAGATGTTTTTATACGTCTGTATATTGAAGAGAATGAACAACGAGAGCAGTGTAAAAAGTGCGGTCGCCATCAAGGTTGGATACATCAGGTTCAGCCAGATACGCCGCCAAAGCTCTCGGATCTCCTGATCGGCGCCCAGATAGATCTTCAAGAACTGGGCGAGTCGGTGGCCATCCATCCCGGCTTGAATCGCCATTACGAGCGGGGACGGAGAGGATCCCGTGTTGAGGACGTCGAGACTCTCCCCGCGTTCCAGAAGGCGAGAGATCTTCAACAGTTCCTCACGATCGCGACCGGGAGGCAGCTCCTCTGCGGCAGATCGTAAACCGATCCAGAGTGGAGGACCTGAAGAGGGCGTTTGAGTGAGTTCGTCGGTTCGATGATCGATCATAAGCGGGTCTCTCCGACACCGATCCAGAGATGGGAGAGTGTCCCGAATACAGCGATTCCGTAAATCAGAGTGACGCCTCCACCCACGACGAGAATCAGAATCCGGGGAATCGCCTTCTGCAGGAAGCCAGCGCGACGCAGGCCTCGCGTCCGATAGAAATTCGCGGCATCTGACAATGTTGCCGGCAGCGTTCCTTCCCGGACACCTGACTCAATCAGCCATGCTAAAAACGAGGGTAGCCCCCTCCGTTCCAAGGACGCCTGATTCAGAGTCTCGCCCTTGTGGATCGCTGCCTGAATCTGTTTCAGGCTCTCCGACCATTTCGGCATGCGCGGTTGTGCCGCAGCGATCTCCAGTGCCTCTGGAAGTGGAACGTCATACTTCGTCAAAAGAGACAGCAGCTGGGCGGTCTGCGCGGCAGCCAGGTCGGCTTCCACCCGTTTCCATCCGAGCCAGTGACTCAGTCGGGCACCGATTCCGAACCAGCGCGCCGCAATGAGGATGGCAATTGCTGCAATTCCGAGAATCACCAGTCCGATTTCGGAAGCCGCGATGGGAAGCCAAATCGCCAAAAAGAAGGGGAGCGGAACCCGAAGGAGTTCGTATGTGTCGATAACACGAGGCAGCAGGACCGTCAGACAGAGGAGACACAGAGCCGCCGTCCCGATCAGCAGGACGAAGGGATAAATCAGTCCCCGATAGAACGCCGCCTGAATGCTCGACAATGCAAATGACATGTCGACCAGATCCTGCAATGCTTCCTCGGACCGGCCAACTCGTGAGCCTGCGATGAGAATCGATTTCAGGTTTGCAGGCAGAGACGATTCTTCTTCCATCGCCGCCGCCAATGACTGCCCGGACTCCAGCCGCTTCGAGAGTCGACCCGCGACGTCACTTAGCCGCCCGGTTGTCGTGCCGACGAGGCCTTTAAGACCGATGTCAATCGGGACTCCCGCCCGCAGCATCAGCTGCAGTTCTTCTCCAAGCTGCGCGACTTCGGCTGGGGAAAGTGTGGAGCTTGCCATCGATGAGAGATGTCCCAGAGGTCTCTGAGGGGAACGCCGAAAGCACTTGAATCCAAAACATTTGGAAGCGGAGTAGGGAACGTCGCAAAATGGTGACGAAACATCAATTGGTACGCTGCCGGAATCGAATCTGTTTGAGAAATCTGAACTGGGAGGTGGGGAAATCTCGAAGCAGACTCAGGAGTGGGAAAAGTCTCCCGAGAATGAGCTCGTGCGTGTGGGGTCCGGTGCCCTGAATTTGCTCGTGTGCTGAATTTAACATCGCTAAATTTGACAGTACTGAACTGCTTGGCCTAGGATGGAATATTCCTTCCCCCCTGATTTCCTCCCAAGAGTGCATCCGTTGTCCGCGTTTCTGCAGCAAAGTGGCATTGTCGCCGCAATCGGTTTTCGATTGCTGCTGATTTTGTCGCTCTGGCAGGGACCCATCGTCTGGGGACACTACCACGACGGACACCACGTTCAGAACGGGCACGGGCAGAACGGGCACGGGCAGAACGGGCACGGGCAGAATGGGCACGGGCAGAATGGGCACGGGCAGGACCGACGCGGCTTAAAGCGATCAGGGCTCGCCGAGCATCTGGCACGCTACCATCAGGGAGAGACGAAAACAGAGTGCGGGCACTGGCACTGGCATGTCACGTTGGCGCACCGCGGTCCAGTCGGAGAGCATGACTCGCTCCCACCGGGACATCCGGTCATTCCACAGGACCTCGTCTCACCCGTCCTCGTTGCTCCAACAGCACCGATGAACGCTGGTGCTGCGATTGAGATCAGCTGTCTCACTCCTGTTGAGCCACGGTCCATCGGACTTAACTGGGATCTCTCTCAAGCCTCCGGGTTTCTCGCGACTTACTTCCCGACGCACTCTCCGCAGGATGTGCTCTGCCGACGCCTGTGTTGATGCGATTCTGAACTTTCCCCACGTCGCGTCGAGACCGACGTGTTGCAGCTCGATGGTCCGCTGTCGGCAATGGGAATGTTCCTGATTCTTACCGTCGGTCGGCATCTGCCCGGCATGTCTGCTTTGCGAATGCCATTTCCCGTGCGCCTGTCCTGCACGTGGTTATTTGAAACTCTCCTGTGCATCGAATCTCGGCGAGGACTTCGTCCGGAATCACCAGTCCTCGAACGCGTGACCCATCCGGCCGGAACTGCACTTCGAAAGAAGGCAGAAAGCCGGGGCCAGACACCGAATCTTCAAGAGTCGTCCTATGAAAACTCACTCTGCTTCATTTGCCCGAGCCAGCCTGGCCCTGCTGCTCTTCGTCGGAGGAGCGCTGGCCGGAATTGTCGGCTGGAATGTGCTGCGTCCCTCTGTGAAAGCACCCGCTTCAGGTGCAAATCAGGCACATCCGACGGCCACAGTTATTGCGTCGCGGCATGAGTCGAACTCCGATCAGGGCACTGATTCCATCGAGTTTCCCCCAGAGATGTGGGCGGCGGCGGGACTGCATGTCGAGCCGGCGACGAAGGCACCTCTCGCGGAGGCGATCGAACTCACAGGCAAGGTCGCGCTGAATGAAGATCGACTCGCCCACGTTCATCCCATTGTTTCCGGGCGTGTCGACGCGGTGTATGTCCGCTTCGGCCAGCAGGTCAAAGACGACGAACCGCTGGTTGTGGTGAAGAGTCAGGAAGTCGGCTCTGGCATGCTGCAGCTGTTTCAGGATCGGCTGAATCTGAAGTTTGCGGAAGCCAAGAATGAGTGGACTCAGGATGTTGCTCGAAACACACTGGCTCTGATTTCGATGATGCGGGATCAGGTTTCGATCGAGGAGATTGAGGCGGCATTCCGGGAGCGCGCCATGGGGGATTACCGTGAGAAGCTAATGACGGCTTATGTCGCCTCTCTCCGGGCTCAGGGGAATCTGCGCCGACTCTCTCCCTTGTCTCAGGATGGTGCAATTTCAGGGCGACAGGTCATCGAAGCTGAAGCCGAGCGAGACGCCACCAGCGCCGTCATGACTTCTCTTCTGGAACAGGTTGCTCAGGATCTTGTGCAGGTCAGCAGAATGTCGGAGCAAACGGTTGCCGAGTTGAAAACCAGCGTTGCTGTGTCAGAAGCCAATCTGAAAATTCTGGGATTCACCCCGGAGCAACTCAAGGAGATTAATCCTGCAACTCAGGGTGAAGAACTCGCTCATTACCTGATCAGAGCTCCATTTGACGGCACAGTGATTTCCAAGGACGTCGTGTTGCTCGAACGTGTCGGCCCGGAGAACCAGATTCTGACGATTGCGGATTTGTCGACAGTCTGGATTACCGCAGACATCTATGAATCCCATCTTCCGCTCCTCAGCCAACTGGGAAATCAGACCGTTCAAGTGAAGTGCGACGCCTGGCCAGATCAGCAGTTCGCCGCCAAGGTCTTCTACACCGGCGATGTTGTTCAAGAGGTAACACGCACTCTCTCACTCCGGGCAGTCGCTGACAATCCGAAGAGACTGTTGAAGCCCGGGATGTTCGTGACCGTCACCCTCCCGAACCTCAACACTGATCAGGTTATTCAGGTTCCTCAGTCAGCGATTCAGGATCACATGGGGCAGTCGTTTGTTTTTCTTAAGACCGGAGAAGGCACAATCGCGCGGCGTGATGTG
>JAEZFD010000040.1 GCA_023417655.1 Planctomycetota bacterium | reverse complement strand
TTCGGGCAGATGTTCAGGACAGATCGGGTTGTCATCCCGATTGCACTGAGGTGCAGTCTGCGTTCGTTTTGACGCGAATCATTGGAGAGCTGAGAAAGCTCGGGATCAAGAAGATCAGCCGGCAGACTGTTCGAAACATCCTGAAGGAAGAAGGAATTCGACCGGTTCCTGATCGAACAACGGATACATGGAAGAATTTCGTGGATCGTCATGCGAAGACTCTGTGGGCCACCGACTTCTTCTCCGTCAAAACAGTCACCCCTCGTGGGCTGAAAGAGATGTACGTGATGGTCTGGTTGTGTATGACCACCAGAGAAGCGATTGTCTCAGAGTCGACAGAACATCCGAATTCTGCCTGGGTGGTAAAACAGACAGAGGCATTTCTCGATCAGACCATGAACCGGGACGACAAGCCCTCCATTGTGATGCACGACCGGGACGCCAAGTTCACCAAAGAATTCGTTACCAAGCTGGAAGCACACGGTGTTCGGCACAACGCTTTACCCAAAGCATCCCCAAATCTGAACGGCAGATGTGAACGATTCGTAGGAACCATTCGCTGGGAATCCTGCGGTTCGCTTCAGAAGAGTCACTCAACGGTGGCCATCGAGTTTCCTGACGGACCATTCCTCCTCCAGCGGGTAATCAGTGAGTTACTTCACAATACCCCCTGGAGAGGTTTTCAATGGCGCATGAGCTCGCTGTGACGAATGGCCGACCGGCCATGATGTATACCGGTGAGGCACCCTGGCATCGTCTCGGGACTCGCCTGAATGAACCCGCCACAGCGGCAGAGGCGATGGATGCCGCTGGCCTGAATTATCAGGCGACCTTGCAATCCCTGACGACAGTCACCGGAGCTCCGGTTCCGAAACGGAAAGCGGTCGTCCGTTCTGATTCCGGGGATGTGCTGGGTGTTGTCGGGAACAGTTATGTTCCTGTCCAGAATGCCGAGGCGTTTGGATTCCTCGATGCCGTCGTCGAGGGAGGCGAGCTGCGGTATCACACCGCTGGAGCTCTGGGAGCGGGTGAACGAGTCTGGATGCTCGCGAAACTCCCTGGTGAAATTCGAGTGAAGAATTCCGAGGATGTCACCGAACAATTTCTGCTCCTGAGCAATTCTCATGATGGGAGTTCTTCGCTACGGGTCTTCTTTACCCCGATTCGTGTGGTCTGTGCCAATACCCTTGGCATGGCCCAGCGACGAGGACAAGGACAGGGAGTTTCGATCGTCCACAAAGGAAACCTGGACGCCAAGGTCCGTCAGGCTCAAGAACTTCTGGGCTTTGCTCATCGCTTCTATCAGGACCTGGGTGAACGAGCCGATCGACTGGCCTGGCACTACCCAAGTCGGAACCAGCTCCAGCGCTATTTCGAGGCTCTCTATCCCGACAGCCCTGATACGAAGAATCGCCGGGCTCAAAATGTCCGATCGGAACTCTTCCGACTCTTCGAAGAAGGGAAGGGGCAGCAGATCCCAGAGATTCGACACTCCACTTGGGCGGCCTTCAACGCGGTGACCGAGTTCGTGGATCACCATCGCAGCCCCCGAGGCCGGACAGAGATGGAACGACTCAGCCGTCGGCTTGATTCATCCTGGTTTGGGTCCGGGGCCCGACTGAAAGCGGAGGCCTGGAAACTTGCTCTGGAAATGGCGAGCTAAGTCTCTCCCCGCTCCCTCGGGTAGTTCTTCTATCAGGCGTTCGATCACCTCAATCTTGGAATGCTTCCATGCTCAAAGTGAATGTTGGACTCAGCAAAAAGTTGTCACGGGATTTCAATTCCACAGGATTCAGCCTGAATCTCGAAGGGGAATTGTCGGTCCCTCTGGATGATCCAGAAGCAATGATCGAGAAGATCAAGGAATTCTATGACCTTGCCGAAGAGGCATTGAATCAGCAGATTGCACGGGTCACGAATTCGAATGGAGAAGGAACTCCCCGAACTTCAGTCACGACTTCGCATCGACATCAGACTGAATCCTCTCCGCAGAAAACAAACGGGGAACATCCACCACGGTTCTCCCGTACGAATGGGAATCTGAATGGAAATCCCAACGAGACCGTTCCGGCAACGAACAAGCAGATTCAATTTCTGTTGACCATCGGCAAACGGGAAGGGATGTCGAAACTCCAGCTGGAAGAACGGATGACCTCCCTGATTGGTCGGCAAACCGATCTTTATTCCCTGACCAAACAGGAAGCCGGTCTCGTCCTGGATCATCTCACTGACGGTTCGAAACCCCAGTCACGACGCCGTTGACTGACGGCCGTTTCTCCTGCTTCGTCCCCTGAACCGGTGAGCTGTCATGATCTCTCTTCCGCGTCCCCACTGGAGCTACAGTGCGATCAGCCAGTATCTCCGCTGCCCACTCCAGTTCTATTTCAAATGGGTTCTGAAACTGCCGGAACTTCGTCTGGGAAGCGGCCTGCTTTTGGGCTCCGCGGTCCACCATGCGCTTGCGTGCTACCACCAGACCTTGAAGCACGGTGGTGATGTCCATCCTGAAAAACTTCACCGAGCATTCCGGAAGCATTTTGCCGAGCGGGCATCTGAAACAACGGTTGACTGGAAACCAGGGGAATCACCGGAAGCACTGATCACCCTTCGGTTCCGTAGGCTTGAACGGCTTTCGTCCAGGGAAATGCCTGTTGTGAACGGAAGTGCTTGGTGCGAAAGAGTGTTCGAAGAATGCTTGCGAATGGCGATCGGTCGCCACGATTTCCAGATTTTACGAGGGATTCCGAGGATTACCACCAATTCTCGGACAGTTTTCGGACAGGCTGAATTGATGCCGTCCGGGAACCTCTCGCTTCGGCTTTCCGTGTCACGCTGAATCTCACCGGGAACTCAGGTCTCCGGCACCTGCTTCCGCTGCCAGTTCTGCGGCCTGTGACGCCTGCCGTCATCGCCTTTTCAGGCCACGCCTGAAAGGCGATTTCAGTCAGCGGATTTCGGGTTCAGGGCGCTGTACAACCAAAGTGTAAGACGAGTCCAGATTACAGATTGCGACCATAGCGAAATGACGGCAATTTTCCACCCCTTGCTGGCCCTGATTGCCTCTGTTACCGACCGCGAACTGGCCCGGTATGTGGAGTTCCTGAAGGAAGAGAACAAGATCCTACGGGCGCGTATTCCCGGACAGGTGCATACGAAACCGCATGAGCGGGAACGGCTGCTCATGCTGGGCAAGCGACTCGGACGAGCCATTGAATCGCTGCTGACAATCGTCAGCCCATCGACGTTCTACCGCTGGCTGCGGGAAGAGGAAGGACCGAAGCGGAAACGCAATCCAAAGGGAGGACAACGTAAGCCGCGAGAGATTCGCGAATTGGTAATTCAAATCGCAAAATCCACTTCATTCGGATACACCCGTATCTTGGGCGAGATCCGGAAGCTCGGATTCAAAAACATCAGCCGTCAGACGATCCGTAACATCCTGAAAGAAGAGGGGATTGTCCCCGGCCCGGACCGGACATCAGATAGCTGGGACAACTTCATCGAAAGGCATGCCAAGACACTCTGGGCGGTCGATTTCTTCAGCGTGAAAACGGTGACGCTGAGTGGTTTCAAAGAGATGTATGTGATGGTCTGGCTGTGCATGACCAGCCGGGAAATCATCGTCTCGGAATCAACTCAGCATCCGAATTCCGCCTGGGTGACAGAACAGACCGGCAGGTTCCTGGATCAGACGCTCAGCCGAGAGGACAAACCCAGCATTGTGATGCACGATCAGGACACCAAATTCACGAAGGAATTTGTCGAGAAGCTGAAGCAAAACGGTGTCAGGAACAACAAGTTGCCGAAGGCCAGCCCGAACTTGAACGGCAGGTGCGAGCGCGCGATTTTCACGTTGAAATACGAGTGTTTACGGAAGTTCATTATCTTCGGCAAGCGGCATCTGGACCACCTGCTGACCGAGTTCACGGACTACTACAACACGGCCCGTTCCAGCATGGTGCGGGACCATTTGCCACCGGTCGGCGACGCTCCATCCGAAATCAAGACAATCAGGCTGGATGAGGTTCAAAAGCGGTCGTACGTCGGAGGACTGGTGCATTCGTTTCATCGCAAGGTGGCCTGAGATGGTCCAGTCCAGCGTGAGAATGGGCGTAGAGGAGAACTGGCGGGCCACGGCGCAGGACGGGGGCTTACACAATCGTCAGGCAATTGTGGAATCGATACCTCTCATTGAATTGCACCGGAATGCGCGAATGTATAATTTTTTATAAAAAGGGCTTGCCACATGGCCAAATGGCATTTCAAGGAACATGATGGATACGGCGATATCACCCAGAGTTCGTCGGGCGAAGCGTTTGAAGGATCGGCAGCGAAGAATCTGGCAACGAGCCTCGTTCGGGAGAGCGTCCAGAATCTGCTTGATGTCCTGGCTGACGAAAACGAGCCAGCACGAGTCCGTTTCACGGTCGTTGAGAAACCAGATTCAAGGAGCGCTACGAGTCAATGGTTCGATGGTTTAATGGACCACCTGGTGTCACCGGGGGCCGGGTTGCCAGACCCGCCAAACCCGGGCGAACCTTGCCGATACCTGCTGATCGAAGATTTCAACACCCAGGGACTGGTTGGGGATTACAAAGCACCGTATGTTCCAGGTACGGAAAACAACTTTGTCAACTTCCTCTATCATGACGGGTTGACCGGAAAGGTCGACAAAAAACTGGGCAGCCGGGGCGTTGGGAAGATTGTGCTGCCGCATTCCAGCCGTGCAAAGACTTTCTTTGCCTATACAATCCGCGCTGGCGATCCCGATGGTGAACCACTGATCGTGGGAAAGTCGCTGCTGAAATTCCGCAAGGTCAATGGAAAATCCTATGATCAGGCAAGCTACTTTCTCAACTCTTGGCCAACGCAGGGGCCACGTGAACCGGTCTCGGAAAAAGAAACGGTAGCCCGTTTCAAAAGAGATTTCTCCCTGTCCCGCGTGGACGAGACAGGTTTGAGTATTGTGGTTCCCTATCTTGACGAGAGTGTCACGCTGGATGGAATCCGGCGTGCCGTCGTCGAGGAGTATCATTTTGCGATTCTTGATGGAAAACTTCTCGTTGAAATCTCGGACGGTCAGAACATCCAACAGATCGACGCCGATCACATCCCGGATCTTGGAGAACCTGAGCTTTCGGCCAGAATCGCGCTGGTTCAGTACGCTATCAGTCATCCTGATCCAGTGCTACAGACAATTGTGCCCCCTGCAGGAACACCTCAATCGCTTAAAGATGATCTCGTTCCTGATGGTGTTCGCGCTGCCATCCTTAATGCACTGAATGAACACGACAGGATCGCGGTTCGCTGCCATCTCCATATTCACCCCAAGGACTCCCAGCCAGTTCCAACCTGGTGTGATTTGTATTTTGAGCACGCGGAAAATTTTCATAAGCGCCCCGTCTTCATGCGAGGGCTGCTGCCAATTTCAGGGGTAGGGAAGCCGTGTTCCCAACTTCTTGCCATTGTTGTTGTTCGCCCTGGACCTTTGGCGAATCTACTTCGTGCGGCTGAGGGGGCGAATCACACTGAATGGAGCCCGCGCACAGATAACTTCAAAAAAGCCTATAAGGGGCGGCTTGGTGAAATCGACTTCGTCAGCACCTGTGTCAACCGCATCATCGAAATCGCAAGAGGAAACGCCACGGAGCCGGTTGGCGGAATCTCCACCGCTTTCTTTTCTGCCCCTCTTGAATACGATGGTGGAAAGTCCAGCCACAAAGGCAAGAAGAAGCCCGGCGCCAAACCGGAAAAGCCTGATATTCCTGATATGGCCCCGGAACCTGTCGGCTACCTGTTCAATCAGGAGGTCGGTGGTTTTTCGCTCTGTGGTGATCCCGAGAAGCCCGCTCCCGGACGTATCACGGTCCGTGTCGCCTACGATGTCATCCGTGGTTCTGCCTGGTCCGAGTACGACCCCGACGATTTCGATTTCCGTAAAACGAAAGGAGACGTTCTCGTCGTCGTCCATAATGCGGAGATCGAACGTCCCGATCCCGGCAACCGGCTGATCATCAAACCAACATCAAGTGATTTCAAAGTCAACGTCACAGGGTTTAACGAACACCTTGATATCGTTGTTGACCACCGCAGGACCGACCGACCCCGAAAGAAAAAGGGAGCAACCGATGCCGGTGAAACACCTGAACTTCACCAATCGCAGCAGGCTCACACGTGATCAGGCCAATGTTCTGATCTATCCGGGAAACCCGGCAACGTTCGAACCTGTGCTGAATCTCTCGCATCTTGCGAAGACTTCCGGCACGGCACGAATTTTTGTCGAAGCATATCACCGCACGACGCGGATGCGATTTGCATTCGGGACTGTTGCTGAATATACGCTACCACCTCCACATGAATTACAGCTGACAGCGTTTCCTGACTGGAAGGACGTCTGTTTCCGGGTCAAAGTGACGGACGTTGCCGATGTTCCCGGCCGAATTATTGCCTGGGCAAACAAAATTCGCCCGAAGGGACCAGAAGAAGACAAACAAAGTGACCTGGTTCGCTGGAAGGACTCGGACCTGAACGGTCTGTTGTGGGACATGGAGTTTGACGAGAATGGACCGGTCGTGTTGGTCGAGAAATCTGTCGGCCACTCCGGCGTTGCACAAGACGGTCGCTTCATCGCGGTGGCGTATCCGGAAATTCTCCGTCGCTCACTTGTGCAGGCTCTGTTGGTCGACAAAACCCCAGGCGATGATCCCGAGCATTGGTTTACCGCGTGGACCAAGGGATATCTGACAGGCAAGCTTGGACTCACTCCTGTACCAGAGGACGTCGATGATTTTGAACAAAGGCGGGACTGGATTGAGGAGGCTGTCGCTGCGTTTGGAAGACACTTTCTGCTTGCAAGTCAATGGCAGGCGGCATCAGGCACGAAGGGAGAAGGTGGATGAAATTCCGGCGATTCAACGAACAGGGAGTGAGAGCTTTCGCGGAGTACCTACAGGCATTGAGGAGCAATCCTGAGGCATCTGTCCCCCTGGAGCTGCTGACCAGTCCACGCTTTACCGAACCTTTATCGGTATTGATCGAAGCTACACCGCCCGCATCATTTTCCAGTCGGATGGATTTCGCGAAATGGCTTCATGCCACCGCAACAACCAATGGCGTAGACATTCCTCGTGGCGACTCCGGTTTCTGGGCCTGGCTCTCACTGGCCCTGTTCGATCATGTCTGTCCGGCAGATGGAAGTGGTCAGCGCAGCCCCGGTGCTGATGCGCGACACGTAATTGCCAGCACGGACTGGAAACGCCGTTATCGGCATCTGTTGCAGAATCCGTACGAAATTTTCTTTCTGCACCGGGATGATCCGGATCGGGCACTGGTCGCACTGGTTAACCCGCTGCACAGACCGGGAGAACTCACTGAACAGATTAACGGTCGCCAGGAGATTGCGACCTGTCCAGGGTGCATGTCTCTCGCAACGTTTCTTTGTATTGATTCCAATGGCAAACGTCGCAGTGGGGCCTCGGGAGAATTTGCCCGTATCTTTGGAAAAGCGGTTAATCGGGTGTCACGAACTTTTGATTTACCTGAAATGCAACCGACTCAATCAGCAAAGCTCCTGCATCAACGAAAACTTCGCAAGCTTGTCAGTGCCGCACTCTCAGAGTCAACAGACTCTTGATACCACTCAGAAGTCTTGCGTCAGCAGGGCAAGGCGAAACTACCTTATCGCTTCCAGCCGGAGTTGGGAGGGCAAGTCCTGGCGTTCGTCCCACCGTTCTGAAGCCAGGCATTAACGATCTCCATTGCCTCGTTCATGACATCGGAGAGTTTGTCGAGATTGGCCTGGTGGGCTTCATCGGTGTCTGGTCCTGCCGCGTCCATTGCCTCCAGCAGTGCTTCAGTGCCGCCATAGCAGTTGGCGTCCACATAATCATGCAGCTCCGAGAAGTTTTGAACGGTGGCAGGAACGATCCCGCTTGAAACGTCCCGGAGAATTTCAGTTTGCATTCGGCGTGCAAGTTCTTTTGAGGAGATCATGAGACGTTAATGACAACAACTCGGTACCGCGTCAATAGTGGACACAAGTGCACAAGATGCGTTGACGAATTCGAGGTCGCCGTGTATTCTTCGGCCATAATGTCCAAAACACACCCAGCGGGAGCAACGGCGTGCCTCTCACCGAATTCGCAGTACTGAGGCAGAAAACAGGCCTTCCCCTTGAAAAACTGGTAGAACCTCTTGGATGTTCCGCCCGGACACTCAGACGTTATGAATCCGGGGCTTCGCGTGCACGGCAACCGGTGATCGATTCGCTGCGGCGACTGGTTGATGAACCTGGCAAGATTTCGCCTGCATTTACGTTCATTGATCTCTTTGCCGGGATTGGTGGATTGCGACGAGGGTTTGACGCAATTGGTGGAAAGTGCGTTTTCACGAGTGAGTGGAACGACTATGCGCGAAAGACATATCTGGCGAATTTCCACGATGGTGACGACCACGTTTTCGAGGGGGACATCACCCAGGTGGAGGCTACAAGAATTCCGGCCCACAATGTTCTCCTTGCCGGTTTTCCCTGCCAGCCTTTTTCCATTGCCGGAGTGAGCAAGAAGAATGCTCTCGGACGCGCTCATGGATTCAAATGTGAGGCACAGGGAACCCTGTTTTTTGATGTAGCCCGAATCATTGAGCATCACAAGCCGGATGCATTCCTGCTGGAGAACGTCAAGAATCTGGTCAATCACGACAGGGGGAACACGTTTCGTGTGATCCATACAACGCTCAAAGAGGAACTTGGGTACAACGTCCACTGGAAAGTGATAAACGCCAAGTCGTTTGTTCCCCAGAATCGTGAACGAATTTTCATTGTCGGGTTCAGGGAACAGAACTCATTCAGCTTTGATGACCTCGTTCTTCCGGACCCGATGACCGGTCCAAGACTCAGGGAAATCCTGCATCCGGAGGATGGCAGCGAGGAAGCTGAAGGCCATTACACGACCGGCCCGAAGGCCAGGGTGTGCGACAAATACACCCTGACAGACCATCTCTGGGAGTATCTCCAGAATTATGCCGCAAAGCATCGGGCAAAGGGGAACGGGTTTGGCTATGGCCTGAATGGTCCAAACGATGTTGCCCGGACCCTCTCGGCAAGATACTACAAGGATGGCTCGGAAATTCTGATTCGCCAGAAAGGCCGAAATCCCAGACGACTGACACCGCGTGAGTGTGCAAGGCTGATGGGGTTTGACAAGCCGGGCGAGTCAAAATTCAAGATCCCGGTATCCGACATGCAGGCGTACAAGCAATTCGGGAATGCCGTTGTGAGCGAGGCAGTCAATGCCGTTGCAGGGCACATGGCTCCCTACCTGCCCGATAACAGCATCTTGTCCGATAAGCAAAAGAAGTTCCGGTTTCATGTCTGATGTTGTGGATGCAGCAACCCGCAGCCGAATGATGTCTGGAATACGGGGGAAAAACACCCGTCCGGAACTCATGCTGAGAACGTCGCTGCATCGACGCGGATATCGTTATCGGCTGCATGGCCGAAACCTGCCGGGGAAACCCGATCTCGTTTTTCCCGGCCGAAGGGCGGTAATCTTTGTTCATGGATGTTTCTGGCACCTGCACGATTGCCCCTTATTTCGATGGCCCTCGACGCGACCGGAGTTCTGGAAAACCAAAATCAGCGGCAATCGGGAGCGGGATTTATCGGCATGCGATCAACTCAACAGAGCGGGGTGGAGAATCCTTACAGTATGGGAATGCTCCATGAAGGGAAGTGGCAAATGGGAACCGGAGAACCTGATTCAAATGGTTGTTCAATGGCTTGAATCAGGCACGGAAAATCTTGAGCTGCGGGGGAACAATGGCGCTGGCTGAACTGACTGACTGGATGGATGACAACATCGGTCCGGAAATCCTGTGGTATGTGAAGCGTCTTTCCGGAAATGACACGCTCGCAAACAAGACTCATCAGGCCGGTCCCTACATCCCGCGTGAAGTCGTCTTTGATGTTTTCCCGTCCCTGAACCGTCCATCCGACAATAATCCTGACAAGTGGTTCAACCTGTGCATTGATTCCCATTCGGATGCCAGATCGGTGCGGGCAATCTGGTACAACAATAAGGTGAGTGGCGGAGGAACAAGAAACGAAACCCGCCTGACGAATTTCGGCGGTGGTGAATCTCCCCTGCTGGACCCGGAAAGCACCGGCTCCCTAGCGGTGTTTGCCTTTCACAAGGAGAATGGGGAAGCGAATAATTGCCATGTATGGGTTTGTGACGAGGAAGTCGAAGCGGAGATCATCGAGGAGAGGATTGGACCGGTTGAACCCGGAAAGGGGCGGGTATGGTCCATTGATGAGGTTGAGCAGGGAATCGTCAATCCGACAGTACGCACGTCATGCTGGCTTGATGCCGCTGAGATCCCCCAGGAATGGCTGAATAAGTTTCCATCTGGTGCGGAGATCATCAGGAAGGCAGTGGAACTGCGAGGATTTCATGGGATCGCAGTTGATTCCAGGCTGATGAAGCGGCGCGATTGCGAGTATGAGATTTTCCGGAGTATCGAACACGCAGTGGAAATTCCCGGCATCAGACGCGGGTTCGCCAGCGTGGAGGAATTTGTGTCGCGGGCACAATCCATCCTGCAACGGCGAAAGTCACGATCTGGTCGTTCTCTCGAATTGCACGCCCGCGAAATCTTCATCGAGGAAAACCTCCGGGAAGGAATCGAGTTTGACCATCAGCCGGAGTCTGATTCAGGCAAGAAACCTGACTTTCTGTTCCCGAATGAGGAAGCTTACAAGAACTCCTCCTATCCCGCCGACCGCTTGCGAATGCTCGCTGCCAAAACCACATGCAAGGATCGCTGGCGTCAGGTTATCAACGAAGCAGAGCGGATTGAGATCAAGCATCTTCTCACACTCCAGGAAGGCGTTTCGCAAAACCAGTTCCGTGAAATGACCGATGCCGGAATCCGTCTCGTGGTTCCCCGTCCCCTGATCGAGTCATACCCCGCACCAATCCGCCCGCACCTTCAAACCCTTGAAAGCTTTATTGCCGACGTCCGCCTGCTTGCCCTTAGCTAATTGCGGCGAGGTGATATCATGATTTCGTCGAGAATTCGCTCGTATTCGTAAACGGCTTTCAATGCAATTTGCCTCTTACCGCGAGGACTCACCGCTTCCAAATCTCCCGTAGTTGGTTTGCAAATACACGGTCGATAACCGTCCCGGATTGCAGGAGTGTTTTTTTCGCCCCTCTACCCAATTTTCGACAAACAGCTCTGAGATTTTTTCGGCGAAGTTTCGGAGACTCCAAATATACGAAGGTGCATGAGGCCCGGCCGTTACTCCATTTTCGAGTGCCAAGCACTGTTGCCGGTGGGCTGACGAGAATTTCGCCGGAGGATTCCGTCGTCAATTGGATGACCTGATCCCGCTCCTGAAACGGGCAGCGACCATGCCAGTGAAAATCTGTTAATTCGTGCCGGCGTGGGTGGACCATTTTCCCTTTGGACTCATCCAACCCTTCTTGCTCGGTTTGTTCCGAACCTTCGGGGGCATCGCCCCACTCCAGATGTGCGATTCGCAATCGTCGGAGTTCAGGGTGCTGACGGCGATCGCGCGAATGGGACCGGGAACGCTTGCCGCCGGGAAATTTTGGGGGGCGGTACAACTTCTGGAGACGATCAAGTTCCGCCGGTCCAAGTTCCACCTGACATAGTGATGCAATGAAGTCACGAGCATCACCTACGGCTCCAGGATCGGTCGTGCGAACCACAGCTTCCATAAGAACTTCTGCTGAGTTTTCGGTAGCATTTGCCGAACCGACAAATGCTGTTTTGCCGAATACGAATACCTTGGCGTGCAAGTTGTCAACGCTGTAGACGAAGACTCCATTGTTGATCATTTCCATTAATGCTCCGGGGTGCGTCAGACCTTGACTGACGGCCGATTCGGAAGCATTGACGACCAAGTGACTGCCTGCAGTGAGTGGAAGCAGGTCCGGGCCAGACTTGCCGAAGAATGCAACTGCAACCCACGATCGCTGCTTGCGGTGTTGGGCAGCAGCGGTGATCGACTCCCAGGAGTGTTGAAGCAGGATACTTGTACTCAAATCACGAACTCCTCAGTCACCAGATGCCGACAAAGTCGGTGTTTTTTTGACCGACGTTGAAGCAAAAGCCGTGGAAACCCCTTGGTTCTTTTTCGGCGGGCGGCTCACACTTCCTACCGCCAGATCCTCCCAAACGAATTGAAGTATCTCTCATAGGATAGAACACGAATGAAGGAAAGACCTTTTCTGAAAGCTCAGTAGTTTCGACTGTGCAGCTCATTTTGAGAACAGGAATGCGTCGGGCATGCTACTGTGAAAACTGTAATTAAGCCACAAATCGCCTTCGCGGGCTTGATGGCAATGAGGACGGATGGACCGTCTGACATGTTTCCATCCACTGTGGCGATGAGACCGAGATATTCAACCTTCTCCCTGTGTCGTACCACTTCCACTCGCCTACGCGTCCTCTGAATGCGTTTACGGGGCAAGTCGGTGCCGCAGGTGACTCCTCTTTCCTGAATGCCAATACGGACAGTCCAGCAGGCTCCGGCGTGGCCGGTGGGACTGGGACGGTCGGGCCGCGTCTTGAGGGCTTGGGGAACGGCTTGATGATCCAGTTGCCGGTGTGTGTTAAATACTTGAGTTAGAGAGAGTGTTACGCTGTGGATAGTGGTCAGTAAGCTTCTGAAATTGCCGGGGGATTCAAACCGCCCGGTGGGTGAACCATCGAAAGTTGGTGGGCAAACTGTCGAAGATTGGTGTGTAAACCATCGAAACTTTTTCCCGGTGGGTGAACTGTCGAAAGAGGGCATTCTGGCCCCTTCGGTGGGTGAAATATCGAACCGGCAGGCTGGTGTGTGATCTGTCGAAACTGCTTGACTTGGTGGGTGAACTGTCGAAGTATCGGGGGCATGTCCAGCGCCACGAACACCAGCACCAAGGAACGGCCCCCTCTCCTGCCCGAGCGGCATACGCCGGATTTCTTTGTTTGTGATCTGATGGATGCGGCTCCCAAGGGGGATATGGCGTCGATGGCGCATCCGATCTTCTCGTTGTCCACGAAGCCAGATCATCGGGTTCGGCGGTATGAGCATGGCGATGTCTTTGTCGAGGTCAAACCCTCCACTGACGGTCTGGCGACCGTCCACGATCGGGATATCCTGATCTACTGCATCAGTCAGCTGATCGCTGCCCGGAACGCTGAGAAGCCGGTTTCCTCCGTCCTGCATTTCAAGGCCCATGATCTTCTGAAAGCGACCAACCGGATGACGAACGGGCAAGGGTATGAGGCCCTCAAGGCAGCATTGGAGCGTCTTTCGGGAACACGGATCAGCACGAACATCATCACCGGCAATCAGGAAGTTTTTGAAACCTTTGGCCTCATCGAGCGGGCGAAGATTGTTCGCGAAACTCGCGACGGCCGGATGCAGGAAGTGGAAGTGAAGCTCTCCGACTGGGTGTTCAATGCGATTCAGCATCAGGAAGTCCTGACGCTGCACCGGGACTATTTCCGGCTTCGCAAACCGCTGGAACGGCGGATGTACGAGCTGGCCCGGAAGCATTGCGGCAAGCAACCGGAATGGAAGATCTCCCTCCCCCTCCTCCAGAAAAAGTGCGGCTCCGCTTCGACCGAAAAGGAGTTCCGGCGGCTGGTGTCGAACATCGTGAAGGAAGATCAGGAACATCATCATATCCCGGACTATTCCGTCACGCTGGATGACAGCGACATCGTGACGTTTCGTAACCGGGGAACTGTTCCCGAACCTGCACCGGTTGAATCGGTTCAGGTTCGGCAACTTGATCCGGACACCTACGATGCAGCCCGTCGGGCGGCACCCGGCTGGGATGTGTACTATCTCGAACGGGAATGGCGGGAGTGGATGACGGAACCGCCGCGCGATCCCGAAGCGGCGTTCATCGGGTTCTGTCGCAAGGTGTCTGAACGCCGTGGTCGGCCGTGAGGTTCAGGAAAGATAACCGTTCGCTTTCAGCCACGGTTCCAATGCCGCTTCCAGAATGTCGCTGATAGTATTCGGTTCCACCTGTTCCAGTTGGCGTTCCAGTGAGGCCCGTTTGAGGGCTGCGGCGAAGTCGGAGCGGATACGGGTGCTGAGGGGCGACCGGGAACTGGTGGGGGTCTCCCGTCTTGCGGTAGCTGCCTCCGGCTTGGCTTCGCGGCTGCTGGCGGGACGGGCCTGGGCGATGAAGGCTCGTTCCACTTCCGGGTCCAGCTTGGGGGGCTGTGTGATTCCTTCGACCAATGTACGACGTTCGGCCATGCTCCTGCTCCTATGCCACCTGCTTCGGTTTCGACGGGCGTTTCTTCACAGCGGCCTGAGGCAGCACTTCCCTGAAAAGCTGTTTCACCTCGGCGGCTGCCTCCTTGCCGCGTGCTCCCATTTCCCAGACCACTTTCGCCTGACCGGGGGCATCGGCGTACACCTGCCGGAGAATCAATGCGTGTTTGGCCAGCGGAAGCTTGAGCGCCGCGGCGGCGTCCTTCATGTCCTGCGTGAGCCGGTAGTTCTTCCCGACCATGCTGAGGACGATCAACGCTTTCGGGAACCCTTGCCGGATGTCCTGGGCCTTGCGAAGGGCATCGGTCGCCTTGGCGAGCGCCCTCACCTCCAGCATCGATGCCTTGCACGGCACCACCGCCAGATCGGCACGCAGCAGCAGGGCGAAGCTGGTCTCCGTCTGACTTCCGGGACCGTCAGCGATGACGAAATCGGTTTCCTGGGCCAAGAGCGGCAGTTGTTCGAGAATGGCGTCCACGGTTTCGAGTCGAACCGCTTTCACATCCGGAGCGGTTTCCCGAATCCATTCGGAGGACGAATGCTGGGTGTCACAGTCAGCGAGTGTGACGCCGTACCCCTGCCCGGAGAGCCACGCTGCCAGATGGACCGCGAGCGTCGATTTGCCGACGCCTCCTTTGGAATTTGCCACGACGATAATCATGCGGCGACCATAGCGCGGTTCTGGAAATCTGGCAAGCAGTATTTCCGGCAAGCTGGTTTGGCATCATGCCAGCGGTCTGTCGGTGCAGCAGGATGGCTGTCTCTCCTGAATTCATTCGGTCAGGCATTCCGTCCGTCCTGCAGGATGGAAAGCAAGCTGTCTTTCTTTCCATCATTCCTTCCGGTTATCTGTCATGACAGGGGGCTGTCGTTCTGTTGTTCCAGATTGTAAGCCTGCCAGTGTGCCAGGATGGTGTTTTACTTGCATGTCATCGTGCCAGAAAGCTGGCAATCCAGCATGAACGATGTCGGACTCTTCGACCGGATGCCGTTCCATCCCTCCGGCAGTCCTGTTGGCTGGCAGGCATGATTGCTGGACTGTCAGCAAGCCAGATGGCAGTCATGAAAGCCTGCTGGCTGTCCTTCCGGCTGCCCGGTTGCACGGGGAAATTCCAACCTAAGCTCGCTTAGGGGAGACGTCTGACAGAAAATTGCTTCATCCAGCAGTGATTCAGTCAGGCAACTGATTGAATCACTGCTGGATCAGTTTGGGACGAAGAGGGCTTCGAGAATGAACGTGACAAGTCGCGGCGGAACAGGCAACATCGCAAACGATGATGAAGCCGGATGTAAAACGGATCTGCAACGAATGGGGCAACGAGGAGCGTCACCAGCCTCGGTGGCTGACGTTTCTGGAGTGGTTCATCAGCCTGTTCATGGCGGTCACGTCATTCTTGTTCGGATGGCTCCAACTGCTTCCGGATTTTCTCATCAGCTGGTTCATGGGGAGTGTCGTCATGGTCTGTGCGGTCCTCGCCTGGCGGTGGAGTGACCGAAGCGATTGAACGTTCACGAGAATTTTGAATCGCCAGTTCTTCTTCGTAGTACCGGAATGCCAACCTGCGGGTGGCCTCCCGATCCGGGACACCACCACACTGGATCGCCAGCTCGACGTAGGCAGCGAACGCACAGCCATGAAAGAGATCGTCAAGAATGTCATCGTCCAACGGAATCATCGGAGCGCACTTCTACCGATCGGGTGACGTTCTTCGATTCCGTTCGGCAGAACCTCCTTCAGCCACGGACGATTCTGGCTCTCCAGATCGGCATAGAGCAGGTTCGCCCGGCGTTCGGCCTGACCTCGGTCGGCGGCGGTAATGTCGATTTCGATAATGATGCGGAAATGTTTCATGGGCGATTCCTTTCGTTGGCTGGTTTTTCAAAGATCATGCAGGTGTCGTGCAGTCCAGGGATAAAGCTGGAGCGGTAGACCTTACGGGAACTGCTGGCTCCGTGGCTGAATCGGATGATGTCGGTGCAACACTGTTTCAATCCGGCCGTAAACGCCAGTCGCTTGGTGTGCCAGGTGAGGGGGACGAATCCTTCGTCACGGTCGGAGTAGTCACCCATCAGGATTGCCAGCTTTCCGTCCGGTTTCAGGGCTTTGGCCGAATTGCGGATGAACTGCCCGTACCGATTCAGAAAGTGATCCAGCGTCGGCGAGCGGGACAGGTCACGCGGATCATCCGCGTAGAGCTTCTGACGCCAATAGGCGGGATGTGCCCAGATGAAATCGAATGTCTCGGGTTTTGGGGCGTCTTCGCTGCTGCAAGCGTCGTAGCCCTGATGAATGTCGAACGACAGGCAGGGGATGCCCAGTTCCTCGCAGACATCGCGGCAGGTTCCTGAACCGGTCATTGGGTCGAACACCAGTCCCGGCTGGAAGTAGAGCAGCAAGTCCTTGATGAGATTGCCGCCACAGTTGCCGGGATATTTCCGGTCGCCATACTCCCCGGCACGGTGAAAGTGATACAGGCTCGTCAGGTGTGGAACCGGACTCCCGTTGCGGGGAGCCAGTGGCAACCGGGCGTATCTCGGTGCGGTGTACCTTGGCGGTACATCTACTCTGGGTTGCATCCGGGCGGCATAGAACGGGTTGATGGGGGTGGTTGATGTCATGCGAAGTCTCCTTTCTGTTGTGATTCCGGTCCGAACAGGATCTCTGCCTGAACGCGGAGTGTTTCACAGCAAATGCCGTGATTGGCATCGTGATTGTCCTGAACCGCTTGCAGCACGTCCCAGCACTGGTCCTCCGTCAGATCAGGACGGACCTCCTGAACGTCGCTGACCGACCAGATGACAGCGATTTTCTGGCGGTCGGCCAGAATCTGGTGAATATCAATTTCCAGATCCTCAATCCGTTCGTTGAGCCACGCGAAGAATTCGGAGGGGATGTGGAATTCTTCTTTCTGTAACGCTGCCCGAACCTGCTGATAGGCCCGATAGAGATCGAGATGGGATGATGTACTCATGGATCAGACTCCTTTCTCCAGATTGTCGATTTCAATGGCGGCTCGCAGGTGTGGCTCGTAGACATCACCCCGGAACGAATTGGAGCCGAAGGCGATGTCTCCGAACGCCAGTTTGTCGAGGTTGAAGACCGCGACATGGTGTCTCTGCTCGAAAACGATGCCGACCATGCGTCCCTGGCTGGCATCCCGGAAGATCAGGACATGGAAGGGAGAGCCGGAAATTCCGTTGCGGTGATACTGGATCGCATCAAATGTCAGTTTCATGGCTCCCTCCCTCACTGAAAGCTGTTGAGTTGAAGGCGGAGTTCCTGGAACTCCCGGTCGAGGTCGTCATAGGTGTTGTCGAACTCGGGATCGCAGCCTGCCGAGAGCAGGTCGGTCAATTCAAAGAACCGGGATTGAAGCGTGTGTTGGTCGGTGTAGGTCATGTGTCGATTCCTTTCGTTGAAGTGGGGCAGGCTGAGAACCTGCCCCGGTTGGGTGATCAGTCTTTGTTTTCGCTGGAGACGCGGAGGGTGACGCGGCCATCGAGCGGGACGCAGTCAATCTGAATGTTGAATCCCTTGCCGTCGGCGTGCGGCCAGACGCTGCCGATGCGGGTCCAGACTCCCTTCTTGCCTTCGCCCCGGTCACGCACCTGATAGGCGATGTGGCTGGGGCTTTTGCTGGAGTTGGTTTTGGTCTGAGACATGATGTTGTTCCTTCTCTTTCGATTGACCGGCTGCGAACATCGCGGCCTGATGGCACCCGTTCAAAGCCGCATCAGTTCGGGGTGAAACGAGCGCAGCGAACCGGGCAATGGGAAAATTGGGGGAAACCTTCAGGGGGAACCGATTTTCCCGTTGAGCGGCCCGACGGCGGCTTTAGGAGTGCCCCATCACAAGGCCGTGTGGCCAGCCCGGTCTGAAACGGAGAAGGAATGCCCGTCAGACAGACCGGAGCACGATTCCACCGGGAACCGGCCAGCATCCCTCAATCTGCGGGAATGAATGGGGAAAAGAAAAAGCGGACCATGACGCCGGGGGAGAATGAGAAGCCGAATTACCGAGGCCGATTACAACAGGTCAGCGAAGTACCGAAGCCGTGAGACCGCTTGTGGCAATCTTTGAGATTGCCAGATCAGCAGATTACACAACCGGTCCGGGAGCGAAATACCCAGCAATGACAATCATTGCCATCTCGTGACAATTCACCGGACGCGAGGATTGTTAACCGATTTTCAACCAATCCACGGCATAAGATGCGGGCATGTTACGCATCACCGCAGGCACATCGGCCGGGCAGGCGAAGAGCTACTACAGCACGGCGGATTATTATACCGAAGGGCAGGAACTCACCGGCCAGTGGCGGGGCGAGGGGGCACGCCTGCTGGGGCTGTCGGGCGAGATTGCTCCAATCCAGTGGGATTCTCTTTGCGATAACGTTGATCCCCGGTCAGGGGAGACGCTGACTCTGCGGCAGAAGGAGAACCGCCGTGTCGGATTCGATTTCAACTTCCATGTGCCGAAGAGTGTGTCGATCCTGCAAGGGCTGACCGATGATGACCGCCTCCTTGATGCGTTCCGGGAATCGGTGCAGGAGACGATGCGGGACATCGAATCCGAAATGCAGACACGGGTTCGCAAAGCGGGCCGCAATGAAGACCGCATCACCGGCAATGCCGTGTGGGGGGAATTCGTCCATTTCACATCGCGGCCGGTCGGTGAAATTCCCGATCCGCACCTGCATGCCCACTGCTATCTGTTTAATACGACATTCGACCGGGACGAAAACACCTGGAAAGCGGCCCAGATCGGGGACATCAAGCGGGATGCTCCGTATTTTGAAGCGACGTTCCATTCCCGTCTCGGCCGGAAGTTGGCGGAACTGGGGCTGGAGATTGAACGGAACAAGACCGGATGGGAGATTGCCGGGATCGACCGGGAAACGATCGACAAGTTCTCGAGGCGAACTGAGCAGATTGAGGAATTCGCCCGTCAGAAGGGAATCAGCGATCCCGAACAGAAATCCGAACTCGGCGCCAGAACCCGACAACGCAAGCAGAAGCACATCCCGATGGACGATCTCCGTCGGGAATGGTTCTCCCGGCTGAGTGATGAAGAACAGGGCAACCTGCAACGTATCGCGGACCGGATCGGCTCCGGGCCGGTGACGGAAGATCCCGCAGTCGCCAGGGAAGCCGTTCATCTGGCCGCCGATCACTGTTTCGAGCGGAAGTCGGTCGTTCCCGAACGGACGTTGCTGGCCCAGGCCCTGAAACGCTCGGTCGGAAAGAGTTCCAGCCACACGGTTCATCAGCAATATCAACAGGGGGATTTCATCACGAAAGACCGTCGCGGCCGACGGATGGTGACAACATTGGACGTGCTCAATGAAGAACAGGGGATGCTCCGTTTCGCCCGTGAGGGAAGGGGGACTTGTCCGAAGCTCGGGGCAGGAACGCATGAATTCTCCCGCACCTGGCTGAACGAAGGCCAGCGGAACGCAGTCCACCATGTGCTTTCTTCACGCGACCGGGTGATTCTGATTCGCGGGGCTGCCGGAGTCGGCAAAACCTCCATGATGCAGGAAGCGGTCGAAGGAATCGAAGCCGGGGGCCATCAGGTGTTCACGTTTGCACCGACGGCGCGCGCCAGCCGGGGCGTGCTTCGGGAAAAGGGATTCAGCAACGCCGATACGATCGCCAAGCTGCTTCAGGATGAACAGTTGCATCAGCAGGTGGCCGGGAATGTCATCTGGCTCGATGAAGCGGGGCTGATCGGCAGCCGCATGATGGCCCGTGTCTTTCAACTGGCGGACAAGCTCGATGCGAGAGTGATTCTCTCCGGGGATCGTTATCAGCATGGCAGCGTGGAACGGGGGGCGGCCTTGCGCCTGCTCGAAGAGGAAGCGGGGCTGACACCGGCTGCGATCAAGGAAATCCAGCGGCAGAAGCAGGATTACAAACACGCGGTGCTGGCATTGAGTGAAGGCCGGACACGGGACGGCTTCCGCCAGCTGGATGATCTGGGCTGGGTTCGGGAAGTCTCCGAAGATCAGCGGTACAAGGCATTGGCAGCTGATTATCTCGATGCCGTTGGGTCCGGGGAATCGGCTCTGGTCATCGCGCCAACGCATCTGGAAGGGGAACGCTGCACGAATGAAATTCGCTCCGGGCTGCGGCAGTCCGGTCGCCTCGGAACCGATCAGCACCGGCTCACCGTGCTGCACAATTCCAACCTGACGGAAGCCGAACGGGCCGATGCGATTCACTATTCGCCCGGCGATGTGCTGGTGTTTCACCAGAACGCCAAGGGCTTCACGAAAGGGGACCGGGTAACGGTCGCTGCCGAACCGCCGCCGGTCAGTCAGGCTGCCCGGTTCCAGCTTTTCCATTCCGATGTTCTGGATGTGGCGACCGGGGATGTGCTCCGTATCACCCGTAATGGCAAAACGCCAGACGGGAAACATCAACTCAACAATGGCGATCTGGTGACGATCGACCGGTTCGATACCGAAGGAAACCTCGTCACCGATAAGGGCTGGACGATCTCCCGGGATTACGGGTTTCTGGCCTACGGCTACGCGGTTACGTCAATGGCCAGCCAGGGAATGGATGTGAACCGGGTCTTCATCGGGCAGTCGGCCGATTCGTTCCCCGCCAGCTCGCGGGAACAGTTCTACGTTTCGGTCTCACGCGGCCAGCGGCAGGCGACCATCTACACCGACAGCAAGCCCGACTTGCTGGAAGCGGTCTGCCGGTCGGATGAACGGCTCAGCGCCACCGAACTGGTCTCCGCCTCCCGCCATCCCGACCGCGATCAGGTCCGCCGCCAGCAACAACACGACCGGGACCGCGAGAAAATTCAACAGGAACGGAAGGAACTCGTCTATGAGCGGTAACAGCTTGCTGGAGAAGTACGTCGGCACGAAAAGTGACGCCACCGTTGAAACCGGCCCGGAACAGGAACCGGACGACCTCGGCTCGTTCGGGTTCCTGCGGGGCACCCGCGACCGGGCGATCATGCTGGAATTGCGGAAGAAAAATGGCAACATCTGGGCCATCAGCTATGCCTGGATGGAACGGGCCGAGTTCGACCCTTCAGAAGGAATCACCCTGTTTGCCGCAGGCCAGAAAATCCGCCTCACCGGCCGCAACCTGAACGCCGAAATCCGCCGCAACACCCGCCTGTTCCAATCCCTCACCCGCCACCGCGTGACGTGGATTCAGGAAGCAGACGAAGCCACCACCATGCAAGCCGGACCGGAAGAAACACTGGTGGAACGCATTGAGTGGTAGGTGCGTCGGACGTGAACACCTAGGCGGCCAATTGAACTATAGGCGACGGCCTCTGTTGATGTGGCTGAGGCCGTCAATTTGCGATACCGATGCCTTACGACGGATTGCTATTTTCGCGTGCGGCGTCACCAATTGTTACTCGACGCATGCTTGATGAAACCGGGAAGGCCCAAGCGTTGATCTCGGCGATAGTGGCTGCCTTCTGATCGAATCCGCAAATGACCATGACGGGACAATCAGTCGCATAGTTGCGTGATTCGGCAATATCTTGCATCGACAGGACATCTCGCGGGCTGGGTTTCGGAGATGCCACCAAATGCGAGTGCCACTCTCCGAGGTAGACGCTGGTATGGCTGGAAGCTGTGGCCGCATCAAGTTCACTCTGAGCAAACTCGATGTCGCGCTCGAAACGCGTGGCCGTTTTGACTGCTTTCGGACCAGGGCCGGTGGCTCGCTCGATGATTGCCTTATCGCCTTCAATTCTTCCGATCAAAATCCCGCCGGTCTCGGTCGTCGGGCAGGATTGCACTTCGGCCATCATGCTTTTCTTTACAGTTTCCGGAAGTTCAACGGTCAGAATCTCTGCAGGTCCACAGGATGGACATCCGGCTTGAGGGGCAAATGAGGCGCGCGCGACGCTGTACGGATGCTGCAAATGATTGCTTAGATCGGCCGCTCCATTCAAAGACCAAACAAGATGGTTACAGGTCGCATCCCGACCCTCCAAAGTGTCAATTGCCTGCCGAGCGATTAGTGACGCAATAAAGGAGAGATCGACCGCACTCCCTGCAATGACCGGACGACCACATTCATGTAGCAACGCATCTTCCGGTCGCTCGCTGATAGCAATCCATTCCGAATTGCCATTCCTCGAAATCATGCTGAGGCAGGTCTTGCAGGCATCCTGTCCAGGGCGAACGAGGAATACCCGCCCCATCTCGGCGCGGCGAAGCGCACGACCATAAATCACAGGAGTCTTAATCGCAATCGCCAGATCATTGAATCCGGATTCTGCGCCCTCATCAGCAATGGTGCTGATGATCAAATCAACATCGGAGAAGAAAGCCTCGGCGTCCTGATGTGTTGGGCTAACGTGTTTAGCACATGTCGTGATTTCGGCATACGGGTTAACTTCCCAGATACGTCGAGCCACGACTTCAGTTTTAGGAGCGCCGCACTCACCTAAACTTCCGATGTGGCGAGCGACATTACCCACATTCAGCTGGTCACCATCGCAGAGTTTGAAGAACGAAACTCCGGCTTGAGCCAACAGTTCAGCGACTTTCGATCCCAGCGCTCCCACGCCAAAGAAGGCGACTTTCTTCTGAGTTATCTCTGAAGCGATGACGGTCTGATTACGAAAACGCATATCTTTGGGTGTCAGCCCATGGGCAGCAATGCAACGCACACCAGCCTGTTCAAATCGTGTTCGCTTCTGGTCCTCAGTTTGCACGGCTGGCTCGCCGCCGACTTCCTGCATCCCGGCGTCAACCACGAGGATCAGCCATTCCCGCCCGCCGGAGCGGCCTGGATAGCAAAGGCCGATATGTTGAATTGTCTTCAGTGTCAGATCGGTCCTCAGCGCCGTATTGACCATCTGCCAAGCATCACCACCTTCGGCAATTGCCGAGAGGACACCCAACAAGCCCTTTCCGGTCCTGAAGATCTTCGGCTCCGTTGGCAGCTCCCACCAATACCCACTGATCAGATCTACATCTCCGAAGTCGACTTTCCCTTTCTCCTTGCGTTGCTGCTCCTGAGCTTTGACGAAGGCTTCGGGTTCCCAAGCTTTATTGGTGAGCCAAGGGAAGATATGTTCGAGATCACTCCGTGCATCGACGATCTCAAAGATTCCCGTCATCATGGTCGCCGCTGTCATGATCAACGGCGCTTCGTAGTGGCTTTGGCCCACAAAGAAGCGATGAATGTCACGAACAGCGAAGAATTCACCCTGCCCGCGCAACCTGTCGGAATAGAATGTCCGACTAAGAAGAATCCCAGCCCCGGTTCGGAGAAAATGCGATTGAAGTTCACTCTCACGCGAGTCCGGTGGCCAGCGGCCAGTGGCATGCCCCGCAAACCAGGCTTCTGCGCGCCTCAGCACATCGACGATACTGATCGATTCGCCACCGTCTTCAACGCGGGTCTCGTACTGAAAAAGGCACAGGGACCCACCAGGCATCTGATGGCGATGGTCAAACATCTTCGGCTTAGGATGCGACTGCGCCGCACCGTATTGATCGAACGCTGGCATCGCGTCGATTGGGACCACAATCGGAAAGGCGTAGGGCGAGTTCTCGGGGAAAATAACTCGCACAGCATGTCGCTTCGTTCCGCCCTGGAGACGGATCAGAAGCTCGCCGTACAAGACCACATTGCTCTGATGAAGCTGCCCTTCGTCAAGCCGAAACTGAGGGTACGACCGCCTGAGCGCTTTGATCTCGGCAGCAAACCATTGAGGATGCCGCGTATACCATCCCTCCATTACTGATTCCCCATCGGCTTACGGTCAAGTTTCGTCGCCATGGTTGGTGCAGCCGCCCGCACACTGATCGAGCTCGCATTGCTCTTGGTTCCCGACTTCTTTTCGTCCTCTTCCTTGTCGTTGTCGCTGCCATACTCATCGACGAGACTGGTATCGAGACGGATTTCGTAGGTTCCGTCTGTGAAGATGTCACAGATGTAGGATTCGCGGTTTGCACCGGTATGCAGGACGTTGTCCTTGCCGACGTGCTCTTCGTACAGTTCCATCGCATCGTCATGCGGATGGTCGTGGCGACTTTCTGGCTGCTTCGGTGCAGAGACAATCACGTACTCCGGATCAATCGTCTCCAGCGCCGTCATGTACGGATCTTCGTCTTCATCGTGCTTGAAGAACGTGCGCGATCCGTGGTGCGAGGCATTCAGGATCTGTGACGGCAAACGTTTCTTGTGATAGTTGGTGATGTGCTCTTCCCAGGCAGTGCGGTCAGCATCACCGGTGAACAGGATCCATGTCGCATCCTTGCCGAACCGAAGAACCGCACAATGTTCATGAATGCGGCGGCGGTGTCCGGCGTCATCCTCATCGGCAATGTCGTCTTTCACATGCTCAGCGGGGGAAAGAATGTAGATTTCGGCATCGCCAAACGCGATCGCGGTTCGGCTCCCGATCATTTCGGTAACCGCATCATTCCCGTATTTTTTCTTCACCTTCTTGATGACGGCTTGCAGTTCGTCGTAGGATGCCTTGTCATCTTTCCCCGGCACATGCCCCGATTCCCAGATTTCGTGGATATCGACCTGTTTGGATAGTTCGGTGATGTCGTCCAAATGGTCTCGATGGGGATGGGTATTGACGAAGAGATCGAGACGACCATCCTGGTCCGCCAGCAAATCCTTCATCAGCTTGGGAACATTGATCCCGTTGTTGCCTTCGTGATCCCGATTGATGTCGATCAGCACGGTTTTATAACCATCGCCATCCTTGACCAAGACGACGGATGAGTCGCCTTGTCCAACGTATAACATCCCTACACGCATCAGCACTTTAGAGTCGGTTGGCCATAAAACATCCTGAGCTACGTTCGACATCACTACTCCTTTGAAACTTCCACGGACATGGACTTCGGAGGCAACGTTGCCCCCGGAATCGAGTCGCATGCGCCGATCAATCGTTCGGCGTAGGCAAATGCGGCCATCCGCACCCACTCCGAATTAATCCTCAAAATCCACCACGTGAGCAGCACGGCATTCAGCACTCCGGCAACGGTTGGGACTGCTGGAAGATCCAACGTATTGCTTTTCATTCCGACGATCGTCGCTAATAACGCTGAGACCGCACCTGCAAGACTGAGCGCGACGCCCGCATGCTTCATTCCCAGAAGATTTCGCCGAAAACCGTAGTTCACGTTTTCAGCGAAGACCAAAGGAAATGCCCCTCTGTTGCGGGTCGTGTCCCTCAGATACAGACACACCGAGTGATAACGAACATCCGCCCCCTCCGGATCAGCCATTTCTTCAATTTCAGAAGGAAGGCGAAGAGCTGGATTGGTGCTTTCAAGTTTCAGTCGGTATCGATCTCGTGTCTCCTTCGCTAACTGACGGGACCGGTGGCGAAGGAGCTGGACGGAAGGCTCACCGCCCCACTTGGCATAAAGTTTTGGTTGAAGTGCCCGCCCCTGATCTCGGCCAATCTGCGAGAAGATGGCAATCAGGACTGTCGACAGCGCCGCCCCGAGGGTCAGTTGAGTGACAGAAAATGCTGGGAACCAGCAAAGAAACCCAATGACGGGAATCACAACCACGACGAGGGTTGGCGCGAGCCTGGCCCGCAAAGCATATTCATCGAATAAATTGTTTGGCTCCGCCATGTCAGCCCTCACTCCTTCGCGAAGTGCCGTATTGGCACCCTGCTTGCGAAAGTGGTCTAAGTTCGCAACTGCTGTGCCGTGATTCTCAACGCCAAGAGTAAAATGGTTAAGCCCTTACCTGAAAGTGCTTTGCGTGACATGATTTCTTTTGGTTGATTTTGCGGCATGCAAGATTGGCAGGGTCACATTGGCGGCAGGCCATTGATTTCATCCAAATTTTGACAAATGGTGTGTTGGTGCCGCGCGTGGAGAAATGGGCGCGTTATCTGCGGAAACACTCTGCGAATTCAGATGCCCTGCGCGCTTTGCCCTGATACTTCGAGGCGTCCAATACGTCTTTTGGCCCGTTGGTGAAATCGACCGACGCGGTTTAGCAGAAAGAATTTCCCGTGTTCACCTCGACGGTCCTTGTCTTTCATCCCGGGATTGTTCCACGCGGTCGGTGTGGGTGGTGCGCTGTTGGGTGTTTTGTTTCAGGTAGCTGACGTACTGCTTCTGGCGTTCCATCTCCGAATAGCCGAAGCCGGGGATCATCCGCTGGCCTTTCGGTGCCAGAATGTGTTCCAGCTCGTTGTCGGTGTATTTGAACTTGTCCTTCAGCTCCTGCTCGATCTTCACCAGATCGTTCTGGAACCGAAAGCAGATTTTGTTGGTCTCCTGCATCCGTTCCAGCTTGGCTTCCGCCAAGGCCAGCTTCCCGCCGGGGGCCTGCTCCGGGGCGGCGGTTGCATCGGATGCGTTCTCGGCCAGAGGGGATTGTTCCGCTGCCGGTGGGGTCTGGTCGGGCGATTGAGCGGACTGTTCATCGGTTTTGCGTGACTTGGCCATGGGGATTTCCTCCTGAGTGGGTGAAGCCCCCGGCATAGTGCAGCCCTCCCCGGTTGGCAAACAGTGTTTGCCGTCCCCCATTTGAAAAGGGTTCCCTTCAAGCCCCGTTCGCCTCGCCGTCGCATCGCCTTCACCCCTGACAGGCGATCGAGAGCAGGGACGAACAGGGGCGGCCCCCGTTTGCTGAGCCTGAGCGGAGTTTTTGTCACTCCGCAATCCTGCTTTCTGCATTCCTGCAACACACGCTCCTCCAGAAAGTTTTTGCAAAACTGCCCGTAATGCGCTATGGCTGCCGAAGCATCTCTCGCATCCCTGGCTTATGGCACGCAAACGACCTCATCCCCTCCAGCGACTGCTGGGCCTCTGGTCCTCCAGCCCCGACAGTCCTCCGCCGGAGTCCTTCCCGTCTCCCTCACAGGAAAGCCAATCCCATGCATTACAAGACGATCATTCTCAGCCTGCTGGAACAGCAACCGATTCTGCACGAACAACTCCGCCGCCAGCGGAAACTGCTCTCGACGATGAACAGGCTGGCCCTCGAACTCAAGACCGACCACGAGCAGAGACAGGCGGAACTGTCGCGCAGCCGACCGGACAGCGACCCGTTGCAACGTCGCAGCGAAGCACTGGAACTGGAAGTGCAGGAACTGGAGCATCGGATCGCTTCCATCTCGACGGAGGACAACCACGACGAAGCCTGTTCACTCGACGACGCGATGAACTTCCTTCGCCGTCACACACCGACAACCTGAGCCGTCGTAAACACCAGCCCAGCCTGTTCGACACTCCCGCCCCGGTCGCCAAACCGCCCCCCAAGCCGGTTCCCGCGAAAGACCTTCCCTCCGACACCATGCTGGTGCCTGCCGGCATGGCAAGCGGTGAAAAGACGAAGGCCCGCGACATCATCGCCGCCATTCGCACTCTGAAAGCCCTTGAGCAGGAACGCCGGTTCGCCAACGATAATGAGAAACAAACTCTTGCGAAGTTCTCCGGCTTCGGGCCGGTCGCCCTCAGCCTGTTCCCCGATCCTGTCACCGGCAGATACCGCGAGGCAGGCTGGCAGGTACTCGGGGACGAACTGAAATCGCTCCTCACCCCGACTGAATATGACAGTGCCAAACGCACCACATTCAATGCGTTCTATACGTCGCCGATGGTCATCAAGGGGATTCATGACGCCATCGGTCGACTGGGCATTCCCGATCAGGCGACGCTTCTGGAGCCGGGCTGCGGCATCGGCAACTTTCTGGCCTACGGCCAGCCGGGGCATCGGTTCATCGGAGTGGAACTCGATTCCATTTCCGGCCGCATCGCCAAAGCGATCCATCCCCGCCACGACATCCGTATTGAAAGCTACCGCGATACCAGACTCCCGGAAAACCGCATCGACGCCGTCATCGGCAATGTCCCGTTTTCCGATCTCAAGCTCGACCATCACGGTCAGAAATTCTCGCTGCACGATTATTTCTTCGCCAAATCGGTCGATGCCCTCAAGCCTGGGGGAGTGCTGGCGCTCGTCACGTCGCATTACACGCTCGACAAGCAGAACGCTGCCATCCGCGAATATCTGGCCGACCGGGCTGATTTCGTGGGAGCGATCCGGCTGCCGTCCGATGCGTTCAAGCGGGAAGGGACCGCCGTCGTCACCGATATCGTGTTTCTGCGGAAGCGGACACCGGGCGAACCGGCCTGTCATATCGATCCCGACTGGCTGGGGGTGGCTCCACTTGCCATTGATGGGGCCGAAGTCTCGGTCAACCGCTATTTCCTGAACCAACCCGACATGGTGCTGGGGAACTGGTCCCGCAAGGACACGCTCTATGGCGGTGACGGGTTCAGCGTCGAAAGCAACGGCGATCTGGCCGAACAGCTCAAACAGGCGATCGGCCAACTGCCGAAGTTTGCTCCAATCCAAGCATCGAAGCCAGAAACCCCGCCAGCCCCGGCGTTCGTTCCACCGCCGCTGGAACGTCATATCGGCGAAGGGAGTTTCTTTGTCAGCGATGACCGAGTGATTCATCAGATCGAGGGAGGGGAAGGGGTGCCGGTCGTCTATAGCGGCACGAAACTTCGCTCCGATGGCACGATGACCGGCCGCAGGCTGGCTGCTCTCATCGAACTGCGGGACAAGGCCCGCTGCGTCCTGCAATCGCAGAATGAAGGCTGGCCGGAAGAGCATCGCGACCGTGCCCGCCGCGAGCTGAACCGGATCTACGACCGGTTCCTGATGGCCTACGGGCCGATCAACAAGACCACCTTCAGCGAAACCAGGGACGGCACGATCATTCGCCGGATGCCGAACCTCGTCAAGTTCCGGGACGATCCCGATGCGATGCTCGTCATGTCGCTGGAAGATTACGATGAGACCACCGGCAAGGGGACGAAAGCAGCCATCATGTCCCGCGATGTCGTCGGGAAAACGCCCCCCATCACACGGGTGCAGAGCGCCGAAGAAGGGCTGCTCGTCTCACTCAACCAGCATGGTGCGGTCTTTCCCGATTTCATTGCGAAGCTGTACGGCAAGCCGGAAACACAGGTCATTGAGGAACTGGGGGATCTGATCTTCAACGATCCCCAGACCGGCAAGTGGGAAACGGCTGATGTCTACCTCTCCGGCAACGTCCGCGAAAAACTGGCCGTTGCCCAGCAGGCCGGTTCCCACTATGCCCGCAATGCCGAAGCCCTGCAAAACGTCCAGCCGGAAGATGTCCTTCCCGGCGACATTGACGCCAACCTCGGTGCCCCCTGGATTCCCGAATCCGATATTCAGTTCTTCTCGGCCGACCTGTTCCGGGTGGAACCCTCCTCCGTGCCGGTCTCGTATCTCAAGAAGGATGCGGTCTGGAGCCTTGATGCCGATTACGCCGCCAAGGCATCGGTTGCCGCCACCTCCGAGTTCGGCACACCACGGGCCAACGGGACTTCGCTGCTGGAACTGGCCCTCAACATGAAATCCCCCACGATCTACGACACGATCGATCACGGGGACCGGGAGGAACGGGTCGTCAATCAGGAAGCGACACTGGCGGCCCGCGAGAAGCAGAAGGCAATCAAGGAACGGTTCCGCTCCTGGGTGTTCGCCGATCCCGACCGGACGGAACGGCTGGTCCGCCTCTACAACGACAATTTCAACAACCTACGGCCCCGGCAGTTCGACGGTTCCCATCTCGACTTCCCCGGCATGAACCAGTCGGTCTCGCTCCGGCCGCACCAGAAGGATGCCGTCTGGCGGGGGATGAGCAGCGGCAATACGCTGTTGGCGCATGTCGTCGGAGCTGGCAAGACCTTCACGATGGCGGCCACCGGGATGAAGATGAAACAGGCCGGACTGATTCACAAGCCGATCTATGTCGTTCCGAATCACCTGCTGGAGCAGTTCGCCCGCGAGTTCATGCAGCTTTATCCCAACGCCAAGCTGCTCGTCGCCGGCAAGGAGGATTTTACGAAAGAGCGTCGCAAGATGCTGACGGCCAAAATCGCCAGCGGAGAATGGGACGGCATCATCGTCACCCATTCCAGCTTCGAGCGGATCGGCATGTCGCGGGACTATCAGGAGCAGTTCCTCCGCGAGCAGATTGAAGAGTACGACCAGCTCCTCATCGAACACGCCGCCGACCGGGGATCGAACCGCAACCTCATCAAGACGATTGAGAAACAGAAGGCCGCCCGGGCCGAACGGCTCAAGAACCTGCTGGCGGGTGAGAAGAAGGATGACGGTCTGGTCTTTGATGAACTCGGCGTCGACCATGTGTTTGTCGACGAGGCCCACTATTTCAAGAATCTGGAGACGCCGACCAAGATGGAGCGGGTCGCCGGCATCCAGACCGGCGGGAGCGAACGGGCGTTCGATGTCTATATGAAGGCCCGGTATCTCGATGGGCAACATGCGGCCCACGGCGTCACGTTCGCCACCGGAACACCGATCAGCAATACGATGGTCGAGATGTACACGATGCAGCGGTTCCTCGACCCGCGCGGCCTGCAAAGCCGGAGGATCGAGCATTTCGATGCCTGGGCGGCGACGTTCGGCGAAGTCATCGACACGATGGAAATCTCCCCGGATGGCGGCGGCCTGCGGCAGCGTTCACGGTTTGCGAAATTCACCAACCTGCCGGAGCTGCAACAGATGTTCCGGGCATTTTCCGACGTGCAGTCCGCCGACATGCTCAACCTGCCGCGACCGAAGCTGAAAGGGGGCAAGCCGGAAGTCATCGCCTGCCCGATGTCGGACGAGCAGATGCTGTTGCAGCGGGAGCTGGTGCAGCGCTACGAACGGATTCGATCGGAAAAGATCGATCCCCGCATCGACAATGCCCTGGCGATCACCACGGATGGCCGCAAACTGGCGACCGATGCAAGGATGCTGGAGGGGACGGCGCCGGACTTCCCGGAATCGAAGGTGAACCGGCTGGTGGAGAATGTCGTGAACATCTGGCAGGAATCGACCCCGACGCGCGGCACGCAGATGATCTTCGCCGATATGGGAGTCAACCCGACCGCATGGGGGTACTCACCCTATGAGGAGATTATTCACAAACTTGTGGCTCATGGCATTCCCCGGCAGCAGATTGCCAGCATCGGCGATGCGGAGAGCGATGCCAAGAAACAGGCCCTGTTTGAGAAGGTCCGGCAAGGGACGGTGCGGGTGCTGATCGGCTCCACGGCCAAGATGGGAACCGGGACGAACGTCCAGAAACGGCTGATTGCCCTGCATCATCTGGATGCCCCGTGGAAGCCCGCCGAAGTGGAACAGCGGGACGGCCGCATTCTCCGGCAGGGGAACGAGAACCCGGAAGTGGCGATCTACCGTTACGTTACCGAAGGGAGTTTTGATGCCTATATGTGGCAGGCACTGGAGACGAAGGCCCGGTTCATCAGCCAGGTGATGAGCGGGGATTGTGTTTCGCGCCGGGCTGAGGATATCGGCGGTCAGGAGCTGAGCTATGCGGAAGTGAAGGCGATCGCTTCCGGCAACCCGGCCGTGCTGACGCTGGCGGAAGCCGATGCCGAACTCCAGCGATTAACGCTCCTCAAGAAGAATCACCTTGATGAACAATACATCGCCCGCCGCAACGTCCGCGAACTTCCCCTGTTCATCGCCAGCCAGACCAACCGCCTGGAAAAACTCACCGCCGATTGCGAGACCATCGAGCAGCACGCAGACGATCCGGTTGCAATCGGCCATCGTCCGGTTTCCCGCGACGATCTTCCCACGGCTCTCGGCAAACGGCTGGAAGCACTCCCGCTGCTGGTGAATGAATCGAAACGGGTTCAACTCGGCAACTATTGTGGACTGAATTTCGGCGTCATCGTCCACCCCGGTTTTCCGCCCGATGTCTATCTGGAAGGAGCCATTACCCGCACGTCGGCACTCTCCAAGGACCATCAAGGACCGCGCGCGGTCCTCAACGCACTGGAACGGATCGCCAATGGCTATCCTCATGACGCCGCCCGCGTCCAGCAGGAGATCATGCTCGCCCAATCCCATTTCCGCGACTACCAGCAGCGTCTCGGCCAGCCGTTCACACATGATGCCTACCTGTCACAGCTCACCGAACTCCGCGACCAGCTCAAGGCCAAACTCTCCGCCACCGCGCAGCCTGCCGAAGGCGACCAGATCACCACTTCGGAACTGGCCCAGCGGATCAAAAACCTGAAAGCCTCCAATACCATTGAAAACTCCGTCCAGCGCAGCCACCGCCCGGGCACCACAGCAGAAGAACCGATCACGCTACGGATTCAACGTAGAACAGGCCAGATTGCCACCCCGGAAACCAACATAGACCCGATCCCGAATGAGGCGTTCCCGCTACCAGACCCGGCTTTACTCGACACCGATGAAGGGCCAGCAAACCCCGAACCAACCCGCTACCGCGATCTGGTCACCCACAGCCGCCGGGAACTGGAACCGAGCCGGTCTTAACGAACCAGCGCAATGAGCGATGCAATCGCCGCACCCGCGAATGACTGTTTGAGATTGAGATTAAGTTGCTGCCAGAGCACCTTGATGGCAGGAAGTGAGGCGTCCAGTGAGAGGAAATTTATCTTGTTGCGCTTTCTACCTATTTCTGGCACCATTCGTGTGAGATCACACGTCAAAGGTGGCAAAGCATGATCCAACGACTGATTTCAGCCCAAAGGCAGTACGGCGTCCGTTTGGGATTGGGAACGATTGCAGCAGCTGTTTTGATTATCGTGAATTCCGCATCGGCAAATGCCCAAAACTACAACACAATTTGCTATTGCCCTGGCGAGCGGATACCTGATCCGGCGTCGCCAGAGGGAAGTGCCTTCCGATCAAGGGTAAATGCCTGCGATTGAAAGCAATCAGCAGCGGAAGTGACGTCGATTCGCCCCCTATAGTTGGCTCGGATCAACTCCCGTTCGTCCCGGTTAAATGCGAATCTGACCACGAAGTTCCGAAGGGAATGACCGGACCGGTTCGAGCATCGACCGGTCGTGCAAAGCCATGATGCCATTTCAACCTGTCCACATAGGCTACACCCGAATCTGACGGATTCGATCCGACCGGAATCCAATGTCAGATGAAGTCCGAATCGGGGATTCCTGACAACTGTCAACGGGCTTCCATGACCTCGCCTGACAGTTGTCGAATTGCCCTTGATTGGCAATTCAGGAAGTTGTTGACGTTCCCCTCCCACTTGTGGCAATCTGAACGGGAGTGACACAACGAATGTGAGTTGACGCAATGGATTGGATACGGACGAAAATGGCTGATGCGGGGCGGGTCTTGATTCCGGCAGAACTTCGCAGGCAATATGGATTGGCGGAAGGTGCAGAGGTCGTTCTGCTGGGGGGAACGGACGGAATTGAAATCCTTACCGCTGCAAAAGCGCTGGAGCGGGTCCAGGAACGGGTTCGCTCCTACATTCCCGGCGATGATGTCGATCTGACGCAGGAACTGCTGGCAGCACGGAAGAGTGATGACTCGCTGCGTTGATGTGGTGCTGGACGCCTCAGCCCTGATCTGCCTGATCCGTCGTGAACCGGGCTGGCAGAAGGTCGCCGCCTATGGCAATTCCTGTGAACTGTCGGCGGTCAATCTGGTGGAAGTGGCCCACCGGCTTTTCCATCATGGCTTTCCGAAAGAGCAGATCGAGCCGGTCGTTGTCCCGATGGTCCGGCGCGTGGTTCCGCTCGATCAGGAACTGGCCCTGCTGACAGCTTCAGTCCATCAGGCAACGCGGCAATCCGGCCTCTCTTTGGCCGACTGTGCCTGCCTGGCCTTGGGCCTGTCCCGAAACGCCGCTGTGGTCACGGCCGATCGTGCCTGGTCGGAACTGGACCTCGGCTTGAAGATCATCCAGATCCGCTGACCGGCAATGGCTATCAAGGGGCAACGAATCGGATATGTGCGAGTCAGCAGCGAGATTCAGAACCCCGACCGGCAACTGGACGGGGAACCGCTCGACCGGGTGTTTCTGGAGAAAGCCTCCGGGAAGGACACCGCCCGGCCCGTGTTGCACGAGCTGCAAAGCTACGCCCGCGAAGGGGACACCATTGTTGTGCACAGCATGGACCGGCTGGCCCGCAACGTCGATGACCTGCGGCAACTGGTGCAATCCTTCACCCGCAAGGGGATCGCGGTCGCGTTCCGCAAGGAGAACCTGACCTTCACCGGGCAGGACAGTTCGATGTCGCATCTCATGCTCAGCGTGCTGGGAGCGGTCGCCCAGTTTGAACGGGATCTCATCCGGGAACGCCAGCGGGAAGGAATCGCCCTGGCGAAACAGCGGGGCGTCTATCGCGGCCGCAAGAAAAAACTCTCCCCTGACCAGATCGAAGAACTGGCCCGCAGATCCGCTTCCGGCGAAAGCAAAGCGGCGCTCGCCCGCGAATTCGGCATCAGCCGGGAGACGCTGTACCAGTCGCTGAGGCAGAAAACTGTGATTCGGAATGAACTTGATGAGAAGCAGTCTCTGCAATGCAAGTAACTTCTGCAACAATGGTTGTGGCTGACTGTGGGCCTGCGTAACGGTTTCGTTTGGTGAAAATTTTTGCTTTTTCCAGATTTGTGGCAGATCAGCCACCTCCCAATGTCAGTAACGATTGAGCACCCTCAACTCGGGTGATCCGGAGGCGTGAGTCTCCTGCGAATCAATTCCGATTCTACGCACAGCAGCGGGCTGATCAAGAACGGACTGAACCAACCGCCCCTGAACGAGGCAACACGGCACCGATAAAACGAATTCATTGCCCCGGTTTCCCCATCACACGAGGAACATCAAATGAGCATCGAATCCGAAATTCAGGCGTTGAAAAAGGGGCAGGTAAGTCTCGGGAATTCTGACCCCAAGGCGTTGTTGCAACAGATCTCCCAAGCAGGCCAACTAGGTTCGGATTCGGAACTCATCAGGCAAGCCAACGTGGAGTTCATCCTTCTCTTGTACGAAATCGGACGCCATCAGATCAGGAAATTCCACAAGGATGAGCCTTGGGATCTGATCAATCGTGTCTGGGCGGAATGTGTCCGAAGGACAACGGAAATTGTGAAGGTTCCGGATTCACAAATCAGGCAATGGCTGAAGCGATGCATTTGGAGAAGATCGAAAAAGATCACGCGAAAGGAGAAAGGAAAGGAGATGACGAACATGGATCCTCTCGAATCGTTTTCGGGCCGTGAACAGTCCGTCAGGGAGATGTTTTTTAATGACCCCCAGCGGACGATTGTCCAGGAAGCGGTGGAGAATCTTCCACCGCTCGAGCGGGACTGTGTAAGAATGATCTACTTCGAACAGGCCAGCGTGAAAGAGATTGCAACCGCACGCGGCGTCAGTGAGAACGAAGTTTCGAACAAATTGAAGACTGCTCGCAGAAGATTGCGAGAGAGCCTTTCCCGGCGTGGAATTCCGGTGACATTGAATGGGCTTGGACTGCTGCTGGTTTGCTCCACCCCGTATGAAACGTTCGCGGCGCATCAAGACCGAATGCTGAATGCGGTGCCTTACCTCGTGCAAGGACGCCCTGTTCCCACGGGAATCCTGCATCCGGGACTGGAAGCGGCCTGCATGGAATCGGTGAAACCCGATCAGCTGGTGGGAATCTCCACGAAGGCGAAAGTGGCCTTGGGACTCGGTCTCCTGTCCATCCCCGTGATCGTGGGCTGGTCTTTCCGGGAGCGAGAGCAAGCCACGGCGGTTGCCAATACCGTGGTGGCCGTGTCTCCTGCTGATCCGGATGTGACACCAGAACCGGTCGTTCCCGCCAGGCAGGTTTTTTTTCCGGAGAACCCGGTGGCAGGGCAGATTCATGCCGTGACGTTTCCGCAGATCGGGACTCCCATTGAATTTGTCTGGATTCCGGGGGAGACAGATGCAAATTCCGGTCAATGGCTGATGCGGACGGAAGTGACTCAAGCCGTCTGGAAAAAGGTCGGTCTGCCGATCGAAGGGGTCGCCGATCCTCTGAACCCAAGTGACTTCAGGGGAGACGATCTGCCGGTCGACAGCATTACGCCACTGGATGCCATCGCCTTTGGTGAGCGGTTCAGCCAACTGGTCGGTCTCCCCCTGCGGATTCCAACAGCACAGGAATGGCAACGGGCGGCTGCTGGCGAGAATGCAAAAACGATGGAGAGACTCACGACGGAAGAACTCGACAAGGTCGCCTGGTACAAGACCAATGGTGAACTCCGTACCCATCCGGTCGGCAGCAAGCAGCCGCACCATTATGGGTTGTACGATATGTACGGCAACGTATTCGAGCTGGTGACAGCAGGGCCGGATCAGTATGAGATTCGTGGCGGTTGCTGGTGCTATGATGAAACATGGTGTCGGCCGACGCAGATGTCGAAATATCCGCAGCAACCCCGGCAAAGCGGTGTCGGACTGCGGCTGACCCATCAACCATTACAGCCGGAGACACCGTAACCTCCTTCCTGCGTCAGCGGCAACAGGACCGGCAATCTTGCATTAACGCCCCTCCTCCTCATGCGGAAACGTCATGGGGGGGCTGGGGCGTTTTTGTATGGGGAGTGTGCATGGTTCGTTCCCTCCTGTGACGCCCGAATTCTACAACACTTTCGGGCGATCTCCCCTCGCCTCCTATCGCTGGTGTCCCCACCTGTCCTGAACCTGATCGAGATACCAGTACAGACATTTGAGCCGCATTTCCGGGGTGGCCTGCTCCTTCTCCCGGTCGTCGGCCCTGTTGCAGACGGCAGTGGCCAGACAGTTCAGTTCCTCCTCAACGTCCTTCAGGTTCCGTTTCGAGCGAAACCAGCTTCCCGAGTTCTGCTGACGACGATTGGACTGGGGCGCAAGAAGTGCCAGCTTCACTTTCCACATCTCCAGGGCCATTTCCTCATGATTAAGCGCCCCTTCGACCCAGTGGTTCGCCAAGGTGTCAAGTTGTGTTCTGTAAGGCTCGTGACAGAGAAACAGCGACTCACGTTCCCGCCACGAGGATTGCGGTTCCTCGTCCATTCGGCCTCTTTGCAAAAAAAATCAACTCGCACCATGCCGAAGTAAACCCCTCCGGTCAAGCACCTTTGATCGTTCGGACTTCAAACGAGTCCGAAGAATTCTTCTGCTGAATTGGCGGATTCATGGCAACTCAATGTCAGTAACTGATAGGGGGTCACAAGCCATTCTTGACCGGCTTGTCTCCCTCGATGATCAGGCTGCATCAGGTCCGGCGACGTGTCGGCCCCTGCCTGAGAGTTCAACTGCTTTTTGGGGAACTGGTGTCACCATGTCTCACAACCCTCTCCACAATGTCCTGCATGGACTGGCTCACGCAGCCAAGCATGAACGACACGAAGGGCATCCCGAGCGTGCAAACGCTCTGTGCCTGATCGGAGTCGGAGTGCTGTTCCTGCCGATCCCTTTCATCGGTCTGCCGATGATTGGGTATGGCATCTACAAAGCCTTCACAGCAGGGCCAAACTAGGGCATGTCGCTCTTTCCTCTGTCAGCAAACGCTGTGTTCGCTCAGTGAAAAGGAGTTCGCCGCGTGACGCGCGCAGGGAAATCGATTCGCTGATTTCTCAAGTTCACCTGTCCGTTCAAGCCAGTGGCCGATTCCGGCTGCCGGTTTGTTCGGCAGGCGAATCGGATGCGGCTTATCAGCACGCCAGACAGATGCGTTGATTTTTTCATTCGTTCACTCTGTTTCAGGAACCGCTGCCATGGAACACATTCAATCGATCCCGCTCGACCAGATTCAGACGGCCAGTCAGGTGCGGACCCATTTTGATGAACAGGCGATTCAGGGGCTGGCCCTGAGCCTGAAGGAGGTCGGCCAGCTGCAACCGATCCGCGTTCGCCGCGTCGGGGACCAGTACATCATCGTCGATGGGGAACGCCGGTATCGGGCGGCAACGCCTGCCGGGTTCTCGGCCATCAACGCCATCGTGGAAGGGAAGGAACTGGGAGAAGGAGAGCTTCTGCAACGGCAGATGATCGCCAATTGTCAGCGGGAAGATCTCTCGCCACTGGAGAAGGCCCGAGCACTCAAGCAGTTGATGACCGTCACCGGCTGGAATGCCAAACAGGTCGCTGGCGGTCTGGGGATGTCGCGGGCGATGGTCTCACGGCTGTTGTCGCTGCTCCATCTTCCTGAAGAATTGCAACAGAAGGTTGAACAGGGAGACATTCCCGTCAGCGCTGCCTATGAACTGACCCAGGTGGCCGACCCCCGGATACAGGAATCACTGGCGACCGCTCTGGCCGAAGGGCGTTTGAACCGGGACGGCATCAGCCATGCCCGCAAACGAGGGAATGAGGCAGCTGTCAACAAGCCCGCCAGCACTTCCCGTGTCACCGCACTGCTCGGGGAAGGGCGTTCGTTCACGATGACCGCTCCCGGTCTTGATCTGGAATCCTTCATCGGTTCGCTGGAGGAACTGCTCGCCAAGGCCCGTCGGGTGCGCCCGCAGGGAATGTCGCTCAGGACATTTATCACGATGCTGAAAGATCAGGCGGGCGGGTCGCAGGAAAACGGGGCCATGGTGGCTTCCGGAGTGAAAGGAGGTGCGTGATGAGATTTCTCGCAACCTGGTGGGGACCGCTGTTCATACTGATCCTCCTGGCGAGACTGGGCCTTCAATACGGCCAACGCTGGGAATTTGGGAGCAATGGTTTACCACGATCCTTGCTGAGATCCGATGGGGTGACACTGAGTTATGCGGATGGAACGCCGGTCGATCCGATCAATGCCTGGTTGATTCGTTCCCAACGAGAGGAAGAGGCCATCTTCGCCCTGGTGCTGATCATCGTGATGACGTTCGGCATGATGGGCTGGATCGTGTGGGATACCGCCCGACAACATCGCCGGTTACGGGACTCGCGGGACATTCTGGCCGCCGAAGAACGAAAAAGGAGGAGCCATGTGGCGAAACTGGATCAGAAATAAGAAACAACAGGTTCCGTCACGTTCCTGGGATTTGTCGACACCTTTGCTGAACCTGACGCGACGGGACAGGTGGACGATTGGCGATGCCTGCCAGGGAACCCAGGTGTTCGGAAGTACAGGTAGCGGGAAATCGACCGGAACGGTCGCGGCTTTATGTCATGCGTTCCTGCGTGCCGGGTTTGCGGGAATTTTCTTCACGATTAAGCCGGAAGATCGGAGGACGTATGAGAACTATTGCCGCCGCGCGGGGCGGGAGAAGGATCTCATCATTTTCGGAATTAATGAACCATGGCGTTATAACCCCATCGATGCCGAACTTCAGCGAAAGGATGCCGGTGCTGGTCTGACGGAAAACATCGTCGCCCTGCTCAGTAACCTGCTCGAAGCCTGTGAACGGAACTCCGGGCAGGGGGATGGCCGGGACGATTCCGGATACTGGAAGCGAACCAACCGCCAGCTCATGCGGAACACCATCGATCTGCTGGCGATGGCGACCGGCAGGCTGTCCATTGAAGACCTGTACCGGGTGGTGGTCTCGGCTGCCAGTTCTCCGGAACAGGTCCGTTCACCGGAATGGCGGGCCAGTTCGTTCTGTTTTCAATGTTTGAGACAGGCGGATCAGCCAACCCTGCCCAAGGACAAGGCCCATGACCTGGGAGTGGTCGCCGACTTCTTCCTGGTTGAGTGGCCGAATCTCAGTGAAAAGACCCGCAGCATCGTTCTCAGCACGTTTACCAGCATGCTCGATGTCCTGAACCGGGGATCGATTCGAACCTTGATGGGGGGAGAAACGAACATCACCCCGGAAATGGCGATGGACGGCAAGATCATCCTGATTGACCTGCCGGTCAAGCAATTTGGCGAAGTCGGCACGTTCGTGCAGATCCTCTGGAAGTTCTGTTTTCAACGAGCCATGGAACGCAGGAACATCGCTGAGAATCCCCGCCCGGTCTTTCTGGTCTGCGATGAAAGCCACTTGCTGGCGGTTTCTTCGGACCAGATGTTCCAGACGACCGCCCGCAGCTCGCGCGTGGCCACCGTCTACGCGACGCAGTCGATTTCCAACTATCTGGCCGTGTTTGGTGAGAAGGCCGAAGCGGAAGTCCACAGTCTGCTTGGTTGCCTGCAAAGCCAGTTCTTCCATCAACAGTCGGATATCAAAACCAATCAGTATGCCGCCGACCTGATCGGCCGCACCCGGCAGTTCCTGGTGAACAGCTCGCAGACAATGCAACCCTCCTCCCTGCTGGAACACTGGCTGGGCAGCGGCGTCCCGAGTACGACCAGCGGCATCAATGAGACGCTGGAATACGAAGTCCAGCCGGGTGACTTCGCCACGCTCCGGCAGGGAGGTCCGCCCCAATGGACGACGGATGCGATTGTGTATCAGGGAGGACGGACGTTCTCCATGACCGGCCGACCGTGGAGCCCCGTCAGTTTCCGTCAACAGTTCTGAACGAATCGGTCTTCTGAATCATTGCCCCCATGTGTCTGCGTGGAAGGTCTGCGCCGCGGGGGCCTCCCTGAAAAGTTAAAGGAACCTGTCATGAATCGGTCACAGAAAGACTCAGACCAGGGGGAATGGATCATTCTCCTGTTGGTTGTCCTGGGCATCCGCGCCTGGGCGCTCACTCTGGAAGTGTTTCTTCGGCGTCAACTGGGGTCACGCCACATCGGACTCGAAGGGCCGCTGGCATTGGTGATCCTGCTGTTCTATGCCGCTGAATCTCCCGGCTACGACCTGAGACCACTCGGTTGGTTCGCCCTGGCCTTTTTTGGGGCCTGTGCAGCGCACCGGATTCGCCCGCTGACCTACTTCCTCACCGGCCAGATCGATCCGGTCCACACCCGCTACTCCGGTCGGCCGATCCTGTGGCGATTCGTCCCGTTCCTGTCGGAGCAGGCGGTCAAACGGTTTGTGGAACCGCTGTTTCTCTTTGCCCTGTCGCTCTGCCTGATTCCCTGGAATGTGCCGCTGGGGTTCTACGTCCTGATTGGCTCGGTCTGCCTGCTGCTGACCGTCTCGATCGATATCGGTGTCCAGAATCATCAGGTGCAAGTGGTGCAGGACATGATCGGGGAACAACGGTCGATCGCCGAAGAACTCCGCCGCCGCGTCCGCTGAATTCCAATGCTTTGCCTTTTCCATGACACCCTCTGAAGGAGATTCCTATGGCCGCAGAACCCAAACCACCCATTGGCTCCGAACATGCCTCCGCCATGTTCCGACAGGGACTCCGCGAATTACGCGGTGCCCTATATCCCGAATCGAACATTGCCCAGCAGCCGGAATACGGCCTCTACGGGACGATGACTCCCGGCGAAGTGGCGGAATCCCGCCGCAGCAACGACCGCAATCTTGATGAAGAACCGGCACAAGGCTCCGTTCTCGGCGAACGACTCCGGGCCATCGACGCCCAGCCCGCGCCGGAACGAGAAACCAGCGACCGTGAACGGGAGGTGTGATCATGCTCACCGGCTTCCTGATCGGAACATTTCTGACGCTGGGACTGGTATTCGGCGTCACCAGCTACATGACATTTCTGATCCTGAGATGGGGGCATCGGCACCCCGCGAGGTTGAGGAGGATTCTGAACCAGTTCCTCGGTCTGGTGGGCATCCCCCTCAATGCAGGACCGGGGGACCGGGAGTGAATTCCCACTGAAACGAAAGCGGACACGATGCCAATGAAAACTCCACATCACCGGCAGACACCCCCCGTCGTCGATCACTTCTCCCGAAAAGCGGCGGTCGCCTGTCGGCAGGTCGTTCAGAACTGCCTGCGGGAAGAAGAATGGCGGGACGCGGATCAGGAGTTTTTCAGGATTATTCAACAGGCTTTCAAGGAGTTGCTCGATGGAAACCCTCCTCCTCAGTGCTGACCAGCTGGCCAGAATCCTGGATGTCTCGGTGCGAACCATCTGGCGGCTCCGCGACACCGGCAGGCTTCCCCCTCCGCTGAGAATCGGCGGCGGAGTCCGCTGGCGCCGGGCGGATATTCAAAACTGGATTGAAGAGGGTTGCCCTGCGAGCAATGAAAGGCGGGTGAATCTTGCTCAAGGTCACTGATGTCATGTCACGTCTTGGTTGTTCCCGCTCAACGGTCTATCTGTTGATTGAATCTGGCCGATTGGAGCACCATCGCTGTCCGGGCATTCGGGTCAGTGAAGAGCAACTGGCAGCTTACCTCGAAACGACGAAGCGGGGATCGTCCCGGAAGTCTCCTTCCTCCCGGCAGCCGCGTCCCCGCCTGCGTCATATCAGCTTGAAGTAACCCATCCCCTTCATTGGGGGCTATTCGGCCGCTTTTCTGGCCTGACTGAGCATGTGAGCCGGATTCAGAGCCACATGCTGATAGACCTTCGACAGCATGCTGGGATCAGAATGCCCCATCAGGATGGCTGTCGTCAACGGATCAACTCCCTTCTGCAAGGCATTGGTGGCCCAGGTATGACGCAATGCGTACAACGAGATTCCGGGGGTCTGGCTGGCTGCGAGTTTGTTGGTCAACTTGCGACGGGCCTCAACGAACAGCATGCGGGGCGGCTTGACGATCGTCTTGCCTTTCACCCGGCAGGTCGGAGCAAGGGATTTCGCAAACTCGGCGATCTCCTCGTCGCTGACGGTCAGTCCTTTCTCCTGCATGATTCGCTTCCCAATGCGAATTCGCACACGCAGAAGGGCATCGTTGACGGAATCCGGTGTCCAGGGTTTCCCGTTTGTATTCCGGAACAGCTTCCCGGTCGGATGTGCCTGCATCTGGATTCGGGTGATCTCAGCCGCAGCATCGGTCAGATAGACGACTCTGGAAATTTTGCGGTTCTTGCTCTCCGACTTCGGAAAGACCCATCGCTGGTTGGCCAAATCGACATGCCTGGCTTCCACTCTCAGGGATTCCTGCGGACGGCAACCGGTCTCCCAGGTGGTAATCAGCAAATCCCGCAATCCGGGATTGCGGATATTTGCCAACAGTTCCTGAAAGTCCGGCGTGGAGATCACAACCTCGCGGCTTTCACCTGCGGGAACCTCCAGCTGCCGAATCCGGTTGCGTTTGATGAGTCCCCGATCCTTGGCCCATTTCAGGCATTTCTTGGCCGCCCTGTAGTAATTCCGACGAGAGGTTACCGAGAGCGAATATTCGTCCACCCAGTCCTCGACCATGGCGACCGTCAACCGGGAGGCATCACATCGCGGATACCGGCGAGCAAGCCGTTCCAATCGATAGCGATACCACTCAAAAGTGTCTGCGGCCCGACGGGATTTCATCCATCCCAGAAATTCATCGATGACGACTGGCAATGATCGTGCAGCGGCCTGACGCGATTCCTGGGGCTGAGCCATCAACCGGGCGTATTCCTGAAACGCCGCGTCACGATCGGGACCAAGGTTGTGCTGCTTGCGGGCAATCTCGACGTACCAGAGCTTGCGAGATTTTTTGAAGAACGGTTTGGGAAAGTGAGCCATTGCGAACCTCCAGTCTGATCCAAAAAAAGGAACATCCAGAGGCGACCGAAAGGTTCGCTTCACGGCCTTGGCAGGGTGCAACCTGTCAGGGCCGTTTTCATTCTTGCAGACTCAACTTCTCGGACAAGATCTCGTACAGTGACTTTTTGAGAAAAGCCGGATCGACGTAAGTCCTTGTCCTGTAAAGTGCACCCCTCAGGGTTCGAACCTGAAACCTTCGGTTCCGTAGACCGATGCTCTATCCAATTGAGCTAGGGGTGCTGTCCCGAATTGCGTCGGGTGCGGTATCTTATCGAATTCTTTTCTCGACGCAAACGAATTCGTACACAGTGTCTCAAAATGAATTCGGAAGGTCGTTTTCCAATTGCTCGGCGCGGTCTGAAAGACTCTTCGGATAGACACTTAGATGGGCTTGGACGCGACCATCCGTGATCGCCGTATTAGATGGAACCCCCGGCTTGCGGGTTGATGATGAGCGTCAATTCCAATGGAAACCCTGCCGGGTAGATGAGGGCTCGCAGGAGTCCGGTTTTCATATTTCATGAATTTGGCCCCAGTTCGTCTCCGGGTCCGAAGGTCACCCCCATCCCGACGCCGAGGCCCCCTCCGACAGCCATTCCGCCGCCCCCCATTGCTCCTATCCGACCGCCGCCGACTTTATTGTCCCCGTCTTCGCCTGGCTTGCCTTTGCCTGACCCACTTCCACCTCCGAGAGTTCGAGAAGGCCCCTGTCGCGGGATGGAAAGATCTGCGGGGACGGGTTCCAAATCCAACACCTCACGAATGAAATCCCGGAGTGAAATGACCAAGGCGTCTGTGTGGACGGCCTTTCCGGCCACCAACTCAGTCGCAGCAGCAGCGGCCAATCGCATTTGCTGTTCCGTTCCAAGAAGAATCAAATCCGAAAGTGCTCCCTCGACGGCATCACGAATTCGACGAGACCGATCCGACGAGTCAATTTGCTCCAAGAGATCCAACGTCTGTTCGGCCGGGGGGACAGATCGACGCTGAAGATCGCGCAGATGAGTCGGATCAACAGTCAATATTCCAGTGAAAGAACCGCCCAGAACCTTATAAGCCGCAATCAGCGTCCGTAGCCGCTCGTTGATCTGCCGATTTTCACGCTCGCGGCGCTGCTGCACCATCTGGGTCACAAGCAACCGTATCACCACCATCACGAATGTGAGAAGGACCATTCCGAGCAGGGTGGTAATCAGCCCTCCCCACGAACTGAAATCCAGCCCCCGCATCTCCCCTCCTTTAAATGCTCGCCTGCAGGCTAAGACTGGGGATATCCACCATCAGCCAATAATCAACTACTGATACATTATCGATCGAGACCGATCTTATCCTTTCACAAAGGAAATCCAGGAGGAACTCAACCATCATCCCGCCTGCACCAAGAGTCGGTCGGCGGGACTATCTCCGCTCAAACCGTCGAAACTAGATCCTTCGCACGGGAACGAAGCTCCTCTAAAACTTGAGTGTGCTACAGGAACATCAGCAAAGACTTTCCGAAGATTATCCCGCGTCTTACTGTATATTTTGCATAACGAGGGGCATCGTCCGCTGATACATCCCTGCTGAAGCACCATGCACTATGAAATGAACCCCGCGACAAGTTCTATTCCTCTTCTATTCCTCGGCTTCGGTGGAAAAATTCGCCCACTGCAGTACTCCGTCCACCGGCTCGCGGGTTGCTTCAGCGCTTCGCAAACTTGCCAGTTCGTGCTCCAATCGCTTGGTAACCGCTTCGTCGCGTTCATGCCCCATAGGCACTTTACTTTCCTGCCCGATGGTGTCTTGCACCTGTTCAGTCGGGTCTTCCACGTACTCCCACTGTTCTCCTTTTTCCCACGGGCCTTTTCCTTTGTTCCAAGGGCCGCGAGCGTCCTCTCCTTCGGACATATTAAAATAGGTGTGAGTAAACCGTAGATCCCCTTGTAGAATGGCAGGCGGAAAGTTGGGTTCAATCGTGCTCAAGGCGGCCTGAAACTGCTGAAAGTGAGCAATCTCGCGCGTCATCAGGAAGCGTAATGTGTCCTGCACATATGGATCGTCCGTAAACTTCAGCAGCGATTCGTAGACAATTTTAGCCCGGGATTCAGCAGCGACGTTTGACCGCAGATCGACTGTCAGATCGCCGTTTGCATTGACAAACGCTCCGCTCCAGGGGACCCCGCGGGAGTCAGTGACCATGGGGCCTCCGTTCGACTCCAAAAGAAAATGAGGATTGCACATTGCTTCTGAAATGACTGTTGCCTTCTTCACATCACCGGCCCCCATCTGTGGGACCAACTCTCCCTCGGCTGCCTTCTTCATCTCGGGGTTAACACCATCAAGAAGCAGAGTAATGGTTGCCCCGACGATCTCCAGATGACTGAATTCCTCAGTCGCAACATCCATCAAAAGATCATATTTATCGGGATAAGTGTGGCGACAATTGAACGCTTGGACAAAGTACTGCATCGCAGCTTTGAGTTCCCCATTCCCTCCGCCAAACTGTTCCAGAAGCAAATTCGCAAACCGGGGATCGGGACCGGAAACGCGAACATTAAACTGTAGATCTTTGATATGACGGAACATTGGGACTCCTTCGGCCTTAAGAAAATGGGACGCAAAGGGACCATGCTCGCAAAAAATATTCCGAAGAAGCCGTTTCGGGCCTTCAACCAGAATGCAGGAGGGGCCAAATGCTGCACGATTCCGTCAGGGCGAACAAACTGAGAGGGTGACTGCGAGCTCTGCCAGCGCCCAATTGCGCCGTCGCCATTAACCCATCCGACGGAAAGATGGCTGACCTATTTTCCCAGTGAGACAACCCGGAGCGAAAAAGGGAAAGATGCTGTTCAGCCGATTGGCCTGAATGAGAACGCCAGCCGCTTTCCTTGGTCGTTAGAAAGCCGTTCAGGCTGCTCACCGTCCCCAGGAGTCTCTTCGGCGTCCGGCGAGGATTTAGATGAGGCCATAAAAAACGCAGTCTCGCTGACGAAGAATTCTTATCGGAGGAGTGCCGGTGACTTGAAACTTCCCGACCCCATAACCGGACGTTTCCCCAGAAGTGGCGGGCCTCTGACAGCGAATTCGGACTGAAGAATCCGAGACAAGTCCAAGCTCCGTGCATCCACTGGCTGAGGACAGTCTGAGAAGGTTTCTTCGATTTCGCACGCGAGTAACAAGCCCGGCTGATGGCGGTAGGTCTACACCTGAGCTTGGCTCTGCGAAGGTTTTGTGGAGCCCTGCATACCCCTGAGTGAGCCTCCCGCTACCCTCGTCTTCAAGGCGGCCCCACAAACTCCGGGCGGCTATAGGAACCGTGCGAACCTGAGAGCTACCGAAGAAGAGCACCCCGATGAGCTGGACTTTCAGGGGCCGGGCGAATTGAACCGCACTCTTGTTGAGAAACGGGCCGACTATTCCCTGAGTCTGTTTCCGGAAGTCAAAGCGACCAACTTCCTGTCGGAGAATGCCCCCGGAACCGGCCCTGAAAACGAAAAAAGGACCGTGTCAGAGTCTGACAACGGTCCCAGTTTGTTAACCCTACCAGCGAAAGTTCGCCGAGTGGGTGAAAAGCTCCCCGAGTAGGGCTCGAACCTACGACCTACGGATTAACAGTCCGCCGCTCTACCGATTGAGCTATCGGGGAAAGGTGGCGGCAGGGTAATAATTTGAATCGCGTGCCGCAAGCGTTTTTGTTGAAAAATCAATCGAAGTCACCGTCGTCGCAGCGAATCCAGTGAGAACTGCGTGATTTGGGCCACCTGAAAATCGTGAAAGTCCAGGCAATGCCCTAGTTTCCGCCGGATTTGGCGACCTCGCTGCACAGTAGACACTCGCGGCTCAATCAGGTTCGCCAGGCAACTCGCCCAGCCCATCAGCAGGCTGAAAAATGGATTCCCGGAATGACGGTCACCTCAACATCTACTAGCATTGCCGCTAACAGCGATTAGCTGACAGGAGAGGGGACTACCGAGATGGAACCCTACTGTTCCCGTTTCGTGGAGAGGCCGGTTCGCCGTCGGTGGAGAGGGTAGGTGGTCGGAATTCAGTTTCCCCGGGCACAGTGCCCGCTTTCGGTCATTTCTGTCCATCTTTCAGACAACCTGTTTCAGACAACCTGGTCGTCGCGGATCGAGAGGGTCTCTGGCCGCGGAGGCATCGCGTTTCATTGTGGAGTTGAGTTTCAAATGGAAAAAGCCAAGCTTCTCGGTCTCGCGTTCGCCGTGGCAACTGCTCTCTTCTGGGGGCTGTACGGACCGGCTCTGGGAAAAGCACGGACGCCGGGTGACACCCCATTCAAACCGTATATCTTCATCGGGCTGGCATATCTGATCTGGGGGATCATCGGAGGCGTGATCGCCGTGCGTGCAAGCGGCGGGACGCTCACCTTTACCCCTGCGGCAATTCGCTGGGGTTTTATCGCCGGATCCTTGGGCGCATTCGGTGCACTGACCCTGACAATGGCGATGTTTCAGGCAAAGGACGCCCGTCTTGTGATGCCCGTTGTCTTCGGAGGAGCGACCGCGATCTCCGCGATCACCGCCGCATATCTGGCAGGGCATCTTCACTTTCCCCCGCTGCAGATTCTTGGTTTTGTACTGGTGATCGTGGGGATCGTGATTATTCAGATGACTGCGATTCATGGCCCTGCCAAACCGGCTGCAGCTGCAGCCCCGCAGGCAGTGGAGGCCGCTCCTTCGGCTCCAACCTCGAATTCATAGAGCGGACGTAACGTCGATTTCCACCAAGGCACCCGCCGACATTCGTTCGGCAGGCGCCTTGATTTGTTTCCGCAGCCGCTGGAATTATGGACCTTCATCATGAAGCTTACTGATTCGCATTCAGTCACAGCTTTGTATCGGGGCCAGTTGAGGCTGTACATTGGCCGTCTGGATCTCTCTGCTTACTGAAACTGCTCCTCAAATCCGGATCCCGGACATCAGTGATGCCGATCCGACCACCCGGGAGCCCCAAGCTGATGAGGAAGACCCTGATGAACCTGCTTCGCTCACTGCCGTGGCTCGCATTACTCGGCGCAATTCTGTTCTCGAGTCCCACTCGGGCAGAGCAACTGTCACCCGCTCCCGAGGGAACGTTCAGCTTCGTGATTATCCCTGACACACAGGCCTATCACGGCGAGGGGACGAAAGGAAATCCCGAGAACCGGGATCCGGTCACCAATCCTATCTTTCAGGCTCACGTCAACTGGATCGTGAAGAATCTCGATAAGCATGCCATCAAGTTCGTCAGCCACGTCGGCGACATCGTGGACATCAATAAACCACGGCAGTGGAAGGTGGCTCAGGAGTGTATGGACACCCTGCATGGCAAGGTTCCATATGGGATTTCTGTCGGCAATCACGACATGAAAGCCAGCGGCGACTCAACTCTCTTCCAGCAGTATTTTCCCAGATCGCGATTTGAGCAGTTTCCCTGGTATGGCGGCACGTTTCCCGGGAATGTCGACCAGCCCGTTCACTCTGCGAACAACGCGAATAGCTATCAGCTGTTTTCAGCAGGCGGGCGCGACTTTCTCTTCCTTCATCTGGAGTGCAACGCGCCGGACGATGTTGTTGAATGGGCCAATCAGGTGATCTCAGCGCATCCTGAGCGTATCACATTTATCACCAGCCATATGGGCTGGGGACCACTCCATCGCCCGAAGGAAAATGCGGGCTATGAAACCGACCCCAAAGGCCGGATGCAATGGAAGAAGATGCATGGAGAACGCGGAAATACGCCGCAGCAGCTGTGGGACAAAAGTTACCGGAAGCACGCGAATCTGATCGCGGTGTTTTCAGGGGACCAGAGCCGGTCTCAGGCCATGAACGCGTCGACAACAGGAGATCACGGGAACGTGATTCATGAGATCCTGCAGGACTATAGCACCGGCTGGTTGCGGCTGGTCCGCTTCCACCCGGCGGAGGAACGCATGGAATTCATCACGTTCCACCCGGAGACTGAAGAACTCTGCCAGTCCACTAAACGGGTCCCAAAACGCGAGAGCCATCAGTTCTCGCTGCCTTACAAGCCGATCGCCGTGAAGTGACATCGAGGAAGCCGAATTTCACGTCGCATAGTCTGAGTTGCCCAGCGTGATCTCAAAACGAAGCGAGCCTGGCGCCCCGCAGTGGGTGGCCAGGCTCGTTCTGTTTCCAATTGAGACTTCACCCAGCCAGGAGCGTGGGGAAGACTGACCGTCTGATCAGGATGCTATTTCAGGATCCCTGTTCCAGAATGCTGTTCCGGAACGCTGTTCTTAGTCGCGGCTGTTCATTTTGGCGAGCAGGCGCAGGATTTCGATGTACAACCAGACCAGAGTGACGAGCAGGCCATACGCTCCGTACCATTCCATGTACTTGGGAGCACCGCGATTGGCTCCTTCTTCAATGAAATCGAAGTCGAGGACCAGATTCAGCGCCGCGATCACCACGACAAACAGGCTGAAGCCGATTCCCAGCAGCCCGTTCCCGTGAATCAGCGGAATCTGAATTCCGAAGAAGCCCATAATCATTGAGGCGATGTAGAACAGGGCGATCCCGCCGGTGGCGGCAAACACGCCGAGCTTGAAGTTCTGTGTCGCACGGATGAAGCCCGTCTGGTAGGCGAGCAGCATCGCGAACAGTGTTCCCAGCGTCAGGAAGACCGCCTGCAGGACGATGCCGTTATACAGTGACTGATACATGGAGGAGAGTCCCCCCAACAGCAGTCCTTCGGCGATTGCATAGAGGGGCGCAGTAACGGGAGCCCAAGTCGGCTTGAAGGCGGTAGCGAGGGCGATGATCAATCCACCGACCGCGCCGCCGATCATGAGCGGCATCACCAGTGGGCTTTGCTGCAGAAATAGATTCCACGTCACGGCACCGGCTCCAATGAGCAGTACCATGAGCATGAGAGTTTTCTGCGCAGTGCCGCGCAGTGTCATTGTGGCAGCACCCGATTCCGACAATGTCCCTTCAAATCCTTGAAAGGTATTCTCATTCAGGGCGGGGTTACCGGTTCTCATATTGGACTCAGTCTAAAGCTGGTGGGGGGGTGGGGAAACTGAACTGATGTTTCCGATGAACGTGCAGAAGTATATCATGGATCAAACTTTTCGATCCAGATTTGTGCAGCGAATTTGCTGGTCTTACCACATTCGGTTTCCGGCAGCATCTGCGAGTTTTCTCGCCACCGAATCATTTTGGGACACTCCTGCGAACGTCGGCCGGCAGCAGATTGTCGTACTGAACAACCGCCTTCCATTGATTTTTCGAGATTTCTGGAACTGAAGGATTACCGGCCCCGTCTGATAAAGTGTGATCGTGACGCCAGACTCCCGACTGATTGAAGCGACACTTGCCGGCGATAAAGACGCCTTTGGTGAGCTCGTCCTGCGCTATCAGGACCGACTTGCCGGAGCTCTTCACCACCGGCTGGGGTCGTTTCATGACGCGCGCGACGTCGCACAGGACGCCTTTATCCTCGCCTACCAGAAACTCAATACGTTCCGTCAGGACTCGTCGTTTTATGCCTGGCTGTTTCGTATCGCCCACAATGCCGCCATCAACAGTCGACGCAAGAAATCACTGAAACCGGTTTCTTTGAATTCGGCCGATTCAGACGGCGACTTTTCCACCTCCCCACGGTCTTCCGACGAACCTGGCCTGCCGCTGGAATCGCTTGAATCAACGCAACGTATCCGTGAAGCACTGGAACAGCTTCCTGCCGATTATCGCGAAGCACTCGTCTTGAAGGAGCTCGACGGGTTTCGATATGAAGAGATTGCGACGGTCCTGAATTGCCCTGTTGGTACAGTCCGCAGCCGCATTTTTCGAGCCCGGCAACTGCTCCGGGAACGACTCGCCAAAGCTGTCGAGCGGGAGCAGAAGTAACGCGACCATGCTGAACCATCATCCCGAAGAGCTGATCTCCGCTTACCTCGATGGCGAACTGACGCCAGACGAGAAAAGCGAATTTGAACGCGCACTCGCTGCCGATGCCGCGCTGCGCGATCAGCTGGCCGAACTGCAGGAACTGTCCCTGAGCGTCCAGCAGCTTGCGCCGACGCCGCGTCCCGCTGATTTACATGCTTCCGTCATGCAGGCGATTCAGACGCTCCCATCCGTGACCGAGCCGGTTTCTCCTGAACCCCTCTCTCTGGCGGGCTCTCGTTCTGCAGTAAGCGGTCATTCGACCAACGGCCACTCAGAGGCCCCTTTGCCGAACCCGAGCCGTTCAGGTTCCCGGCGCATCTGGGCCAGCTGGATTTCACTGGCTCTGATTGCAGGTGTTGGACTGGGATCCATTTTCGTTCCACGCCAATGGGCACCGCTGAGCCATGGCCCCGGTGAGATGCTCGCGGTCCAGGAACACAGCGAAATGGCTGCTCAGATGTCGACGTTCGGTGCCTCCACCGAGCCATCCATCTCGCTGCATCCAACAGATGCTCCCCTGATGATGTCGTCCACGATGTCCAGCGACAGCGCCGGAGACGTCCTGCCTTCCGTCGGACCTGCGACGCAAAAGAACGCTCCCGCGGACAGTGTCATGTCGATGTCGACTTTCTCAGCTCCTGCGCCAGCGATGGTCTCGGAGATGAATTCGTTCAATCTGCGGGGGACAGGCCCAGCGATCACAGAACCGGTGAAGGAAGCTCCACTGCCGATTGTGGAGCTGACGTCGGAACAGTTGCGACAGAAGTTTCGCGAACTGAAACGCGTCCCTGTTGCCGGGAATTCCATTGAAATCGAAGCCCGGGCTCGGACAGAAGTCGGGGAAACGCCTGTCGTCGTGGTGTTCACCGTCATCGATGTCCAGCAGGCCATGAATCAGTTACAGGTGCTGGTACAGAAGCAGCAGATCCGCACCGTGAATGACGCGGATCTGGCTGCGTCCAATCTGAAGCAGTCGACAGCCAGCCAGCCAATGTCGGCATTCACATTCGAGATGGAATTGAATGAACCGGAGATGGCCGCGCTGCTGCAGAGCGTGCCGGCACTCGATGCCGTGATGTATGCTCCTGAGCAGGTGGCGAACTCTGCCGTTGCTGCGGCCCCAGCACAGAACGGGCCCCCCATGGAGATCAGTCGGGCCTCGGTGCCTGCTCAGCCAGGTATCCTGTCCACTCAAGTGAGCCCAGGCACACAGCAGGGCAATGCCGATTCGCAACCGGCCAACTCTCAATACGTTTTCACACAGGTACTGCCCCACGAGCCGATCATCGCTCAGCAGACGACTTCTCCACAGATCACTTCACAGCAGCAGCCGATGCAAGTCCCGGCTCCTGCGAGTGAGAGCGTGATGTCCTTGAATCAGGCCCCGGATTCCATCGGGACTCTGGGGGTTTCAAGCACCTTCAGTGCGCCGCAGGCAGCACCACCAACCATGAAGCAACAGAATGTCCCGATGGGTCGAAAGTTGACGAATGGGGAAGCCGCCCGATATCGCGCGCTGATCCATCTGCAGAAGTCGGATTCGCGGGGGCAAGGGACGAATTCGCCTCAGTAGTCTCCCCGCTGGCCACATGCGTTTGGTTGCGACATCGCGACCTGCCTGTCACACTTCCGGGAATGAGATTGGGGACTCGCAGGACCACGAGTTCCTCTCACCGTGAAAACCACTGGAACCGCGGCGTCCTCCTCCCGTGTGAGACGACTTGACCCTCGCGTTCCCTGACTTTGCTTCAAGTCCTTCACCCAAGATTGCTTTAGCTGAACATGTCTGCCCCTGAACCGACACGCGACCTGATTGAAGTCTTCGACAACCCGTTCCCAGGTCGCAATTATGTCATCGACACGATCTGCCCTGAGTTCACGTCGCTCTGTCCTAAGACAGGACAGCCTGACTATGGCACGCTGACCATCTCGTACATTCCTGATCAGCACTGCTTCGAACTGAAGTCGCTGAAGATGTACCTGCAGCAGTACCGCAATCACGGGGCGTTCTACGAGCGAGTGACGAACACCATCCTCGATGACCTCGTCGGCGTGACGGCTCCGCGCTGGATGAAGATCGAGGCCGCTTTCACTCCTCGCGGCGGAATCCGAACGACCGTGATTGTCGAACATCCATCTGCACCGCTGCCGCAGTCCGCCGGGAAGTAGACTACACGATCAAAGTGGCTCGCCGAAAACATCAAACGCCGGTCGAGGCTTCCCGCTGTGGAGCCTTGACCGGCGTTCGTGTTTTAATGCTCAAGACTCAGTAGTCTTTTACTTCGTATCCGCTGCCCGAACGAGTCGCGTGACATAGTCGCGCACGCCGACGGTATCGACTCCAGAGAGCACGTCGATGTTCGGATGCTTTCGTACAATGCCGCGCCGGTCGAAGACTGCCATCCCGCGCGTCAGTTCACCTGATACCTCGACATCAATGTGAACGGATTGCCGGTCGAACAGCCGGGGAGTCGTGATCGCGGCCAGACCAACGACCTCCGGCAGCAGCACGCCTTCGCGGCCCAGTTGGTTCCGGCTTTCACGCAGTGCGAAGGGCATCGTCTTACTCAGGAACATGCCTAGCCGGGAAAAGGTGTCGACTTCGAGCGCATCATATTGATCAAACGTCAGTCCGAAGTTGCTGCTCACATCGAGCGGGACCAGCGTTTTCGTCGCCGGATACGTCAGCACATGTCGGGCAGATTCAGGATCTGCATAAAGATTGAATTCTGCACAGGACGTGACATTTCCTGTCCCATTCCACGACCCGCCAAAGCAGACCAGTGACCCCAGTTGCTTCAGAAAGTCAGGGTGTCGCTCAATGGCGAGTTCAACATTCGTCAGTGGCCCCAGAGTGAGCAGTGTGATTTCGCCTGGGTTCTCCCGGACGAGGTCAACGAGTAATTTCACTGAATCCGTGGGAGCATGCGGGACTGCTTCGATCACGTCACAGTCGCCAAGTCCATGCAGGCCATCGTGCATCAGGATCCCTGAGACACTTCGCGGATCCGGCATCGCGACTCGGGGAGAGGAACTCCACCCCAGCCGCGGCCAGCGCGGCGGATCCAGCATCGAAACCACTGTCTGCACATTGCGGTACGACTGCTCACCGGAGGTCGTGCCTCCCGTCGCCGTCACAGCGATTACATCGACGGTCGGGTCAGAAAGGGCCAGTGCAATCGTGATTGCATCGCCGATCCCAGGATCCGCATCGATTACCAGTTTCTTCTCTGCCATGTCGCCGCCCGATCGCTGGTCTCGATGAAGCCGAATGCCGGCTGATTTCAGGAGTTCCCAGCTTCCAGCGGCCAGCCTTTTGCCCCGCTCGAATCTGGTGTCCTGCCGCTGTCCATTTTACCGCGCGCTCAAGAGATTTCCTCCTGAACCTTCGAGGTTTGCAAAATTGTCAGCCCGAATGCATCAGTATCATTTGAAGCAGAGGACAACTCCCACTGCCATTACAAACACCGCTAGATGACTGCCCACAAGGCCCCAACTTGACGAACCGACTCCGGTCATCAGGCCGAAAAGCAGTGTAATGACGGCAAACAGAACCCAAGTCACAAAGTGCTGGTAGGATCCCATCGCTCCCGGGAAATAAAACCCGAAATCTCCGAATGCGACGACGGCGAGAATCGGAATCTGCACCAGCAGCGCAGCCAGCGAGAGTCGGCGAAGCAGGAGGTGCGGGGGATTCGATGATTCCATTTCGCTTCACTCCCCTGATTCCGCCGATAGACCAGTTGCAAAGTGGTGATATCGTCGGGGAACAAACGGTCTCAAGACAACAAATTCCGTAGTCACATTACGAAACTTGAACCACTCAACGCGACTTGAACTGATTCAACCCATCGACAGCTTCACTTCAAGCAGGATCTACCGGATGAGCTTCATCACAACAAAGGATGGCACGCAGATCTACTATAAGGATTGGGGCTCAGGGCAACCGATCGTTTTCAGTCACGGCTGGCCGCTGTCAGCGGATGCCTGGGAAGATCAGATGGTCTTTTTAGGAGAGCAGGGGTATCGCTGCATTGCGCATGACCGTCGCGGTCATGGCCGTTCCGATCAGCCATGGAACGGGAATGACATGGACACTTATGCCGACGACCTGGCGGATCTCGTCAATGCCCTCGACCTGAAGGATGCCATCCACGTCGGGCATTCAACCGGCGGCGGAGAAGTGGTCCGTTATCTTGCACGTCACGGAACGAGCCGAGCCGCCAAGGCAGTGTTAATTGGTGCCGTCCCGCCGTTGATGCTAAAGACCCCAGAGAATCCAGAAGGTCAGCCAATCGAGACATTTGACGAGATTCGTCAGAACGTGCTTTCTGACCGGTCACAGTTCTTTCAGGATCTGACAGAGCCATTCTTCGGGGCGAATCGCAAAGGGGCCAAGGTCTCTCAAGGTCTCAAAGATTCCTTCTGGCGACAGGGAATGCAGGCAGGCTTCAAAGGGGTCATTGACTGCATTAAGGCTTTCTCTGAAACCGACTTCACAGAAGACCTGAAGAAGATCGACATCCCCACTTTGATCCTGCATGGTGATGACGATCAGATTGTCCCGATCGAAGCCTCCGCGCTGAAATCCGTAAAACTGCTCTCTAATGCGGTTCTGAAGGTTTACGACGGAGCACCACATGGTCTCTGCTCGACACACAAGAAAACCGTCAACGCCGACCTGCTGGCCTTCATCCGCAGAAAGTAAAGGTTCAGGTCTCGCACAGAATTGCCAGTGTGCGTTCTGAAGCATCCAACGAAAGAGGCCTTCACCCAATATGAGTGAAGGCCTCTCTTCATTTGTCAGTGCCGACTGAGACGCGTTTCGCGGCTGTCGGAAGAGCAATGCGGGTTAAACCTTGGTCAGTTCCCATCCCTTGCGATACGGCTTGCTCAACCACTGATTGGCCTTCGAAGAGTTCTTGAAGGAGAGCCCCTTTGCGTCCCATTCCAGCTTCTCGCCTGGCAGTCGGATCGCGATCGTTCCGAGCAGCACTGTCTCGGTCAGTGGACCGGAGTAGCTGAACAACGAGGTTGTATGTCCTTCACCACGGCAGGCATCTGCCCAAGTGATGTAGTGATCTCGGGCAGCCACTTCAGGGAACTTGAATTCCGCGAACTTCTCTTCGGGATACAACCGGGGGGCCGCCACGTGTGGAATCACCAGCGAGCCTTTTTCGCCGATCAGAATTGATCCGGCGGCAGGCAGCTTCGCACCGGCGGGGAGACCGACACTTTCCGGGGCTGGAATCTGTCCCGCTCCGTCATGCCAAGTCACCTTGATCGTGGGACCAACGGTGTATTCGGTCGCTGGGAAGACGTACTCCACATTCGTGCTCGTCGGCCAGGCTTCGTTGCCGAATTCTGGTGCCTTCGCAGCCATAGAAAGCGGGGCCGTCAACTTCAGACTTGTGAAGACAGGATCGAGAATGTGGCAACCGAAGTCGCCAAGCTGACCCGTTCCAAAATCCTGCCAGTTCCGCCAGTTGAAGGCGTGATAGACACCGGTTTTGAATGGACGCTCTGGAGCCACCCCGAGCCAGTTATCCCAGTGAACTCCGGCCGGAACCGGATCGCTGCCGGCAGGACGATCGGTCCACTTCCGCCAGCTGGGGTTACCAGCTTGCCAGGAGTGAACTTCTTTCACCTTTCCGATCGCGCCGTCATGCACCAGCTGAGTGGCAGTACGATAGAACTGATGGGACTGAATCTGATTTCCCATCTGCGTGACGACTTTTGCCTTCGCAGCGGCATCCTGCATCGCACGGGCTTCGAAGACCGTGTGTGTCAGCGGCTTCTGACAGTAGACATGCTTCCCGAGAGCCATGGCTGCCAGTGAAATGGGAGCGTGCATGTGGTCTGGGGTCGAAACCTGCACGGCGTCGATCCCGGACTCTTCCAGCACCTTCCGCCAATCAGTGAAGCGTTTCGCCTTGGGATACTTTTCTGCGGCGCGCCCCAGAAAGTCCTTGCTTTCATCAATATCGCAAATCGCGACAACATTGACGTGTGGGCTGGCTGCGATTGAAGTGAGGTCCGACCAGCCTTTGCCGCCAACGCCGACCGCGGCAAGATTCAATTTTTCATTCGCGGCCGCGTAGGCCGGTGATCGCACGAGAGCAGGCAGGGCAAGCCCGCCGATGGCAGCAGTTTTCAGGAAGGAGCGGCGAGACAGGTGGGACATCATGCGGCTTTCTGTCAGGAGACCGGGAGAACCTCGGGACGCCTGCGCTGCTTCGCCTCGCACGTCGTGCCGAGTCATGCTCGTATCATGACGCGCTGATGGAGGATTGACTACTCCAAACAGGGGGCGATCTAGTCGGCAAGCCCGTATCGCACGATACACCACAGAGCCTGAAAGCCGTCCTTTGCGCCAATCTTCTTTCCTTGTGCATAGGTCCGGCCGTCATAGCTGATCGACATCTCAAAGATGCGACAGCGAAGGCGTGCGACCCGTGCCGTCATCTCCGGTTCAATTCCAAAACGGTTCTGGACCAGCTTGGGTTGGATCCGCTGAATCACGTCCCGACGGAAGAGCTTGTAGCAGGTTTCCATATCGGTCAGATTGAGATTGGTGAAGCAATTCGACAGCGTCGTCAGCACCTTGTTGCCGACATAATGCCAGAAGTAAAGCACCCGGTGCGGCTGATCTCCCAGAAAACGACTGCCAAAAACCACGTCAGCTCGACCTTCGACGATCGGCTGCAGCAAGCGGGGGATTTCAGCGGGATCGTATTCCAGATCGGCGTCCTGAATGATGATGGCATCGCCGCTCGCGATTCCGAATCCTGTTTTGACCGCGGCTCCTTTTCCCTGATTCTTTTCATGGAAGACGACGACGATCTTGTTCATCGGGTCGTTCCATTCACGCTCCGCGTAGTCCTTCAGCAGATCGCGCGTCCCATCTTTGCTCATATCATCGATGAGCACGATTTCCTTTTTCAGGGGAACCGCTCTCACCCGTTCGAGCAGGACGGGAAGGGTATTGAGTTCATTGTAAACCGGAATGACGACCGAGAGGACGAACTCCTCAGGAACGGCGTAAATTCCCAGCTGGCGACAAGCTCCTTCCCCCATCAGATCCCTCATGTTTTCGTACCATGCCTTGGTGTAGGGGGCATGCTGAGTCGCAGGAAGGCCGGTCGAGGACATGGACGGAAACCTGAACCAAATGAAAGGATGCTGGAAAGTCACAGGGAGCCCGTCAGGCATCGCGAAAGCGACAGCACACTGAACGAGACTCCGAAAGTGTACGCTCTCCTCCATGTGAATGTCATTTCGAAGCAAGGCTCCTGTCAGAATTCCGCAGGCCCAAAATCAGGAAAATCGATTCAACAGCACTCCCCGGACACTTTCAGGAGTCATCCTGAGCCCCGTTTACGCGCGGAAGTGTCACACCGCACAGCAGGGGAGCCCGCCAACCCGAATGAAATCGCCAGTGCCTCACAATTCACGCAACTCCTACAATCATTGCCTCTTGCCGACGGCAGTGATGTTTGACACAATCCGGCACACGGAGTTTGACCAGCACGCATGGCACGCAAGTTGATTGCGGCCAGGCTGGCAGATGTGGTGCTTCGCCCTTCATGCAAAGGAAGCTGAACGGATGATGGTGAGTCGAAACCTCCTCCTCGTTGCCGCTTGTGGAATCATGTCGTTCACTCTGAGCGGCTGCCCAACGGCACCCGACTACAAAAAGGGAGGATCAGGTTCTACGGCCTCCACCGATGGAGACGCTCCTGAAGGTCTCGAACCATTCACTGCCCCGACGCTCGAAGAACTGGATGCGAAGGCGGAATGGGAATCTCAGCCCGTCATCAACATCATGGATCGGTATAACGAGCTGCTTGCGAAGCACCCGCAGACCGAAACCGCAGAAGCCGCTCTTCAACTGAAGAACACCAGCACCGCGGACAATGAAAAGATACTCAATGCTCTAAGTCGGGCTCCCGCCGCAGAGAAAGATGCGAACTTCGATGCCGAGATCAATCGGCATCTCAACGGGGATATCAACTCGACGAACCCCATTCTCGCCAGCTCCACGTCGGATAACGACGTTAACAGCCTGACCGGCATCGGCTTCTTCAGCTTCGACTGGAATATGGAGCCGTTTGCCCCGAGCGAAACCGTGGTCTCCTGGCAGACCAGCAAAGACCTGCTTTATGACAAAGTCGTCATTCGGGATGACCTCGTCTGGTCAGATGGCACCCCCATCACGGCCTATGATGTCGAGTTCTCATTTCAGACGATCATGAATCCGGATGTCCCGGTCCCAGCAGTCCGGACCGGCACGGACAAGCTCCGCTGGGTTAAGGCCTACGACAAGCACACGTTCGTCATCTTCCACAAGGAAGCACTGGCGACGAACGTCTGGAACTGTAACTTCCCAATTATTCCAAAGCACATCTATGAAAAGTCGGTCAAAGAAGATGCCTCTCTGGTGACAACGAGCTATCACCAGAAGCAGGAACAGAATCCTGTCGTCGGCGGTCAGTACAAAATTCTGCGTCGCGCTAAAGGTCAGGAGATTGTGCTGGAGCGGCGCGAAGACTGGTACATGAAAGATGGCAAACAGATTCGTGAAAAGCCGTACTACCGGCTGATCCGCTTCCGCGTGATGGAAGACCGCAACACGGCCCGACTCGCTCTGAACGACGGACTGCTCAATGAGATGGCCCTCCAGCCACGCGAATGGGTCGAGCAGACCGGAGACGACAAATTCTACCGACTGAACACCAAGGTTCGCGGAGTCGAGTGGGTCTACTTCTACTTCGGCTGGAACATCAAGACTCCATACTTCAGTGACGTTCGCGTCCGGAAGGCAATGTCTTACGCAGTCAACTACGACCAGATTCTCAACAAGCTCTGTTACGGTCTGTATGAGCAAGCGACCGGCGAATTCCCGGAAGGCAATTGGGCCGCGCCGCTGAAGCCACGCACACCATACAAGCAGGACCTGCAGAAAGCTCAGGAACTGCTGAAAGAGGCCGGCTGGGCGGATACCGACGGCGACGGAGTTCTGGACAAGACGATCAACGGATCGAAGGTGAAATTCGAGTTCAGCATCATGTGCTCCAACGATCAGTCGCGTGTTGACATCTGCTCGTCGTTGCGGGAAAGCCTGAGTCAGATCGGAATCGTATGTAACGTGAAGCCGACAGAATTCACCGTGATGCAGCAGCTCGCTCAGGATCGAAAGTTCCAGGCCATGTTCGGCGGCTGGGGAACAGGGACCGACCCTTCCACCACTGAAAACCTGTGGAAGACCGGTGAAAGCCGCAACTACACCAACTTCTCCAATGCCAAAGTGGACGAACTGTTCGCCAAAGCACTGAAGGAAATGAAGCAGGAAAAACGGGCCGAGATCTATCGAGAGATTGATGAAATTCTGTGGGAAGAACAGCCTTACACATGGCTGTACTACCGCAGTTCGTTCTATGCGTTCAACAAGAAGCTGCGGGGATACATGTTCTCCCCACGAGGGCCGTACCACTACAGCCCCGGCTTCGGTTCGATCTGGTCAGTGGCAACCCCATAAGGTTGGCATCGATAGCAGGGGCTGATCCCGCTCAGCCCCTCCGATCTTCCAATGCGGCCTCGCGAATTGATTTAATGGAAGCCGAGACGGTTCACACCTGAAGCGCCATCCGTCGAGTCAATAGAGCCGTATCGGCGAGCCCGGAAATGCAGTGAGTCTCCTGAGAAGGATTTCAGAGTTCCAGTCGACCATTCTCCATAATCCCCGTCGAAGCCCAACGCTCGGCGGGCAGGGAGACCAGATGAGCGTGACATGCTGACGTATCTGATTCGACGCCTGGCAATTGGGGCAATGACGCTCTTTCTGATCACATTCGTGATCTTTGCCTTGATACGGAACATGCCTGGCACTCCGCTGACGGTCAACATGGCGGAAACAGATCCGTCCAAGCAGATGACCCCGAAGCGGATCAAAGAGCTTGAAGCCGCCTATGGCCTCGACAAGCCGTGGCCACTCGCCTACGTGCAGTGGATGCAGAACGTCTTCCAGGGCGACCTTGGAAATTCGTTCTCACGGAAGCAACCCGTCACGAAGATCATTGGCGACAGAATCGGTCCGACCCTTCTGCTGTCAGTACCGGCGATGATCCTGAGCTATCTGCTGTCGATTCCCCTCGGACTGTATTGCAGTGCCAGAGATGGCCGTCCGGATGAACGGGTTCTCAGTACGATCCTGTACATGCTTTACTCGTTCCCATCCTTCGTCGCAGCGCTGTTTCTTCAGCTGTTGTTTGCCGTCCACTGGAAACTGCTTCCGCTGTATGGAATGACGAGCGACAACTTTGAACAGCTGAGCCTGATGGGAAAAACCTGGGATCTATTTTTACACATCCTGATGCCCATCACGGTCTTCACATACGGCGGATTGGCCTATGACGCCCGGTTCATTCGCGCGAATATGCAGGAGGTTCTGCGACAGGATTACATCCGCACCGCTCGCGCGAAAGGGCTTAGTCCCGTCAGCGTGATCTGGACACATGCTTTCCGAAACACGCTGATCCCCCTGGTCACGCAGCTGGGATTGATGCTCCCGGCACTCCTCAGTGGTTCGATCATTGTCGAACAGATTTTCACCTGGCCCGGCATGGGACGCCAGATGTTCGAATCCATTCAGGAAAGAGATTACCCCACCATCATGGGTCTGACTCTGATGTTTGCAGTGATCACGCTCGCCGCACAATTACTGGCCGACATCCTGTATGCGATCGTTGATCCGCGAATTCGGCTCGACGATTGATAACGACTTCCCCCGAGCTCGTGACACCGCCTTCGTAAATCAGCCCCACGGTTTTCATCCAGAGTATCCCGAGTCGAATGAATACACCGGCAGCCCCAGTGAAGAACGATGCCCCTTCTCCCGGATTCTGGACAGAGTCTTGGGGACGGTTCCGTCGACGGCGGCTCTCCATGCTGGCGCTGGGACTCGTCACCTTTCTTGCCGTCGTGGCGGTCCTCTCTCCCGTCATCGTCGGGACCAAACCGATCATCTGCAAATATCAGGGGGAGATCTATTTTCCCTGCTTGGGGTACTTCTACCCTCGATTTGAAGCAAAATTCTCCGGAGCGCCCTTCTTTAAGCGGTATCCCGTGACTCTGAAAGAGACTGATCCCGACAGTTGGGCCATTTGGCCGCTGAACTACAACGATCCGGAACGCTCTGTCGCTGAAGGAGAATTTCCCGGGCGTCCCGCCAATCCTCAGAGCGGTCCGCCGAGCCGGCTGAACTGGTTCGGCACGGATTCTCGCAGCTATGACGTTTTCGCACAGATGGTCCATGGAACCCGAACCGCATTGCTCGTCGGCTTCGTCTCGATGGGAATCGCTGCTGCGATCGGCATCACATTGGGAGGGCTGGCGGGATATTTCGGAGGCTGGATCGACATTCTGCTCAGCCGCCTGATCGAAGTCGTCATGTGCGTCCCGACGCTGATTCTGATCCTTGCGCTGGTGTCACTCGTAGAGGTTCCCAACATTACTCACCTGATGGCGGTGATCGGCCTGACAGGCTGGACCGGAATTGCCCGACTGACGCGAGGGGAATTCATGAAACTCAAACAAATGGAGTACATTTCCGCCGCCAAGGTGCTGGGAGCAGGCTCAGGAAGGATCATTTTCCGCTACCTTTTGCCAAATGCCTTGGCCCCGGTGCTTGTGCCGATTACATTTGGAATCGCAGGAGCAATCCTCGTGGAAACCGCTCTCAGTTACATCGGCTTTGGGCCTCCACCGCCGAACCCGAGTTGGGGTCAACTCTTACGTTCAGGTCAGGCAAATTATCACAATTGGTGGCTGATTCTCTTTCCTGGGATGGGAGTATTTTTGACGGTTTTGGCGTATAACCTGATCGGAGAAGGACTTCAGGACGCTACCGATCCGCGACTTCGTGAAGCGGGACGGTCCTGATCGGCCTTTGCAGGGTTGGCAAATCTCGTCAGAATATGACACCCGGCCCATACGGGAAGAAGGTAATTAAAGGTGTGGCTATTCGGGGATCGGCTGAAAAGCCGACAACCAATAGAGAGTGGTATCCGCATCCGTTTTCCGAATCCGGGATTCACTGCCATTCCCGGATTCAAGATGCGGCCTGACCGTCATGTCGGAAGTGTTCGCCACCCTCGCGAATGGGATTGACTTTCAAGAAGAATGGTCTGTTGGCAGCAGCAACGAATCATTCCATTAGGAATGATTCGTTGTGAGAGCCGATCGACGCAGCGACATCGTGAAGGCAAGAATTGCCAGGGTTTCGTCTGCAGCCCGTAGCCCCAATTTTGTAAAATGACGTCATCAGAACAGAAGCGTAGAATCGCGATTACCGGTATCGGGGTCTTTTCACCGATCGGCATCGGCAAAGAACAGTTCTGGGAGAACCTCCAGGCTGGTCGATCCGGAATTGGCCCGACAGAACTTCACCGAAATGCCGCCACACCGGGTAGCATCGGTGGTGAAGTTCGTGGTTTTACCGAGGAATCAGCCAAGAAGGACTTCCTGAAATCTCAGCGTAAGAGCATCAAATTGATGTCGCGCGAGACTCAGCTGGGAACTGCTGCCGCACTGCAGTGTCTGGCCGACTCAGGACTTGACCTGAATACTGTCGACCACCAGAGAATTGGCGTGCTCTATGGCGCCAACCTGATGTTCTTCCCTCCGGATACGATGATCGATCCGGCGATCGCCTGCAAAGACGATGTCGGAGTCTTTCAGTTCCGCCGCTGGGGAACAGACGGCATGGGGAAGATGGAACCGTTGTGGATGTTGAAATACCTCCCCAACATGCCCGCCTGCCACATCGCAATCTTCACAGACGCCCGCGGACCAAACAACTCGGTCACCCTGGACGAAGCCTCTCCCGGCGTCGCGTTGACTGAAGCCCTCAATATCATGGAACGCGGTGCCGCCGACATGATGCTTGTCGGAGGAACCGGGACTCGAATTCACCCGGTCCGCGCCATTCACGCCCGACTCACGGATCCGCTCGGGTTCGATGAAGCGGAGCCAGAAAACAGCTGCAAACCATTCGACACCCGACGGAATGGTCAGGTCGCCTCGGAAGGGGCCGCCTGTATCCTCCTCGAAGAAGAAGAACATGCTAAGCAGCGGGGAGCAACCATCTATGGTTACCTGCTCGGTGGTAGCTCTTCTTGCGTCGCGTCCCCGACCGGTGAAGCAGACATTACCCAGGCCGTGCTGAATGCCGCACGTGGAGCGCTCCGTCGCGCCAACCTGAAGCCAGAGGACATTGGTCATGTCAACGCTCACGGGTTGGCCTCTCCGGATGCCGACCGTAGTGAAGCGGCCGCTCTGCGACAGCTCTTTGGTGAACAAAGTGTTCCAGTGACCTCTCTGAAGGGGGTCCTTGGAAATTCGGGAGCCGCCGGCGGGTTTATTGAACTGGTTGGCTCTCTTCTCAATCTGAATATGGCCGGATCTGTCCCGGTCACCTTCAATTGCAAGGAACCAGACCAGGAACTGGGGATCAACATTGTGCAGAATGCACCGCTGCCGACCCAGAACAAGACCTTCCTGAATGTGAACTTTACCCGACTCGGGCAAGCAAGCGCCGTGGTCATCTCCGGGGCTTGAGCTGAAGCCAGTCTTCCGCCGGCCTTCATTCGTGAGTCGATGAACAAAGCAAAAGCAGGCCGCCGCTGGAACCCAGCGGCGGCCTGCTTCTTTTCCCTTACAAAGTCGATTTGCGATTGCCAATTCTTCAAGTGTCCTTGAGATTCATCCCCTCAGGACTCATCTTTTCAGACTGGTCGCAGATACCTCGGACGCCTTCGCATTTACTAGGCGCGCTTGTGCATCCTCAGTGAACGTAGCCTTCGACCCGACTCAGCTCAGCCCCTGCAGAGTTCCTGTGCTGTCGCCGAATGACTCCCGCTGAACGCCCTGGTTGCGAAGCAGAGTCAGATACAGATTGCAAAGAGGGGTGTCTTTCTCAAAGCGGAGTCGACGCCCTGGACGCAACGTGCCAGCCCCGCCCCCTGCGAGAAATAGCGGCAGGTTATGGGGATCGTGAGAGTTGCCGTCGCGGATGGTCGTGCCAAACAGGACCTGTGAATTGTCGAGCAGCGACTGGCCCCCTTCATCTAGCGATTTCATCTTCTCCAGCATGTACGCCATCTGAGCGACATGCCAGGTCGCAATCTTCTCACACTGTGCCATCAACGGTTCTTCATTCCGGTGATGTGAAAGACCGTGATAGCTGGTGCCGGAGACCCCATCGATGAACGAGAAATTGCGCCCTGTCTGGGCGTTACCGAACATGAAGGTCGAAACCCGGGTCGAGTCGGTCCAGAAGGCCAGCACCATGATGTCGAGCATCAAGCGGACATGTTCTTCATGGCTCCGTGGAATCCCAGGTCCCGGACGCAACACTTCAAAACGCCCCTGATTAATCCAGCGTTTCTGCGGTCGAAGCGAACTTTCGATTCGCTGCTCAATCGAACGGACCGACTCCAGATACTCATCGAGTTTCAGGCGATCCTGAGTTCCGACTTTGTTCTTCAACGACTTCGCATCTTCCATCACCAGATCCAGGACGCTGGTATCGTCTCCAGCAAGTGATTTCACGACGGCGGGCTGTTTGGTCGTGAACCCGGAGATCGGCGGAGCCGCTGGACCTGTGCGGAATAACCGATCGAATGCGAGCCGCGGGATAATCTCTTTCGAGACCGGAGTGTTCGGATCGCGCCAAGCGATATGGGACCCGTAAATTCTGGTGAACCCACCCCCGACGTTATCGACTCCCGTATAAGCCTCGTCGACTCCCAGTTCCAAAGAGGGGAGGGGGGTCTGACTGCCGAACTCGGACGCCAGCACCTGATCGACGGTGACGCCGCCGATATCGAGATCCCGTCCAGCGGTCCGCACGACGAAGCCACCGGACAGATAAGCTGGAATCTTCGGCCAGTGACCATTCCGACCGACCGCGTTCTTGTTCCAGAGATTCTCGAGCAACAGGAAGTCGTTCTTGACGTTCGCCAGCGGCGATAGAATCGGAGTCAGCTCGAATTCTTCTCCGTCGCCGGCGGGCGTCCACTTCGCCGGAATCACACCATTCGGCATGAACATGAATGCTGACCGCAACGGCGGCTTTGCCAGCGACTCCGACGCCCGCAGGGTCGGCGCCATTGCTTCGAGCCAAGGGAGGGCAAGCGCTGCTCCCACTCCTCGCAGCAGGGTCCGACGCGACAACCGTTTATCGAGAATCACATTCATGTCGCTGTCTCCAACGATTCATTTTCAAGGATGAGCCGGTCACTTCTGAGCATCCGGCATCTGCTGTCGCATGCGGAACGGCACGCTGGTCACGATTTCCCGAACAAGCGTCCGGACGTGATAATCATCGCCTGCAACGCGATCAGCGATCTGCTGAACTGTGCAATCGTCGCCATCATGCAACGACCGCCCCAAGGCATATCCCAACATCTTTCGAGTAAGATGTCGAATGAAATCCGACTTTCGGGCAAGCAGAACCTGACGAAGTTCGCGGGGACCGGTAAAGGACTCGCCTGTCGGGAGCACAGCCGATGCGTCAATCTGTTGATCGTGATCCTTCTCACGCCATCGGCCGATCACGTCGTAATTCTCCAGCGCAAAGCCGAGTGGATCCATCAGATTGTGACAGGCGGCGCAGGCGGGGTTCTTGCGGTGCTCAGCCAGTTGTTCTCTGACAGAACGCTTCGTTTTCGAGTTGCGTTTCAGCACAGGGATATCCGGGGGAGGAGAGGGAACTTTAATTCCCAGCAGTGTCTCGAGGATCCAGCCTCCCCGCAGAACAGGACTAGTGCGATCGGGATAAGATGTCAGCAGGAGTACTCCTGACATTCCCAGGACGCCGCCCCGTTGATCGTCCGGGAGCTTGAAGAATTCAAACTCGCCGCCGGTTCCGCGTCGCGGAGTCGATCGGGTCTTCTCGAGCTTCCCCTTCCGCTCAAGATACCCATAGTGCTCTTTCAAGCGGCGGTTCAGCACTGCGTAATCTGCGTCAAGCAGGTCCAGCAGGCTCAAATTGTTTTGCAGCAGATGCTTGAAGAAATACATCGGCTCATCACGGAAATCGATGAGCATGTCGGCATTGAAAAACTCGCCGAAGATGGTGACTTCCGGGGCAACTCGGCCTCCGACTTCATGTGTTCCCAACCATTGCCCCATGAACTGCTCGGCAAAATGTTCTGAACGGGGATCGTTTAGCATTCGCTCGGTCTGAGCAAGCAGGACGTCCGTTTGGTGGAGTTGTCCTGCGTCGGCGAGCCGGCTCAGTTCATCATCGGGCATCGTGCTCCAAAGAAAATAGGAGAGCCGGGAGGCGAGTTCATGATCGGAGATCGCTTCCAGTTGAACAGAAGCAGGCTCTGCCTCGGTCCGAAACAGAAAATGAGGGGACACGAGAACGGCTTTGAAGGCGAGCTTCAGCCGCTCTTCAAATGGATCATCCCGCTCAGTGGCCTTGTCATAAAGGCGCATTACCCGATCGATGTCTTCTGTCGGAACAGGTCTGCGATACGCCTTCCGCATGAGACGAGAGACGGCATCGAGAGCGGTCTTGCGATGATCTGCAGGGACCGTGCCGGGCTGAACTCCGGTGAGCTTGAGATGGTTGGCCTTCTGCTGGTCGTTCGGAGCCGCACGGACTTCTTTCACCGACAGACTTACCACATTTAGCTCTGAGTTGGCGTCCGCTTTGAGGGAAATGGCATGAGTGCCGCGAGTCAGTCGCAGCTGTGACTTGATCACAACCTGCGTTTCCCCTTCGCCGGCCGCTACGCTGATCCGGTCTGCGGCGATGCCGTCAACGCGAAGTGCCCCTGCGGACTCCCCGCTTGAAGGACGGACGAGCTTCGTCTCGATGAGATATTCCCCATCGAGATAAGTCGTCATATAAGCGGTGAGTTCATCCTTCCCGCGAATGGCACGAGGGTCTTTTGCGTTGTCACCCGAGACGGGCGGCAGCAGTTCACCGGCCGCGAATGTCTTCTGGAAAGGAGTGGTGAGAACGGCGACGTTAAGCGCGTGACTGGCGGCCTCGAGATACCGCTCCATCAGAATCGGCGGAAGGAACAAGGTCTCGCCGTTGTTGTTGAACCCTTCGCCCCCGGAACCATCGACCGGGAAGTGTTCCGAGAGTTCCAGTCGTACGCCGAGGAGATCGGCCATTGTATTGTCGTATTCAACCCGATTCAGTCTGCGGGTGGTGACATGACCGGCGAACTCGCCCAGTCGACAGGCGGTCGTCCGCATTGTGGAGTCGATCCATTCAGCGATCCGCAGCCGATCGAGTTCGTCAGGCTGCGGAGAATCAGCCGGAGGCATCGTCCGGTTTCGCAGTTGCTCGGCAACGCTTTTCCAAAGGCTTCGATCTGACGCCACTTCATCAGGCGTTCGGGCTTTCAGAAACGCAAACGCATCATGCTCTGGAGAAGGCTGATGACAGTCGCCGCAGTACTTCTTCAGAATAGGGAGAATCGAATCCTGATAGACGGTCGCTGACTCAGGGAGAAGCGGAGCTGCGGCCGCACTCGCTGTTTTCTTCGAGGCAGCCGTCTTCCCGGAATCCGCAGCAGTTTTCCCGTGGTCGTCAGCGAGGAGCCTTCCACTCGGAATCACGAGCGCAATCAACAGGAGTGTGATTGACCATCTCATGCAGTTTCACCGGTGGGCAGGAGAACGTGAATCCGCGTGTTGCAGAATCACATTCTGAATTCGGAAGTCAGCAGGGGGACGCTGATTCTGGCGGGAAGTGATTTGATTCTAGACACTTCCCGCCGACGGATCAACAACCTCTCACCTACCGGCAGCGCCCGGCATATCCGCAGAGTGGTTCAGCTCTTCACTTCAGCGAGCAGCTTTTTGGCTTCTTCGTCTCCGATTTCCCGGATAAAGATGTTGCGCCAGCGGATTTCTCCACCATGTGTCTGCAGACGGATCGGGCCTTTTGCAGGCAGTTTCGTCTTGCGATCTTCATAGTTTTCCATGACCGCCCCGTCGACGACCAGCTTGTCGTTCAGCCAGACCCAGGTGCGATCATCCACCTGACGGATCCGGAATGAATTCCATTCTCCGAATGGCTTGTCAGCCAGAACGAGCGGATCGCGTCCCGGTGTTTTTGGGGTGTTGTTAAAGAGTCCCCCCGAGCCGAGGTGAGGGCTGCGGTCCGGCTTCTTGGGATCATAGACCTGATTCCAGTCCCAGATCTGGACCTGTGGCAGGCCACGCAAATAGATCCCGCTGTCCGCTTTCGGCACGGTTTTGTATTCGATCAACAGCTCGATGTTTCCATAGTCTTTATCAGTTGTCGCATACGGCCCAGTTCCGTCATTAACGAGTTCGCCGTTCTCAACCTTCCAGTGGGAAGCAAAGACCTCGCGCTGCTTTTGCAGTTCAGCTTCGAGCTTCTCATCCTTCAGCTTTGCGGTTGCATGAGGATTGTGTCCATGCCATCCCGTGAGATCGACGCCATTAAACAGCAGCGAGAAGTTTTCAGGAGGGACCGGAGTCTCGGCAGAGAGAGCGGACGTCCAGCCTAGTAGACCCACCAGACAAAGTGCTGTGATTCGACAATGAAGCATGGGGACCAATTCCGGTTGAGGAACCTGTTTCATTTCTCGTGACATCAGTGAGCGCGGGTTCATACTAACCGTCCCGATCGGCATTCACCAGCCTTTTCGAAGACCCGCCGCCTGTTAAGACGGGTGGATTCATTCAGACTCGAAGCCCAAACATCTCGGCAGACGGATCGATTCGATCTGTCACAGACAACATCGCCACGCCTTGACAGATGCGCCTGACGTCACGATATCCTGACGAGTGAAAGCCCGCTCATCGGTTTCTTTTGAGAAACCGTTCTTGCGACACCGTTCTCGCGAAATCGTGCCGTCTGACCGCCCCCTCCAGTAAAGTCATTTCCTGATGAAGAAGAATTCGATGAAGGAGGCGTTGAAAGCCGGACGCCCTCAGATTGGGACATGGCTCTCGATTGGAGATTTTTTCGCAACGCGTTTCATGGCCCGGGCAGGCTTCGACTTTCTGACCGTCGATCTCGAACACACCCCCACCGACTGGCATCGGGCGGCTCAATTGCTGGCGACGATTTCCGAGACCGGCTGTGTGCCACTCGCTCGCGTCCCAGACGGCACACATGATCACATTAAAAGGGCTCTTGACGCAGGTGCCCACGGGATCATCTGCCCGATGGTGAACACCGTTGAACAGGCTCGGAAATGTATCGAGGCCGCGAAGTTCCCTCCGCAGGGAACCCGTTCCGTCGGCGGAGCGCATCACGCGATTAATTTCGGAACGACTGCGCCAGATTACTACCGGGAAGCAAACAATGAAATTCTTGTGATCCTTCAAACCGAATCCCCGGAAGGTGTCGACAACGCTGAAGAGATCTACAGTCTTCCCGGCGTGGATGGGATCTTCGTAGGCCCAAACGACCTGCGTGCCCAGATGCGTTCCGCAGACGGCCGAGACCCAAGTCCGGAAGAATTTCAGGCGATGCTGAATCGCATTCTCGCCGCAGGCCAGAAAACCGGAACCCCCGTCGGGATCCATGTCCGGACGACGAACGATGTGACACAGTTCGTCGAACAGGGATGGCAGATCATGGCGATCGGCAGTGAGCTTTCCATGATGCTCAGCGAGGCTCAGAGAATTGTCAGCATCGTGAAGCCCGGCACTTCGACCGGTGAACTCGCACGCTACTAAACCGACATCCGCATCAGGTCTGGGATCAATGCGAGACGAATGATCTGGTCGCGGCAATCTTAATGAAGATCACTTCGTCCAGTTGACCTCGTCGTAGATTCGTCGCAGCTTCGCGCCGCGTTCCGGATTCAACTGCTGGACGTGAGAAATCCGACCGAGCAGGTGCGACTGAAGGTCACAAGTGAGATCCCGCTTCTGGGTGGATGGACCGAGCTTTCGGCAGTTATGAAGGATCGCCTTCAGCTGATCAAACTCCTTCCGGGAGACATTCAGCTTCTCGTTGACGACAACTCCAGTCACCGACTGACGGCTGCTGTCGCGCAGGACGCGTCGCTTTCTGCCGCGAGAACGGAATCTTTCGTTGCGAATGATGCGTTCAATCAGCGGAATGACCTCGGGCAGCGCCGGAATGACCACGCCCGGCCCCGAGAAGGTCAGGTCATCGGCATACCGCGTGTATTCCAGTTCATAGGCCTCGGCCAGACCTGTCAGTCGCACATCGAGCCCGAATGCTGACAGATTGGCGAGAGCAGGGGAGGTCGGCGCCCCTTGCGGCAGATGGCGGGATGAATAAGGTTGCAGTTCCCAGCTTTTCAGCGGCGACTTCAAATCCCAGGGAATCGAGTTGGTCGTCAGTCGGGCAAGCCAGAGAGCGACTTCGCGGCTATAGCCAACGCTGCGGAAAATTGCGACCACACGCGAGTAGCGGATGTTGGTATAGAAGTTCTCCAGATCGAACTTCAGCACCAGTCGCTGACCGACATGCGGCTCGGCATTTGTGAGAATCGAATGACCGGCGACGAAGCCATGTGCGGCGCGATGTGGGGGCACCAGACTCAGCAGTTCCCGGAGAATTCGGGTCTGAATCTCTTTCAGCTCCGACTTGGGTGCTTCAATGAGCCGATAACCGCCCGTCTTCTTAGGAATCCAGTGATAAGTGTAGTGACTCTTCTGTTCTGACTCTGCCCGTTGTCCCCGAACAGTCCGATGGGTCATCCAGGCGAGTTTCCCGATCGGCACCTGCAGCCAGTCCGCGATATCCTGCGGCGTCTTCAGAACAGGCAATCCGAAATAGTCGAGCCACCGCTGGTCACAGTCGAGTGACAGATCCCGGTACTGGCCACGTTTGTCGCCGAACCAGGCAAACTGATACGGCTTTCCCTGAGAGACTTCCCGTAGAGGGTTGGTCCGGACGAGGCTCGACTGATAGGTCTCAGGAGCGAACGGCTTCAGCTTTGAGGCACGATTCTCTGCTCGGGTACTCGGCCGGGCGACGGTCGAAGTATCGGCAGGAGCAGGCGGGGGTGAAGCGGGAACAGCGGGCTCTGCAGTCAGAACACTCTCGAAAGGAGCCTCATTCGCAGTCGAAGAGACTTCTCTCTCGCCGGATTCCGCAGGAGCGGGCTTGCGGGAAATTCCGAGCAGGCGAAGTACGAAATCGATCAATCCCATGTTGGTGTTATTGGTCCTGCAGGGGTGTCGATTCGAAGTGGGAGGCCTGAAAGCGGAATTCGGAAGCAATCGGCAGTCAAATTGGCCCGAGGGCTGCACAACGGATCCTGTAGCGTATGTTGGTGCAATGCGCATCCGCATTGCCCCAACATTCTCCCGCCGAATGCGGAACAACGATTCTCCCGTGGGGTAACCCCACAGTGCCAAAGGCAGAGCTTGTGCAACCCTCAGGCCATGGCGGGATTATGGGGAGGGTTGAACGGCTGAGTCAATGCTGACGATCAGGCGAATACATCGGAAGTTGCCTCCATTTTTTTGAAAATCGCTGATCCGAGGCGAAAACTTCCCCGTTGTTCGACTCAGTCATGCGTCATACACTGTAAGAGTGACGATGAGACGGAACGACGCGTGGACCGGATTCCGGGGATGCGGGAGGGGAGAAATTCCCTTCCGGAAATGACTTCCAGCATTTCATGAAGGTCAGACTGTGCCGTTTATCGAGGTCGATCGCCGGATTCTCGAGCGTTGCCTGCAG